>NZ_JBBWFK010000008.1:0-301043 GCF_052353105.1 Vibrio sp. YIC-376
TGTAGTGGTTTAATGATCCCGGACACCAAATTAGGTGGTAAAGTCTCCACCATAAATGAGGTGTTCCATGACAAAACGACAACGACGTACATTTTCTGCTGAATTCAAAATGGATGCTGCAAGCTTGGTGCTTGACCAAGGATATTCGGTACCTGAAGCAGCACGCTCCATGGATGTTGGTGAAACAGCTTTACGACGTTGGGTCGACCAACTCAAGATTGAGCGTGGTGGTACAACTCCGGCGGCCAAGGCCCTTACGCCTGAACAACAAAAAATCCAGGAATTAGAAGCCAGAATTAGTCGATTAGAAAGAGAGAAAGCCATACTAAAAAAGGCCACCGCTCTCTTAATGTCGGACGAACTCGAACGTTCTCGTTAATTGATCAGTTAAGGGAGCATGAGTCGGTCAAGATGCTTTGCGAACTGTTCAATGTGGCTTCTTCCTGTTACTACGAGTTTAAACAGAGAAAGCCGGACGCTAATCGCATTCGGCTAGCAAGCCGAATTAAAGAGCTCTTCAACATGAGCCGAGGTGCTGCTGGCAGTCGTGCCCTTGTATCCATGTTACGTTCAGAAAACATCGACATCGGGCGATTTAAGGTGCGGAAGATAATGCAAGAAGCCGGTCTGATGAGCAAACAGCCAGGCTCGCATCGATATAAGCAGGCCAAATCAGAGCGGTTGGATATCCCGAATCTGCTGAAGCGTGAATTCTCTGTGGTTGCTCCAAATCGAGTGTGGTGCGGTGACATTACTTATATCTGGTCAGGTTCTAAGTGGAGTTATCTCGCCGTGGTACTTGACCTCTTTAGCCGGCGCGTCGTGGGTTGGTCTCTATCGGATAAGCCTGATGCTAAATTAGCTTCTAAAGCCCTAGATATGGCCTGGGAGCAAAGGGGGCGGCCTCAGAACGTGATGTTCCATTCAGACCAGGGATGCCAGTACAGCAGTCGTAAGTTTCGTCAAAGACTTTGGCGATATCGCATAACCCAAAGCATGAGTCGTCGAGGTAACTGTTGGGACAACGCTCCAATGGAGAGGCTATTTAGAAGCCTAAAAACTGAATGGGTACCAGCAACGGGTTACTTGACCCAAACTCAAGCGAAGAAAGATATCAGCTACTATTTGATGGACTACTATAATCGGCAACGGCCTCATCAAGCCAATGATGGGCTGTCGCCAGTCAATGCCGAAAATCGGCTTAAATCTGTGTCCGGAATTTGTTGACCACTACAAAATGACTTTAATGCTTGGCTCTTACCTAGCCCATTCTTTCCTATTAAAACGTTTATTCTTTTGGGTATGATGCTTTGATGGTCGTATTTTAAAGGGATTGTATGTTGATTCTTAAACCCGTCTAAAGAAAAATTTAGATCCAACTCTTGTGATATCCCACCAAAGACTTCATCTTGAACACCTGCTAACAAGCTGTCTGCATTATTGAATGCAAAGAACCCTTCGGAATGTCGCATGAACCCTAGTTGGAACACTTCAGACCTTGTTGCAGCATCAACCCATTTATCAGATGAATCCTTATGGAGCACCATGTCGTTAATCGCTTGTAAAACAACTTTTAATTGCACTGAACCCAGAGCTTCAACAACCATCCGATAGTCAGCCATACTGGGTAGCATTGTAAAAAACTGCATACTATCGATATAGGAGTTAAACGCCTCAGGATCTTTTGAAAACCTCTTAGATAAGTTTCTCGACTCCTCATTCATTTCCTTGTGGGTTTTACTGTTTACTTGGTTTGAATCCAAAGACAGAAAGCCAATATAAGTACCAAAGGTAAATGTGCTATCAGTTAGCGTGTTGAATATAGAACAGGTACATTTGATCTTAAATCCAAAGTCATTCCAGTTATCAAATGACGGATAGATCAAAACTTCTCCAGGTAATACTGAAGCCCTCTTTAGACCAAATACTACTCTTAGTTTTTTATCACTTTCCATTTCAGAATATTCAAACTTCACAACCTACCAACAAGATGCATATTATGAATCAAATATACCACCTCAGTAAATATAACTTTTACAATTGGTTAAGAGTGGTAAGCCCCTTAATCCGCAGACTCACACAAAGTATGAGAAAACGTAGGTCAAGCCACCTCACAGAGGTTTGAAATGTTGAGTGTGGTTGGCACGAATTAGACAATTTGGTAAAACTCTATATCCTTAGATACTCCTAAGGTATGAGAAAAAATAGGGCAAAATTACCTCACCGTGGTTTGAAAGGTTGAGCGTCGCTAGCACGAAAAGGGGCAAAGACTTATAAGCTAGTGGCTTGCACATTTACCCACTACTCTAAATAAGTTGTTTCAATTAACCTATAGCCGTAAGGCAGTTAACTAGCTAGCTCATTTCGGGGCAGAGCTTGTCACAGTTACAGCGGACGCAACAACTAAAGAATTGCTTTGAATTGGAAAGCAACTGGTAAGGGTTTCTTACTTGTTGCCAGCACGAAATGGGGCAAGAGCTACCGCTTTAAAAAGCTTGGGCGCTATCTTAAAAAGTATCTCGAAGCCTGAGATTAGTTCCACAAACTTGAATTGCTCCTCTTGAGCACATTTTGCTCTGAGAGGCTATTCGGTGAAGAGCCGAAACAAAAATAAACAAAAATAGTGATTTAAATCACAATTAAGAGTTATTTTCCGCAGTTCCCCTCAATGTTCCCCCCAGGGGTGGCATCAAGAAAAAAGAACTTATAAAACAGCGCTTTATGGTAAAACTGAGAATCCCTCTTAAATGCTTTGTTATAAGCCGTTTTCTACTTGATAGTCGGCTATTAGCCCTACATTTTCTATCGGTGTTGGCATAATATCATCCAATGTATTAATTACTCCGTCTCTTCCATATGACCGAATATGATAGTGATTTTCATCAATAACAACATAGTAATACAGTGTCTCTCCGGAAATACTTACTTCTGCTGCATCGTTTAGAGATACCAAGCTGCCTTGTGGTAAAGAGTTTTGTAAAAGTTCTAATGATGTCGGGTATACACCATTTTGAACTTTGTATAATTCAATAGCTTGTACTGCACTTGTCAATTGTACTTTTACTAACTCAGATCGCAGATCATCGTACACTCCTCCTTCTTGTACAAAACCCAAGTACGCAAGCGTCCCATACAAGATAAAAGTACAACTAATACCGCAAAGACCCACTAATTTCAGCTTTGTACTTTTTGAGTTGAAACCCCAGATAATTGCTACAATTCCAAATACAACGCCAATCAAAGGAATGAACGACATTCCACCAATTACAAATCCAAGACAGCCAGGTCCTTTTTGTTTCTCTGTATTTTCCAATGTTCAATATCCTATGTAGTACTTTAAGGCTTGTAACGCCCAATTAAGGTGTGAAGCACGCGACCACGACACTTAATTTGACCACCGTAATCACTGAACTCAACCCAAACCAAAAATGCCAAGCGTGCTGAATCACTCTTAAATTGTTTGTTATGTTGTTGGTACGGTACACAGAGAATTTTACTTAACCATCATTATCAATTCATTGTTCTTTAAAGTCTCTGCTTTAAAGCCATTTTTCTCTATAAATAGAACACTTACATTTGAGTTGATATCTAAAGACTTTGGAATATCTTTAACATTTAAGTGTTGAAGGTATTTACTATAAAGTTTGTTGTAACTATCAAACTGATGAAACGATATCTGTTCACTACTTGGTCCGTAAGCGATATTTGCAGAACCTTGGACAACCTCACAGTAATCACTAGAAACTCCGCAGTATATTTTTGCATGAGATGCCTGTAATTTTGAAGCATTATCAACACTAGGAACCCCGAGAGCATATTCATTTAAAAAACTGTAATCATGAATTTGATTGCTAAATGCTTTCTTAAAAATGTTAAGTGTGGCTGTGCGGGTTATTATCTTTGATCTATCTGGGTTAAGCTGATTTATTATACTAAACCATGTGTCCAATAATTTTTCTTCTGGTAGATGTTGATAACCAAAGAATGGCGTAATTACATAAACTGAATCAAATAAAAAATCCCAACGGATAAGGCATTTCTTTAATATTTCCATACACTCAGTTTTAGACTTTGTACCATCAATATCATTATCAAGGGCGTCGCCACCAGTTATTGCACCTAACTTAAAGTCCGCTAATTCATAACCACTATGATCGTATTTCTTAAAGAAATAAGTATCATATTCTTTTTGACAAGAACACGTTATAGTGTTTGAAATTATGAATTTATCAGCGAAGTTAGCATAACCCTTAATTACTAAACTCGTATAATTATTCTCTTCTTTTATAACGGCTAAAAAGGACCCTTTTAACTTTATGAAAGCTAGTTCATCCAACCTATCTCCACAGCTACTACACGAATAAATGGGAGTTGTTGTTAAATTATATTCTGGCTTCGGAACATTTAGATTACTTTCGAATTGGATTATTTCTACTAAGTGAGCATGACTAGTAGGTTTAGAAATCTCGTAGTCAACATAATCCTCTTTGCTTGCACCAAGAGTTATATATGACTCCATAGGGTTTATAGTAGGTACTTTCAACTTTTTTTCGCATTTTGAACACTCTGCTATCATTTCTCCTCGATCATTATCAAGAGAGAACTGCACACTGTTATATTCGATTACATTTTTACAGCTAGGGCACTTTCCCCTAAAGACAAACTTTTGATGTGGAATCATAAATACAACCATAATAATTAAATTAAAAGTGAGAGTTGCTTATGCAACATAACGCTTTCTATACGGCTTTTTGCCGTCTTTCAGACGCACTACAGCCGTTTTTCTAACATAAACAAATATGAATACTAGCACTTATCTGTATGAAACATATAGAAACGAGGTATGGATGTGAGTGCTGACACGCGCAATTAGACGGCTAAAAGCAGGTTAATTAACTGTAGGGTGCTAAATTAATCAACCTGTATAAATAACCAGGCCACTACCACCATGAAATCCCAATTTTTACTTAGTGTAAAAGAACATATGATACTGCGTCACTATTCGAATAAAACGATCGAAAGCTACCTATTTTGGATCAAACGTTATATCGTTTTTCATGAGTTTGCTCACCCCTCTAAGTTATCAGAAGACGACGTGGTTCAGTTTCTTGGCCACCTTGCCATTAAAGATAAAGTCGCAGTAAAAACACAAGCTTTAGCACTCAATGCGATAGCCTTTCTATACAGAGATTTTTTCCAAACACCTCTATCGCTAGATATGAGGTTTCAAAAATCACTTACTGAGAGAAAACTCCCAGCCGTTTTAACTCGGGATGAGATCCGCAGATTTATTTTACATATCGATCCGAAATACAAACTACACACACTTCTACTCTATGGTTCTGGGCTTCGGGTGATGGAGTGCTTGAGATTAAGAATTCAGGACATCGATTATGATTATGGCGCTATTCGTGTTTGGCAAGGCAAAGGTGGTAAGAACCGTACAGTGACCTTGGCGAAAGAGCTATACGAACCACTTAAAATACAGATGAATATAGCAAGAAATTATTTTCTTAAAGATCGCCATGTAGCGGGCTATGCTGGTGTTTACATTTCAGAAGGTCTACAACGTAAATACCCTAATGCCCAGTTAGACTTTAATTGGCATTTTCTGTTTCCCTCAACAAAACTAAGTGTTGATCCGGAAACAAGCGAGTTGCGAAGGCACCATATCAACGAAAGTGCAATTCAAAGAGCAGTCAAACGCTCGGCTAAAGACGCGGGTATTGAAAAGTCGGTAACCTGCCACACTCTAAGACACAGCTTTGCGACACATCTGCTAGAATCGGGAGCCGATATAAGAACAGTACAGGAACAGTTAGGGCACTCAGATGTAAAAACCACTCAGATATACACCCATGTTATAGAAAGAGGAGCGAGTGGAGTTCTAAGTCCACTATCAAGCCTATGATAGACAAAAACCACCAAATCGGTGGTTTCAGATTTTATTCGCAGCATGTTACCTAGTTACGTTCGCCCAGCCTAACGTTGCCCTTTGAATCGAACCAAAGTGCTTGTGAACGGCGGCGGCCGATTAGCATAGGGCCATCGTCATAGAATAGGAAGTTCTTCCAATGCTTCTTGAAAATTGACCATTTGGTTTCGATGACGTTGTATTTCTCGTAGCAGAAATAAACGGTCACATCATCTTGCCAATCGATATGTGCTTCCACTTCCGCAGGCATTTCTGGCTCGTCCGATTCCCATGCTGCCATCCAGTCGACAGTATCTGACCAATTGGATTCATTCATCGGCCAATCTTGAGAGCTCAAACGATCCATATCAGGGCTTTGAGCACTGATATTTTCTTTCCAGAACTGAGCGGAACGTGCCTGACTCATCGGCTTTATCTGCACTAAGTCTTCTTCCGGCACTGGCATCGACTGGTGAGTAAAAATCCATTTTCTTTGGTATTCGTCCAAAGGCAAATAAGACATTCAGTCTCCTTTATTACGACTTCAGCCAACCTCTTTCGGTGGCATCTTCAATCATTTCTTTCGCTTTGTCCCACAACGTGACAGAGCCAAGTTCAATTCTTTTATTAATAGTAAGCGCTTGTTCGCGCGTTACGCCATGTTCTTTCCAGCTTTGACCGTTATTATGATAATTCAGAAGCATCGGTATTAAACGGTCGAGCGCTTTTGCATACTTTGCGTCGTCGGTCTGCGCGGCTTCGAATTCGTGCCACAACGCTAAAAGTTCTGTACCTTGCTCACTTGGCAACATACCGAATAAACGCTCTGCGGCTTTGATTTCTTTCTCTGCCTGCTCTTTAGAAGCGGCGGTATCATAAACAAAGGTGTCGCCCGCGTCGATCTCGACAACATCGTGGATCAACAACATTTTCATGACACGGCTAATATCGACAGGGGCATTCGCATGCTCTTCCATTAACACGGCCATTAAAGCAACGTGCCAGCTGTGCTCTCCACTGTTTTCCAGACGGCCATCCGCGCTTTTAATCCGAGTACGACGAAGGACACTTTTTAACTGATCCAGCTCTATCAATAACTTTAGCTGTTTTTCTAATCTGTCCATATCATCATGCCCTCGGTTGCCAGTTAGGTTTAGTCAGAGACATTAAGATATGATCTCGCCACTCTCCGTCTATCAAAAGATAGTCCTTCGCGTAGCCTTCTTTGTTAAATCCGACGTACTCCAGGACCGCTTCACTGCGTTTATTGTGCGGCATGTACCCTGCCTGAATACGATGCATGTTTTGCACATCAAACATGTATTCACAAGCCATTTTTAAGCCGCGACGCATGTACCCATTACCTTGCGCTGTTTGAGCAAGAGAATAACCAACACTGCATGAGTGGAATGGGAAGCGTACCAGACCGCTGAATGAAATCGTGCCTAACATACGCTGGGTTCGAGTATCGATGAGAAGGCAATAATAACCTAGCCCCTGACGATGGAGTTCATTGAGTTTGATAAGCTTTTGTAGCCAACCAGTTACAGTAAAAAAGCCCTCTTCACGTGTTGGCTCAAACGGCTTTAAGTACTCGCGATTCACCTGAAAGTATTCGGCGATCATATCTGCGTCAGCGATTTCAGCCGTGCGTAGAAGTAAGTCGCCGTCCAACTTGTGAACGGCGATGGATGAGCTTTTATCTTCCATTACAAATGACAATTCCGTTTTCCTTAGCTCCGTCTTAGTTCTTACGAATCCCGTAGTCACGCAATTTATTGGCAATCGATGTATGAGAAACATTCAGACGCTTTGCCAGCTTGCGGCTTGATGGGAATGATTGATACAAACGCTCAAGCACTTGTGACTCGTAATCACGCATGATCTCATCAAGTGAACCATCTATATTAATCGTCGTACTACCGCCTACCGATTGTGGCTGAGGTAAATTGAAGTGTTCAGCCTGTAGCAAATGGCCATCCATTTCAGTCAGTGCGCGCAGTACCATGTTGTCAAGCTGACGCATGTTACCCGGCCACTGGTAATTAGCTAAGGCATCCACCAGACCTTCGTCCAGTTCTGGCTTGTCGATACCTAATTTCTGCGAGTGCTTAGTAACAAACAGATCTAGCAGTGGGGCGACGTCATTAGAACGCTTACGCAGAGGAGGAATGCTCAACGTCAGCACGTTGAGGCGATAGTACAAATCTTCACGGAACTGGCCCGCTTCTGAGAGCTCAGCAAGATTGTGTTTGGTAGACGCAATAATGCGCACGTCAACGTGCATTTCATCTTCTGCGCCAACACGACGGAAATTACCATCTTGAAGGAAACGCAGTAGCTTGATTTGCAAGTGTGAGCTCATCTCACCGATTTCATCAAGAAATACGGTGCCGCCGTTCGCTTGCTCAAAAATACCCTTGTGCCCTTGCTCGTGATTAAATGACCCCGGAGCATGACCAAACAGCTCTGTCTCAGCAACATCATCAGGCATAGACGCACAACTCAATACCAAGAAAGGCTTACTCGCTCGCCCAGAACGGCTATGGCATGCTTTTGCCAGCATTTCTTTACCTGTGCCTGTTTCACCTTCAATTAGTAACGGCTGATCAAGAACGGACAACTTCTTGGCCTGATTCATCAGCGCCTTATGACGGTTAGATAAGCCGACAAAATGCTCAAAGCCAAGCGGATTATGCAGTGGCACGGTCTCTTCAATTTTTGAAACTTGCTGACTGGAGCGAATCGTGATTAACGTACTCGCTAATGTCGAGTTTTGCGCTTCATCTTTAATATAAACCGGCATTAACTCAAGAATGTAATCCAAGCCATCAATGACCAGATTTTCACGCGTTCTGGCGTTCACGCCTTCTGCCCAGCGGGAAAAGCGCATACTTGGTAGCAGCGTGCCAATTTGAGTGCCGATAACTTCTTGCTTATGCAAACCCAGCAAAGACAAAGCTGACATGTTTGCCATATCCACTGCGCCTTTCAGGTCGATAGCGAAGACTGGATCTGGCAAGTTATCCACCAATGAAAGAAGCTCTGTATTGTGGCGTTCCATTGGCATAAATTGAATTTTACGTACGTCTTTAACCCCCGAAATACGACGGATTTCGGCCATTAATTCACTAAAGGTATCAAAATCAATATCTGGGCAATTCAAGTAAATAATGCCACTGATATCGATCTCGATACCGCGCAAATCGATACTCTTAGACGCTAAAATATCGAGCAGCTCTCGGGTAAGACCGAGTCTATCTTCACATAAGACTTCAAGACGCACTGAAAATATCCCAATTAACAAACTGTCAGGAAAAGTTGACAGTAGTTTCTATCAACCTTGTTATGGCGTCAAGCAATCCTATCTTTCAAAGGTGATATTAGTTACGGTTTCATCGTGATTGATGCAACTTTAGCCGCTACAGCTTTGCGAATCGTACCCAGTTTGACTTGACGATCAGGATACCAAGGTAATGGCCGCAGCAGAGCCATGGCTTTCAAGCCCAAACGCGCAGTAAGAATACCGACACCAAGCCCCTGCCCAGCTCGCGCTGAGATCTTGCCCGCGAGATCCATCGACATCAAATCCATACCCGCATCGATGGCTAATTCGCTGGCACCAGCAGCAGCCATGTTCACAAATACTGCTTTCAGTAATTTAAGCCTCGACGCATAGCCCAACTCGACGCCATAGACTTTCGATAGGTTGTCGATCATTTTGAAATTACGCCACGCTACCAACATCATATCTGCAGCAGCAAGTGGGCTCACTGCCACCAATGCAGCACACTCGGTAGCATGCTGAGACACCACTTTAGTCGCGAGTTTGTCTTGCTGACTGACCACCATCGAGTCGTACATATCCAGAATTTCAGCGTCGCTGTGCGCTGGATTTACACTGTTTTTCCAACGGTCAAAGCCCGGATTTTCAGCCAACACCCCACTTTGTTCGGCCACTTTTTCACAAAATGCCTTACCCTTACCAACGCTGTCACTGTTAACAAGCAACTCGCTTTCTTCCTGAATGCTGAAGTGATTTCTTAGTTTACGCAGCTTCAATAACTCTTTACCAATCGCCCCCAAACCGAACGATGCGATTGTTGTGATAAAACCGACCCAGCCTAACGCTAGCCAGTCGGATGTTTGTACTGCAGTAACGAGCGAATCCACGGCCTGCCAACCAACAAGACCAGAAAACGTAGCCAGCATACCGGTCGCTAACCATTTACGGCTGGGTTTAGGTCGAATCACATGCTCAAGTTGTAACTCCTGCTCCGTTTCTGGCGGCTCTTCTTGTACCGCAACGGGCACAAAGGTTTCTTTATCAGTAAAGGCTTGTTGCGCGGTTAAATCTTCAAATTCCGTATCCTGTTCTTTCTCTAAAACCTTGTCGGAGAAAACTTGCTTTGGTTTGAATTCACTCATTTCAGCTTATCTCCGATCAGGTAATCCAGTGCTTTGTCTAAACGTATGTGTTTCATCGGCTCATCACTGGCGGACGGCATCGGGCGGAAAGAGGTAAAATCAAAACCGCTGTTTTGCCAGTATGCAGCATTAGGTAATTTCTTTGGTACCTCACCAGGGAACATCGTCATCGGTTCGCCCTCGAGCGTTGTCCCTTGCAGTGCCGGAATGGTCTTCTCACCAGAAGTAATAAACCCAGGCGTTGTAGCCTGAATCGATGCGATGCTCATACAGCTCATCTCGATATTCTCATACGCGGCCGTTTGCCATGCGGGATGCACCATCTGCTGCAGCAAAGAGACCAGATTCGAGTGTTGTTCTGGCGTAACATGATCCGCTTTGGTTGCAGCAAAGAGGACTTTGTCGATCTTTGGCGAGAAAAGTCGACGAATAAAACTGCTCCGTCCGTAGCGAAAGCTATGCATGATTTGCTCTAACGCCTGGCGCATATCGTAAAATGCCTCATCGCCGGCATTTAAAGGCTGTAAGCAGTCCACCAGCACGATCTGGCGATCAAAGGTCGCAAAGTGATGCTTATAAAACGCCTTCACCACTTTTTGCTGATATTCACGAAAACGGGTTTCCAGCATGGCTAAGTTACTGCCTTTAACTGGCTTAACATCCGCGTCAATACAACACGGGAAAAACTGCAGAACTGGCGCTCCGGCTAACTCACCCGGCAGAACAAAACGTCCCGGTTGTACCCAATGCAGACCTGACTCTTTACAAGCGTGAAGGTATTCTGTGTACGCATGTGCAACACTTTCGAGCTGCTTTTCATTCACACTTTCATTAAGGTCGAGGTTTTCCAGTTCTGTTAACCACAAATTTGCTAACTCACTGCGCTGGCCTTTTAGTGCATTAAACTGTGTTTGTGACCATGTCGCGAAATCCATATCCAACAGGGGTAAATCTAGAAGCCACTCGCCCGGATAATCGATAATATCCACGTTAAGCACCGCGGTTTTGCTCAATAACTTTTTGGTGGTTTTGTTAGGCTTATACTTAAGCGCCAAACGAATTTCACTCACATCTCGCGTCGGTACTGGCCATGCTGGCGGCGTTGCATGAATTTGATTTATTGCTTCATCATAAGCGAAACGCGGAACCATCATATTCGATTGCGGTTCCCGCTTGGCTCCAATAAGACGTTTATCTCTGGCTGCAGACAGTAATGGCAGATTGTCGTGTGTCGCCGTATAAAGCAGTTGATTAACCAGAGAAGTAATAAAAGCGGTTTTACCCGCTCGGGATAAGCCAGTAACGGCAATTCGGACATTAGAATCCATGCCACGGCTGATAAAGTCATTCACTTCTTTTGTTATTCTTTTCATGCTTTTTATTTATCTCATTAGTAAACGACAAAGGTATGAGTCTAATTTTACATACATTAATCCAAGATGAACAAAGTACTCTCAGCAAAAAGCACTGCCAAAAAACACAAAAGCCCCTGAGTATTCTCAGAGGCTTCGGTGTTCTAACTATCAATCAAACGATTTAAGCCTAAGCGGTCTAATCTTCTTCAATCAGTTTGTAGATAACGAATAGAGCAACCTCTAGAACTACCCACAATACACACGTAATCGTGACGTATTTTTCATCAAAGATACTGATACCGTGAAGAATCAAGTCATAGCCAACAAAGCCACCCACCACAACAGCAAGAATAATTTGTAGAATTTGAATAAAACGAGGCATGCCGTCTCCCAATTATTATTGTTCGCATAACGTCTGTTGCTATGCCCAAAGGTTTATATACCCTAGTATATAGACAAAAAGTGCAGTTTTCGCTGCACTTTTGTCAATTGTTTGCTAGGTAAATCAGCACCTTGTCACATTCTCATGGCTGAGACGTTCTTAAAGTGCCGTTTATATTAAGCTTCCATCTCTTGAATTTTCACTTTCCAAGTGTCAGGACCAATCTGGTGAGCATTCACACCGTTAGAGTCTACCGCAACAGTCACTGGCATGTCTTCTACTTCAAATTCGTAGATCGCTTCCATACCCAGATCTTCAAACGCTACCACGCGCGCTTTTTTGATTGCCTTAGCAACCAGATAAGCTGCTCCGCCAACCGCCATTAGATAAACCGCTTTGTGCTTCTTGATAGATTCTACCGTCGCAGGACCACGTTCCGCTTTACCGATCATGCCCATAATGCCTGTTTCATCAAGCATCATATCCGTGAACTTATCCATACGTGTTGACGTTGTTGGACCAGCAGGACCAACGGCTTCATCACCCACCGCGTCTACTGGGCCTACGTAGTAGATAAATTTACCTTTGAAATCGACTCCTTCAGGTAACCCCTCACCATTTTGCAACATCGTCTGGATGCGTTTGTGTGCCGCATCGCGACCAGTAAGAATCTTACCAGAAAGAAGAATTGTCTCGCCTGTCTTCCACTGCTCGACATCTGCTTGTGTCACTTCGTCTAAGTTAACACGACGGGCATTCGCGCCCGCTTCCCAGGTGATATCGGGCCACTCTTCAAGCTTAGGCGGCGTTAAGTCTGCCGGACCGGAGCCATCTAGCGTGAAGTGTACGTGACGAGTCGCTGCACAGTTCGGGATCAAACATACTGGCTTAGACGCAGCGTGCGTTGGCGCTGTTTTGATCTTAACGTCAACTACCGTAGTCAGGCCGCCAAGACCTTGCGCACCGATACCAAGTTTGTTCACGCGATTGAAGATATCAAGACGAAGCTCTTCTTCTGCGTTTTGTGGGCCGCGATCGATAAGTTCTTGAATATCGATATGTTCCATTAGCGATTCTTTTGCCAGTACCGCTGCTTTTTCAGCCGTACCGCCAATACCAATGCCAAGCATGCCCGGTGGACACCAACCAGCGCCCATTGTTGGTAGTGTTTTTTCTACCCATTCAGCAATATCGTCAGATGGATTTAACATCACCATCTTAGTTTTGTTTTCACTACCGCCGCCTTTTGCCGCGATCTGAATTTCAACTTTATCCCCCGGTACCATATTGATATGTACTACCGCTGGCGTGTTGTCTTTGGTGTTAATACGTTTACCAGCAGGATCCATCAGAACCGAGGCACGCAATGGGTTATCTGGATTCGTGTATGCTTGTCGAACGCCTTCATCTACCATTTGCTGAACAGTCATGTCCGTTGAGTCCCACTGAACACCCATGCCGATGTTGACAAAACAAGTCACGATACCTGTGTCCTGACAGATTGGGCGATGGCCTTCTGCTGACATACGGGAGTTAATTAAAATCTGCGCAATCGCGTCTTTCGCGGCTTGGCTCTGTTCGCGGTGGTAGGCTTTTTCAAGGGCTTGAACAAAGTCTAGCGGGTGGTAGTAAGAAATGTACTGTAGCGCATCAGCAACACTGCTGATGACATCCTGCTTGCGAATTACCGTCATTACATGCCTCGTTATAGTTATGCTTCCATTACTGGCTTGGCTTCAATCGTGTCTGTTGAGCTAATTGCTCTCTTGAGCTTCATTTTTTATAAACACATTTTATAAACCGATGTCGAATGGCTGATATCGACATACGAGTTACTGAAGTCGCCTTCTTGTATAGTAAAACTTCCTCAGGACCCTTTGTATAGAGGAAGTTTGGCTATACGGTGGAATATGATACTCTTGCTGCCCATGACATGCCATGCAGTGAACGATCTCTTTGTCACAAATTACACAAATGAACAACATGGATAATCAATTCATTGATTTTAAAGCGTTGGAATACGCACCAGACATAGCTCTTCGCCTTTTTTCTCGTATTCAGCACCAGCCATGGGCGATGTTGCTGCGCTCCGCATCTGAGACCCATATCGACAGCCGATTTGATATTCTCGTAGCGAATCCCGTAGCGACGATAGAAACTATTGCCGATAACACACACATTAAAACGCCTTCAGACGATTATGTATCGAATGAGGACCCGTTTGCCCTGCTCGACCAATTGCAACAGCAATGGCTACCGAGTGTAAACCTAAGCTCAGAATGGGACTTACCGTTTGTTGGCGGCGCACTGGGTTACTTTAGCTACGATTTAGGTCGCCGCGTTGAAACCATGCCGGAACTTGCCGAAAAAGATCTGCAGACAGCGGATATGGCTGTTGGCCTGTACGAGTGGGCGTTCGTTGTCGATCACAAGCTCAAAAAAGCGTGTATGGTTGGACAAAACATTGTGCAAGCCTGGGATTGGCTCAATAAACAAACGGAAGTGCAAGACACTGAGTTTAGTTTGACCGGGCCTTGGAAATCAAACATGACTGAACAGTCGTATGCCTCCCGCTTTGATAGCGTGCAGGAATACCTGTTAAGCGGTGATTGCTACCAGATCAACTTAGCCCAGCGTTTTAATGCGCCATATACCGGCAGCGAATGGCAAGCCTACCTAAAGCTGGAATCGGCCAACCAAGCGCCTTTTTCTGCGTTTATTCGTATGCCTGAGTCTTCAATTTTAAGCATCTCGCCAGAACGCTTTCTGGAACTAAAAGACCGGGGCATCGAGACCAAACCGATCAAAGGTACGCGCCCTCGCAGCCTCGATGCAGAGCAAGATCAAGCAAATGCACATGATTTGCAAACTGCAGAGAAAGATCAGGCTGAAAACTTGATGATTGTAGACCTGCTTCGTAATGACATTGGCCGCGTCGCATCACCGGGTAGCGTTCATGTTCCAAAGCTGTTCGATATTGAAAGCTTCCCGGCCGTTCATCATTTGGTAAGCACGATTCGAGCGGATTTGGACGAACAATACTCCCCAGCGGATTTATTGCGTGCGTGCTTCCCTGGTGGTTCAATCACTGGCGCACCAAAAGTGCGTGCCATGCAGATCATTGAAGAGTTAGAACCACACCGACGCAGTGCTTACTGTGGCAGTATTGGCTATATTTCGCGTCATGGCCGCATGGATACCAGTATCACCATTCGTACTCTGGTCGCAGAAAAAGGCAACCTCTATGCGTGGGCTGGTGGTGGTGTAGTCGCAGACAGTGAGTGTGCGGCCGAGTATCAGGAGACACTGGATAAACTATCGAAAATTCTACCGGCATTACAGTAACGACATCGGTACTCTTCAAACCATATCTCAACGCCTCCGCAATTTGGGGGCGTTTTTGCATTAGCGTTCTTACCCTAACGTCTGATTTACTCCCGGTGACTATCGGTATAATCTCAAAGAGACGTTTAGCGAGATGGCCGAGCCTCTCTATAATTATCAATAGGTGTTAGACAAAAGGACGCAATTTGGTCATCGACAAAACAAAATTACTGCAAAACTTTCAGTTGCAGTTACCTACCGGTTACCACCAGGAGTCACTTGCCCGCTTGAACTTTTTAAAAGGAAAGCCTTTGCGTGACGCTGCGGTATTGATAGGTTTTGTCGAACGTCCACAAGGACTACAGGTTATTTTGACTAAAAGAGCGGAGCACTTGCGCCATCATCCGGGGCAGATCAGCTTCCCCGGCGGCAAATTTGAACCTGAAGACATTCATCTGGTGAATACCGCGCTTCGTGAGACTCAAGAAGAAGTCGGCATCGAAAAACAATACATAAACATATTCGGTCAATTACCTAAACTGCCTACCATTAGCCGTTTTAATGTCACCCCTTTTCTGGCATTTGTGTCCCCAGATTACAAAACTCAAATTGATCCCAATGAAGTAGAGTATGTCTTCGAAGTTCCGGCCAATCATATTTTGAATCCGGATAAACTCTACAGTACGAAGTTCGAACTTAAGCAGACCAGTCATCGTGTGTTCGCTATCCCATACGGCCAACATTTCATTTGGGGCATGACCGCTCAAATCATTGAGTCGATGCAAAAGCACATCATTTCTAAGTAACACAGTGCCAGATTTGGCACATCGCCTTAGCTCTCTGCTCAGTAAAGCAACACTTCTTAACTAACCGTTCACATTAGCTTAATTTATTATTTTCAACGTAAGCGATTGCGTTGATAAAAATATATACAAACAATCCTATCAATTAGATTTTCTAATTCGAGACATTAGCAATAATCACTAGTAGCACATCATTTTCGTGATAAAAAACAGGTTTTTGACATATTGTTCAATAAGCCCAAGAAATACATGACCTAGATCTAATTTTATCAATGCAAAATTTTGCAAAATTGCACCCGACTTATTTCCTGTTCCCAAAATGAGTAAACAAAAAATGAATTCAGTTAATTCAGCGGTTACTACCGCACAATCGTCTAGTAAGTTTTCTTACAAAGACTTCACCTGGTGTCTGTCCCTGTTCGGTACAGCAGTAGGTGCAGGTGTACTATTCCTACCAATTAAAGCTGGTGCGGGTGGTTTCTGGCCATTAGTAATCCTAGCCCTAATTGCAGCACCAATGACTTGGTTTGCACACAAATCTCTGGCTCGCTTCGTTCTTTCAGCGAAGCACCCAGAAGCTGACATCACTGACACAGTAGAAGAGCACTTCGGTAAAACTGGCGCTAACCTTATTACTTTCGCTTACTTTTTCGCTATTTACCCTATCGTACTTATCTACGGTGTCGGCATTACAAACACGGTTGACTCATTCTTAGTGAACCAAATGGGCATGGAATCAATTCCTCGCTGGCTACTATCTGGTGCTCTTATTGCAGCAATGACAGCTGGCGTGGTATTTGGTAAAGAGCTAATGCTGAAAGCAACTTCAGCAATGGTTTACCCTCTGGTTTTCATCCTGCTAGCACTGTCTTTCTACCTAATTCCTGAATGGAATACATCAATGATGGAAGTCGCTCCAAACTGGGGTGAAATGCCGACTATCGTTTGGCTGGCAATTCCAATCATCGTATTCTCATTCAACCACAGCCCTATCATTTCTCAGTTCTCTAAAGAACAACGTCGCGTGTACGGTGAAAATGCAGTGAAGAAGACTGACGGTATCACTGGCGGCGCAGCAATGATGCTAATGGGCTTCGTTATGTTCTTCGTGTTCTCTGTAGTGCTTTCTCTGTCTCCAGAGCAACTAGCAACTGCACAGTCACAAAACATCTCTGTACTTTCTTACCTAGCGAACGTTCACGAGTCTCCACTGATCTCTTACTTAGGTCCACTGGTTGCGTTTGCAGCGATCACTTCTAGCTACTTCGGTCACTTCCTAGGTGCGCACGAAGGTCTGGTAGGTTTGGTCAAGTCTCGTTCTAACAGTAGCGTAAGCAAAATTGAAAAGACGTCTCTAATCTTCATCGTAGTAACCACTTGGATCGTTGCTATCGTGAACCCAAGTATCCTCGGCATGATTGAAACAATGGGTGCGCCAATGATTGCGGCAATCCTATTCCTGATGCCAGTTTTCGCTATGCAGAAAGTGCCAGCAATGGCGAAGTACAAAACTTCAGCACCTGTGCAAATTTTCACAGCAATCTGTGGTCTTGCAGCCATTAGTTCTGTAATCTACGGCGCTCTTTAATCACAGCTTAAAATCAAGCGTGATTAATTCAAAAATATAACGATAAAAATTAAGCCTCCCAGTACCCACTCGGGAGGCTTTCTTCTGAGGTAATCGATATGATTAGTGTTTTTGATATCTATAAAATCGGTGTTGGTCCTTCAAGCTCACACACTGTAGGCCCAATGAAAGCGGGTAAAGAGTTTATTGATGATCTTCGCGCAATGGGAAAATTACGCGACATCACTAAAATCACCGTTGACGTTTATGGATCGCTATCACTGACAGGGAAAGGTCACCACACGGATATTGCTATCATCATGGGTCTTGCGGGCAACACCCCTGAGAAAGTAGATATCGATTCTATTCCGGGCTTTATTGCTCGCGTAGAAGAAACTGAGCGTCTTCCTGTTGGCATGCACTGTCATACAGTATCTTTTCCTCGTGAAGGAGGGATGAATTTCCACAAGACTAACCTTGAACTTCACGAGAACGGTATGCAAATCCACGCTTGGATTGACGATGAAAAAGCATACTCAAAAACTTATTACTCTATCGGTGGTGGTTTTATCGTTGATGAGGAAAACTTCGGTAAAGAAATAGAGAACCCAATTAAGGTTCCTTACGAATTCATCTCAGCTGAAGAGCTTGTAAATCAATGTCGTGACAGTGGGCTTTCTGTTAGCGCATTGGTAATGAAGAACGAGAAAGCACTTCATTCTGACGAGGAAACTCGTACTTACTTTGCGAACATCTGGCGCACCATGCGCGAGTGTATGGATCGCGGCATGAATGAAGAAGGTATTCTACCGGGTCCATTGCGTGTGCCTCGTCGTGCAGCGGCACTTCGTCAGCAACTACTTACTTCAGAGAAAACCACCAACGACCCTATGTCTGTGGTTGACTGGGTAAACATGTTTGCTTTCGCAGTGAACGAAGAAAACGCAGCAGGTGGCCGTGTAGTTACAGCACCAACAAACGGTGCGTGTGGCATCATCCCTGCAGTACTGGCTTACTACGACAAGTTTATTCAAACCGTAACAGAGAAAGACTACATCCGTTACTTTGCAGCTTCTGGTGCAATCGGTGGTCTTTACAAACGCAACGCATCTATCTCTGGCGCTGAAGTTGGCTGTCAGGGCGAAGTTGGTGTGGCGTGTTCGATGGCAGCCGCGGGTCTTGCAGAGCTGATGGGTGGTAGCCCTGAACAAGTTTGTATGGCGGCGGAAATCGCAATGGAACATAACCTTGGTCTGACATGTGACCCTGTTGCAGGTCAGGTACAAGTGCCATGTATCGAGCGTAATGGTATCGCAGCAGTGAAAGCGATCAACTCAACTCGTATGGCGCTGCGCCGTTCGTCAGCTCCTACTGTATCTCTGGATAAGGTTATCGAAACCATGCTGGAGACAGGTAAGGACATGAACGCGAAATACCGCGAAACCTCACAAGGTGGCCTGGCCGTTAAAGTTATCTGCTAATCCCGATTCTATGTCTATCAAGCCTGAGCTAACTGCTCGGGCTTTTTTGTATTTGAGTCTTCTTTGTTTTTGATAGGTCAGATACAACAAAGGCAAGCGCTAGGCTTGCCTTTGTTCTCAACACTTGTCGCGATTACTCGCCTTTGTAGATACAACCTGCAGTGCAAGTCTCTTTGATCTCTACTTTGCTTAGTAACGGAAGGATTGGTTTCAGTTGCTGCCAAATCCATTTCGCTAGCACTTCGCTGGTTGGGTTCTCCAGACCTTCGATATCGTTTAGGTAGTAATGGTCTAAACGATTGTAAATTGGTTTGAAAGCCGCTTTGATTTCTGCAAAGTCCACAACCCAACCCGTATGCGGGTCTACCTCACCTTCTACATAAAGACGAACAAGGAAAGAGTGTCCGTGCAAACGACCACACTTGTGCCCTTCCGGTACGTGTGGCAAGTGGTGTGCCGCTTCGAACATAAACTCTTTGTACAATTCTGTTTTCATCTTGATTCTCAGGCTTTAAAAAAAACACGTAATACTAAGGAAATCACTGCCAAGAGACAAGTATTAGTCGGCTATTGAACGATATTTTCAGGTAGTTTACTTCACCATCGACTCTCCGAACGACGCATTTTTCTCACACACCAATCTTTTAACTACACAGCCCTCACATCACAATTACATATCCACAACAGACATGGTCACCCTATATGCATATAAGAGCTCTCAATCAACTTCCCATAAACGGAATAGCAGCGTTGACTTAGCATCGTTTTCAGAGCATTTAGATCATTTACCTAGCCAATTCACTCTTTCAGAACAACAAAGGAAGGCAAAATAGTCCATTTCTGACCGTCAAAGTGAATATAAAGGTTGAAGCTGACGAATTGACAGGTAATATGTCTCGTTGAATCTGTAAAATTCTACTCAACTCAGCGCTTTGCTTGTTTTTTAAACAATAACATTATGAAACAAGGACTTTTAAGAGTGTTGAGTTGAATTTTTACCTCTATGGAGAATATTGAAAACATGACTTACGCGCCTGTATCAGACGTTTTGAAAGGTCAGCTAGCAGTAGACAGTGAAGTTACTGTTCGTGGCTGGATCCGTTCACGTCGTGATTCCAAAGCTGGAATCTCTTTCCTTGCCATTTATGACGGCTCTTGTTTCGACCCGATTCAGGCCGTGGTCCCTAATAATCTTAATAATTACGACAACGAAGTATTAAAGCTAACAACTGGCTGCTCTGTTGAAGTAACTGGTAAGATTGTTGAGTCTCCTGCTTCTGGCCAAGATTTCGAGCTAGCAGCAACTGACGTTAAAGTTGTAGGCTGGGTTGAAGATGCTGAAACTTACCCAATGGCAAAAACTCGTCACTCAATCGAGTTCCTACGTGAAGTAGCACACCTTCGTCCACGCACTAACGTGATCGGCGCTGTAGCTCGTGTACGTAACTGCCTGTCTCAAGCAATTCACCGCTTCTACCATGAGCAAGGTTACTTCTGGGTATCTGCTCCGCTAATCACAGCTTCTGACGCAGAAGGTGCTGGTGAGATGTTCCGCGTTTCTACGCTAGACATGGAAAACCTACCTCGCACAGACGCTGGTAAAGTAGACTACAACGAAGACTTCTTCGGTAAAGAGACATTCCTGACGGTATCTGGTCAGCTAAACGCAGAAGCTTACGCTTGTGCACTAAGCAAGGTTTACACGTTCGGTCCTACATTCCGCGCTGAAAACTCAAACACAAGCCGCCACCTAGCGGAATTCTGGATGGTTGAGCCTGAAGTTGCGTTCGCAGAACTTGACGATGTAGCGAAGCTTGCTGAAGACATGCTTAAGTACGTATTCAAAGCGGTACTGGAAGAGCGTCGCGATGACCTAGAGTTCTTCGCACAACGCATCGACAAAGAAGCGATCACTCGCCTAGAGCAATTCGTTTCTTCTGATTTCGCACAAGTAGACTACACTGACGCGATCCAAATCCTTCTGGATTCGGGACGTGAGTTCGAGTTCCCAGTTGAATGGGGCATCGACATGTCTTCTGAGCACGAGCGTTTCCTAGCTGAAGAACACTTCAAAGCACCAGTAATCGTTAAAAACTACCCGAAAGACATCAAAGCGTTCTACATGCGTCTTAACGAAGACGGTAAGACTGTAGCGGCTATGGACGTTCTAGCACCTGGCATCGGTGAAATCATCGGTGGTTCGCAACGTGAAGAGCGTCTGGACGTTCTGGATTCACGTATGCGTGAGATGGGCATCGATCCAGAACACATGAACTGGTACCGCGACCTACGTCGTTACGGTACAGTACCACACGCAGGCTTCGGTCTAGGTTTCGAGCGTCTGGTTTCTTACGTAACAGGTATGGGCAACGTTCGTGACGTGATCCCATTCCCACGTACGCCTCGCTCAGCGAACTTCTAATCACTTTTTGGTGATACAGAATTGAAAAAGACCTCCCGAGTGGAGGTCTTTTATTTTGTCTTCTGATCATTTCAATTTAGTATTACTTTCTTCTTGATCTGCTTTCACAGCATACCTCACGCCCACAAAACACAGTCCAAAGATAACGAACGGGATCACCGCAGCGGTGTATTCGACCCATGCATAATGAGAGAACGATTTCGCCAAAATAAGGTGTGCAAACACCAATAAGAACGCGCTAAATATGGCCACAACGATCAGTTTTAATTCATGTTTTACCGACTGCTTGTCCATCAGTACTCCTAGCCAAGAGGTTGTTATCCCTAAGATTTAACCACGCTCTCACCGATGTGTACTGATACAGTTTTGATGAAAATCAGCTAAACAGTTGTCAATAAACCACCAATATTTTTGATTGCATTTTCTAGCTGAGCATCGACTGGCATGGAGGTATTGAGTCGCAAATAGTTTTCATATTTGTTATCGCTAGAGAATAGCTTGCCATATGCGACGGTTACTTGCTGTTGTAATAATGCCTGATAAATAGTCTTACTATTGGCGCCTTCTGGCAACTTCACCCATAAAAAGTAGCCGCCTTTTGGTACCGTATACTTCACTTGTTGGGGAAAATAGCGTTGTAACAAATCGACGAACAAGCTTTGGCGTTGTTGCATGATTTTACGCAGCTTTCTCAAGTGATTATCGTAGCTGTCATTTTGCAGATAGTGGGCGATACCTTGTTGAATCGGTGCACTTCCCGATAACGTAGAAATAAGCTGAAGCTTTTGAAGCTTCTCATTAAAGCGTTTGTTCACCACCCATCCAAGTCGATATCCCGGACAGAGACTCTTTGAAAATGATGAGCAATGAAGCACGCGTTCTTGCGTATCAAAGGTTTTCAGTGAAGTGGGCTTATTGGCAGAAAAATGCAGCTCAGAATACACATCATCTTCAATTAAAATTACATCATATTTATCAGCCAAACTGACTATGCGACTTTTTTGCGCATCAGAAAGCGATGTACCAGTAGGATTTTGAAAATTGACCATCAACCAGCAAGCGCGAACGTCATGGTCGGCAAAAATGGCTTCAAGCCTTTCAAGATCATGCCCTCTTTGTGCATCAACAGGTAATTCAATCGCTTTTAACCCGAGACGCTCAACAGCTTGCAGCGCGCCATAAAAGGTCGGAGATTCCACAACGACAGTATCTCCTGGCCGTGTAACCGCTTGTAAGCTCAGATTAAGCGCTTCCAACGCGCCAGAGGTAATTACGATATCTTCGTGCGTATTCGGAACTCCATGCTGAATGTAACGCTGAGCGATTAATCGACGTAAGGATTCGCTACCCGGAGGCAAGTTATTGAGTAAACTTTCCGGCCCCATCTTACGTCCGGAGCTAGCAAGGTTGCGGTTAAGCGCTTCCAGAGGGAACAACGCTGGATCAGGGAAAGCAGAGCCCAGACGAACAGCATCAGGTATGACTTGCTGTTTAAGATAATCATAAAGTTCATCATTGACAGTCGAATGGTAAATGTTCTTTGGCGCATCATTTGGCTCAAAGCGATCTAATTCAGCCGTGACGTAATAACCAGATTGAGGTTTCGCCATCACCCAACCTTGAGCCTCTAACAACTGGTACGCCTGCAATACCGTACCTGCACTTACAGAATGGTTACGGCCAGTGACGCGCACTGATGGAAGTTTCTCCCCTGCTCTCCACGTATTCTGCTGAATCTGTGATTTAAACAGTTCGGCTAATTGACGATATCGGTTCATCTGTCTCTCACTCTGATCTCGAGTCCACCTTAGCATACTTCAAGCCGACATTCTGGTAGCGTGTTTGTTGTTCTTGCAAGGTAATTAATCAAACTTGGTCATACGAATTCTTGATCCGAAATGGAGAATTATGTTCCATACTTTCAAAGGAATGACGATTTTTTGGAGGAAGTTATGAAAGTGTTTACTATGGATGACCTCTCATACCGAGGTGCACATAAAGGTGTCCATAGCTGGGATCACCCTGGTGCGGCTGATCCTTATTATTGGCATCCTGACTGGTTACATATTGCTGAAGACGCAATGGGTATGCACAAAATGGCAGATCTTGTTGTACCACCAGGTGAAGAAGCAACCGAAGAACATGCCAAAGAGGCAATTGTTAGACACCTAAACGAGGAAAACGCTAGCAAAGAAGAAAAGCAAGACGACTAGACGCACACATCGGTAATATTCTGTGCATCATCATTAGCTATCTGGCAAATTACCCGCCTCTCCTTTATTTGCTTAGTCAGTTTGAAAAATGATGATGCACTCCTCGATGTTCGTATCCCAGAAAAGAAACAACGCGCTTTTTGCTTTGGTCGAGATTTGGTCGAATTGCATCTTGATATCGCAATTTTGCTTCATATTGATGTTCGCGATATTGAAAAACAAGCATCAATTTTGATTTCGAGCCAAATAGAGCTAAACCCGCCATAAATGTGTAATCGTCTTATTTAACGATGAAGTAACAATTAGGACTTTAAACAACATTTATTAAATAACTTATTTGGGCTTTGGATTTTTGTTTTGTTAAGAGCCTGCTTGGGTTTTTGCTTAAAACGATCAAACCTATTTTTGAAACATTTTCATAACAATTCAATCCTACATTCCTCTTTTAGTAAACGATTGCATCCGATGAACAAAAGAGCATCATTTCGAGATAAAGCTCGCTTAGAACAGTAATTATAAGCACGGTTTGCATGGCAAAAGTCTGGCTTATCTTAGGTTTCCATTTCAAATCGCATCTTTTTTAAGTTTTCTTTTAAGTATGTGTTGTAACAAGTAATGCTGACAGGTATAAATACGAGCACACCCTTCGATTAACATGGATGAAGATTATGTTTGAAAAAGTAGTAGCCGCTCCGGCCGACCCTATTCTTGGTCTTACTGAAGAATTTAAAAAAGATCCTCGCACAGAAAAAATTAACCTTGGCGTAGGTATCTACAAGAACGAACAAGGCGAAACCCCTGTTCTTGCTACGGTAAAGAAAGCTGAAGCAGCTCTTATTGAGAGTGAAAAAACCAAATCTTACCTAACAATCGAAGGTACAGCGGAGTACGCCCTAGCAGTACAAAAACTTCTGTTCGGTGACGACGCAGAAATCGTTGCTGACAAGCGTGCAAAAACAGCTCAAGCGCCTGGTGGTACTGGTGCTCTACGTGTAGCAGGCGAATTCATTAAACGTCAGCTAGGCGATGTAAAAATCTGGATCAGTAACCCAACTTGGGCAAACCACAATGGTGTTTTCACTGCTGCAGGTCTTGAAACTGCTCAATACAGCTACTACAACGCTGACAACAAAGATAAAGACTTTGATGCGATGCTTAGTGATCTTCAAGCTGCATCTGAAGGCGACGTAGTTCTGCTGCACGGCTGCTGCCACAACCCAACTGGTATCGACCCTACTGCAGAAGAATGGGAAACGCTAGCTAAGCTGGTTGCTGAGAAAAAACTACTACCTCTATTCGACTTCGCATACCAAGGTTTCGCGAAAGGCGTTGAGGAAGACGCTTCTGGTCTTCGTACTTTTTCTAAGTACAACAAAGAGATCCTAGTTGCTAGTTCATTCTCTAAAAACTTCGGCCTATACAATGAGCGTGTAGGTGCGTTCACTCTTGTTGCTGAGTCTGAAGACATTGCGACAACTGCATTCTCTCAAGTAAAAGCAATCATTCGCTCTATTTACTCTAACCCACCAGCTCACGGTAGTGCTGTTGTAACACACATCCTAAACGATGCTGACCTTCGTGCAGAGTGGGAAGCGGAAGTAGCAGAAATGCGTGACCGTATTCAGGAAATGCGTGAGTTGTTTGTAGCAACGCTAAAAGAAGAAGGTGTAGACGCAGACTTTAGCTTCATCGAGCGTCAAAACGGCATGTTCTCTTTCTCTGGTCTATCTAAAGAGCAAGTAAACCGTCTGAAAGAAGAGTTTGCAATTTACATCGTAGGCTCAGGCCGAATCAGTGTGGCAGGTATGACGAAGTCAAACATGGGTCCACTGTGTAAAGGTATCGCAGCGGTTCTTTAACTTGCAACTATAAGATTGAGAAAAAGGTCAGCACACGCTGACCTTTTTGTTTTTCTAGCTGATTTCCGCTTATAAGATTAATAAACAAACTTAAGACTCAAACCCACTTCATTGATGTAATCTGAGCTTGCGTCCTTATAATCCGTATCCCGATACTGGTAGTAAAGTCCAGTACCAATGACATCATGCCATTGATAATTGAAACCTATTGTCATTTTGTTTTCATCGACGATATCACTGCGATTGGCTTCCAACTGGGTAATCAGAGTAAAGTTTTCACTCAACAGGTAGTTTACGCCCATTACAGCAGCGTGAAAAAATTCAGTTTCTGATACCAATGTTCTATCAGTGTCATTGTCAGTAGCCTTTACTTTGATGGCACCTAATCGGTATAAAGCGTACAGATCGAGTTGCTGAAGCAAGCCAAAACGGTAACCACCACCAAATGCTAAACGGTCAATTCGCAGCGTATAAGTGTCCGGGTGAAAAAATTGCGCCGAATAGTCACCATTCAATAACCAATTGTCCGTGAGTAAGTAGTTACCGCCCAAATCAATGGTAGTGACGTTAGAGTTCTCTAACCACTCTTCGTTAGTAGTGCCTGCGCCAACGTTCAGGTAGATATTCTCATACCCAAATTTTTCAGCTTGTTCCGCTTCAGAAGCACCGCTTACTGTAGAAGCAGCCAGGAGCGATACAAGTAATAAACTTCTCAACATTCGATATCCTTTCATGAGAATCAATAATAACTTAACACCCGTTTGATAAATTCGATATTAACTGAATGTCCTTACTTTTGTCGTGCGACACGTCGGAATCTTATGATTGACCGCCCAAATCCGTGATTGACTAAGACTCTGTTTTAAAACTAAGTTAAGATTACTTTATTACTTGAAAATCAAAAGGCAATCTCATGGAAGCAGAACTTATCGAGATTTATAACTTCCTCGCCAAGTACCCTCCTTTTAGCGAGCTACCTAAAGAAGCGCTGACCAAAGTAACAGAGAGTGTTGAGATCTCTTACTATCGACAAGATACCCCTATCATTCATTTCGGAGATGATGTTCAGGAGCTGTATGTCGTTCGTAGTGGCGTAGTAGAAGTCTACCGACGCAAAGGAGAACTCTATAGTCGGCTCGATAAAGGCGATATTTTCGGCCAGATGGGTCTACTCACCAATAACAAAGTTCATTTCCCAGTCAAAGCCATTGAAGACGCTTTGATCTACTGTATCCCCGGAGACGTCTTCCAAGAACTGTATGACAACTACGACTCATTCACGGAATTTGTTGAGGTTGGAAACAGTGCGCGTTTGCGCCAAGCGATTTCAGAAAACCAACACGCTAATGACCTTGCGACATCCAAAGTGATAACACTGCTGACGAGAGACGCGCCTACCATTGAACGCGGCCAGACTATTCAGCAAGCGGCACAAATCATGGCGCATGATAACGTGTCTTCTCTCCTAATCATCGACCCAAATTTTGTGCGAGACGAAGATGATCCGCAGTCTCCGGTATTAGGTATTATTACTGATAGAGACTTGTGCGCGCGCGTATTGGCTCAGGGGAAGTCGCCTCAAGACGACGTTGCCACTGTCATGACGACCGAAGTCATCTCACTCGATCACAACGCCTACATCTATGAAGCGATGATGAAAATGTTGCGCTACAACGTCCATCATCTTCCCGTGGTTAAAAACCAACAGCCCATCGGCATCATCGAAACTACAGATATTGTTCGTTATGAGTCGCAAAACTCATTGCTACTCGTAAGTAGCATCTTTCACCAACACACCATCGAAGAACTGGCTGTGGTCGCTGAAGAAGTGAAAAGCAGTTTTGTACGTCTGGTGAATGAAGACGCAAACTCTCACATGGTGGGGAGTGCAATGTCGGTGATAGGAAGAAGCTTTAAACAACGCCTGCTGGAATTGGCGGAAGAAGAACTTGGTTCCCCACCCATTCCGTATTGTTTCCTCGCACTAGGATCCATGGGGCGAGATGAGCAACTTCTCGTAACGGATCAGGACAATGCGATCATTCTAGACGAAAGCTACCGGGAAGAGAAACACGGCAAATATTTCGCAGATCTGGCTAAATTTGTCAGTGATGGTTTAGAAGCATGTGGCTATAAATACTGTACTGGCGACATCATGGCCACCAATCGTATGTGGCGTATGACACGTTCTGAATGGGAAGATTGTTTTGCCGATTGGATCGACAATCCGAACCCGAAAGCGCTGCTAAACGCGTCTATCTTCTTTGATTTGGATGGCGTATACGGCCGCTTGAAATGGGCAGAACAGCTTACCAGCTTTATTGTTCGCCGTGCTCGCAAAAATAATCGTTTCCTTGCCTGTCTGGCACGTAATGCACTTAACCGCACGCCTCCACTTGGCTTTTTCAAGAACTTTGTGGTTGAGAAAGACGGCCAGCACAAGAACTCGATAAACTTGAAACGTCGAGGCACTGCGCCTCTGGTTGACTTGATTCGCGTCCATGCACTTGCTGTTGGGTCACGCGCTCAAAACTCGTTTGAGCGTCTGGATGACATTATCGATGCTGGTATTTTGCCGAAAGGTCGCGCACAAGACCTTAAGGATGCTTTAGAGTTTATTTCGATGGTGAGGATTCAACATCAAGCTCACGATGTAGAAACGGGAATTGATCCTGACAACAGCATAGAGCCAGAAAAACTGTCTGACTTTGAGCGTAGAAACCTTAAGGATGCCTTCCAGATATTAAGTAATGGCCAGAACTTCCTTAAGTTTCGCTATCAAGCAAGCAAGAGCTTTAAGTGAGTCTCGACATGTTGAAAAAGCTCTTTCAGAAACCAACAATCCAGTGGCATGCAAAGTTTAAACAGAAGCGTGAGATGACATCCAATAAAAGTCTGGTTGCGTTTTATAGTACAGAACTCCCTGCCCCAGACACTCCGATATCCGACGTTGAATTTGTTGCACTGGATTTCGAGACTACTGGGTTAGATCCTGACAAAAACGATATCATTACCATCGGTCTTGTACCTTTTAATCTCAAGCGTGTCTTTTTGAGAAGTTCTCGTCACTGGAAAGTCAGACCTAAAAAGAAGTTAGATGAACACTCCGTCATCATTCACGGTATTACTCACAGTGAGCTCATCGACGCACCTGATTTGGAAGATATCCTTGATGAGCTCTTACCATGTTTAAGTGGCAAGATCATTGTGGTGCACTATCGTCGTATTGAGCGCGAATTTCTCGATAGAGCACTTAGAGACCGAATTGGTGAAGGCATTGAGTTTCCGGTGTTAGATACTCTGCAAATCGAAGAGGTTATCCAAAAGAAGCATACCGGAACGCTATGGGAAAAACTCAAAGGGAAAAAACCTGAATCGGTACGGCTCGCGAATTCGCGCCGACGTTACGGGCTACCGGACTATACACCTCATCACGCTCTGACAGATGCGATTGCAACGGCAGAGCTACTTCAGGCTCAAATTGCCCATCACTTCAGCGACAAAACACCAATTAGCGAGTTTTGGTTGTAGTATTTGTCGAACATACATACAGAAAAGGAGCCAACACGGCTCCTTTATTTCTTTTTAAAACAGAATACTACAGCTTAAAGCGTTTGATTTCTTGTTCAAGTTCATGTGACAACTCAGATAGATGAGCGGCCTGCTCTGCAGCATTATGCGCTTCTGCCGAAAGCTCATTGGATACATCGCGAATGCCTTCAGTATTGCGAGTGATCTCAGTCGTTACTGAAGCCTGTTCTTCTGCTGCCGATGCAATTTGCGTCGCCATATCACTGATCTGCTCTACCGCACTATGAATTTGTGTCAAACTTGCCGCTGCAGCGTTCGCGTCGTCAACGCTGGTATCAGCCAAACGACGGCTGTCACCCATTATCCCAACGGCTTTCTTAGTGGTGCCTTGCAGCATCTCGATGGTTTCTTGAATCTCTTTCGTTGAAGCATGTGTACGTTGGCTCAATACACGAACTTCATCCGCTACAACAGCGAAACCACGACCTTGTTCGCCAGCACGTGCTGCTTCGATCGCGGCATTAAGTGCCAGTAAGTTAGTCTGCTCTGCGATATCTTGAATGGTTGAAAGGATTGTATTGATACTATTACCGTGCGCTTCCAGATCTTGAATCACATCAGTAGCAACCTGTACCTCTTTAGCAAGGTTCTGGATTGAACTTTGAGTCTGCGCAACCTGGCTAGAACCGTGGGCACAAGCCTGTACGGCCTCTTCCGAATTACTCGCAGTGCTTTCTGCATTGCCTGCAATTTCTTGCGTCGCAGCCGCCATTTCGTTAACTGCTGTAGCAACCATATTGATTTCATCTTGCTGATAAGAAATACGCTGGCTACGCTCTTCCGCCTGTTGAGCAGTGGTTCGAGCCTGTTCAGACAGGGAAGAAGACACGTGACTTAATTTAGTCACCATTGTGTGCATGTTACCCACGAAGCGGTTGAAGTTTTCTGCGAGTTTACCCACTTCATCGTCGCTGCGCGGCTCTAGACGTTGAGTTAGATCTCCTTCACCAGAAGCAATTTCTTCTAATGCATGAGAAACGCGATTCAAGTCGCGGAACAAGAAGCCCACTAACCAAGAAACCGCCACAATCACAGCAATGGTGATCATTACAGCAGTGATCAGCAAATCACGTAGTAAAACTGCATTTCCCGCCTCTTCTGTTGCTCGATCCATTTCAATAGCGAACATCCAGTGCGTTCCAGGTACTTTGTGGAAGTAGTAAAGTTTTTCTACCCCTTTGATCGTCGTACTCTCAATTTTGCCATCAATTGCAGCTCGCTCTATCGCCTGTTTGGAAAAGTCGCTAGACAAGCTGGTGATTGGCTTAAGCGTTAAACTTTTATCAGGGTGCGCAAGGAAAGTACCTTCATTCATGTCAATTAACATGGCTTTTGCATTTTTACCCGCATCCAGGTTAATCACATCGCTGATAAGCTGATCGATAAGAACATCAGCACCCACTACACCAATAAACTGACCATTTTTCATAACTGGCTCAGCAATCGTGACTAAGAGTGCATTTGTAATCGCGTCCTGATAAGCCTCAGTGATAATCTGTTTACCCGCGACATTGGCATCTTTGTACCAAGGACGAGTCCGTGGGTCATAATCAGCACGGTTACGCTCAGGATGAGAACGGTACATTTCACCTTTAGGTGTACCAAGGAAGATATCATCAAAGCCGCCGGCTTTGCGGGCTTGCTGCAAGAATGGAACAACATCTTGCTCAGTCGAATAATCATTAAATGCAGTCGCAATTTCTTTCCGGATAGTAACCCAGTCAGAAATCCCTTCTGATGCAACCGTACTCAGGCTTTGTGCTCGTGCATAGACACCTGAAGAAGTCTGATCAAACAATTGACCAGCCGACAGCCAAGTCAGTGCTGCTGCCATAACAACAACGGCAGAAAGACTCGCGCCGATAAGTTTTTGTTTTAGTGAAAGTTTCATAATTATATTTGATTTGGAAAGACAACCTAGGAGCGTGGATATTACACATTTTTTTTCGACTATTCACTAAGTTTTAAACATCTAAATATCAGTCTAACTTATTGTAAAAACTACATTTTATAGTGTCATTATTTTGTCTAACGTCAGAAAAATCGCACAAAAAAAGCCAGCTAAGCTGGCTTCTTAATAACGTGTCGTTTAGCAGAGCTATTGACGTTCCGTTTTCATTCCCATCAGTAAGCTCACACACATTGCAAGTAAGATAATGGTGAATGGCAATGCCGTTGATATAGCCCCGGCTTGTAACGCCTGAACTGCCTCCGAGCCACCAACCCAAAGTAACGCAACCGCAATTGCACCTTCCATCACTGCCCAGAAAATTCGCTGCGGTACTGGTGCATCAACTTTACCACCAGCGGTGATACTGTCGATAACCAAAGAGCCTGAATCTGATGAGGTAATAAAGAATACCAGCACCAAAATAATCGCAATGAACGACAAGATTGTGCCATATGGCAGGACGTCAAACATTTCGAACATTGCGAGCGAGACATCGGTTAAACCATTCGCACCTAACTCACCCACTTTATTAACTACCTGATCGATAGCAAGACCACCAAATACAGACATCCAAACCACCGTAACCGCTGTAGGAACAAGCAGAACAGCGATAATGAATTGACGTACAGTTCGGCCACGCGATACACGCGCAATAAACATACCTACAAATGGTGACCATGAAATCCACCAAGCCCAGTAGAATACTGTCCAACCCTGGAACCATGCTTCGTCAGTACGACCAAACGGATTACTCAGAGGCAAAATGTTTTCTGCATACGCCATAATCGTAGTCGGGATTGAGCCTAAACTTGCAGCCCAACCAATCAAACCAACAAGAATAAGCAATAAGAAGGCCACGACCATGTTGATATTACTGATGACTTTTACACCACCATCAATACCACGAACTACGGATATGACGGCCAGTAATGTAACCACGGTAATAACGATCACCTGCAGCCCGATACCCGCTTCAACCCCAAACACATGGTGAATACCACTTGCAGCTTGCTGCGCACCCAGGCCTAACGATGTCGCCAGACCAAACAGCGTTGCTAGTACCGCTAAAATATCTACAACGTGACCTGCCCAGCCCCATGCTCGATCGCCCAATAATGGGTAGAAGATCGAACGCATCGACAGCGGGAGACCTTTGTTATAGGTAAAAAATGCCAAAGAAAGAGCGACAACCCCATAAATTGCCCAAGGGTGAAGACCCCAGTGGAACATGGTTGCACCAAGCGCAAGCTTCGCCGCTTCCGGAGTATTCGCTTCCACACCAAGTGGTGTTTCGTACCAACCAGTGAAGTAAGCTACAGGCTCTGCCACACTCCAGAACATCAGGCCTATCCCCATCCCCGCGGCAAAGAGCATTGAAAGCCAAGACATGAATGAGTAATCCGCTACGGCATCTTTACCTCCTAAGCGAATTTTCCCCAAAGGAGACACAATCAGAGCCAGACAGAAAATAACAAAAATGTTACCCGAGATAATGAATAGCCAATCAAATGAACCGATGATCTGCCACTTAATACCATCAAGTACCGTTTTAGCAGTATGCGAATCCAGTACTAACGCGGCGACAAGAAACAGTGCTATTAAACCCGCACTGATGCCAAACACAGGGTTATGAACATCAAACCCCCATTTTTGAACATTATCTTGACCAACCGTATAGTCGGTACTGTCGATACTGTACTTATCTATACCTTTTGTCATTTTTCCCCTCTATATCTTGTAATTTTTATGCATCAAACAGAAAAATAATTTGAACACGATGCATTTTACATTCTGTGAAAAACCCAAGATCCTAACATTTGAGGCCATTTTGTCTAGGTTTACCATAAATAAATCCATGTATTTAGTTTAAAAACAGAAACTTTCTCCTATAAATATTCAAATAACCGCATCAATCATTAGACAACAAACAATTCTTACTATAATAATTTTAGGAGGTTCTGCTTTACTTGCACGTCGTAAAGGAAAGAATTTCGCAAAGCCAAACAATTTGTGAGCAAATGCCGAGGTAATTTTGGATACACCCCTTTAACTAGACGTACTTTTGGGTTAGTGTCGCCCCGTTAATTGTTCCTACAGACTGGATGAATAAATTGGAAAAGTACGAAGAAGTATTGGTCTCGATTCGTCAGATCATCCGCGCTATTGATTTACATTCTAAAAAGTTAAATAAAGAGTCCGGCCTGACGGCCCCTCAGCTTATTTTAATGCGTGCAATCGATGAACTAGATAACGTCACTATCAAACAGTTATCTAGCCATACCAATATGAGTCAGGCAACGGCGACGACCATTCTTGACAGATTAGAACGCAATCAGTTTGTAGAACGTCGTCGTAGTAGTGAGGATAAGCGTAAAGTCCACGCGGTGCTGACAGAGAAGGGACAAGAAGTCTTAAAACAAGCACCCACACCACTTCAAGAACACTTCATTAACCGATTCCAAAAGTTGGAAGAATGGGAACAATCCCTGCTTTTGTCTTCAGTGCAGCGCATCTCAACCATGATGAATGCTGAAGACATTGATGTAGCTCCAATGCTTGAAATTGGTAGCATCACAAAGCCGGACTAATCATTAGGTTAAGTGCCTGTATCGGACAGGCACTCCTAACAGATACAACGCTTAGGTTAACCCTGTCTCAAAAGCATATTTCGCCAGTTCAGCTGTCGAATGCAGATCCAGTTTGTGTTTAATGTTATGACGATGAGTCTCAACGGTTCGATAACTGATATCCAATAACGTAGCAATTTTTTTGCTGCTGTGACCTTGTGCGACTAACTTCAGCACTGCTTCTTCTCTTCGGCTAAGAGGGTTTGGCCTTTGAGTTACCGGAACGATATCCTGAGTAAACAGTGTTTGCGTGACGGACTCACAAAAATACGTCGATCCCTGATTAACAGTTTTAATCGCTTGTACCATTTTCTCTGCTGAAATTTCTTTCAGCATGTATCCAACGGCTCCCGCTTGCATGACCTTCATGATGTACTCGCGATTATCATGCATCGTTAACATAAGAATTCGACTGTCAGGTAATTCTTCTTTGATAATTCCCGTGGCTTCAATACCATTCATAATTGGCATACTAATGTCCATTAGAATGACATCCGGATGAAGGTGTTTGGCCACTTCTATCGCCTCAACCCCATTACTGGCGGTACCAATAACCTCAATATCAGGCTCTAGTTCCAGACGTGCCATAAATCCATCTATTACAACCTGATGATCGTCGACGATCAGCACCCTAATCGCTTTATCCATAAATTATTTCATCCAAATTCAGCAGCACCGTAATCTCAGTCCCTAACCCAGGTTCGCTTATGAGTTCAAACTCGCCACCAATAAACTCGACGCGCTCCTGCATGTTACGAAGCCCAATGCCTTGACGATGTACTGCCTGATTGACGACAAATCCTATTCCATCATCACGAATGAGCAATTGCAGCATATTGCCCATTTTCTGCAAATTTACCGTTACTTTTTTGGCTTTTGCGTGCTTTTCAATATTGTTCAAGGATTCTTGAGCAACACGATAAAGTGTCGTGGCAAAGTCAGAGCTCAACCGCTGTTGTTGGGTATCAAAATGACTGTCGATATCTATACCGGAATGAGAGTGAAAATCCTGAAGTAAAGTGGCAAGCGCGGCTTCTAAACCAATGTCGTCCAGAGCACTTGGGCGCAGCTGATGAGAAATATGCCTGACTTCGTTAATCGCTGTGGTTAACGAGCGCTGGGACTTGTCTAAATGAAGCTTAAGCTTTTCGTCTTCCAAGCGATGACTCATCAAGTCTAAATGACATTTGCTTGAGACCAACAATTGATTGATGCCGTCATGTAATTCGCGGGCGAGGTATTTTTTCTCATCTTCCTGAAACATAACGGTTTTGTGAGCGAGTTCTTTGAGGTTTTTGTCGGCAAGACGATGTTCGTGCAAATTGATAGCAAGCGTTAAAACAATGATAACGGCCACCGTCACAACCAGAATTACTACGACAGAGAAGAAAGTCGTTTCGATATTTTTATTAACTGCGGCACGCATACTGGCCACTTCGTGACTGACATCTTCAATATAAAGCCCCGTACCTACCATCCACTCCCACTTATCTAACCAGCCTGAGTAGCTGAGTTTGGGAACAACTTCACCCGTCGAAGGTTTTCGCCACAAATACTGGTGAAAACCGCCGCCAGACTGAGCCTGATACAATAACGCTTCGATAAGCCGGTCACCATTCTCATCTTGAAGATCGAGTAAGTTCTTACCCACCAGTTCTGGTTGGACAGGATGGACAAGGTTAGTGCCAAATTTATCGTACGCGAAGAAGTACCCATCCGAGCCATAAGTTAAGCTATTCAATATCGCCTTTACCTGAGCTTTAGCCGTACGTTCTTCAATTGAAGGATCATTATAGATGTGAGCGATCGAATCAAAAGCTACATCCACAGTATCTTTTAACGAGGCTTCTTTTGACTGAATAAGATTGTTTTGGAAGATTTCTACCTCTCGCTGACCTAGCGTTTTAGCCTGATAGATAGAAATCCAACTGATACTTGCTGACACTAATACCACAGGTATCAGTGTCAGCAGAATTAACTTCGCTTTAAGAGGCATCCCTTCCCTCCAAGAAACCGCTGCCCAAATGGTCAGTTTATAGGCAGCTTATCAACTTGTTTCAAAAGGGGGAAACTCTCAGCTCACAAAATCTCGTTTTACCCCATTCCGTAGAAACTTGGCAAGAACAGTAGTGACGCCAGTACAAGAATCTGAATGGCGATAAACGGCATTACACCTTTATAGATATCTCGTGTTGTGACGCCTGCAGGAGCAACGCCTTTCAAGTAAAACAAACTAAACCCGAACGGAGGCGTCAAGAAGGAAGTTTGTAAGTTCATCGCAACAAGTATCGCAAACCAAGTCATGTTGATGCCAAGAGTTTCTGCAACTGGCGCAATAATAGGAACGATGATAAAACAGATTTCCACAAAGTCGATAAAGAAGCCCAGAACCAAGATCACAAGCATGGTGATGATGAGGAATCCCCACTTCTCCCCTGGTATCTTAAGCATCCATTCTTCAACTAAATAGTCGCCACCTGTATAGGTAAAGGCCATAGAAAACGCAGTAGCACCAAGCAGAATAGCAAAAACCATGGCGGTCACTTTTACTGTCTCTTTCGACGCATCGTAAACCATTGACCAACTAAATTGCTTGTACAGTAACGCAAGAACAATTGCACCTGCACCACCCAATGCCGCGGATTCTGTTGGTGTCGCAACACCGGCGAATATTGAGCCTAATACAACAATGATCAAAGCAAGTGGTGGCAATACTGCTTTCAGAGCACTAATCACTTCCTCTTTACGGCTGACAGACTCATCTCGCGCAATAGACTGAGCAGCGTGCGGGTTAACTTTCGCGTAGATAAGGATATAAATCACATATGCCACTACCAATGTGATTCCCGGCCAAACCGCCGCCTGGAAAAGATCGCCAACAGGAACGCCTAATACGTCACCAAGCAGAATCAACACTATTGATGGTGGAATAATTTGCCCTAACGTGCCTGATGCACAGATAGTCCCGCACGCAAGTCCTTTATCATAGTTGTACTTCAGCATCACTGGCAGTGAGATTAAACCCATCGCCACAACAGATGCTCCGACAACGCCTGTCGATGCTGCAAGCAACGCACCAACCAAAACCGTAGAAATCGCAATGCCACCTCGTGTTCCACCGAATAAACGCCCCATGGACTCGAGTAACTGTTCAGCAAGTTTCGTCTTTTGCAGAACCAACCCCATAAAAACGAACAGAGGTACAGCCATCAATACCGTATTTTGCATGATGGACTGGATGCGGTATGGCATAAAGGCAAACATATCAATGCCTTCTGCCCACACACCAAATATCAGAGCAATACCACCGAAAGTGAAAGCAACGGGAAACCCCAGAAGTAGCGCAAACAAGGCGACAAAAAACATCACTATACCGATCATAATAACTTCCTTTTACGACTTACCGTTGTTACCGGCATAGATGAGATGAGAATTAACAATCTTGTTGATAGAGTGCAGCAACAAACCGATGCCGCTTACTGCCATGAAAAAGAACGATACTGGGATCATGGCTTTAATAATCCAACGATAAGGAAGTCCACCCGGGTCGCCGGATGTTTCACCTAAGGCGTAACTCTCTTTGGCAAAATCAATACCGAACCATGCAACCAATAAACAAAATGGAAAGAGGAAAAGTAGCGTGCATATGATGTCGATGATGGATTGAGCTTTATACGACAAACGCTCATAAAAAATATCGACCCTCACATGAGCGCCGGATTTGATTGCATATGGCACACCAAGCAGGAATACCGAAGCAAAGAGGTGCCATTCCATCTCTTGGAAGGCAATCGAAACATCGTTAAATGCATAACGCATGATAACGTCATAAACCACGTTCAATAACAACACAATAAATAGGATGCTGGACAACCACCCTAAAAAGTCACTGAAGCGGTTAAACATTCGCTCAATATAAATTAGGCTTCTCATTCCTGACTCCGTGGAACGTGTGCATGGGCTCCGCTAATTTGCGGAGCATTATTGTTAAGTTATTCTTGGGCTTTATAACTGACCAAACCCATCGATTTGGCCAGTTTTATGGAGTATTAATCAGCTTGGCTGTTTAGGTAAGCTCGTTGTGAGATATTCGTCCATGGACGAACTTGTTTTAAGTAAGCGGCTTGTGACTCTTGGATTTCTTTCGCCAATGGATCTTCTTCCGCATTTTTTTTCAGAAGACGATCATTTGCATCTTTCATTGCTGCCATTACTTCTGGTGGGAAATCTTTCACTTCCACATTAGGGTATTCCGATTTGATTGACGCCCAGTTTTTACCATTTTCATGTTTAGACTGAGTGTACATATCGTAAGCAGCTGTTTTCATCGCCACTTGTAAGATTGCTCTTAGATCGTCAGGTAATCCTTCCCAAGTGCGCTTGTTTACCAGGAACTGAAGCTCCGTCGCTGGCTCATGCCAACCTGTATAGTAGTAAGGTGCGATTTTGTGGAAGCCCATGCGTAAGTCCAGAGAAGGTCCAACCCACTCCAGCGCATCAATGGTGCGACGCTCGAGCGAGGTGTACAGTTCGCCCGGAGCAATGTTGGTTGGTTTTGCTCCCAGCTCAGCAAGAATTTCACCAGCAAAGCCCGGAATACGCATTTTCAGACCTTTAAGATCCTCCAGCGTTTTGATTTCTTTTTGGAACCAGCCACCCATCTGCGTATCGGTGTTTCCGCCAGGGAAAGACAGCATATTATGCGGTGAGTACACTTTTTCCATCAGCTCCATACCACCACCGTAGTAAAACCACGCGTACTGCTCTGTAGGCAACATACCAAAAGGCATAGAAGAAAAGTAAAGAGTGTTAGGTACTTTGCCTTTCCAGTAATAAGACGCTGAATGCCCTAAGTCGTACTGGCCTGATTTTACCATGTCAAACACACCGAAAGGCGCTTTATGCTTGTTAGCAGAGTCAATACGGATTTGAAGACGTCCGTTCGACATCTCCTCGGCCATTTTCGCCATATTTTTAGTTGCATCACCGAAGATTGGGAAGTTAGGTCCCCAGGTTTCTGCAAGTTTCAGACGGTATACTTTCTCAGCTGCATTCGCAGAACTTGCTGCGAACGCCACTGCGGCAACCATAGCAGTCGCCTTAAGCACTCGTTTCAAAGATTGTTGGATTAGAATCATCGTTCACGTCCTTTGTCACCAAGGTTATTGTTATCATCCATTTCACTAGGATTTGTATTACTTCTAAGTAATCACAAAATGTGCATTGTCACTTCTGCTCTCGGGTCTCTTGTGACAACGACTCTTTGAGTTACTTTACGCAACTTGGTGGTAAAGATGTAACAATAATGTTGAATTCGAAATGGGCATGAACACGCAACTTTATCTGGACTAAAACGAACCACTAGCCTTAGGTATTACATATTTATACGTAGGATAATTTTCTTCCTATAATTTCTTTCTATAAAAATCATAAAATTAGAAAACGGCTCTCAAATAGGGTTATAAAAAACTACGTATGTATTAATCTTCCAAAAAATTTACAAAGTATTTAAAGAAATGTGACAAAAGCCTTTTTGCTAGGGTTAGAATCAGTGATGTGATAGAAGCGTATCGTCAACAGCGGATAAAAAAATACCCCGACAACAGTCGAGGTATAGGTGATTAGTATTAAGGTCTATTGACCCTAATAAAGCGTTCAGATTACAAGCAATACTTAAACTGCTTTGTAGATAACTTTGTTACCTGCTAACTGCTCTTTTTGAACCAGATTTTCTTCAAGTAGCTTTTTCAGTGCGCCAGTAGCCCAAGATGCCGCTTTTGTGTCCTCTTGACCAGCAGCCAGACCAATACCTTTAGGGTTGATGCCTTCAGCATTTGCCACAACGATGTCTAGCACTTGTTGCTGCTTAGGAGTAAGCGCGATATCAACTGTTTTCACTGCAGCCACTTTCTTCTCAGCTACTACTTTCTCTGCAACAGATTTTTCAGTAACAGAAGGTGCCACTGCTTTTGCAACAACAGGCTTCGCTGCTTTCTGTGCGTTCTGTACTGCAGCAATGTTTGCTACTGTCGCTTTAATGCGTTTTTGCAGTTTCATTTGCACTTTACGCTTATGAGCAAGTCTCATTGAATATTTCTCCAGTTCACTGCATCTCAGCAGGGATGAAAATTTGAAGCGCGTTTTATACCAAAATTCCCAAGCAATTTGTAGGTTTTAGCGGCTAAACGAGACGAAAAATGCGTTCATAGCGCAAAGCGTCTACTATTTAACCAGATAGTTTGTGAACAGATTTATTGAATACTGGGTATAAAAACAGAGGTTGCTGATTCACTAAACGCAATTTGTTTCACAGTAGAAAAGTCTGATATTCACTGAGGTTAACTGTATGGAAACTCTTCATCTGACTAACTCGCATTTTAAGTCTGATTCTCCTATCACTAGAATAACGCTAATGCTCGTTGCACTAATCACCTTGTTTCTGGTTCTGATAGCACCGGGGTGGAAGCAAGCCATGTTGTCCGTGATATTGATGTCTATCATCGTTGGCTTTGCCATATTGATGATAAAAAAAAGCCAGGTCGCCTTCACCCTAACCTCTACTCACTTTCAACAACACTTATTTAAAGGTGGATGGGTGGTTCGATGGCGCAACGTCGAATCGATTGGTATTTGTAGCTATGAGCAAGATGGATGGTACCAGCCACTACCTTGGATTGGAGTGCGATTAAAACACTACTCTCCTTACCTCAACGCGATTTGTCCCCGAATAGCGACAGAAATACTACTTAGTCAACGCGCATTGCTTTACTTAGGAGCAAGACAAAATAAGTGTGAAGAAAAATTTGAGGACATGGTGTTGGATCCCAGCCCCTATATAAGCAGTACTGGCGTTCGTTATGACGGTTTGCTGGCGATGTTAGCTAATAGAATGAAGTACCAGCGAAACTTTTATGGATACGACATATTCATTTCTACCAGCGATTTAGACAGGGAAGCGGACGATTTTGTAGGATTGACTCGGCGGTACTTAGCTGCCGCCGAGCCAGATTAAAAAGTCAAAGACGCTTGTTAGTAAAGCGGCATCTCATCTGCAACAAATGGATTGGTTTTTCGCTCGTAACCAAAGGTGGATTGCGGGCCATGGCCAGGAACGAAAGTAACATCATTACCAAGAGGCCACAGTTTCTCTTTGATCGAACTGATCAACGTGTTGAAGTCGCCTTTTGGAAAATCTGTACGGCCAATACTACCGTTGAACAGAACATCACCCACAAATGCTAAACGCGCTTCTTCGCTGTACAACACAACGTGACCAGGCGTGTGACCCGGCGTGTGGATTACATTTAAAACTTGATTACCAAATGTGACAGTGTCACCCTCATCTAACCACTGATGTGGTTCAAAAGCTTTGGTCAGTGGAAAACCAAACATTTTGCTCTGGCCTTCTAAGCCTTGTAGCCAGAAATTATCCGCTTTATGTGGGCCAATAATTTCTTTCCCGCCAAGCAAAGCTGCTAATGGCTGAGTACCACCAACATGATCTAAGTGACCATGCGTTAATACCAAATTCACCACATCAACACCCAGCTCTTTGATTAAAGCTGCAAGCTGTTTTTCATCGCCACCTGGGTCAATCACGATGCCTTTCATCGTTTCATCACACCAGACAATAGAACAGTTTTGAGAAAAAGATGTCACCGGGACAATCTGGTATTTCAAAGCCATAGATAACCTATTACCACGTAAATTTGCGTTAAAACTGCCGCAACTATGACACTAAGCCCAAGTGACTTCAAGACTTGGTTATACGTCTGCTACCAAGAGCGAACCGCACCCGTATCAATGTGGACAAAGTTACTGCCAGGGTAGTAACCGACACCACCTGCTTTCAAACTAAGTGCTGCGTCTCGAACGGTAGATAGCTTAACCCCGTCTAGACGGAAGTCTATTGCTTTGCCTTCCATATGAAGACTTTTTTTTGCGACACCAGAAGAGCCTTTGCGTAAAGATGAATTGGTAACCGGTGAACGATAACCCGAAATAACGATGACTTCGGATTCAGTACCAATAAGCTTTTGAATTTGAGTTATTTGATCAAACAAGCGTCGATCCATTGGAAAAGCTTCGTTACGTCGATGATCTCGACAGAACTGATTTAACCTTTGAAGCTCTTTCTTTACGTACCCTTCCCCGTCAAAGTAGCACGTTTCTAATTGTTCACCAGTATTGAGGTTATTCATCGCCAATACTCGAGGCTCATCAGGAAGAGAGGTCCACGAAAGGGTTGGCATAGCAGATGCTAAAACAACGCCCCCAGCAGTCATTTTAAGAAAATCACGACGAGAAAAATTACGGCTTACCATACAGAAATACTGCTCAAATACTACACGAGCAGCTGACATTAACCAAACTGGTGCATTTCGTCAAATGCATAAATCAGTCCGGAATGTTCGATTTGGTTACTTAATTTTGTTTACTTATTGAACAAAAAGAAGATTTTCAGAATTGTAAATTTATTTAAAGCTTTCGGCCCAATTAACATTCAAACACCAAAACCCGACGAACTTATACCGCCTCGCAGATTTGGTAACGATGATGAGATCCCGTGGTTCAAAATCTAAAATCGTTACCAGAGAATACAACTTCAGCTCCGAGTTAATCCCACCGATGATCTTTACCCTTGGTTATCGTAAGAGTAAATATCGTCACGGTAATAAAGCATCCCCTCTTCTAGCCATGCGGTCTGGTAGATGATATGCACCGGAATACGCTCTCCCAACGGCACCGAAGTGTTTGAGCGACGAGCACTTTCCCGTTTCTTTGCCAAACGCTCTTCCAGTCCCTGTGTTTTAAAGAGTAACTCTGCGAGTTGTTCAGCATTTTCCACTCGAACACAACCAGAACTATACGCACGACGGTCTTGCTCAAACAAGTTCTTGCTCGGTGTATCGTGCAAATATATCGCTTGAGGATTAGGCATATTGAACTTGTACAAACCTAGTGCATTTTGATCGCCCGAAGCTTGACGCATGCGATAAGGGAAAGTTCTCGGATTGACCTTTGCCCAATTTATCGTGGTAGGATCAATTATCTCCCTAGACGTCCATGAGCGAATAATCTGGATGTTGTTGTGAACCAAGTACATAGGGTTTTGTTTTACTTTAGGAATAATGTCTTTCACCATGATCTTCCATGGTACATTCCAGGTTGGATTCAAAATGACCGAATCCATTGTACTGGTCATGATAGGCGTCTTTCTCGAACTCTTCCCAACGACAACTTTCGACTCGAACAAAGGTTGGCCTTCGTGCCAGTATGTCACCTCATATCCCGGCACATTAACAAACACGACATTATCTCTTTCCTTCGCCCAAATTCTTGAACGCTCAGAATTCAACGCAAGTAGATGCAGGCGTTGCTTTGGAGAAAAATTAATCCAGCGAATAGTATTCGGTCCAATAACGCCATCTTGTTTCAAACCATGAATGCTTTGAAACTGTTTTACCGCCACTTCTAAATTTTCATCGTACAGCGGTTCGTCCAGAACAACATAGCTTACATCAACTCCCACGATCGCAATGCGGTCTACTAATGACGCTTTGTCGGCTATCGGATCACCTAAACGTAGTAACCCAGTTTGGTCATACAACGGATATTGGTGTTGAGAATGCTCCGACAAGGATGTAAATGCTGAACTAAAATAAGCATCCATTTGCAACGGGGAACGCAAACTTGCTAGGAAACTATCAAGCTTACCAACGGTGAGATCATCACTAAGCACAGTTAAGGCATCAATACTTGGAGGAGGGAGAGTTACCTTCGCTTTATTCGCAAACAACCAATTGACCCCTTCGTGAGGGAGTTGCTCAATATAGCTCATATACATCAGAAGTGAATCGGTCATAACCAAGTCAAAATCTAGGCTGTCCCCCTTCCATTTGATTTGATTAATTCGATGAAGCTGGTTATCAAACTCTTCGGTGACATCTGCAAGTGCTACGAGATTCAACTGAAAGATAAACTGCTCAACATCACTTTCATTTTGCCAATTCAAACGGTAATTGGTGCTCTGATACAACTGATCGATAACCGTTGGATAATGGATCATCTTTTCAACTGAGAGCTGTTTAACCGCCCCTTCCTGCTCCATTTGCGAGTCAGCATCGAGCGAGACCGTAGTAGAAAAGCTGCAAAACGGCACTAGAAGTGCCGTTATCATTAAAAACCTAGCAATCACTGAAACAACCCTTGTGCAACTTGCCAATATTAGAATTATGGCAAATATCTCACAGCTTGCTGGTTTAAAACTAAGAATCCGACAACATTATTTACGATAAGTTTCGCAAAAATTCGCCAGATTACTCACTTATTACACAACCCTAGCCCAATGATTGTCCCATTGTACGCCACTAGCGATTGTATTTTTAAATTCGTTTGGCATCTGTTCAACGATATTTCCTACACCAGAACTGACTCGGAACTCTTCTCCGTAGATAACCACTCCTGAAGCATCGGGCAAAGCATTAAGTTCCACCAGTTTACCCGTTTTCTTTGACCAAATACCGTAACAACTTCCTGGAGGTGAAGTGGCTAAGATCCAATCATCTGTTGCTGCAATACTTGCTACATAATGATTGAATCGAGCCCATTCTTCAGGTTCAGCGTGCAGCTGTTGCATTTCGCCGCCTCGCGTGTGCATCGCAATTAGGGCAGGATACTCGTCAGGCTCACCTCTGTATTGCTGGCCACAAAGCACCGTCTCAGAACCATCATGCGCCAAGTGACGGATACTGAGCTTGTGGTCTGGCAAAGATACTTTATCAAGCAACTCCCCATCTTGAGACAGGTAACTCAGACTAGGGGTCATAGTGTCAAGGTTTAAAGCTTCTCGCCCATTGGTGTGCACGCCCCCAACGCCAATCACTAAGGTACCGTCAGGCATCATTATCACTTCATGCGGCCCGATGCCAAAGCCAGTTAGTTCATCAACCTTCTGGTATCGCTTATGTACATCATAAACACCAATGATACCCCTGCTTGTTCCTCTTTCCCCTTCTGTTGCAAACAGATAGTTGCCATCGTGAGAGAAAACGCCATGGCCATAGAAATGGCGATCAGCTTGAGCAGGTTGTAGCTTGATGACTTGCTCTGTTCGATAATCGAACACCATAAGGAAGGTACCAGGACGGCGGCCAAAAACTACCGCATGGCCTTGTTGATTCGTCGCTACACCATGACCACGTTCGGGAATAGGCAGTTTGGAAATCGGCATACCATGCTCATCTGCAACAACAGCCGCGAACTTATCACGTCCAATAATAGAGCAACCAATTAAAGCTGGTGTACGCGGCTTAGTCGTCGCACAGCCAGACGGCAGCAGTGGCAGAGCCGTTCCAAACAGAGCGGCTTTGAGTAATGTACGTCTTGTTTTATCAGTCACCATCGGTCGCATTAAATCCTATTACTACACCAAGTTCGATCGCCACCTCTTCATGAATGAGGTACTTCAGTTGCTCTAACTTATTGTACTGAGCTAAAACCAAGCGATAGCCATCTACAGTTTGCAAGGCCGCAAATAAGCTTTGCTCATCAGGCCAAGTATCAAGAACCGTGTCAAACTGACGAGCGACTCGATCCGCTAGCGATTCCTTGCCCTGCTCTCTCAGAAGTGCGTCTAACCCCTTACCGTCTGCAAAGTACAATGCCTGCATGCTTTCAAGGTTTGCTTTTACATTCGCTAACGAAGTTTGTGAGCGCCAAGATTCAGAAAAGTACGGACGCGGATGACCAATACTAGAAAGAGGAAGACTCAATTTTTTCATGCTGTACTCAAGCTGGTTAGACAGCAATGAAATATACTCCGACTCCCATTCAGCCTTTTGCATCGACTTCCATGGGTTTTGTGCCCAAGAGTTAGCGATCACCTGAGCTTTGTTATTTAGATTTTGTGCGATGGCTACACTCGTAGAACAGGTAGTTGCATTGCTCTCTAACGTCGAAGTATTGTCGTAAAGCAGCCATTCAAGTGCGCCTAAACCTTGAACCGTCACACTTTGAATCGAAATTTGATCTGCATTCCAAGCATGATCCGCTTTGGTTAACACTGACATTTTTCGTCCTGTCGTATTCTTTTTATCAGGCCAAAATTGTACGTTCCAGCTCTGCTCTAAAGCTCCCGCTGGACCACGATCCTGACCTTGCAATGCCATCCAGGCACGCATTGTTTCGTGCCATTGCTGTTTAACCAAAACAGAGTTTTTAGTATCTGCTTTACAATAATCACTAAACGCTTGCACCAATTTATCGCTTTGATTTAACAAAGCGTGAGCATACTGATATTCCACTTCATATACGCTTTGCGAAATATGACTCGTTTGCTCTGCTTGGCTGGTTTCTGAACTCAAGGTTGACTGGCAACCAGTAAGACCGAGTGCAGTAACCACTGCACTTACTATTAATATTTTTTTCAATGTGAGTTCCTTATAAAGAATCCATGAAAGCAACCAGCGCATCGCGCTCTTTCTTGCTTAAAGCCAATACTTTTTGTTTAGAAGCTTCGGCTTCGCCACCGTGCCAAAGCACAGCTTCCATCACATTACGTGCACGACCATCATGAAGATAGTAGGTATGACCATTCACTTCCTCGGTATAGCCAATACCCCATAGCGGTGGTGTACGCCATTCACGACCATTCGCTAAATATTCAGGTCGATTATCGGCGAGCCCTTCGCCCATATCGTGTAGCAGGAGATCGGTGTATGGATGAATGTCTTGTTCTGAGAGTGCCGGTAATTCCGGACGCTTCGCTGTTTTAACATTGGTTTTGTGGCAACTTTCACAGCCAATTGAAGCGAAGAGCTGTTGGCCAAGTTGTACCTCTAAGTTCTCAACATTACGTCGGATTGGTACCGCTAAATGCTGACTATAAAACTCAACAAAATCAAGAATATTCTCGCTCACCTCAGGATCACCACCATTTGGAAGCTCGTTACATATTGATTGCTTAGATGTACAGTTTTCATCCGGAAACAAATGACTTGTCAGGCCAACATCACCATTAAAGGCGGCAGCATTCTGCTGCATCAACGTTGGTTGGCCCGCTTTCCAGCCAAATCGACCTAGAGCGAAAGCACCTGTTTCTATATTCCAAACTTTATTCACTTTTCCTGAAATACCATCGTTGTCATTGTCATTTTCATCAGACCACGCAAGCAACGTTTCATCGGGAATGCTTTCCAAAAGGCCCAAACCAATCATAGGCGGTGCGACACGGGCAGAAAACTCCGTATCGGGGTGCATAGGACCGTAACCTAAATTGGTAATACTAAGTGCTGGTTTTCGCAGCATTACAGTAGTGCCATCTTTAAATTGAACTGGCACTTCACTATACGTGATAGAAATTTTACCTTCTGGTTTTTGATCTTGAAGGGCAAAATCTTGCAACTGACCACCATATGTTGGTTCAGGAATACCTCCATCAATGATGTAAGCTTTTTTCTGCTCAGGCGTCACCGCCGGAATGCTTAGACGCACTAACATCGATACCGCGTGGATATCTCCATCTTCTGGAGGATGACCTCGGCCATCTTTTATATGGCAGTTTTGACAGCCATTGGTATTGAAAAGCGGGCCAAGTCCGTCACGAGCATCAGTAGACGCAGGCGCTTGTACCCAAGGATTTCTGAAAAAGCTATTACCAACGCTAAAATCTAATCGCTTACTCATTGGCAAGTTTGCAGCAGGAAGAGAGTACGCGTTAGCCCCGTCTTTATTGACACTGGTTTTACCGCCAGATCGAACATCATAAGCAAATGCAGTAGATGAAAATACAGCTGTAAGTGCTATCGCTAATTGGAAATGAGTAAAAGATGGCTTCATATCATTGCTCTTAAATGAATTACTAACCGCGAGCTCAAACAGTAAAGGGCTCAATCTAGGAGCCCTTGTTATAATAATTTTTCTTAGAACTCGTGGTCTGCGGTATCTGGGCTCAAACTGTCAATGCCCACGATGTTCGCAGCACGCTCAATCGCACCAGTTTGCGCGACTAGAGACATGATAGTTTCGTTGACTAAAGCGTTGCCTTGAATGTTATCCGCTGCAATAAGCTGATCGAAATGCTGGTTGTTTTGCTCTGCAGATTTAACAAGCTCACTGACCTGGCTGCGTGTTGCATCAAATTGCTTCTGAATTTCCTTCGCTGCTTGCTCATCTTTTTGAGCAACAAGGTCAGCAATACTCGGGCCAGTAATCAACGTGCCATCTTGACGATTGTACAAACCCATGTAGACGTTGTAGATGCCTTGCTCGTTGTAGAAATGAGAGTTGTGAGTGTTGTCAGAGAAGCAATCATGCTCGTCTTCCGTTGAGTTTGCTTCCAATGCGACCTTCATACGCTCACCAGCCAGTTCTCCTAGAGAAAGAGAACCCATGCCAAATAACATCTTGCGAAGACCATTGTCAGCAGAGTCAGCAAGTAGCTCTTGACGGTAGTTATCTTTCACGTCTGTAGACCACTGCTTTTCCATCCACTCTAGGTCTTGAACCAAAAGACCTGATGCCGCCTTTAAGTAATCACCACGACGGTCACAGTTGCCGTTAGTACAGCCAGAACCGACAACAAAGTCAGTGTAAGCACGTTGACCTGCTCCAGCATTCGTTCCATTAAGATCTTGGCCCCAAAGCAGGAATTCAATTGCATGGTAACCAGAAGCAACGTTCGCTTCAGAGCCCCCAACTTCGTTTAGGTCTGCAATCAGTTCTGGAGTAATTTTCGATACGTCCAGAGTAGTTGCACCGATGGTTAGGCTTGTGTTTGCTACGATGTTCGCAGCAGCGCCTTCGTTACCTAGTTCGTATTGATAATCGGAAGCAACGTAATCAATCAAACCTTCGTCTAAAGGCCAAGCATTTAGCTGGCCTTCCCAGTCGTCTACAACCGCGTTACCAAAACGGAATACTTCAGATTGTTGGTAAGGTACGCGTGAGTCGAGCCAAGCTTGTTTCACTTCCTCTAGCTTCACAGCTGAAGGCGCTTTTAAGAATTCTTCGATTTTAAAATTAAGAGTTTTTGCTGTTGTCAATGAGTCAGCAAATACTGCATGAGCCACATCTGCATAATGTTCGACAACTTGTTGTTTGGTTACTTGAGCAGCAACCGCTGTACCACTGGAAATCAATAGAGAAGCAGCAATAGCTTTAACTAAAACTGTTTTTGCGTTCATTCGAAGCATCCTTGTTGAGCAAATTATTTGTACATTCGTAGTGCTAATTATTCTTATTTGCACTACTAGTCGCGAAATAATACAAATTTACAATTTTTTTGCAACTTCAGATACGAAAAAAGCCTCATCAACGTGAGGCTTTTAACATGAATAGCTGATAATTTTATCTTTAGGTCTAAACCTTCAGATTGTGTTTGCCGTGAGACGCTTTTGCTTTGAGGTAATTCTCGTTGCCATCTTTAACATGAGCAGAAGTGTTTACGACTTCTACAATTTCAATACCGTACTCTGCCAACTCGCGAATTTTCTTAGGGTTGTTAGTCACAAGTCGAATCTTGTTTACATCCAAAGCTTGTAGCATCTGCGCTGCTTCGGTGAAATCACGCAAATCATCATCGAAGCCTAAATGATTATTAGCCTCGTAGGTGTTCATACCCTGGCTTTGTAATCGATAAGCATCAATCTTGTTGTAAAGGCCAATACCACGCCCTTCCTGACGCAGATAAAGAATGATGCCGCCAGACTCACCCATGATCTGTATCGTTTCTTCCAACTGCTCACCACAGTCACAACGAGAAGAGTGAAAAACATCGCCGGTAAGACACTCTGAATGCATACGTACTAGTGGCGTCTCTTGCACTTGGTCCGCTTGCTTAAAGATAACTGCTACATGCTCTTTATCTGTCTTCAAACCACGGAAAGACAGGATTTCAGCATCGATATCACTCTTAGCCCCGACTTTAAAGTCTACTCTGGCTCGTACTTCCGCCATATCTATACTCACTCGATTTAATTCTTGATGCGTTTTTGTTATTACATTCATGGGATGTTCTCATTGCCCTTCAACTATGGGGACTGATACTGAATTTTTCAATACGCAGATCACATTTAATCTGAATCTACTCCCCTAAAGCTTACAAAGCCAACCGTACCCTTAGTCACGCCAATGAAGTGTTATATTATAACATTTTCATGAAACTACAATAAAAAACCCCAGACAAATTTTGGCTGGGGTTGATAAGTACTGGCGCATAACAACAGAATCAGTGTGACTGGCGACTTTTCCAAACAGCAAATTCTATCCAAACAGCTTCGAGTTCTTGAATTTCCTCGTCGGTTAAAACTGAGAGAGTCGAAGTGACTTGTGGCATCATAGGTGCCTGCAATGCGCGAATGTGCGCATAAAAGTCCTTTCTTAACTGCGATATAATTGAATCCACTCGTTCACCTACTTAGATCTTTTATTACTCATCCAGCTCAAGTATTGTGATTTTAATTGCTGGAACCTTCATAAATTCCGAAAAATAATAACACCCTGTTTGTTATTTGCACAGTTTATTTCAAATTATGGAATAACAATCACACTAATGACATCTAACTAATTCTCAAAAAAATGGAGAGAAATATTAATGCGAATTCGAAATAAGCTGTCCTGATAATTTGTTAATATACTGTACAAAAATAAGCCAACTCACTGTCAACTGAACAGCGTATCAACTGTGTGTCCAAACGCAGTGCAACGCTAATTGGTTAATAAATAACAGCAATATATGCAAGTAGACTAGTAAAATCTATTTACAGATTTTGTAAATGCAACGAAGAGTTTCAGTCTATATCTCAATCTATATAAGCACACTCTATTGCAGTTCAACAATATGCTTTATATCGTTAGTGTGCAGTTTTATTTATTCCACGATATGAAGATAATATAAATTGGAAGTATAAAGTATTATCAACATTTATTTTAATGATGACAGAATTCAATTCGGTAAATATTACTTAACTATATTCACCTATATGGTTCTATACACTAACTATATTTATATTGATACACATCGCAATATTGAACCATAACCAACTAATGAAATCGATTACCTCTACAATATAAGCAAATAAAAAAGCCGGGCATTACGCTCGGCTTCTCTATTATACGGTTCAAGACTTAGAAATTACTCTTCGGTATCTTCTGCTGAATCATCCGCTTCAGGTGCTTCTGATGCTTGCTGTTCTGCATTTGATGATTCTGTTGCTTCACCTTCTGGCAAATCTACTTCTTCAACTTCATCAATGCGCTGCAGGCCAACCACTGATTCATCATCAGCAGTTCTGATCAAGGTTACACCCTGTGTATTACGACCAACCTGACTAACTTCAGCAACGCGTGTACGTACTAGGGTGCCAGCGTCGGTGATCATCATCATCTCGTCGCCTTCTTCTACTTGTACCGCGCCAACGACAGGACCGTTACGCTCAGAAACCTTGATAGATACTACACCCTGTGTACCACGACCTTTTGTCGGATACTCATTAAGCGTTGTACGTTTACCGTAACCGTTTTCTGTAACCGTTAGGATGTCACCTTCGTTTGATGGAACGATAAGTGATACAACCTGGTCGTTTTCAGCCAGTTTCATACCACGAACACCAGAGGCAGTACGACCCATAGGACGAACACCTTTAAACTTAATTTCTGGTTGACCGTTCTCATCAAGAACTGGATTACCATTTTCATCAAGTACTGGAATCTCTTCCGCTTCTTTAAAGCGAACCACTTTACCCGCTTTAGAGAACAGCATGATTTCGTTTTCGCCATTGGTGATATCCACCCCAATTAACGAATCATCTTCACGTAGGTTCACCGCAATCAGGCCATTTGAACGAACGTTTGCAAATTGGTTCAACGGAGTTTTCTTAACCGTACCGTCACCCGTCGCCATAAAGATAAACTTATCTTCTGAGAACTCATCTACACGCAGGATAGCCGTGATTCGTTCACCATCTTCCAGAGGAAGAATGTTAATGATAGGTTTACCACGAGCAGTACGGCTCGCTAACGGCAACTGGTAAACTTTCAGACGGTATGTCTTACCACGAGTTGAGAAACATAGAATGTTGTCGTGCGTATTCGCCACTAGAAGACGCTCAATGTAGTCTTCATCTTTCATTCGAGTGGCACTCTTACCTTTACCACCACGACGCTGAGCTTCGTAGTCGCTTAGGATTTGGTACTTAACGTAACCTTCGTGAGACAGTGTCACTACTACGTCTTCACGAGCAATCAGCTCTTCCATGTCGATGTCATGGCTAGCTGCAGTGATTTCAGTACGACGTTCATCACCGAAACCGTCGCGGACAGCTTCTAGTTCTTCACGAATCACTTCCATCAAACGTTCAGTGCTTGCAAGGATGTGCATTAACTCAGCGATTACGTCCAGAAGCTCTTTGTATTCACCAAGAATCTTCTCGTGTTCTAGACCAGTCAGTTTGTGTAGACGTAGATCTAGGATTGCTTGCGCTTGTTGTTCAGTCAGGAAGTACTGGCCGTCACGAATACCATATTGAGGCTCAAGCCACTCTGGGCGAGCCGCGTCAGTACCAGCACGCTCCAGCATTGCTGAAACGTTACCAAGATCCCAACCACGTGCGATAAGACCGGCTTTAGCTTCTGCTGGCGTCGGTGCTTTACGAATCAGGTCGATGATTTCATCGATGTTCGCAAGTGCAAGAGCAAGACCTTCAAGAATGTGCGCACGCTCGCGAGCTTTACGCAATTCAAAAATAGTACGACGAGTAACGACTTCACGACGGTGGTCCACGAAGCACTTCAACATATCTTTCAGGTTGAATAGCTGTGGCTGACCATTGTTCAGCGCAACCATGTTGATGCCGAAAGTCGTTTGTAGCTGAGTCTGAGCGTAAAGGTTGTTAAGAACCACTTCGCCTACAGCATCACGCTTACACTCAATAACGATACGCATACCATCTTTATCAGACTCGTCACGTAGCGCACTGATGCCTTCTACTTTCTTATCTTTAACCAGTTCCGCGATCTTCTCGATTAGACGAGCTTTGTTCACTTGGTACGGAATCTCGGTAACAACGATGGTTTCTTTACCGTTTTTCTCTGTTTCGATCTCCGCTTTTGAACGCATGTAGATCTTACCGCGACCAGTTTTGTACGCGTCTACAATGCCTTTACGGCCACTGATAAGTGCTGCCGTCGGGAAATCTGGGCCAGGGATGTAATCCATTAGTTCATCAATAGTGATCTCTTCATTATTGATGTATGCAAGACAGCCATCGATCACTTCACCAAGGTTATGTGGCGGGATGTTGGTTGCCATACCTACCGCGATACCAGAGGCACCGTTTACCAATAGGTTTGGAATTTTTGTTGGAAGAACCGCTGGAATCTGCTCAGTACCATCATAGTTAGGTACGTAGTCTACGGTTTCTTTATCTAGGTCAGCCAAAAGTTCGTGGGCAATTTTTGCCATACGTACTTCGGTGTAACGCATTGCCGCAGCAGAGTCGCCATCAATTGAGCCGAAGTTACCTTGACCATCGACCAGCATGTAACGAAGTGAGAACGGCTGAGCCATACGTACAATTGTGTCGTACACAGCACTATCACCGTGTGGGTGATATTTACCGATTACGTCGCCGACAACACGGGCTGATTTTTTATATGGTTTGTTCCAATCGTTGCCTAGTACGTTCATCGCGAATAAAACGCGGCGGTGTACTGGTTTTAGGCCATCACGCACATCCGGAAGAGCACGACCCACGATTACTGACATCGCGTAGTCTAGATATGAACCTCTAAGCTCGTCTTCAATGTTTACGGGCGTGATCTCTTTAGCTAAATCGCTCATAGAGCCATTATCCCTCTATTATCTGATCGTAATTACGATACGTTTAAGGTGAAAAAATATAACACATATTTCATCACTTCGGCATCCCTTTCCCTCTCCTTTTATCAGGTTGTGAGCTTTGTTGAGATTCAAACGTCGAGAATTTGCACACTCATCCGATATCCTTATGAAAAGTGACTACATTTCGGTCAATATTGAGCAAAAATAGAATTCTGGCGAACAAATCGGGGATTAATCGGTTTAATACTGATAAAATGCGCTATTCTAAAGGACTCAGATTGAATGCAGTACAACCATTATGACTAAATCACAAAACGTCGACCCTAGTGAAATTAAGAAATTCGAGGACATGGCTTCTCGTTGGTGGGATTTAGAAGGTGAATTCAAGCCACTTCACCAAATTAACCCGCTTCGTTTGAACTATGTGCTAGAAAAAGCGGATGGTTTATTTGGAAAACGAGCACTGGATGTCGGTTGTGGTGGTGGTATTCTGGCGGAAAGCATGGCGAAAGAAGGCGCTATCGTAACGGGTCTCGATATGGGTAAAGAACCCCTAGAAGTTGCACGTCTACATGCTCTGGAAACGGGTACTAAACTCACCTATATCCAAAGTACGATTGAAGACCATGCATTGGAAAACGTGGGGACTTACGATGTGGTGACTTGCATGGAAATGCTCGAGCATGTCCCAGACCCACTTTCAGTTATTCGCTCTTGCGCCGCCCTAGTTAAACCCGGTGGCCACGTGTTCTTTTCTACTCTGAACCGAAACGTTAAGTCTTACCTATTTGCAATCGTCGGTGCAGAGAAACTGCTTAAGATTGTGCCTGAAGGTACCCACGACCACGAGAAATTCATCAGACCAGCAGAAATGATGAAGATGATTGACCAAACAGACCTGACCGAACTGGGCATTACGGGTCTGCATTACAACCCACTTACTGACAGTTACAAACTCGGTCGTAACGTAGATGTAAACTACATCGTTCACACTACAAAATACTAAACGCTCTAACGCTAGAAAATCGTATTTCTATTGACCATTTAGTTAAGAAATTGACCAAAAGCGGTAGCACAAAGTTGCCGCTTTTGTGTATATGATTTGTGCTCTGGATTACATTTTGACCAACCTATTTTTGGCAAATAAAAATGGTCAAAGATCAAGAAAAATATTTTTCAGTGCGGTTATTTCTAAACCGATCTGAAAACTGCATTTTTAGCTATTCAAGTGTGCCCTTTTCTCATCGGTTAGTATCCACTTACTGATTTTTTTTATTTCGTAAGTTATCCACAAGTCATCCCAAACATGTACCTTGATCAATCCGAGCAATAGCACTATCTTGTAATCCGCAAACAATTGAACCCCTATATATTGTGTTTAAGCTACAATATGTAGATAGACTTCGATCACAAAGCCACCGCAAGATTTAAATGTTTTGCATATAAATAGACAAAAACACGGCTTTAATCAGTTTTCTTAGGGAAATAAAGCAGAATGAACCAACAACTCACTGTCACCAAGCGTGATGGCCGTAAAGAAATTATCGATCTGGACAAAATTCACCGCGTTATCACATGGGCTGCAGAAGGCCTAAGTAACGTTTCCGTCTCTCAGGTAGAATTGCGCGCTCACATCCAGTTTTACGATGGTATTACGACGTCAGACATCCACGAGACTATCATTAAATCTGCCGCTGACCTGATTTCAGAAGAGACGCCAGATTACCAATACCTAGCAGCTCGTTTAGCAGTATTCCATCTACGTAAAAAAGCTTACGGCCAATATGAGCCACCTAAGCTGTATGATCACGTAGCTCGACTTGTTGACATGGGTAAGTACGACAAACACCTGCTAGAAGACTACACAAAAGCAGATCTAGAATTACTTGATTCGTACATCGACCACAAGCGCGACCTAAACTTCTCATATGCTGCCGTAAAGCAGCTGGAAGGTAAGTACTTTGTACAGAACCGTGTGTCGGGTCAAATCTACGAGAGTGCTCAGTTCCTGTACATTCTTGTGGCAGCATGTCTATTTGCTAAGTACCCAAAAGAGACGCGTCTTGATTACATCAAGCGTTTCTACGATGCGACGTCTACATTCCAGATTTCGCTACCTACGCCAATTATGTCTGGTGTACGTACGCCTACCCGTCAGTTCAGCTCATGTGTACTGATTGAGTGTGGTGATAGCCTGGACTCTATCAACGCGACGGCGAGCTCAATTGTTCGTTACGTATCTCAACGCGCAGGTATCGGTATTAACGCGGGTCGTATCCGTGCTCTAGGTTCGGAAATCCGTGGTGGCGAAGCATTCCACACAGGTTGTATTCCGTTCTACAAGTACTTCCAAACTGCTGTTAAGTGCTGTTCACAAGGTGGCGTGCGTGGCGGTGCTGCGACTGTGTTCTACCCAATGTGGCACGGTGAAGCACGTTCCCTGATGGTACTTAAGAACAACCGTGGTGTTGAAGAAAACCGTGTTCGTCATATGGACTACGGTGTACAACTGAATAAACTGATGTACCAACGCCTTGTTGAAGGTGGCAACATCACGCTATTCTCACCTTCAGACGTACCAGGCCTATACGATGCATTCTTCGAAAACCAAGCGGAATTCGAACGCCTATACGTGAAGTACGAGAATGATCCTTCAATTAAGAAGGAAACGGTAAGAGCGGTCGAAATGTTCTCGCTACTGATGCAAGAACGCGCTTCAACAGGCCGTATTTACATTCAGAACGTTGATCACTGTAACACTCACAGCCCATTCGACTCTGAAGTAGCACCAGTTCGTCAGTCTAACCTATGTCTGGAAATTGCACTTCCAACAAAACCACTGACTAACGTTGAAGACGATTCAGGTGAAATAGCACTGTGTACGCTTTCTGCGTTTAACCTAGGTGCAATTACGTCTCTTGATGATTTCGAAGAGCTTTCTGATCTGGTTGTTCGTGCTCTGGATGCACTATTGGATTACCAAGATTACCCACTACCGGCAGCATACAAATCGACAATGAACCGTCGTACTTTGGGTGTTGGTGTTATCAACTTTGCTTACTACTTAGCGAAGAATGGTGTGAAATACTCTGATGGTAGCGCAAATGGTCTGACTCACCGTACGTTTGAAGCAATGCAGTACTACCTATTAAAGGCGTCGGTAGCATTAGCAAAAGAACAAGGTAAATGTCCTTTGTTCCATGAAACAAACTACGCGAAAGGCCTACTGCCAATCGATACGTACAAGAAAGACATCGACCTGATTTGTGACGAAGCGCTGCACTACGACTGGGACAGCCTACGTAAAGAGATCATGGAACATGGCCTACGTAACTCAACATTGACTGCGCTAATGCCTTCTGAGACCTCTTCTCAGATCTCTAACGCGACAAACGGTATTGAGCCACCACGTGGTTACGTGTCTGTAAAAGCGTCAAAAGACGGTATCCTGAAGCAAGTTGTGCCAGAATTTACTGAGCTGAAAGATAACTACGAGCTACTTTGGAACATCGGTTCCAACGACGGTTACCTTCACCTTGTCGGTATCATGCAGAAGTTCGTAGACCAAGCTATCTCAGCGAACACAAACTACGATCCATCGCGCTACGAGACAGGTAAGGTACCAATGAAGAAACTTCTGCAAGACCTACTTACTGCGTACAAGTTTGGTGTAAAAACCCTTTACTACCATAACACTCGTGATGGTGCTAAGGATGAACAGAAAGACGCAGTTCAGCCGGAAGAAGACGATTGTGCAGGCGGCGGTTGTAAGATTTAATTTTCACCACCCAGGCAACCCGTAGAAACAGAATATCGAACACCTCCCCTCCTTGTGGGGAGGTCTAAAAGGAATTGAGGCATCATGGCTTACAGTACTTTTAACCAGAACAAAAACGACCAACTAAAGGAACCAATGTTCTTGGGTCAATCCGTAAACGTTGCTCGTTACGACCAACAAAAATTCGAAATCTTCGAAAAGCTTATCGAAAAGCAGCTTTCTTTCTTCTGGCGTCCAGAAGAAGTTGACGTATCTAGCGACCGCATTGATTACAACAAGTTGCCAGATCATGAGAAGCATATCTTCATCTCTAACCTGAAGTACCAAACGCTTCTGGATTCAATCCAAGGACGCAGCCCGAACGTGGCATTGCTTCCTCTTGTTTCTCTGCCTGAGCTAGAAACGTGGATTGAAACTTGGTCGTTCTCTGAAACGATCCACTCTCGTTCGTACACGCACATTATTCGTAACATCGTGAACGACCCAGCTGTAGTATTTGATGACATCGTTGAAAACGAACACATCCTTAAGCGTGCAAAAGATATCGCGCACTACTACGACGATCTGATTCAAGCGACAAATGATTACCACCGCTACGGTGAGGGTGAGCACGTCATCAACGGTGAAATAGTTAAGGTAAGCCTTTACGATCTTAAGAAGAAACTGTACATCTGTCTGATGTCTGTGAATGCACTAGAAGCGATTCGTTTCTACGTAAGTTTCGCATGTTCATTCGCTTTCGCAGAGCGTGAGCTAATGGAAGGTAACGCGAAAATCATCAAACTGATTGCTCGTGATGAAGCGCTTCACTTAAACGGTACTCAACACATGATCAACCTGCTACGTAACGGTCAGGATGATTTCACTTTCATGCAAATCGCAGAAGAAGCAAAACAAGAGTGTTTTGAACTTTTCAAAGAAGCGGCAGAGCAAGAGAAAGAATGGGCAGAGTACCTGTTTAAAGACGGTTCAATGATCGGTCTAAACAAAGACATCCTGAGCCAATACGTAGAGTACATCACAAACATTCGTATGCAGGCTGTAGGTCTACCAGCCGCATACCCTAGCGCAACAAGCAACCCAATCCCATGGATTAATGCTTGGCTGTCTTCAGATAATGTTCAGGTTGCTCCTCAAGAGGCAGAAATTTCATCTTACTTAGTTGGTCAGATTGACAACGAAGTACACGAAGACGACTTTGAAGGATTTGAACTGTAATGCCGACAATTAAAATCAACAAACTCGTCAGCATTGAATCCAACCCTTCAAATACGATTTTGGAGACCATGGAAAAGGCAGGTCTGCTACCGGAATATAACTGTCGTGATGGCCACTGCGGGGCATGTCGCTGCACATTAGAATCTGGTGAGATTGAGTATGTTGGTTTTAAGATGGCTTACACGGAAGGCGATGAAATATTGCCTTGTATCTGTAAAGCAAAATCAAGTGTGACACTCAGTCGTGTCAACTATGCGATGAAAGAAAAGCGCGCATAACGTCAGTTGAAAGACAAAGTGTTCTCAAAGCCAAGGTAGATACCTTGGCTTTTTGTTTGTTGGGATTAACGCTTTAATACAATTAGCACACTCCTAAAGTGCGCTGCCTGGGATGTGCATCTCTTTGACTTTTTCTAAGAACATATAGTGAGCAAACATCGGTTTACGTTCCAGATAACGACGTAACAGATCAAGCGCTGCAGTACTAATAACTTTAACCTGATCATCTCGCTGATATTTTCGAGATAATTTGTATAAAACGCCCCATTCCCCCGCAGGCGTCGAAAGAGCAATAGAAAATACACCCTCTTCAATTTTACCGGTCACCAACGCCAAGTCTGCCCGACACTTTTCGCGGGTCGCACCAGCTAGGGCAAACGCAGCGGCCAGAGGGTCGCCATCGTCTTTAAGAGCTTCGCTTTTACCCGACAATACCCAGCTGTGACTAAGCTGCTGTTCAGCATTTTCGTCACCGTTCAGCCAGTAAGTCAAATACCCTGCACTGCTCTTTTCTGATACCGCCAGCGTTAGTTTCTCCGCCTTCAATAACTGACCAACATGCTCAACCATTGGCAGGTCTACACTAACTGTATTTGTCTCCAGATGTTGGTTCATCAACTGCATTATCTTTGATCGCTGCTCGAACTGGTCTGTCGGTCCAAACAGTTTCACTTCGATGAAAGGTAAATAGGATCGATAGCCAAGTTCATAACCTTGTGGCAACTTAATCGGGTCTAATTTGTCTGAAATTCCAGATTCTGAAAGGCCAAATGTGTAAATACGGCTACACGAGGAACCTTGAACGTCTGGAAAAGAACGTTTCAGATCAGGTAAAATCTGCGTTTCTGCCATCAGCTTAAATTCACTGGGTACACCAGGCGTAAAATAGAAAACCGCGTCGTTAATCAACATCTTAAAACCACAGGCAGTACCGATTGGGTTATCTAGTATTTGAGCAGTTTCAGGTAGCATAGCTTGTTTAAGGTTACTATCTGGCATAGGTTTGCCACGTCGCGCATACATGCTCTCTAACTGTTCCAGCCATTCCTTAAACAGCACCAACTTACAATCAGCTGCTTTTGCTGCTGCCGCGGCACTCAAGTCATCAGTTGTCGGGCCTAGGCCACCATTGACGATAACCACATCATTATTGAAACTGAGCATCAAGAACTCTTCAATCAAACTGGAAAGTTTATCTCCAACCGTCGAACGTTTTGTTAAGCCAAATCCTTGCTGATAAAACAAACTGGACAACCAAGCAGCATTTGTATCAACGATATCCCCGTGAAGGACTTCTTCTCCGGTACTAAGCATTGCTATTTTCACAACTGACTCCTGAACATGAACGCAATTCTATTTTTTGTACGCTGCGCCCACATCGTTTTCTGTTTATTGAATAAATCACTAATTTTATTTGGATAATACACAAATAGCTTCAAGGGAAGTGCTTCATAGAAATCTCTACGTTTGAACATACCGTAAGCCTCTGAATCCTTAACAATGAAACCATTTGTGTATAATTTAAGATCAAGTATTTAAATGGTTTTTCTTTTAGGGGATAATTGTGCACTAGATCATCAAACCTTTGATTCGGAGACCTTGTGTCAAAATCATCCATGTTTAAGAAGACTCTGGCTGGACTGTGTCTTGTGACGACAACGGTTGCAAACGCAAACCAATACGATATGACCAGCCATAGTGAGTTTTCTTACGCGCCAGATTGTCTTTCAGGTTACTGTGAAACGACTAACCTGTACACCTTCGAAGCACAAAATCGTAAGTTTGCTTTTGAAGAGAGTGAGGATGATTCTTTACAACTTGACGCAGGGCTTCAGCCTAAACATCTCATTGTTCCTAAGGACAAAGATTGGGATTACCTGATGGGTCAAACCTATACCATTCTTGGGTTAAGTATCGCGACTGTCGGTTTGATGACATTCCTGCCAGAAAGCATTACTAAGTGGGATGAAGAAGACCGCGATATGAGTAAGCTGGGCAAAAAATGGAAAGACAATGTCTCCGATGGCCCGGTTTGGGATCGAGATGAACATGTCCTTAACTATGTCATGCACCCCTATTTTGGTGGCGTATACTATACCGCTGCTCGCCATGCTGGTTACAACGAATTCGAGTCTTTCCTGTACTCCACCACTATGTCTGCATTCTTCTGGGAGTATGGCGTAGAAGCTTTCGCTGAAGTTCCATCCTGGCAAGATCTTTTCATCACTCCATTCTTTGGCGCGGTAGTTGGTGAAATGATGGTAACTGCAGAGCAAGACATCCTGGCAAACGGCGGGGAGGTATTAGGCTCAGAGATGGTAGGCGGGGTGTCACTGTTCTTCCTTAATCCTGTCGGCCATGTTCACTATTGGGTCTCAGAAGCATGGGGTGGTAGCGCTGAGCTTCAATTTAACTCATCACCTTGGTTTGGGAATCAAGACGTAGCCAAATTCGCAATGAATGCTGGAGCAGGTTACGACTCTCAGTTCTATGGCGTCGAATTAAAAGTTACGTTCTAAACTCAAGAAAATCTAAAGCAGCCGAATGGCTGTTTTTTTGTGGCTCAAAGTTGGTTTTAGATATTTGTGTCGAGAATAAGCTAGAAAAATTGACCTTCATCAAACTTATCCCTCCCCTAACACCTACACTAAATAAAAGGATTTATTCCAATAACTTAAGCGCTACGTAATCCCGTGCCGCGTCCAAACCTTTTTCAGGAGGGGACCATATGAACACTGTGTTTATCGTCAATTTTGTTGGTCAAGCATCGCCTGCGACCATTAAAGAACTCGCTGCCATTACCCATGAAAATGGCGGTAAATGGTTAATCAGTAAAGTCAATTTTATTGAAGACCAAGTCGCAGGTGTGATTAAAATTGAGTTACCAAAAGAAAAAGCCGACATCGTCAAAGAGGCATTCTCTACTTGTCAGACTCTTGTCGTTAAGTTCGTAGATTCAGAGCCGTATTCTCATAGTGCAGACACTATCTTCCAGCTAAGGCTTGATGCCAATGACAGAGCAGGTATCGTCAATGAGATAACTCATGTGCTTGATGCTCAGGGAATTTCTATTTTAGATATGGATTGCCAACGCGTGTTTATCGCTGGCGGTGGCGGCGTCAGCTCAAGCCTGTTTAGCGCAAAAATCGCGATTAAACTACCTAGTGAAATGGAAATAGAAGATGTCGCGAATGAGCTTGAAGCATTGAGCGAAGACACACGCGTAATCATAGAAGAATAAATGCCATCATTTTCTCATGTTAAAAGAGCAGCCTTAGCTGCTCTTTTTTCGATGAGGTGAAGTTAAATCACTCGCTTAATTTAGCGGCACGCTTATTTAACCGACCATTGTGACAATGAACGTTTAAAGTCTGAGTAATCAAACTCGTTTAGCTTTTGAATCTCACCGTTTGAACGCTCGCAATAAACAGATGGCATACGCAGGCCGTTAAACCAGTTTAGTTTCACCATCGTGTAACCCGCACTGTCCAGAATATGCAGACGCTGACCAATTTCTAATGGCTGTTCAAAGGTCGCCACGCAGAATTGGTCGCCAGCAAGACATGAACATGAACCGACTACGTATTCGTGCTCGCCTTTTTCTGAAGCTTCAAGAATAGAAGCAGGTTCATTGTAAATTAGCGTGTCTAGACGGTGTGCTTCGGTCGCCGAGTCAACAATTGCCGTTTTCTTCACGTTCTCTACGATATCTACCACAGTTACGACCAGGTCAGTCGTCTTCGTGATGATCGCTTCGCCAGGCTCAAGGTACATTTGTACACCGTGCTTTTCAGAGAAAGCTTTTAGTGCAAGGCCTAGCTTTTCAATATCGTAACCAGGCCAAGTGAAGAACACGCCACCGCCCATGCTAACCCAATCTAGCTTATTCAGATATTCACCGAACTGTTCAGAGATTGCATCCAACAGACTAATAAACGCGTCTACATCTTTGTTCTCACAGTTCATGTGGAACATCACACCATCAATACCGTCAAAGACTTCTGGTTTGATGTGATCTGCTTGAACACCAAGGCGTGAGAATTGACGTGCAGGGTTTGCTAAGTCCTGGCCCGCGTAACTTACGCCCGGGTTTAGACGAAGACCAATCGACGCTTTGCCTTCAACGATATGGCGGTAAGCTGCAAGCTGAGACTGAGAGTTAAAGATCATCTTGTCGCAGATATCGGCCACTTCACGTACATCATCTTCACTGTAGCCAACGCTGTATGCGTGAGTTTCGCCACCAAACGTTTCGTAACCAAGTTTTACTTCGAACGGGCCAGAACTTGTCGTACCGTCCAAATAAGGTTTGATGATGTCGAAGACACCCCAGGTTGAAAAACATTTAAGTGCAAGAACCAGCTTCACACCTGAGATTTCTTTTAGCTGCTTCGCTTTCTCTAGGTTCGCAATCAGCTTGTCTTCATTAATCATGAAGTACGGAGTTTTTAGTTCGTTGTGTCGCATTTTATTACCTTGAGTGAGGCCACTCTAAAATCGAACAAAGCCGACGCTTACGCATCGGCTTAATAATTACAGAAATATAAACCGTCATTTCCGATAACGAAGAAAGAGTGTGTTGCGGCATCTCTTGCTTATGACTAAGAGATTCCTTATCACGCTCGCTCCTCGTTATACAGAATGGCGCAATGTTATTATTTCAACTTATGGATCACAGGCTGCCCTGGTACTAGCTCCTGAACATGCCAGTCTAAACCGATAGATGGCATTGTCTCCAGGAACGGATCAGGATCTAACTGTTCCATGTTGAACACACCTTTATCTGCCCACATGCCATGGAAGAACTGTAATGCCGCAGTGATCGCTGGTACACCTGTAGTGTAAGAAATCGCTTGGTGCTCTACGTCTTCGTATGCAACTTCGTGGTCCGCATTGTTGTAGATAAATACACTGCGTTCTTTGCCATCTTTCTTGCCTTGTACCCAGGTACCGATACAAGTTAGGCCAGTATAGCCTGGTGCTAGAGACGTTGGGTCAGGCAGCAGCGCTTTAAGTACGTGCAGTGGTTGTACAACAGTACCATCTTGTAGTGTTAGCGGATCTGGGTTCAAGAGGCCAATATCACGCATAACATTAAAATAGTTTAGGTAGCGGTCACCGAAGCCCATCCAAAACTCAATACGTTTAGCTGGGATAAACTCTTTCATAGAACGAACTTCGTCGTGAGCCATAGAGTAAACTTTATGCGTACCACAGTTCGGGAAATCGAACTCTAACATACGAGAGTGGCATGGCACTTGTTTCCAAGCGCCATTTTCCCAGTAGTAAGAGTCACCTTGGATCTCTAGCATATTAGTTTCTGGGTCAAAGTTTGTAGCAAACTTCTTACCGTGATCACCAGCGTTAACGTCCATTACATCGATTGTATCGATTTCATCGAACAAGTGCTTTACTGCATAAGCCGCAAATACAGACACTACGCCTGGATCGAAACCAGCGCCTAAAATACCAGTGATACCCGCTTCTTCAAACTTTTCACGGTAGCCCCACTGCCAGTCGTAAGCCTGAGGGACTTGCTGACCTTCAGAACAAAGGTCTACCGCTACTGATGTATCTAGGTATGAAACTTTTGCTTGGTAACACGCTTCCATGATTGGCATATTTACCCATGGAGGACCTGCGTTGATCACAAGGTCTGGTTTCACTTCTTTAATAAGAGCAACAAGAGAATCTACGTCGTCAGCATTTACTGCTCGAGCTTCTAGTTTCTTAGTTGAATCTTTCAGATTGTTTTTCTTCTGAATAGATTCGATGATCTTCTCACACTTACCTATGGTACGTGATGCGATAGTGATATCACCCAGAACGTCGTTGTTTTGTGCTGCTTTATGTGCAACTACCCAGCCAACGCCGCCTGCACCAATCTGTAGAATTGCCATAGTTTTTCCGTTACCTCCTTTAGACTAGCTCTACCGCTAGCGTTTGGATTTTTGAGAATAAAGATTCAAAATCCGATGCCGTTAAACACGGGTTCAAAATCGTAAGCTTAAGTGCGGTTTTGCCGTCAACAATGGTTTCACCCAATACTGCGACACCGCGAGTCAGCGCTTCTAAACGCAGCGCTTTATTTAGTTCGTCGAGGTCAGCTGAGTCATGCGTTGCACGGAACAGAACCGTCGACAGTGATGGTTCTGCTAACAACTCAAAGTGATCGTTGTTACGAACCATGTCCGCTACTTCAAGCGTTTGAGCCAACAAATGGTCGTACATATCGCCTAATGCTTTCGGTCCCACGTTTTGCATTGTCATGAAAACTTTTAGGGCATCAAAACGCTTAGTCGTAGCGATAGATTTGTCGACAAGGTTTGGTAGCTCATCGTGCTCACGGTTCAAGTAATCTGCATGATGTAGAAGGAACTTCAAGTTCGACTTGTCATTGACAAGAAGTGCACCACAGCTGATTGTTTGGTAGAACAATTTGTGGAAATCAACACTGATAGACTGAGCACGCTCAACACCTTTCAGGCGAGGTTTGTGACTGCTTAGAATCAACGCACCACCGTACGCGCCATCAACATGCATCCACATATCATGTTTTGCAGCCATATCCGCGATGAAGTCTAAATCATCGATCGCACCGTGGTCAGTTGTACCTGCTGTACCAACGATCGCGAAAGGAATCAAACCTTCTGCTTTTGCCTGTGTTAACACTTCATCCAGCTTAGTCACATCCATAGTGCCGTCTGAATTAGCATCAACCGTCATCACTGCTTTTTCACCAAGTCCCATCCAAGATGCTGACTTTTGAACAGTGAAGTGTGATTTCTTCGAACACACAATGCGTAGTTTGTCTGCGTACTCAGGAAGACCTAGCTTCTGAATTGAATGAGAACTTAATTTGTCCGCGATCCAATCACGTGCCAGCATCAAGCCCATCTGGTTACTTTGAGTACCGCCGCTAGTGAAAATACCGTCAGCTTTCTCACCCAGCTCGTACTTGTCGCACAGCCAGTTCACCACTTTTTGCTCAACATAAGTCGCAGATGAAGACTGATCCCAAGAGTCCATTGACTGGTTCAATGCCGCGATCATCGTTTCTGCCGCAATTGCAGGCATCAGTGGAGGCGTGTGTAAATGAGCAATACAGTCTGGGTGTTGAGTGAAGATAGAGTTCTTCGCTACTAACTCAGCTGCCTCATCAATCACCTCTTTTAGTGGCGCGTTTTTGTTGTCTAGATCAACAGCGTAAATTGCTTCTTCCAGCGCTTTAGGATCCATACCTGAATATGGTGCGTTCACTTGCTCAAACACAGATTTCATTGCAGCTGTTGCGTGATTCATTACAGACGCAAATTCAGTGCTGCCAAACTCACCAGTGTGAATGAAGTGCTTTTTCCACTCTTCTTGTGGTGAAGCTTCAACATGACTACCGCCAGCAGCAAGAATCGCTTCTTCAAGTACACGTAGAGCAAAGTCAATTTGTTCAAACGAGATAATCAGTGGAGGAAGGAAACGAATAACAGAACCTTCACGGCCACCCTTCTCAACCATCAAACCACGCTCTAGTGCCGCACGTTGAATAGCAAGAGTCAATTGACCATCAGCAACAGGCTCACCGAACTTATTCAGTGCACCGTTAGGATTCTTGATTTCAACACCAAGCATCAAGCCCTTACCACGAACTTCTGCGATACAGTTAACACGTTTCTGAATACCTTCAAGACCAAAACGTAGGTACTGGCCAGCAATGTTTGCATGCTCAACAAGGTTGTCACGTTGGATAATCTCAAGGGCCTTCGCACCACTTACCATCGCAAGCTGGTTACCACGGAAAGTACCAGTGTGTTCGCCTGGTTTCCACGTATCGTGCTGCTTGTTGATCACAAGAAGCGACATAGGCATACCGCCACCGATCGCTTTAGACAAACACAATACGTCTGGAACGATACCCGCTTCTTCGAAAGCAAAGTTGTAACCAGTTTTACCAACACCACATTGGATTTCGTCGAAGATTAACAGAATGCCGTGCTCATCACAGATACGACGTAGCTCTTGTAGCCAGAAAGCAGGAGCTGGGATTACACCACCTTCACCTTGCACCGGCTCAACGATGATAGCAGCAGGCTTCATGATACCTGCTTCGTCGTCGTTCAATAGACGTTCGATATAACGAATGCTTGCTTTCGCACCCTCGTCACCGCCTAGGCCAAACGGACAGCGTAAGTTGTATGGGTAAGGCATAAAATGCACGTCTGACATTAAGCCAGTACGACGCGCCTTAGTACCTAGGTTACCCATCATACCCATTGTGCCATTCGTCATACCATGGTATGCGCCACGAAACGCAAACATGGTGTTACGACCTGTAGTTTGTTTCGCCAGTTTGATAGCGGCTTCTACCGCATCAGCACCAGATGGACCACAGAATTGAATTACGCAGTTATCACCCAATTCTTCAGGAAGAAACGACTTCACAGACTTAATAAAATGGGTTTTCGCTGACGTCGCAATATCAAGAGTCTGGTAAGGCAAACCAGAATCTAACTGATCTTTTAACGCTTGATTGATTTCTGGATGGTTGTAACCCAATGCCAGCGTACCCGCACCCGCAAGGCAATCCAAAAAGATCTGGCCTCGTGTATCTTCTACCAAGCAACCAAAAGCTTGTTTAATCGCAATCGGCAAACGGCGAGGATAAGAACGAACCTGAGATTCATGTTCAGCCTGATCAAGAAGAACTTGATCTGGAGTTAAGTCGTACGTTCCCTCAACAACTGGAACCTGAGATGAAAAAATGTTTGCGATAGTGTTATCGACTTCAAAGGCAGTGGTCATACTAGGTAATCCCTTGAAATATAAAAGTTACCATCCTGAACTAATCGTCATTTGAATTGAGTTGCAGGAGAAATAAGTAAACCTCCGCATTTGTCATTTCTTAAAACGACAAATACAGATAATCCTGTCACGAGATTCGTGACTTCTAACCGTGCTGGGGCGTAATCAAGGTTCCGTAATGCACCTGTTTTGTAGAACAGGACATTTCGGCAGTATGAAGCTGATTAGTGTGTGTTTGTTCAAAGGTTTCAATGTTGGGTTTCCCATTAACATGCTGCCGTTACAGCATTAGTATCCCGTCTATCAACAAATGGCTTTGCCGATACCTACCCTACGTAATGTCACAATCAGCCTGAATGTTCACTACGCGTATCCCCCAGAGAACAACCGTCATAAAATAAGCTCCGAGATTGCGCGCGAATTTATCACAAAATAAATTCTTCTGGCAATGATTTTTGATAATTGATTCACTCTTCTCAATAACATTTATTCAGCTTCAAATCGTATCTAACCGAGTCTTGTTGCGAATCCAGTAAATCGGCTTTATACCCTGGGACGCTCAATACTCTGATATACATAGATATTTTTGATGACAGGTGCTCGTTGAATTGAATTACACCAAGATGCCATGACGGGATTTCACATTCGAATTGGAGATAACTGGAATGTAAAATTAATTGTCGGAGAAACGATTGGCCAGAAAACAAATACGAAAAAGCCCAGCATATTCATGCTGGGCTCTTACGTTTGGAGCGACACACGAGGTTCGAACTCGTGACCTCAACCTTGGCAAGGTTGCGCTCTACCAACTGAGCTAGTGTCGCAATGTTAAGATGGTGCCCCGGGCCGGACTTGAACCGGCACAGCGCGAACGCCGAGGGATTTTAAATCCCTTGTGTCTACCAATTCCACCACCAGGGCACACAAATATTCTTTGTGATGCCGTTTAGTACGATAAACACCATCTTTGATACCGCTTCTGCGTTATCTTTTTAATTTGGAGCGACACACGAGGTTCGAACTCGTGACCTCAACCTTGGCAAGGTTGCGCTCTACCAACTGAGCTAGTGTCGCGAATGGAGGCGCCTCCCGGAGTCGAACCGAGGTCCACGGATTTGCAATCCGCTGCATGGCCACTCTGCCAAGGCGCCTCAACGTTTGAAAAACTTAACTTTTCAAACCACCCTTTCAAGCTGTGCTCTCTTGGGTACGGGATGCATTCTACGGATTCGAGCAATCGAGTCAACACTATTTTTATTTTTTTAAATCGTTTGACTAGATTTTGTGCGAAAGACGGGGGATTGCTTAGTTTTAATACAAAATATCGCTCAAATACACTTGTTTATCATAAATTTTTGACTACACACCTTTCCTATAAACCGGAGAGTAAGCCTATATCAACGTCTCATATTGAGGTGAATCGTCTTCCCAGTTGAAGAACATAAAGAAAAACAAGATCCTCATCACGTTTACTTTTAAATCGAAAATGCTAAGAGGCAAATGACAGATACAAAAAAGCAGGCTAGATAAGCCTGCTTTCCATAAAAATTTGATTATTAGTGGTGCTCTTCGTTGAGCAAGTCGTCTTTTGCAGCTGCAAGATATTGAATCATCGACCAATACGTTAGGACAGTTGCGATGTATAGCGCAGCAAAACCGACCCAAACCATCCATTCGTCATAACGCCAAATCAACACCCACAACGCGAACATCTGTGCGACGGTCTTTACTTTACCCACCCACGAAACCGCAACGCTGGCGCGCTTACCAATTTCCGCCATCCACTCTCGCAAGGCAGAAATGATGATTTCACGGGCAATCATTGTGACAGCAGGAATCGTTACCCAAATGGTGTGATAATGTTCTGTAATCAAAATCAGCGCTGTCGCTACCAGAACTTTATCAGCTACTGGATCGATAAACGCGCCAAAACGAGAAGTTTGGCCCAGTTTTCGAGCCAACATACCATCTAGCCAGTCTGTAAAACCCGCTACCCAAAACACCATTGCCGCAGCAAATGGCGCCCATGAATAAGGCAGATAAAAGACAACCACAAAAACTGGAATTAAGAACAGTCTAAGAAGAGACAGAATGTTCGGGATATTCAATCGCATTTTATTATTCTCTTACACATTGCGTGCTAATGTTGCGGGATTTTCCTTATTGTTTCAATGCTTGGAAAATAATTTCTGCTAAAGAGTGACTAATCCCCGGTACTTTGGCGATTTCTTCGACACTTGCACGCTTAAGTTCCTGCAATCCACCCATGTTTTTTAGCAACGCTTGTCGTCGCTTCGGCCCAACACCTTCTATTCCTTCCAAAGCACTTGTGCGTCGTGTTTTGCCACGTTTGGCTCTGTGACCTGCAATAGCATGATTATGGCTCTCATCCCGGATATGCTGAATCAGGTGAAGCGCAGGAGCGTCACTTGGCAGATTAAACTCATGCCCATCGACGGTAATTAAGGTTTCAAGCCCAGGTTTTCGTGTAACCCCTTTTGCAATACCTATCATCACAGGACGTTTCGGCCAATCGCCCCAATACTGTGAGATAATCTCATGCGCACGATTGAGCTGCCCTTTACCACCATCGATAAAGATAATGTCGGGGATTTTTTCCACATCTAACTGTTTGGAATAACGGCGTTCGAGTGCTTGTCCCATTGCTGCGTAATCATCGCCACCCGTGATTCCGGTGATGTTGTAACGACGATATTCTTGCTTTACCGGGCCTTCATTATTGAAAACCACACACGACGCGATAGTGCTCTCCCCCATTGTGTGGGAAATATCAAAACACTCCATTCGCGCAATAGACTCCATTCTCAGCGTTTCGCGTAGTTCATGAAAACGCTGATTGATCGTCATCTTATGATTAATTTTAGTGGTAATCGCTGTGAGTGCGTTGGTATTAGAGAGTTTTAGGTAACGCCCTCTCGCCCCAGTTGGTGATGTATGGAAATGAACCTTACGCCCAGCCACTTCACTTAGTGCTTTTTGTATAGGTTCGATATCATCTGCCAACTCTTGGTTGAATATAATCCGCGCCGGAATAGTACGAGCTTCATTATGGCTTAAATAGTACTGGGTTAAGAAGCTATCAAACACTTCCTGCTGACTGGTATTCTGGGGAATTTTAGGAAAATGACTTCGGCTACCCAGCACTTTGCCCTGACGAATCATCAAAATATGAATACACGCGATACCACTTTCTTGCGCAAAGCCCAGCACGTCCATATCGTCCATGCTGTCTTCAGACACATACTGCTGTTCCTGAACACGACGGATTGCCTGAATTTGATCACGAAACTTTGCTGCATCTTCAAAACGTAGCTGCTGGCTAGCAAACTCCATTTTTTCAATCAGCTGTTTGAGTACTTGCTGGTCTTTGCCTTGTAAAAACAGACGCACAAACCCCACCAGTTCGGCGTATTCTTCGTCTGAGATGATTGAGCTGACACATGGGCCTGCACAACGTCCAATCTGATACATCAAACATGGCCGGGTTCGGTTTGAATACACCGTATCTTCGCATTGGCGAACGGGAAAAATTTTTTGCAATAAATGCAAAGTTTCACGTACCGCACCTGAATCAGGATAAGGCCCGAAATACTCACCTTTGCGCTTTTTAGCGCCACGATGCATCGATAGTCTAGGGTGTTTGTGACCACTGATAAAGATGTAAGGATAGGATTTATCATCACGCAGGAGTACGTTGTATTTCGGTAAATATTGCTTAATGTAATTGTGCTCAAGGATCAGCGCTTCTGTCTCGGTGTGGGTCACCGTGACATCGATTTTGGCAATATTACTGACAAGTGCGCGCGTTTTTTCACTGTCGACTTTTTTGCGAAAGTAACTTGATAAGCGCTTCTGAAGGTCTTTGGCTTTTCCGACATAAATAACAACAGCCTCGGCGTTGTACATTCGGTAAACGCCGGGCTGATGAGTTACTGTCTTGAGAAAGGAAGCCGAATCAAAAGGAGGATTCACACTAAAGCGTCTCGGTGTCCAGCATTCCGTGACGAATCGCCAAGTGTGTTAACTCAACGTCGCCGTTAATGTCCAGCTTGTTGAACAGTCGGTAACGATAACTGTTCACTGTCTTTGGACTTAGATTAAGTTGTTCAGAAATATCCGTAACTTTCTGACCCTTAGTGATCATTAACATGATCTGCAATTCACGCTCTGATAAATCTTTAAACGGGTTTTCAGAGGCTGGTGAGAACTGACTCAACGCCATCTGCTGCGCTATCTCTGGCGAGATATAACGCTGCCCACTATTTACCACACGAATCGCATTAACCATCTCATCTGGCCCAGCGCCTTTGGTTAAATAACCAGAAGCACCCGCCTGCATCACTTTGGTTGGAAACGGATTTTCAGTATGAACGGTAAGTACGATGATTTTCACATCTGGGTTCACGCGAAGAATCTTCTTAGTAGCTTCCAAGCCACCGATTCCTGGCATGTTCATGTCCATTAAAACGACGTCAGCATGATTACTGCGACACCATTTTACTGCCTCTTCACCGCTGTCAGCTTCTCCTGCTACGTTCATTCCACGGACGTCTTCAATAATACGTCGTATCCCTGTGCGAACCAGCTCGTGATCATCTACAAGGAAAACATTTATCAAACTTGTATCTCCACACTTTACTATTGGTTCTGCACCCACATGATGTTCCATGTGGATATCAGTATGACGCCTAATACTAACGTATTTGACGAAAAATTGCTTTCTATGAATATGTGCTCAAACGCAAACTTTGGCAAGAACTTATTCATAAACCACTCTGTTATTTCAGCGCGTGCAGTGCAGAACCGAATTCTGATGGAAGTTAATTAACAACATTAAATTCGAGAAATCAAGCAACTAGATTGCATATTGCCCAGAGCAACTCAATATCAGCATCAAATGTTCATTCTGTGAGCGAAATAATGGGGCGCAGATGCATTCTGTGAGGCCTAAAGCCTCTCCTCAAATCATAAGGGCCTTGCTTTGTTTATTTATTCGCCAACAAAAATAACACTCTCGGTACAGTTCGTTTCCTTCCTGTTACATGATGCTAGAATACTCCCCTAAGTAATCGATAAGGTTTTTCTCACTTGAACATCCAGCAAGGCTTCCTACTTACTCGTCAGGCACGAGACATCCAAGGTCAAACTCAGATTGAGCTTTGGTTGTCGACAGAAGCTGGACCAACTCAACTACTGATCAATGGGGAAAAACCTGTCTTTTTTATTGCTCAAGACAATGTGGCGCAAGCGAGAGAACTCGCTCAGTCAAACGGCATTGCAGTCGAGTTCCGCTCATTAGAAATCAAAACGTTCGAACACATTCACCTCGCCGCTTGTTATACGCAACTTGCCAAAGATGCCTTAGCATTTCAGGGAGCGTTAACCCATCACGACATTGTGACTTATGAGAGCGACATTCGTCTTGCTGACCGCTATCTGATGGAGCGATTTATCCGCGGTAGTATTGAGTTTACTGGTAACCATCAAACCGCCAACGGGTATCAGCGAGTTCAAAGCGCCAAATGCCGATCCGGTGACTACGAGCCAAAACTGCATGTCGTTTCTCTCGACATAGAGTGCTCCGAGAAAGGTATTCTTTACTCTATCGGCTTAGATAGCCCGATGGACTCACGTGTCATCATGATAGGTGAGCCCGAAGCGGCAGATACTCCAATCCAATGGGTAAAAGACGAGAAAACCTTGTTGACCGCTCTGATGGCTTGGTTTAAGCAGTTTGACCCCGACGTAGTGGTCGGCTGGAACGTTATCGACTTCGATTTCCGCTTACTGCATAAACGAGCAGAATGGCACAAAATGAAGCTCAAACTAGGAAGAGCTGACCAGGCCAGTTTCTTCCGTAGCTCATCACAAAGCCAACAAGGCTTCATTTCTATTCCGGGTCGCGTCGTTATGGATGGTATCGACACACTCAAAACCGCGACCTATCAGTTTCGCTCTTGGTCATTGGAGTCCGTTTCTCAAGAACTATTAGGCGAAGGGAAAGAAATTCACAACGTGCATGATCGTATGGATGAGATCAATCGCATGTATCGCTCTGATAAACCCTCTTTAGCGAAGTACAATCTCCAAGACTGCGTACTGGTTAATAAGATCTTTGAGCATACTCACCTACTTGCTTTTGCAATAGAACGTTCCAGATTAACGGGAGTCGAGTTGGATCGGGTTGGTGGCTCTGTTGCGGCATTTACCAATCTCTACCTCCCGCAGATCCATCGCGCAGGGTACGCTGCGCCAAACTTACATCCGGAAAATTGGATTGCCAGCCCCGGCGGTTATGTGATGGATTCGATTCCGAACCTTTACGACTCGGTATTGGTTCTCGACTTTAAAAGCCTTTACCCGTCAATCATTCGTTCCTTTTTGATTGATCCAATGGGTCTGGTAGAAGGTCTGCGACTCGAGATCGGCAAAGAAGAGGATCAGGCTGTACCCGGTTTTCGTGGTGGTCAGTTCCACCGCACAAAGCACTTTTTACCGGAAATGATTGAAAAGCTTTGGGCTGCGCGTGACGTAGCGAAGAAAAACAATGAAAAAGCCTTCTCACAGGCAATTAAGATCATCATGAACTCATTCTATGGTGTGTTAGGTTCATCAGGTTGTCGCTTTTTCGATACTCGACTGGCGTCCAGTATTACTATGCGTGGGCACGAGATCATGAAGCAAACTAAAGTGCTGATTGAAGGCCAAGGTTATCAAGTGATATATGGGGACACGGACTCGACCTTTGTGTCGCTAAATAGACCTTATAGTCAGGTCGAAGCAGATAAAGTCGGGAATCAGCTAGTAGAATACATTAATAGTTGGTGGCAAGAGCATCTGCGCTCAGAATATAACCTCACTTCAATGCTCGAAATAGAATACGAGACTCACTATCGTAAGTTTTTGATGCCGACTATCCGCGGAGCAGAAACCGGTTCTAAAAAGCGTTACGCAGGTCTAATAGGCGAAGGCGATAAGGAACGCATCATTTTCAAAGGGTTAGAGAGCGCTCGCACAGACTGGACACCGCTCGCTCAGAGATTCCAAAATAGACTCTACGGAATGATATTCCATGGCGAAGATCCAAGTGACTACGTGCGGGAAATGGTTGAAAAAACCAATAGTGGTGAATTAGACGATCAACTGGTTTATCAGAAACGCCTGCGTCGCAAATTACACGAATACCAAAAAAACATTCCACCACAAGTGCGTGCAGCTCGACTAGCAGACGAAATCAATGCCCGACTTGGCCGCCCTTTACAGTATCAGAACCGTGGCCGAATTGAGTATGTTATTACAATAAATGGGCCAGAGCCTCATGAGTACCGCAATAGTCCTATTGACTATCAACACTATATTGATAAGCAGCTAAAACCGGTCGCTGATGCCATTTTGCCGTTTATTGGCACTGATTTTGAGACGTTGTCTGCGCCGCAGATGGGCTTGTTTTAACAACCGGCTTTAGCTAGCCAATTCGAAACTCTGTTTTTTGATACTGTTTGACCAACCAGTCGCCAAAGCTATCTAAAAGGCCTATCACCGACCGTTTAGGTATAGGCCGTCCCGAGAGTAAAATGCCCAGTCGTTCGATCTCCAATTGCTTTTCCGGATGATAGGTCAAAAAGACCTGACCGCACTCATCTGGGTCATCAAACCATCGCTTATCACGGTACATAATTAAAGAGTACGATGCTCGAAGTAACTTTTTGGCGATTGTCGTTTGAGCCTGAACTTGCTCCTCGGCAGTTTTTGCCTGTGCAATCTTAGTGCGATAGACCGAAAGCCACTCTTCTACGTCCATATTCCAATGTTTGGCGATCTCCCAACTCGGAACATAATCGCCAAAGCAATCCGCTAAATCATCACCATAGACGCAAACACAGCAATGCCTCAGCATAAAGCCCCAGGTAAAAATACTATCGAGATTAGCCACATCCGTGACGAGTGCGGTCCGTATTGAGACACCGTTTACTTGCGGGTGCCCTTGCTGTGCTCGCCATTTGATGGTGTTCAGCAAAGTGGCTTTGTTCGCCTCAAATCCGGTTTTAGTTACTATGATTAAATCTAGATTGGATGTACCAGATACTGCGGTTTTTCGAGCAACACTGCCATAGACATACATACTATGTAAGTTCGGTCCCAGTCCACTTTTAAGGCATGCAAGGACGTCTCTGATCAGAGGTTCGAATTCTTTTTGAAAAGGCTGTTTTGGGTCGATAACAGGAAGAGACATTGTAGATAACAGGAACTCGGACTTAAGACTCAAGGACGATATGATCCACCAGCACTGCTTTTGGATCAAGACTAATAAGGTGTTTAATCTTGAGCGTTAAGACGAATTTCGTCGATGAATTTTGATGCTTGCCAGACAACTTAACGCTATAATCACGGCGTTTTGCTTAATAAGTATGAATAGGAAAATACAATGCCAAAGGCAAGTGAAATCAAAAAAGGCTTCGCAATCGAGTCTAATGGTAAAACTCTTTTAGTTAAAGACATCGAAGTAACGACTCCTGGCGGTCGTGGCGGCGCTAAAATCTACAAAATGCGTTGTACTGATCTAACGACTGGTGCGCGTGTAGACGAGCGTTACAAGTCTGATGACGTTGTAGAAACAGTAGAAATGAACAAGCGTGCAGTCGTGTACTCTTACGCAGACGGCGATGAGCACATCTTCATGGACAACGCAGACTACTCACAATACACATTTAAACAAAGTGAAGTAGAAGATGAGCTACTGTTCATCAACGAAGATACTCAAGGTATCCACATTATCTTGGTAAACGGTTCTGCTGTAGGCATTGAACTGCCATCTTCTGTTGAACTCGTGATCGAAGAAACTGACCCATCAATCAAAGGCGCGTCAGCATCTGCACGTACTAAACCAGCTCGCTTTGCTTCTGGCTTGGTTATCCAAGTTCCAGAATACATTGCAACTGGTGATCGTGTAATTATCAACACAGCTGAACGCAAATACATGAGCCGAGCATAAGCATGTCTGATTTGATTTCTTACGACGACGTTATCGACGCAGCGTACGACATTTTTCTGGAAATGGCTCCAGATAACCTAGAGCCAGCTGATGTCATTCTGTTTACCGCACAATTTGAAGATCGTGGCGCCGCAGAACTTGTCGAAACCGGTGAAGACTGGGTTGAGCATGTTGGCTTTGAGATTGACAAAGAAGTGTATGCAGAAGTTCGAATCGGCCTGGTTAACGAGGAAAATGACGAACTTGATGACGTGTTCGCTCGTATGCTAATCAGCCGAGACCCAGACCATAAGTTCTGTCATATGCTTTGGAAGCGCGATTAACGCCTCCCTCACCATGAGTAAAAACACCAGCTTCCGTGCTGGTGTTTTTTTATATCTAAAGAGGCTACCATTGCCCGCTTTTCAGATAAGAAAAAGGCTTGCCAATTGGCAAGCCTTTGTGATTTTTAGTACCGATTAACGATTTTTGTTTCGGACGCCTTGCTCACCGGCACTTTTCTTTGGCTTGCGGCGAGAAGGGTTGTTGCTGCGACCTTTAGGCGTGTTTACACGCTCTTCGTGACGCTTAACTGCACGACGGATTTTTTGGCTACGAGCTCGCTCACGCTTACGTGAAGTGTTATCTTTGTTCAGATCAAGCATGGTCTCTTTCTCTGGACGAAGTTCGACAAGCTCACGCAAGTAGTTTACTTCCTTCAGATCCAGTTCCATCCAACCGCCACGAGGCAGTTTCTTGTCCAGGAAGATATCACCATAGCGAACACGCTTCAGACGACTTACCGTACAATCCTGAGATTCCCATAAACGACGAACCTCACGGTTACGGCCTTCATTGATTACGACGTAAAACGTGTGGTTCATACCTTCACCACCCGCGTAAACAACGTCTTCAAAGCGAGCCATACCATCTTCTAGCTCAACGCCTTTTACTAGATTACGAACTTTTTGTTCAGTTACTTCACCGAACACGCGTACTAGGTATTCACGTTCAACTTGACGGCTTGGGTGCATTAAGCGATTAGCCAATTCACCATCAGTAGTGAAAAGCAACAGACCAGAGGTGTTTGCATCCAGACGACCTACTGAAATCCAACGCGAGCCACGAATTTTTGGCAGGCGATCGAAAACGGTACGACGACCCTCTGGATCATGACGAGTACACAGCTCACCTTCCGGTTTGTAGTATGCCAGCACACGACAAATCACTTCATCTTGTATCTTCGCAGATACAATGTGACCGTCGATACGAATGACACTGCTCTCATCTTCAAGTCTTTCACCAAGTTTAGCTACCATACCGTTCACACTTACGCGACCGGATTTGATTAACGATTCAATCTCACGACGAGAACCGTGACCAGCACGTGCTAATACTTTTTGTAACTTTTCGCTCATTTATCTACCTATGTGTCGTCTTCACAGACGTCTAGACCAGGATTGGTCTGTATTTTGCTATTACCCATATGCATGGGATTTTTTGGTCGGACATTATAAGTGATTCTTACGTTTAATGTAAGCAAAATCCACTCTATTCTGCGCCAGTAATTTTTCATGTAATCCGGATTATATCTCGTACTTTACTTCTACTTTGAGCGAATTATCGTCATAAAAAAAAGGAGGCATTTCAGCCTCCTTTTGTTCATCTAACGGTAAATATACTTATTCAAATGGTGCCGGGTCACCCGAACCGACGCGAACCACGACTGGGTCGCCTTCGCTAAAATCGATAACCGTTGTCGGTTGCTCTCCGAGGAAACCACCATTAAGAATTACGTCAACAGCATGCTCCAACTTGTCACGGATATCTTCAGGATCCGACTCAGTGACATCACTGTTTGGAAGTATCAATGACGTAGACATCATCGGCTCTCCAAGAGCTTCTAACAAATCGAGAGCAATTTTGTTATCTGGAACACGGATACCGATCGTCTTACGCTTTGCGTTCATCAAACGACGAGGCACTTCTTTTGTGCCTTTGAAGATAAATGTGTAAGGCCCCGGAGTATTGTTTTTCAGTAATCGAAATGCACCATTATCCACACGAGCATAAAGTGAAATCTCTGATAAATCGCGACACAGCAACGTGAAGTTGTGCTTGTCATCTAAACGACGAATCTGACAGATACGTTCTAACGCCTGTTTGTTCTCCAGTTGACAGCCAAGTGCATAACCTGAATCGGTTGGATAAACCACGACACCGCCGTTACGAATGATTGCTACTGCTTGATTAATCAAGCGAGTCTGTGGGTTTTCTGGATGAACGTAAAAAAACTGGCTCATTGTAATTCCTCATTATCGAGCCTCTCGGCTCTATATATTTATGGAGCTTGAATGCCATCTTGTTGATCTTTAATCAACGAAAGTTCAATACCCCAATCTTTCCAAACTGGTTCTACGCCCGCTGGCAACCAGAGGTTTCTACCCAGTTCCATCCACGGAGATGGATAGTGAAAGTCGCTGCCTTGGGATGCTAATAGTTTGTATTGTATAGCATAATCCGCCAGATTGCGCCTTTCTTGTTGTGGTTGTTGTGGCTGCGCAACTTCCATCGCGTCACCGTTTGCTTCAACGAATGCCGCCAAAAGGCGTTTAATCCACTTCGCTGTCAGCTGATATCGGCCCGGATGAGCTAACACCGCATGGCCACCAGCGGCGTGGATTGCATCTACCGCATCTTTCATCGAGCACCAATTAGGTGGCACATAACCCGGGTTGTTACGCGTTAAGTATTTTTTAAACACCATTTGCATGTTTTTGGCAAAACCATTGTCAACCAACCACTTGGCAAAGTGAGCGCGTGTAATAGGTGCATCACCGGCGATAAGCTGTACTTCTTCCAATACTCCTTCACGAGTTGCTTTCTCGAGACGAGAAGCGATCAACTCTGAACGAGCAATTCGATGTTGTTTTTGTTGCTCAATGAGCGTCGTCAATGTCGAGTTATCAGGGTCAATATTTAAACCCACGATATGGATATCTTTATTTTGCCAAACCGTTGATATTTCGATGCCATTAATGATTTTTATCGGCAACTGGTTCTCTTCGACATACTGCTTTGCTGGTGCCAAACCATCTACGGTATCATGATCTGTAATCGCCAAAACTTCTATATCAAAACTCAGTGCCCTATCCACTAAATCTTTTGGTTCAAATCGGCCATCTGAGGCAGTGGTGTGGCTATGTAAATCAATTCTCATATTTTTTATCGTTTTAATGCTGTTTTGGGGTTGACTTTTTATCTCCGCACTAGTTAACTAGTACACAAATACAGAACACTTAATTCAAGGCTCACTATGTTACAAGAATTGACCCAAAACCAAAAAGCGAAAGTTACGGTTTGTCTTAGTAAGACAAACTCGTTGAATGTTGCTTGGTGGCGCACTTGGACAAGTTCTTGGTGGGCAAACGTGTACTTCTAGTTTAGAGAATCAAACGTTAAAAAGCCCGCTGCCAAAGCGGGCTTTTTAATTTGTCGCCCTTTTCAAGTTTAACTGCTTAAACATTAACCGGATATCGTAAACTCTTAATTGGGGCAACGCTTACTTTATGCCACTATGTGCAGCAGGAAGATTAAAACAGCTATAAGGAGGTCTTGTGAACAAGGCCATTGAAATCAAGAATCTTGGACAACTGGAAGTGTTAACTGCTTCTGTTCCTTACACTCAGGACCCGACCCGCTTGTTTCACACCCTATGTGAAAACAAAACGGATAGCTTACTTCTGGAATCTGCGGAGATTGATTCGAAACAAGATTTGAAATCTCTGATGATCGTCGACTCTGCGGTTCGAGTTATTTGTTATGACCATACCGTAAGCATGCACGCCTTAACGGAAAATGGTAAAAACTTGCTCGCGCATTTAAACCAGAACGTACGAGGCGGAATCGCTGCGCAATTTGATGGTGAAACCCTTACTCTGGAATTTACTCAACCATGCGACACCCTGGATGAAGATTCCCGCTTGCGCGAAGCTTCCACATTTGATGCGCTGCGCTTGGTTCAACATAGTTTCGATATTTCTGATAAAGACAAACATGCTATTTTCTTAGGTGGCTTGTTTGCCTATGACTTAGTTGCGAACTTCGAACCTTTAGGCAATGCAGAAGCAATCAACCAGTGCCCTGATTACGTATTTTACATCGCTGAAACCCTTCTTGTTGTTGACCATCAAACAGAATCTTGCCACTTGCAAGCTACCCTTTTTGTCGATGATTCACAGAGGGCAACGTTAGAAGAACGCATTGCTGAAATCAGAACACAATGTGCTTCGCCTAAGCATTTACCGAACGCAACGAAACTTGCCGATGTGACGGTAGAAACAAGCATTTCAGATGAAGATTTCTGCCAGATTGTTCGCGACTTAAAAGAGTACGTTGTGAAAGGCGATATTTTCCAGGTCGTCCCTTCACGTCGTTTTACACTGCCATGCCCTTCTCCGCTGGCAGCGTATAAAGAGCTGAAGAAAAGTAACCCAAGTCCATACATGTTCTACATGCAAGATGAGTTATTCACGCTATTTGGTGCGTCACCAGAAAGCGCTCTGAAGTACGAAACAGAAACCAATCAGGTTGAGATATACCCAATCGCGGGAACACGCCGCCGTGGCAAACGTCCAAACGGTGACATCGATTTTGACCTGGACAGCCGCATTGAGCTTGAACTGCGTACCGACATGAAAGAAAACGCAGAACACATGATGTTGGTCGACCTGGCACGTAACGATGTAGCGCGAATCTCTGAAGCGGGCACTCGCCACGTAGCTGACTTGCTTAAAGTTGACCGTTACAGCCACGTAATGCACTTAGTCTCTCGAGTTGTTGGCCAGCTACGAGAGGATCTAGACGCATTACACGCTTATCAGGCAAGCATGAACATGGGTACGCTTACTGGCGCACCGAAAATTCGCGCGATGCAGTTGATTCGTGACGTAGAAGGCGTTCGACGCGGCAGTTATGGTGGTGCGGTTGGTTATCTAACCGGAGAAGGCACGCTGGATACATGCATTGTGATTCGTTCAGCGTATGTTGAAAACGGTATTGCTCAAGTACAAGCTGGTGCAGGTGTGGTATTCGATTCAGATCCGCAAGCCGAAGCGGACGAAACCCGCGGTAAGGCACAAGCCGTTATTTCTGCTATTCAAGCAGCACATTCTCAACCTACAAAGAAGGAGGAGTAGCAGATTATGGCTAACATAGTATTTATCGATAACTTTGATTCCTTTACTTATAACTTAGTTGACCAATTTCGTTCACTTGGTCATTCGGTAACAATTTACCGAAATAACATCCCGGCAGAGAATATCGAACAGGCTGTAAATGAGCTCGATAATCCAGTGGTTCTTCTCTCTCCAGGCCCAGGCGCTCCAGCAGAGGCAGGGTCAATGCCAGACTTAATTCAGCGTATGAAAGGCAAAGTACCAATTATTGGAATCTGTCTTGGTCATCAAGCCATTGTTGAGGCATACGGTGGCACTGTTGCCGGTGCCGGTGAAATTATTCACGGCAAAGTATCGATGATGGAGCATCAAAACCATGCCACTTACGCCACGTTGCCATCACCATTGGCGATCGCACGTTACCACTCTTTAGTGGCAACCTTCGTGCCTGAAGAACTGACCATTACAGCTGAAGTCAATGGTCTGACCATGTCTGTCGTACACGAGCAAGATAAAGTTTGCGGATTCCAGTTCCATCCGGAATCCATTATGACCACCTATGGGGCAACTTTATTAGCCAATGCTATCGAATGGGCGCTTGAGAAAAGCAACGCATAAGGAAAATGGGAGAGGAATTATGGAAGCAATTATCAAAAAACTGTACGAACAACAATCTCTGACTCAAGACGAAAGCCAACAACTGTTCGATACCATTATCCGCGGTGAGCTTGACCCAATTTTAATGGCCTCAGCTTTAACGGCTCTAAAAATTAAGGGGGAAACCCCTGACGAAATTGCAGGGGCAGCAAAAGCACTTCTTGCAAATGCGAAGCCATTCCCGCGCCCGGACTACGACTTTGCCGATATCGTCGGTACAGGTGGCGACGGTCACGACACCATCAACATTTCAACAACATCAGCATTTGTCGCTGCGGCTTGCGGTCTGAAAGTCGCCAAACACGGTAATCGCAGCGTATCAAGCAAGTCAGGCTCTTCAGACCTATTGGACTCTTTCGGTATCAACCTGGCAATGAGCCCGGAAGATACACGCACAGCAATGGATGACATCGGTGTTGCCTTCCTGTTTGCCCCGCAATACCACGGTGGTTTCCGCCATGCGATGCCTGTTCGTCAAACTATGAAAACACGCACCATATTCAATATTCTGGGTCCACTGATTAACCCAGCACGCCCTAACATTGAATTAATGGGTGTTTACAGTGAAGAACTGGTTCGTCCTATTGCAGAAACCATGTTACAAATGGGTATGAAGCGCGCAGCAGTGGTACACGGTAGTGGTCTTGATGAAGTTGCCATTCACGGGCCAACCACAGTCGCAGAAATCAAAGACGGACAGATCGTCGAATACACACTGACGCCAGAAGACTTCGGTTTACAGGAGTACCCGTTAGAAGCAATTAAAGGTGGTACTCCGGATGAGAATAAAGCAATCATAACCAACATTCTGACAGGAAAAGGAACCGACGCTCAGCTCAGCGCTGTTGCTGCTAACGTAGCATTACTCATGCGTCTGTTTGGTCATGAAGATTTAAAAGCCAATGCTCAACAAGCTATTGAGGCAATGAACTCAGGTAAGGCTTATCAGTTGGTACAGCGACTTGCCGCACACGCTTAAGGAAATGATCAAGATGACGGACTTAAACACTCAAAAAGCTGACAACCTTTCTGAGCACGTGTCAAAGAAAGAAGCAGAAATGGCTGAAGTACTGGCTAAAATTGTTCGCGACAAATTCCAGTGGGTTGCAGAACGTAAAGCCTCTCAGCATTTGAGTACTTTCCAATCTGATTTAGAGCCATCCGATCGTAACTTCTATGATGCGCTCAGAGGCGAAAAAACGGTCTTCATTACTGAGTGTAAAAAAGCCTCGCCATCTAAAGGGCTCATCAGAGACGATTTCGATTTGGATTACATCGCATCGGTTTACAACAATCATGCTGATGCTATTTCGGTCTTAACTGACGAAAAATACTTTCAGGGCAACTTCGAATTTATTCAACAAGTGCGTAAACAGGTTAAGCAACCTGTGATATGTAAAGATTTTATGGTGGACACTTACCAAGTTTACCTGGCACGCCATTACGGCGCTGACGCTATCTTGCTGATGCTGTCAGTACTTAACGATGAAGAGTACAAAGCATTAGCTGAAGTGGCACACAGCCTCAATATGGGAGTCCTGACAGAAGTCAGTAACGAAGAAGAACTTCATCGTGCCGTAGACTTGGGCGCGCTCGTCATCGGTATCAATAACCGCAATTTGCGTGACCTGAGTACCGACTTGAACCGCACTAAACAGCTTGCGCCAATGATTCGAAAACTTGCACCTCAAGCAACGATAATTTCAGAGTCTGGCATTTACACCCATCAACAAGTTCGCGATTTAGCAGCTTACGCTGATGGTTTCCTGATTGGCAGTTCGCTGATGGCAGAGCATAATCTCGAGCTTGCGGTTCGCAAGGTAACTCTGGGCGAAAATAAAGTCTGTGGTCTGACTCACCCCGACGACGCAGCCAAAGCATATCAAGCGGGCGCGGTATTTGGTGGTCTGATTTTCGTTGAACAGTCTAAACGTGCCGTGGATTTAGAGACCGCCCGTCTGACGATGAGCGGCGCACCACTTCAATATGTTGGCGTATTTCAAAACCATGAAATTGATTTTGTATCCGCGATAGTCACATCGCTCGGTTTAAAAGCGGTTCAACTGCATGGTTCTGAAGATCAGCACTACGTTAACCAACTAAAAGCAGAGCTCCCTTCCGGCGTGGAAATCTGGAAAGCCTACGGAGTTCAGGACGTGCTGCCTACATTACTGGCTGAAAACGTTGACCGTCACTTGCTCGATGCGCAGGTCGGCAACCAATCCGGTGGCACCGGACAAGTATTTGATTGGTCACTGATTGGCGACCCAAGTCAAATCATGTTAGCGGGAGGACTCTCCCCTGAGAATGCTCAGCAAGCAGCAGCACTAGGCTGCTTGGGATTAGATTTAAACTCTGGCGTAGAAAGCGCGCCAGGTAAAAAAGATGCTCAGAAGTTGCAAGCCGCGTTTAACGCTATTCGCAACTACTAAAACTATTTCGTAGCAAAAAAGACGAGAAGGAATATCACGATGGCAAAACTGAATGCCTACTTTGGCGAATACGGCGGTCAGTACGTTCCGCAAATTTTGGTTCCAGCATTGGAGCAACTAGAGCAAGCGTTTATTGACGCACAGGAAGATCCAGAATTCCATAGCGAATTTATGACGCTACTACAAGAGTATGCTGGTCGCCCAACCGCGCTCACTCTTACTCGAAACTTAACCAAAGGCACAAAAACCAAACTGTACCTAAAGCGTGAAGATCTACTTCATGGTGGTGCTCACAAAACCAACCAGGTGCTTGGTCAGGCGCTACTCGCAAAACGCATGGGTAAGACTGAAATCATCGCGGAAACTGGGGCTGGCCAACACGGTGTAGCAACCGCCTTAGCCTGTGCGCTACTTGGCCTGAAATGCCGTGTTTATATGGGTGCGAAAGATGTCGAGCGTCAAAGCCCGAACGTATTCCGTATGAAGCTGATGGGTGCGGAAGTGATTCCTGTTTATTCTGGTTCAGCCACACTTAAAGACGCATGTAATGAAGCACTACGTGACTGGTCTGGTACTTATGAAAATGCACACTACTTATTAGGTACTGCAGCGGGCCCTCACCCGTTCCCGACTATTGTTCGTGAATTCCAACGCATGATTGGTGAAGAAACCAAAAACCAAATTCTCGCTCGCGAAGGTCGTCTTCCGGATGCAGTGATTGCTTGTGTCGGTGGTGGTTCGAATGCAATTGGCATGTTCGCTGACTTCATTGATGACGAAAGCGTACGCCTTATTGGTGTCGAGCCTGCAGGTAAAGGCATTGATACAGACCAACACGGTGCACCGCTTAAACACGGTAAGACTGGGATTTACTTCGGTATGAAAGCACCGATAATGCAAGATGAAAATGGCCAGATTGAGGAGTCTTATTCTGTTTCTGCGGGTCTGGACTTCCCATCGGTAGGCCCTCAGCACGCCTACCTGAATTCAATTGGCCGAGCAGAATACGCGAACGTCACCGATGATGAAGCGCTGGATGCGTTCCAGGAAATCGCACGTAGCGAAGGCATCATTGCGGCACTTGAATCCTCTCACGCACTTGCGCATGCACTGCGCATGGCTCGCGAAAACCCAGAAAAAGAACAGCTTTTGGTAGTTAACCTATCTGGCCGTGGTGACAAAGACATCTTCACCGTTAATGCCATCCTAGAAGAAAAAGGAGTGATCTAATGAGTCGTTATGAGAAGATGTTTGCGCGCCTGAACGAGAAAAACCAAGGTGCATTCGTCCCGTTCGTCACGGTTTGCGATCCAAACGCCGAGCAATCATACAAGATAATGGAAACACTTGTTGAATCTGGCGCTGACGCACTTGAACTAGGCATTCCATTTTCAGATCCACTTGCAGACGGTCCGACAATCCAAGGCGCAAACAATCGTGCATTGCAATCTGGCGCGACACCGGACATCTGCTTTGAGCAAATCGGTAAGATCCGTGCAAAATACCCAGAGTTACCAATCGGCCTGCTGATGTATGCTAACTTGGTTTTCTCCCGTGGTATTGAGGACTTTTATGAGCGCTGTGCTAAAGCCGGTATCGACTCCGTGCTTATTGCTGACGTACCGACTAACGAAAGCGCAGATTTTGTTGCAGCGGCAGAGAAGTTCGGCATTCACCCGATCTTTATTGCACCACCAACGGCCAGTGATGAAACCTTAGCGCAAGTTGCCGAGCTAAGTGGCGGTTATACGTACCTGCTTTCTCGAGCTGGTGTAACAGGCACAGAAACTAAGGCAAATATGCCAGTTGGGCAGTTGTTAGAAAGACTGAATCAATTTGATGCGCCGCCAGCACTACTTGGTTTCGGTATCTCTGAGCCAGCACAAGTTAAGCAAGCGATAGAAGCCGGCGCGGCAGGTGCGATTTCTGGCTCTGCTGTGGTTAAAATTATAGAGACGTACGTCGAGCAACCGCAAATTATGCTCGATAAGCTTGGTGAATTTGTGTCAGCTATGAAAGCAGCTACTCAAAAATAACTAACTTCTATAGAAATAAGCTAAACGCCCGCTGATTACTCATAGCGGGCGTTTTTTATTGAATGGAAAATAAGAATCCTTTCCCAATAGAGCATTTCAAAATAAGTCAGTTTGAGTCATATAGAGAGCCATCACAATTTCAGATCTTAAGCCATACACAAAGATAAGCTCGTTAAGTGCACCCAGTTATAAGGTGTTAATATACCCAAACAACCTCGAGATGCTAGGTTCAGCGAGAATGACTTGGTTTACAGACGCGGCAACGATTTGAAGGTCTAGTGGTTCTAAATCAAAAATCGTTAACAAAGGCTGTGAGCCAAGACAACTCGCCCTCCGGGAGCGTGTCACTCACATGATTTCTGCGTCAAATAACTTGGAAAGAGCTCGCTATTTCGCTGCGTGTTCTTTCCTTGAGAGTAGGCCTTGAACTTATGCCAGTGACAACGCTCTGAATCCTGCATCTTGAAGTCGCTTGGGTATATAACAAAATTAAAAGTTCAGCATTAAGGTACCGACATGGAAGAGTTAAAAAAGTTGTTGCTTCAATGCCCTGTCCTATCCGGATTACCGGAAGAAGGCATTAATGACGCGGTACAAATTGCGCGAACCCGGCATTTCGATGAGAAGGCACTCATCTGTAACAAAGGGGACAATCACTCCTCCTTGATGGTCATTGCGAAAGGTTCAGTTCGCGTCAACTCGATCAGTCCCAAAGGAAAAGAAGTCACGTTGATGATTTTTGATACGGGCGGTTGGTTTGGTGACAACGTTTTTTCACCAGGAATGCCACGAATATTTGGTGCAACAGCGCACTCTGATGTCACCCTGTTAGAGCTCCCTGGAGACAAGTTTCGTCAACTTCTGGCGAAGTATCCGCAAAGCTATCCTGTAATACTCGATCTGATGAGCCGTAGACTTTGGTCCGCAATATCCGTTATTGAGGATGATGCCATCAGAGGGATTGAAGAACGCATTGGCCGAAGATTATTGCTGCTCGCAACGTATCAGACCAACCAGCCTATCAATGCCGCCCCTTGTGTTGTACGTGTAACACGAGAGCACATCGCCAATATGATGGGGCTCACCAGACAAAGTGTGCACAAGGTATTAAAAAAACTAGAAGCATTGGGGACACTCACCCTAAGTTACGGAAGTATCACCATTCACAACCCGCTAGAAATGGAAGAGTATCTCAAGCAGCTTGAATAACGCTTCCGCTCTGAATGTTAAAAATGTTAGTAACCGCGCACGCAACAAAAAAGACCGCTAAGAAATTAGCAGTCTTTTTTCGTTTCTACGCTCGTTAAAACCTAAGCTACTTTGAGCTCAGATTTCAGCTCTCGTTTCAAAATCTTACCTGTAGCACTCATCGGAAGTTGCTCGCGAATCTCAACAAAGCGCGGATACTTAAATGCAGCTAACTGCTCACGTCCCCATGCTTGTAATTCTGCAGCTTCAACATCTTGATCTGGTTTAAGTACAACGTAAGCCTTAATTTCTTCGCCGTACTCTTGATGCGGAATACCAATCACTGCGACCATGGCGACTGCGGGATGTATCATAAACACTTCTTCGATTTCACGAGGGTAAACGTTAAAGCCACCACGGATAATCAAGTCTTTGATTCGATCCACAATGTACAAATTACCTACCTCGTCAAAACGACCGACGTCGCCAGTATAGAACCAGCCATCTTGCAGTACAGCTTCTGTCACTTCAGGGCGTCCTAAATACCCTTTCATGACATTGTGGCCACGTACGATGATTTCACCTTCTTCACCTACTGGTACGCAGTTGCCCTCTAAATCAACAAGCTTGACTTCCACACCCTGGACTGGCTGACCAACCGAGCCAGGAACACGCTCTTGATCTAAATGGTTAAAACAAGCAATCGGACTAGTTTCAGACAGGCCGTAACCTTCCAATATCGGCACATTGAATTTTTCTTCGAATGCACGGAACACTTCTGTTGGTAGCGAAGAGCCACCACTCACTGCAACTCGGAGTGAAGATATATCACGGTCATGTTTTGCGTGAAGCATGCCGATGTACATCGTTGGTACACCTGCAAAAAGGGTCACCTTATGTTTTTCAATCAGCTCGAGAATGTGCGTTGGTTCAAAACGAGGGACAAGTACCAGCGTGGCACCACTCAAAACACTAGCATTCAGGTGCACCGTTTGGCCAAAAGTGTGGAACAGAGGCAAAGTAACCAGGTGCACATCATCAGCTTGAGCGGCCATGAGATTCTGCCCGACCAGCGCATTCAATACGATGTTTTGTTGCGTTAGCTCAGCACCTTTTGGCATACCAGTAGTACCCGATGTGTACAGAACTACACAAGTATCATCAGCGTTACGCGGCACGTAATCAGCCAGTGGCTCAACGTCGCGAATAAACGCATTAAGAGTTGGTATACCACTCCATTCCAATTCAGTCTGCGATAGCGTCATCACGACCATGTTTTCACACGATTCAACTTCATTAAACGCTCTTACACCTTCTTTAGCCATTGGCAAGTCTGATGTTCCTTCAAAGCAGAAATAAAACTTAGCATCTGAGTCTTCTAGGTGATATTTGATTTCTCTCGCTTTCAAAAGAACGTTCAGCGGTACGGCAACTGCACCTGCTTTCTGGACTGCAAAATAAATAAAAGCAAAGAACGGCAGATTAGGGCAAGATAATGCAACTCGGTCACCCGGCTTAACACCACTATTGATCAAAGATGTCGCTATTTTGCCGGCAATTGCATCAAATTGAGCGTAGGAAATTTCCAAGTCACCGCATATCAACGCTGTCTTATCAGGCTTACTGGCAGCATTTCGCTGCAGAGCAGCAGCAAGATTCATCATAATGACTTCACCTCTAGATTATTGGCATTCACGTTGTTCTCAAGGATTTAACAACAAAAAATTAACGATATAGTGGCTTATACGGTTCTTTATGTCCTAAACCCCACCACTTGTTAACATTATATTTACAAGAGTTATCACCCCAAGAATGTAAAACATTTAACATTTATGAAGGTGAAATAATCAAAATGTGAGCTTGCATCCTAATTATTGTCAGAAATATCAAGCAACAACACAGTTCGAACACCACTCATAACAACAAAACAACCCATTAACATAAAGTTAACCCAGACAATTTCAATTCATTAACTACATTAATAAAGACTCCGAGATCCCATAGAAATCACGAATAGCAAACGTTTGCTATTGAGTAAAAAATTAGCTTTCGTCAATGAAATATCGATTTTTTCATCAATAACCCTATTTCGTATATTGCCAATTGTGAATGATACGTGTAAAAAGCAGGGGCGAAATTATTATCCATGAAATAAATTTTGATTGGTGTGTAATTTCAGGATTTGATATTTAGTTAGCACAGAGGTTATGGAAGTGTTAAAAGAAAAGAGTTTACTAAACAACATTGGCGTGCAAGTCGTCATCGCAATGATCGTGGGTACAGCCGCTGGTGCCCTGATGGGTCACGACGCAACAGTATTCGCGCCACTAGGTGCTATCTTTATTAACCTGATCAAGATGCTAGTAATCCCATTGGTTGCTGTTGCTCTGATTTCTGGTGCTGCTGGTCTTGGTAACAGTCAGTCAGCAGGTAAAGTTGGCGCGGTAACACTAGGTTTCTTTGGTTTAACATCAGCTCTGGCAGTAGCACTTGCTCTGTTTATGGGCGAAGTATTCCAACCTGGCATTGGCATCGACGTTTCTGGCGTTGAAGGCATGTTCTCAGCAGAATACGCTTCTAAAGGTGAACTACCTACTTTCTGGGCAACCATTACTGGTATGATCCCAACTAACGTTTTCCAATCACTGAATGATGCGAACATCCTGCAAATCCTAGTATTCTGCATGTTCTTTGGTATCGCAATTTCTCAACAGTCTAAAGAGCGCCGTGACCCTATCATTAATGGTGTGAACTGCATTGTTGACGCGATGGTTTGGATGATCAACAAGGTTATGATCATTGCGCCTATCGGTGTATTTGGTCTGATGGCTGAAGCAGTAGGTACGTTTGGTTTTGGCGCACTGATGGTCGTGTTTAAGCTATTCGTTGTCTACACCGCAGCTATTCTGATCTTTGGCTTCATTGTATACCCTGCAATGGTTCACGTTTTCACTAAGACTTCTGCGAAGAAATTCATTTCTTCGATGAAGAAGCCACAAGCAGTTGCGCTGTCAACAGCATCATCAATGGCAACATTGCCTGTAACGATGGACACGTGTGAGAAAGATCTTGGTGTTAGAAACTCAACAGCATCATTCGTTCTGCCTCTAGGCGCAACGATTAACATGTCTGGTAACGCGATCTACTACGGCTTGGTAGCAATCTTCTTCGCTCAACTGTTTAACATCGATCTTGGCATGGGTGCTTACATCGCGATCATCGTGACATCTACTCTAGGTGCAGTTGGTCAGGCAGGTGTACCTGGACCATCATTCCTGGTTGTTGCGGTTCTGCTAGCGGCTGGGATTCCAATTGAAGGTCTACCACTACTGTTTGCTCTAGACCGTATCTTTGACATGATTCGTACTGCCCTAAACATCACTGGCGATGCTGCGTGTGCTGTTATTGTTGACTCTCTTGTAGAAGAAGAGCAAGCAGAGAAAGAAGTAGAGCTTAATAAGCAAGAAGCTTAAGTTTTCTTCGAAATTTTTAAGAAGCCGCTCTAAACGAGCGGCTTTTTTTTATCCAACTTTTGCATTAGGTAACCATACTAACAGAAACTGGTAGCATAATTTATTCAAAATGATATAACGCACCTATAAACATAAAAAAACGTCTGTTCTAGGTTGTAACATGAGTCTAAAGTTGTCTTTAGATCTTATCTCCCATGCGGATTGGTCTATTCATAAGAATCAAAGAGTTGTAAACAACAGCGTTCTTAACAGAACCAACTGTCACTTGCTGTCTGGCTTGTTTTTACCAAGCGTAGATAAGGCTAACCATGCCCGTTTTTTCGCCTGCGAGTTACACTCAGAATCTCACACTTTTAGCGTAGCTAGTGGTGGTAAAAGTCACCTCCAAACATTTCGACTCATCTCCAAGGTGAAGCGTAATGTTTGATTTTGGTTTGGCAGGTCTGCTTTACCCAAAAGCCATCACACTATATGCCACGGTTGCCGTTGTTCTCTTCTGGCTGCTGTATTACTGCTATCGCCTAAGAAAAAGGAATGAGGCAGTTTTTGGTTCCCACCACGCGCCATACATCGCGTACTCTTCATGCATCATTCTCTGGATTAGCAGCAATGCATATTTTCATACTGATCTATTAGTGATATTTGGATCAAAGGGCGGCATCTTCATGGCTAAACTAGCTAATTTAGCTTCCTTCTTCTCATTCGCCTTTGCTTACTACTTCTCATGTCACTTACTTGCGGAACAAAAAAAGATCTACGTAAAAAAATGGCAGCAAGTGCTGTTTATCCTACTATCCGTGTACTCATTGCTCATTAACTCACGTCCTGGGTTGACAGTAGAAAACGTGATGATCAGCGGACCTAGTGAGTTTGTCATTGAGTTTGGCTCACATACCCCCTATTTCTTCACTTCTATCTTGGCGTTCATTGTGCTGACACTCGTCAATCTTATCCGCATGCGGGCCAGCAGCAGTAAACTAGCGCTAGCCAAAAACAACTATATGATCGCCGGTATCTTGGTATTCATGCTTTCAACAACCGTCATTCACTTAGGATTAACGTATTTCCTTGGTGACTTCTCACTGACATGGTTACCGCCGGCTCTGTCCATCAGTGAGATGCTCTTTGTCGGTTACGCGTTGTTGACTTCACGTTTCTATAGCGCGAAATATCTCGCTTATTTAACCATAACAGCACACATAACATGTGCGCTATACGTCATGCCTCTGGGATCCATGTTGATACCTATTTCTTATAGTAATCAATGGATTGTTGCAATACCAATGTGTGCATTGGTAGGCATTACATGGCGCTGGGTCTTTCGATATGTGGGGTATTTTGTTAGCTATTTAATTTACTTTCGTAAATACACTCCGGTACAACAAATACTTGCTTTAGAAGGCGACTTTAAGAGCTCCATCGATAATGCAATGAGTAAGCTTGGTACCTTACTCAACATTCCCGAAAACAAGCTGCAATTGGTGAGCAGTCACTATACTCAGTCGTTTTACGAAGATTACCTGAACTCAGACAAATCGGTTCTACTGGTGGATGAAGTATCTGAGGAAATCAACTATGCATCTTCAAATAGAAGCTCTCTGAGAAAACTCTATCGACGAATGCGATCTAACGATACCGCGTTAGTGATGCCCCTGTTTGGTCAGAGTAAATCCGTTTCCCACCTTTTGATCTCTGCGCATAAAAGAAATCATCAACTGTTTTCTAACGAAGAGATTTCAGCCTTACAAACACTACTGACTCGCGTACAAAGCACTATCGAAACAGACAGAGAAGTACGTCAAAGTCGTGCACTCGCCCACTCCATCGCACATGAAATGCGTAACCCTCTGACTCAGGTACAGCTGCAGTTTGAAGAACTCGCACAACATATCGAGTCTGGGACATCACTGAAAGAACTCAAAGGTGACATTGATAAAGGGCAAGCTGCAATTCAAAGAGGGCGTCAACTTATTGATATCATCCTGAGAGAAGTCAGTGACACATCGCCGGAGCAGGAACCTCTTGCGGTAACCTCCATGCATAGGGCCATTCATCTGGCTGTTAGCCGCTATGGTTTCGAAAATGAAAAGATAATTGAAAGAATCCATCTACCTCAACATCACGATTTTGTTGCCAAGCTCAATGAAACACTCTTTAGTTTTGTCATTTTCAATCTGATTCGCAATGCCGTTTACTACTTTGACTCTTATCCTTCAAGCCAGATTGAGATCAGTACTCAAACCGGAACCTACGAAAACATTTTAATCTTCAGAGATACTGGACCAGGAATAAACAGCGGTATCCAAAATAAGATCTTTGATGACTTTTTTTCGTATCAGAAGAGTGGCGGTAGCGGCCTTGGCCTGAGTTACTGCCAGCGGGTAATGCGCTCATTTGGCGGGCGAATTGAATGCCACTCTGTTGAGGGAGAATTTTCAGAGTTTTACCTCTATTTCCCTGTTGTTCCTAACTCGCCAAAAGCGGAAACATTAAGATCTCCGGATATTGACTGGAATAACCCTCAAAGTGATATAAGAAAGATGCGTTTAAGTCATCTACAAATGGGGGAACCTGCACCAACAGTGCTCATTGTCGATGATAAAGAGGTGCAACGTACGTTGGTCCGACTGTATTTAAAACAGCTTGGCGTCGATAGCTTACAGGCAAACAATGGCGCAACCGCAATCGAGATAGTGAAATCCTGTAAAGTAGATTTAGTCTTAATGGATGTACAGATGCCTGTAATGAACGGTTATGACGCGAGCCAAAGCATTAAGCAGATATCCCCTTCAACTATCGTGATTGCCTTATCAGGGGAATCTGGTACATCAGAATTAGAGCGGATCGATACACTGATGGATGACCGTTTGCTTAAGCCAACCACCTTAAACGCACTACGAGACATGTTGAATAAATGGCTCGGTCAAGACAGCAATACCGCATCAAGCTCTTTTTAATGCACCTGCAACTAGTTGGCCTATTTTATGCTTAATTTTATGCTTAAAGGATAAGTAAATCGAATTATCCAAATCGTTATTCTTCAAACGAACAGCCAAAAAGTTTGACAGGGAGATGGGCATGTTAGCCTGTAGACAAACTTATCACCGTCTGATTCATCACGGCGTTAAAGCGTTACTATTAGACCGTGTAGGATACTACACCGAAGAAAAGTACCACCAATATCTTAGCTTGATGACAGGTAAGACTTCGTGTTTTAGCATGAGCGATGAAGAACTTGCCGCCACTGTAGATAATCTACTGGGCGAAGGTTATCTGGAAGAGGTAAAAACACGTATTCCCAAGTTTCAAGATGTAGCCTAAACTTGACTTAAGCGACAGTAAATTGCCGCCCAAATTGCGGCAATTTTTGTATCGAATTGTCTCGAAGTATTCACATTATTCGAGATTCCGCTAGACTGTCTGCAACTCAATAACTAGGTAGTTTTCTGCAACATGAAGCAAATTCTTGATTTTATTCCACTCATTGTCTTCTTTGCCTTGTATAAGATGTATGACATTTACGTTGCGACTGGGGCTCTTATCGTGGCGACGGCTATTCAAATCGTTCTGACATACGCGCTTTACAAAAAAGTGGAAAAGATGCAGTTAATCACATTCGTGATGGTGGCTGTGTTTGGCGGAATGACCATCTTCCTTCACGATGACAACTTCATCAAATGGAAAGTAACCATAGTGTACTTGATCTTTGCTATTGGTCTTGCAGTCAGTCATGCAATGGGTAAATCTGCAATTAAAGGAATGTTAGGTAAAGAGCTCTCTCTTCCGGAGCATATCTGGACTCGTATCAACTGGGCTTGGGTTGGCTTTTTCTCTTTCTGCGCTGGTTTAAACATTTACGTTGCGTACCAGTTACCACTAGATGTTTGGGTTAACTTCAAAGTGTTTGGTCTGCTAATAGCGACATTCAGCTATATGATCGCAACAGGTTTCTATATATACAAACACATGCCAAAAGAGCAGAAAAATAACTCATCCGATGTATCGGTTGATGATTAACAGCTCAGCTTTGCTATAATCCGCGCAAACATATATTAACAGCGACCTCCGGGTCGCTGTTTTGATCTAGTTCCAGTAAATGTTTGCGCTTAATTTGAGCGCTGCCGATAATTTAGGATGTCACAATGAGCCAAGAATTTAACTCTCCGAAAGGCCAACTTCTGCTTCGTACCCTTGCAATGCCCGCTGATACCAATGCGAATGGCGATATCTTTGGTGGCTGGATAATGTCTCAGCTCGACTTAGCTGGCGCTATTTTGGCAAAGGAAATCTCTTCAGGACGCGTAGTGACCGTTTCTGTTTCGAGCATTACCTTTAAAAAGCCAGTTAGCGTAGGTGATGTAGTGTGTTGCTACGGCGTATGTAAGAAAATTGGCCGCACTTCAATGAGTGTTGACCTCGAAGTTTGGGTTAAACCAGTGAAAGTTGATGGCATCGAAGATCGCTTTATGGTGTGTGACGCAACCTTTAATTACGTTGCGATCGACAGTGAAGGAAAGCCACGCCCAATCCAAAAATAATACCTAGACGTCCTAATCAGCGGAAAAATCTCACATTTTCCAATGTTAACTTGTGAGTAACGCCAAAAAGTCGTTAAATTAGGACTCCAACCTACCAATTAAGGAACTATGCTATGTGGTACGTCATCTTTTCTCAGGATATCGAGAATTCGTTAGAAAAACGCATGAGTGTTCGCCCTCAACACCTTGAACGTTTACAGAAACTTCAGGATGAAGGCCGACTTCTGACCGCGGGCCCAATGCCAGCGATTGATTCTGATAATCCAGGAGAAGCCGGGTTTACAGGTTCGACTGTCATAGCTGAGTTTAATTCTTTGGAAGATGCGAAAGCATGGGCAGATAAAGACCCTTACGTGGCAGCGGGCGTTTACGAAAACGTGATCGTAAAACCGTTCAAAAAAGTGTTCTAATTTATGAAAAAATTACTGTGTTTCTTCCTAGCGCTTAGCGCGCTAGCGGGTTGTACATCTAGTAGTGAGAAAGAACATCAGTTGGAGCTTTTGGCATCTAACCGAGCTGGTGTTTTATCCTCTGGTCTACCGTTAGAGTACGGACCATTAAAAATCATGCGCGTTTCTTCTAACAAGAATGTGATTGAGATGATGATGATCTACAACGATGCTGCTGTTGGTGCAAAGCCGTTAGCCCAGGTACTCAATTCCAGTATCTACACTTTCTGCAACAAGCCTGACATTCGGGACCAAATCAATATGGGTTTGATGTATCGAATCAAAGTTCGTAACTCTCGTGGGCAATTAATGGCAGACGAATTGATTTCAGAACAACGCTGCAACAATTAACCACAGTAATTTGGCAAGCTAGTTCAGCATTGACTCAAGTCCAAGTATCGCTGCTGAATAGCAAGTTAAAGACACATAAAAGCAGGGATTCAAACCCTGCTTTTTATTTCTGCTCGTTTATGCCAGTTCAGCACGAAGCTTTTTCGCCGCTGAGACTAAGTTGGCTAACGCTGCCTCCGTCTCCGCCCAGTTACGTGTTTTTAAACCGCAATCTGGGTTCACCCACAAACGCTGTACCGGAATTTTTTCAGCCGCTTTCTTGATAAGTCCTTCAATCCACTCTTGTGTCGGAATGTTTGGCGAGTGAATATCATACACACCCGGACCAATTTCGTTCGGGTAGTTAAACTCTTCAAACGCCTTCAGTAACTCCATATTAGAGCGCGATGTTTCAATCGTAATCACATCTGCATCCAGCGCCGCAACAGAATTGATGATTTCATTGAACTCGCTGTAACACATATGAGTATGAATTTGTGTCTCCGGCTTCGCGCTACCTGCAGAAATCTTAAACGCATCCACAGCCCATTCCAGGTAAGATTTATGATCACGCTTTTTGAGTGGAAGCCCCTCACGTATCGCAGGCTCATCAATCTGGATGATATTTATGCCAGCATCTTGCAGGTCAGAAACTTCATCACGTAGTGCTAATGCCAGCTGTTGTGCAATCTCCTGACGCGTGATGTCTTCACGTGGGAATGTCCAACACAGAATCGTTACAGGGCCGGTTAACATCCCTTTCATTTGTTTACTTGTTAGTGACTGAGCATAGATAGACCATTCAACCGTGATTGGTTTTTCTCGTTCAATATCCGCAACAACGATGGCTGGTTTCACACAACGTGAGCCATAGCTCTGTACCCAGCCGAATTTAGTGGTTTGGAAACCAGCCAGATTCTCTGCAAAGTACTCCACCATATCGTTACGCTCAGCTTCACCATGCACTAACACATCCAGATCCAGCGCTTCCTGACGTTTAACAGCATCAGCGATATGCCCTTTCAGTGCTTGAATGTATTCAGATTCAGAAAGCTGACCGGCGCGGAAAGCACTTCGCTGAACTCGGATTTCACCTGTCTGAGGGAAGGAGCCGATTGTTGTGGTAGGCAATAAAGGCAAGCCTAATACTTCCGCCTGATGAGCCGCACGTTCTGCGTAAGGTGCACTACGCTCTGCAAGTGACGATGTAATACTATTGATACGCGCCTGTACTTGAGGCTTATTAACATGCGTTGCTGTTTTGCGCGCTTTGATCGGCTGGCTGTAAGTATCACATGCCAAAATTGCGTTTTGATCTCCATCCAAAGCTTTACCTAACAGTGATACTTCCTTAACTTTCTGCTTGGCGAAGGCAAACCAACTTTTCACTTCTTCGCTAAGCGTCGGTTCAAGCTCAAGGTCGACCGGGCTATGTAGCAGAGAACATGAACTTGCGATCCAAAGTTTATCACCTAACTGCTCTTTGACAGGCTGTAAACGTTCTAGCTGCGCGCCTAGGTCTGAACGCCAAACGTTACGTCCATTTATAACGCCAGCAGACAGAACCCAACCTTGTGGTAACTTGGCGACAACTTCATCCAACTGTTCAGGTGACGCAGAAAGGTCGATGTGCAAGCCGTCAACGGGCAGCTCGACAATTTTGTTTAAAGTATCTGTTACCGAATCAAAGTAAGTCGTCAACAGGACTTTGACGTCACTGCGGATTACCTGATACGCCAGTTTAAAGGAATCAGCCCATTTACTTTCAAGTTGAAGAGATAAAATTGGCTCATCGATTTGAACCCATTCCACACCTTGGCTGGCCAGTTTTGCCAAAATCGCCTGATACGCAGCCAGCAATCTTGGTAGCAGTGTCAGACGGTCAAAATCGTCTTCAACTTCTTTACCCAAATAAAGGTAACTCACAGGACCAAGTAGCACAGGCTTTACTTGATTCCCTGTTTTTACCGCTTCGTTCACTTCTTCAAATAGCTGCGGCCAGCTCACCTCAAACGTATCGTCTTTACTAAATTCTGGCACGATGTAATGGTAGTTAGTATTGAACCATTTCGTCATATCAGAAGCGGCGGTACCAGCGCAGTCGCAAACGGTCTGGGATTGACCGCGGCCGACTTTAAACAGGGTGTCGAGATTAGGAAAACCATTAGCATGGCGTTTTGGTACGTGTCCCAACAACAGCGTTGTAGTGAGTACGTGATCGTACCATGCGAAATCGCCGGCAGTGACGAAGCTCAGACCTGCGTCCGATTGTACTTGCCAGTTCTTCGCTCTCAAATCTGCACCTACCTGTTTCAACTGCGCTTGATCAATCTCTCCATGCCAGTATTTTTCTAGTGCAAATTTCAGTTCACGTTTTTCCCCAATGCGTGGGTAGCCAAGTATGTGCGTTGTTGTAGCCATTTCCAGATTCCTTCTTCAATTTGTTTGGGTCAGAGCATCTTGCACTTAATCACTAAGATGTCTGGATGGCTAAACTATCTCTCTACAGAACAAATTGAACAACATCCAAATATTCAACTTGTTTATTAAAAAAATTCATAACGTAACCTTCTACTAAATCAATTTCTTAAATAAATAGACGTCTAGACGTTTACATATCCATGTTTTATGGTTAAGTTAGTAAAGTTCATGACGAGCTAGAAAGGATGAAAGAGATTCATGATAGAGCTAAAACATTTGCGTACCATTACCTCGCTTCGAGATACAGGCTCATTGACGGCAACCGCAACCGCATTGCATTTGACTCAATCGGCTCTTTCGCACCAAATTAAAGATCTCGAATCGCGGATTGGCGGGCAGTTATTCCTTAGAAAAACCCGACCGGTAAAGTTCACCTCTGAAGGAGAGATTCTGTTGCGTCTGGCAGAAGAAATTTTGCCTAAACTGGCAAGAGCAGAAAATGAACTGGCCAGTTTGAAAGAAGACGTCAACGGCAGATTACACATGGCTATTGAGTGCCATTCCTGCTTCCAGTGGCTGATGCCTGCATTGAGGGAGTATCAGCTGGCGTGGCCAAGTGTGACACTGGACTTCTCTTCTGGTTTTGGATTTGAACCTTTACCTGCCCTGCTCGCCGGGGAGCTTGACCTTGTCATAACATCCGATATTCAGCCTCGCTCGGAAGTACATTATGAGCCCCTGTTTGATTTTGAAATGCGCTTGATCACTTCCACCAGCCATCCACTAGCAGACAAGGCGATCATCGAGCCACTCGATCTGGCAGATCAAACCATGTTGTCTTATCCCGTGCAGAAACAGCGGTTAGATGTGGTAAAACACTTCTTACAGCCAGCTGGCGTCGAACCAGCAAAATGGAAACAAGCTGACAATACGTTGATGCTGGTGCAAATGGTATCGGCGGGATTAGGGGTTGCAGCGTTACCAAATTGGGCAATATCAGAGTTTTCACGTCAGGGATTGATCACCAGTAAGCCTTTTGGCAAAGGATTATGGCGCCGCCTGTTTGCTGCTGTTCGAAACTCGGAGAAGGATAAGCGTTATTTACAGGCATTCTTTGCAACTGCAAAACAGCAATGCAAAAGCCACCTTGACGGAATCAAGATGGCTTGACGCTTCGTGGAGATTACCAGACTGCGTAGCGAACTCGAGCTTTCGTTAGATTTAACTAGCGTTCGTAAGATTTAAATTGATTGGTGAGAGGGTCGTATTGGTAGCCAAGCATATCAAGCTTGCCTACTACCGACTCTGTATCCATCTCATATGTCGAGACCAATTCGTCAAAACTGTCACACTCTAAGCGTAGTTTTTCGTTGACGATGCCTAATAAAATAATGCTATCCAGATTACCTACATTGCTTAAATCCATCGCGACACTCCTCTTCGACAACGTATATATACAGCGTAGACACAATTTCGCGATTTTAAAGTAAGTCCAATCTAGATCGTGAGCTGATTGGCAGGCAGTTAGGCTACCAATGTAAATAAACCTTGCAGGCTGGTCATGGATGCAAGAGCAAGCAGAAAAGCGACCGCAAGCTGCGCTTTTTCAGGCTTTTTGTGAGTAAAAATATGCCAACACCAAACCACAATTGAAGAGATGAGCGTCACTAAGGCAACTAGGATAGGTTGAGTAGCGGTAAGTAATGCCGCCTCATCTAGCTGATAAGACGAAAACAGCGTCGCGATAACCAACAACATGCCAGACACAATACCAGCCACTGGCAAAATTCGGTGAAAGGCTTGCAAACGGCTGCGTGCAATCGTAAGAAGCAATTGAGAAAACGAAGCACCCAGGAAGAAGATCATTAACGTCATGGCTGCCGCTGCTGGCCAGTTAGTTTGTTCAAAGACTTGAATAGCCACATAAGCAAACGCCAAACCATTCGCCAAATGCAGTACCCACAACGGTCCTTTCTCACGCGTTTTTTTGGTTTGAACCTGAGAGTAGAAGTAAAAAATTGCAAACACCACCATAAATGCTTCAATACGAAGTGATGCCACCGCCAGCCACATGACCCCAATTGCAGGTAACATTTTGTGAAGACGACCTCGCTGACCCGGACAGATATCGCCCTTAATCAGAAGCAAAGTCAGTAGCGCTTGTGCGCCAAATAACATCGGTGGGAAAGTAACCAGCAATTGTTGAATCATAGTGAATGCAAGCTCTAAGTCGTTTGGGATGGCGATAATAGCAAATCACCCATCCCCAAACCACCTAAACCCGATGTGGCTTTTGCCCTAACATGATGCCAGATATTTCAATACGTCCTCTTGAGTCAACAAGCCCCTGTATTTCTCATCCGAATCACATAATATCCACGGAAAAGTGACTTCTGCTTTAACGAGGTCTCGAATGACGGATACGGGCAAATTCGAATTTACTTGAACAAACACTTTATTCATCACTTGGTTTACAGAGTATTCGGCTATTCTATCGCTTCCCTGCTCTACCTTAACTGAAGATATCATATGCAGATTCAATTGTTCTTTGGTAATGACACCGACGCAACGATTGTCACTCACTACGACTAAAGGAAAATCCGATGACAGGTCTATAATATCACCCAGTGTAGATATTGGGTCGTCTGGCTCCAGACATCTTACGTCTCTGCGAGTCAAAGATTGCAACGTCATTTCTTGAGTCGCCGCGACGGTTACTTCTTTAAACAAACTCTGATGATATTGAGGTTGCTCTAGCCAAACAGCTGGTACGGCTTGTGAAAATAAGAATCCTTGCAGATAATCCACACCGATCTCTGTCAGTGCATGGCGCTCTTGCTCTAATTCCACCCCTTCCGCAATCACTTTCAATCCCAAACGGTGAGCAAGCTCGGTTATCGCTTTGACAATGTAATAGCTGCTGTTGCTCTCATGAATATTCATGACAAACTTACGATCTATTTTTAGAAGATCGAATTGTCCTTTTTCCAAGTAAGAGAAAGACGCATATCCAGTACCAAAATCATCTATAGCGATTTTAATGCCTTCTTGCCTGATATGCTTGAGAGCCTGTGTGTGCTCTTCGTCTTGTTCAAAGTACGTGGTTTCCGTTAGCTCTATCGTCACCAGCTCAGGATTAATACCACTTGATTTAATCAGATCCATTGAACGCTGAAGAACCTGTAATGAATCTAACTTAGTACTCAGAGATCGGTTGATCGAGAGCCCAATATCTTGCTCATAAACACACTGAAGATTGGACCATAACGTAAGCGCGGTTCGACAGACCAAGTCGTCTAACGCTGCAATGAGTTCAAGGTCTTCGATGATTGAAATCATCTCCTGCGTGCTATAGCTACTATTTTCATGATGAAATCTCGCCAACGCTTCAAACTTGGCAACTTTGCCTGTCCGCGTTTCTACAATTGGCTGAAAATAGACATCCACCAACTCACTATCTATCTGCTTTTTTAGGAATATTTCTAAGTGCTGACGTTTCAATAATTCAGCATGCAATTTACTGTTATAAAAATTGTAATAGCCACTTTCACCCACTCTGGACGACACCATGGCCTGAACGGCAAGCGAGAGTGCCTTTTTGGGGTTGCTTGTATCGTAGCCAAGTACAGACACGCCGGTTTGACCCTCCACAACGGTGGCGTACATTGTGGCCCCCAACTCACTCTTTAGTTCAGCGAAGAAGCCTTTGATCGCAATTTCAATTGATTTTATAGAACTTAACCATTGGCAATGAGGCGTTTGTAAACAAACCACGAACACATTTCGTGTCAACTGACCCGTCAAGCTTGCATAGCGGCTACGCATAATGAAGTCAGCAAAGCCTAATTGCTGCTCCAGCAAACAGTGCTGATTGAAGTTAGGCTTCAAAGTCATAACTATATTGAGACCGTTATAACCGCGCTCCTTTGCGAGACTATCCAGCTTAATTTCAAACTCATCTTTTGTTGGTAGAAACAAGAGCCAGTCATGTTCCTGTTCGCTGCGATTTTGCATCCACATCAATACTCTTCTATGTGCTGTCTTTGCCGACTCACTCATTACTTGGCCCTTCTTTCTTACACCCTAACTTCGACTGCCGTAGCTAAATGCGACTGATGTACCTTGCGAGAATAACACTCTATTGCAGTGCACTAAATTGATTATAAATGCATTTTCCCATACGAACTTACTTGCTTATAGGTTGTATTAATAATGGGACATGTGATGGTCACAATCGTAATAACCACAAGGTGTTCAAGGTAATATCAGATAAAAAACCATCGATAATTCATCTACATTTTTACAATCTAAATAAAACTCGATGAACTAAGCTTGAATAGACAAGTTTGGTATAGATACCTGATCCTCAAATCGCTATAATTCGCGCTCCCTGGAACAGAGAGCAAAATATGACCAATAACATCACTCCTATTCATGAGTACAAAAAATACTGGGCCGAGTGTTTTGGTACGGCACCTTTCTTGCCGACCAGCCGCAAAGAAATGGACGCCCTAGGATGGGATAGCTGTGACATTATCATTGTTACAGGTGATGCCTATGTGGATCACCCGAGTTTTGGTATGGCTATCATTGGCCGTCTGCTGGAAGCACAAGGTTTCCGAGTAGGTATCATTGCTCAACCAGAATGGCAGAACAAAGATGCCTTCATGCAGCTTGGTAAGCCAAATCTGTTCTTCGGGATCACTGCAGGTAACATGGACTCCATGATCAACCGTTACACTGCGGATAAAAAACTCCGTCACGATGACGCGTACACACCAAATAATGAAGGTGGCAAGCGACCTGACCGCGCCACACTGGTTTACTCTCAGCGTTGTCGTGAAGCCTACAAAGAAGTGCCTGTCGTACTGGGTGGTATTGAAGCCAGCTTACGTCGTGTTGCTCACTACGACTACTGGTCTGATAAAGTTCGTCGTTCCGTACTGTTTGATGCTAAAGCAGACATTCTGCTGTTTGGTAACGCAGAACGTGCTCTGGTTGAAGTAGCACACCGCTTAGCTGATGGCGAAGACATTTCGACCATGACTAATATTCGTGGTACTGCGGTGAACCTGCCAGCAGAGCCAGAAAACTACACGATTATCGATTCTTCTCGTATTGAAAAGCCTCGTAAAGAAGCCTTCGTACCTAAGAACCCTTATGAGGTAGAAACGCAGTGTGAAACCAAGAAAGATGAGCCTGCATCAGCTCAGCCTATTACGATTCGTCCTTCTCGTCATGACGCAGCGACCACAGCGGTACGTCTGCCTCCATTCGAAAAGCTGAACAACGACCGTATTCTGTATGCGCATGCAAGCCGCGTAATGCACTTAGAAACCAACCCATATTCTGGGCGTGCACTGATTCAGCGCCATGGTGACCGTGAACTTTGGGTCAACCAGGCTCCGATTCCACTGGCAACTGAAGAGATGGATTTTGTCTTTGGTTTACCTTATGCGCGAGTTCCTCACCCGATGTATGGTAAAGCGAAGATCCCTGCGTATGAGATGATTAAAACCTCGGTTAATATCATGCGCGGCTGTTTTGGTGGCTGTTCTTTCTGTTCAATTACCGAGCATGAAGGCAGAATCATTCAAAACCGTTCGAAAGAGTCGATCATCAACGAAATAGAAGAAATACGAGACAAAGTTCCGGGCTTTACTGGCACAATCTCCGATCTTGGTGGTCCAACTGCGAACATGTACCGCCTAGGATGTAAAGATCCAAAAGCAGAAGCGAACTGTCGTCGTCCGTCTTGTGTGTTCCCGGGTATCTGTCACAAGCTGAACACTGACCACAAACACACCATCGACCTATACCGTGAAGCACGCAAAGTGGAAGGCGTGAAAAAGGTAATGGTGGCTTCGGGCGTACGTTACGATCTCGCGATTGAATCACCGGAATACGTGAAAGAGCTGGTTACTCACCACGTTGGTGGTTACTTGAAGATTGCACCTGAGCACACCGAGAAAGGCCCACTGGATCTGATGATGAAGCCAGGTATGGGCACGTACGATCGCTTTAAAGAGATGTTCGAGAAGTACAGTGCAGAAGCGGGTAAGAAACAGTATCTGATTCCTTACTTTATTTCTGCTCACCCGGGCACTGAAGATGAAGACATGCTGAATCTTGCACTTTGGCTGAAGAAGAACGACTTCGAGTGTGATCAGGTTCAGAACTTCTATCCATCACCGATGTGTAACGCGACCTCGATGTACTATTCAGAGACTAACCCTCTGAAACGAGTGAAATACAAGCAGCGTGAAGATGTTCCTGTCGCTAAAGGTGAACGCCAGCGTCGCCTGCATAAAGCACTGCTGCGTTACCATGATCCGGCTAACTGGCCGATGATCCGTGAAGCGTTAATCAATATGGGCAAAAAGCATCTGATCGGAGATAAACCAACCTGTTTGGTTCCGGCTGAAGATGTCGATACACAAACACCGGCTCAGCGCCGAAAATCAGGCCGCCATGGGGCGAACCGCTTTGCGACTAAACATACCAAGAACCAACCTGGTTTTGGTGGACATCTTGAGAAACGCTCTGAAGGCGGTTCTCGCGACGGAAAACCTTCAGGAAACCGTAACGGTTCGGGTAAAACACAAGGTGGTCAAGGTCGTGGTAATACTGGTAATAGCAGCGGCCAGCGTGCAAACGGTTCGAACTCAAACCGTCCAAATGGTGGCAAGCCTCAAGGTGCAGGTCGCCCACAAGTTCAGGGCAAACCAGCTGGTCAGCGTAAACCTAAACGCGGATAATCGATAACGGCTAAAGTTATTAAAGGGCTCCAGAAGCAATTCTGGAGCCCTTTTGTTTTGCGTGTTACGCTTTCAATCAGTGACTTATACTTGCGAAACGACAAACTCCTTCGGTTAACATTGACAACTTTTTCACACTTAAAGTGAATAATGTTGTTTAAGGGCAACCTTCGAACTTGCCGAGATTGGATAAGAATTAATGAAACGTGTACTTTTAGTGGAAGATAATCGAGAAATAGCGGGAATGTTGTTCGATTATTTCGAGTGCGCCGGAATGCAGCTTGATTACGCTGACAACGGTGAGCTGGGCCTCAAGCTTGCTCTGGATAACTCTTTCGACATTATTTTACTCGATTTGATGTTGCCGCGTATGGATGGTTTAACTCTGTGTAACAAGTTAAGGGACGCAGGAAACAATACTCCGGTATTAATGCTAACCGCACTCGATAGCCGTGACGACATGTTGAAAGGATTTGCCCACGGTGCAGACGACTATCTGACCAAACCGTTTGACCTCGATATTCTCGAAGCGCGTATGACTGCCCTGATCAAACGTTATCGCGGTACGGTCGCGTCTAGCAAGCTCAAATATGGCGAAGTCACCATCGACCAAAAAACACATCAGGCTTATCGTCAGGACAGACTATTGGCTCTGAATCCCACCACCTACACGATTCTTGAAATGCTAGTGCAAAGTGCACCAGAGATAGTGACCAGAGAAGACATTGCGTATCGGTTATGGCAAGAAAACGAGCCAAACAACGACGTGCTTCGAAGTCACATCTATCAGCTTCGAGGACAACTGGACAAACCGTTTCAAGAACACCTGCTCAAAACCATTCCTAAAGTCGGTTTCCGTTTGGAGCCGGGGGCATGATTCATCGCTTACTGGGTAATACTAAAAGTATGACTGGTCGCCTTGAGCTTTTTTTCTTGTTGGTGTCCGTCGTGATTGGCCTGCTCTGCTTTGCTCTCGTTAGCGGCTCATTGTTATGGTCAGAAGATCGTGTCGGTGAGCGTCGAATTATGATCGACAAAAAAGAAGCCATTGAGTTCTTTAAAAGCTCTCCTGCTGAAGGTGTTGTAAAGCTGGATCTTCTGACAACGGCATATAATGACATTAACCTGATCCCCGAGTTTTACCGTCCGTACTTGCAAGATAAGCAGTATTTTTTGGGTGAAATTGGCGAAGAGCCATACACTCGCATGATTTACATGAGCAACTATACGCACAATGGTGTGGAGTATCCTATCATTCTGATTTCGCTAATCAACGAAATCGAAATCACGTGGAGCGAGTTTTTCTATGTGATAGGACTTGTACTTGCGGTCGTTCTCGCACTGATATTCCTCTTTGGCAATTTACTACTTCGGTTATCACAGAGCTTGATCGAACCAATCAACACATTGAAAGCGCAACTTGATGAGCACCAAGGTGACACAACGAAGAAGTTCGTTGTCCCACCGGGTTCAGCTAAAGAGTTCGAAACGCTTGCCGCACAGCTCAATGAGTATCGCAACGAAATCAATCAGGTCATTAAGCGAGAGCAAGCATTTGCGCGCTACGCCAGTCATGAGCTCAGAACACCTTTAACGGTGATGAAAGGCTCCAGTAGCTTATTAGCCCGAAACTCTAGTACGCCGTTTCAAGAACGTCAGATCAGCCGTATTCAGGATGCCACACAGCAAATGTCGACAATGGTTGATGCGCTGCTTGGATTAGTCCGCTATGAGCGAAATTCGGATGATAGCCCTGAACGTAAAATATCTGATCAAGAGTTAAACCACATCGTTTCTCTCAGCCAGGCGCAAGCAGACGAAAAGTCTCTTGAATTTGATGTGAAGGTTTCAGGTAATCCCCTTACGAAAGCGACCACCGCCGTACTTAATATCGTTCTGAGTAATCTGATTCGTAATAGCATTGCCGCAACGTCAAAAGGCAAAATCCACATTGAGATGACCGATTCTTGTTTGTCGGTGCGGGATGAAGGGGAAGGTTTTTCTTCGGTCCCAGATTCTGACGGTCACGGCTTAGGGCTAATGATCGTAGATGACTTATGTCGACGCTATGGCTGGCAATTTACGATAGACACACATCCTTCTGGGGGATGTGAGGCCATCATCAATTTAGCAACCGAAAATACCGATGATTAAAGTAACCTTATAGAAACCCTATATAAACAAGGTTCTTTTACTTCCCCCTACTTTTGTTCTCCATACTAAGACGGTAAACTGTGCCACCTTTTTAATGACCAAGGTGACACGGTTTACTTTGTCACAATCAGCATGAAACTCTCAGAAAGCCCAATCACTCAACACAGCTTTAATGGTCACAAATTCTTTCTAAAGCGAGATGACTTGCTTCACTCCCACTTTTCCGGGAACAAAGCACGTAAATTCACGATGCTTCTTGAAGAACAAAACCCGGACATTACGACGCTTGTCAGTTATGGTTCGGTTCAGTCCAATGCCATGTACTCTCTGGCTGCACTCGCGCAAATTAAAGGTTGGGCATTCGAGTTTTATGTCAATCACATCCCTTCATGGCTAAAAAGCACGCCAATAGGTAACTATCGAGGCGCAGTTGATTTGGGCATGCAAATAACCGCAATGCAGGATGTCGGCAGCAACCTTCACCCTAGTCAATACATCACTGATGTCCGAGGTTTGGACAACACGACGCTTTTTATTCCCGAAGGCGGGAGAACTCAGATCGCGGAAGGTGGAGTAAAACAACTCGCGCGGGAGATTCTTGACTGGACTCGTTTTAGTGCTAAAAAGCAGTTCACTGTTGCCCTCCCTTCAGGCACTGGTACAACAGCGTTGTATCTGCACAAACATTTAAGTCCACATGGAATTGAAGTGCTGACCTGTCCCTGTGTAGGAGACAGAAACTACTTAATTGAGCAGTTCAATATACTTGAAGAGTCAAGTCATCCTACGATTTTGTCAGTGCGTGATAAGCACCATTTCGGACGTCTTTATCAAGAAGATTATGAGACCTGGAAGACCTTGCACGCGCAAACAGATCAGGAATTTGATCTCTTATACGACCCGTACATGTGGCAGTGTTTAGCACCTTGGTTACAAGAGAATCAAGATAAGACGCTGATCTATATCCATCAAGGTGGGTTACTTGGCAACGAATCGATGTTGCCAAGATATCAGCGAGAGTTTGACTAACGCGGCTATAAGTGGGAGCTATTTAATCAGCGCCAGAATATCCTTAAATTCTGGTGCTCGGCAGTCTTCTACCATTTCGTACAAGCACATTTCCAAACCTGTCAGAAGCACACCATTCGCCGTTAATTTAGCTAAAGCGAGCGCTTTGTTCGCAGCGGTGCGAGAAGAGACGCAGTCGGTCACCAGCTCAACTCGATACTCCAATTGGCGCAAAGAGAGTGCGGTTTGGTAAACGCAGATATGTGTCTCGATTCCACAGACTAACCAAGTGTCGACTTTCGCGTTTTCTACCGCCAGTTTAAACCTTTCCTCTTTACAACCATCAAATGTGTATTTGGTAATTGGCAAAGTATCTTTCTCCAACGCTTGTCGGATAGGATCGGACGTCGAACCTAGTCTCTCTGGGTTTTGTTCCAACCACAGAACAGGTAAATTCAACGCTTTCGCACCTTTGACCAGCTTAGTGATATTGTCAATGAGCGTGTCACTTTCATGCATTAATGTCGCGAGTTTGCCCTGCACATCGACGACGATCAAACCCGTATTGGCTTTCGATAACATCCTATCTCCTTTACTCGGCGTTCGTTCTCAAGTGAAACTTGATGAGTATCGATAATGGCTCAATACTCGCTTTGATTGGAGTGTCCGAGATGCAAAGCTAAAGTTCGCTCACACTATTAATCACAACTCATTTGAATTTCTCTCTGATCAATTCTATCAGCGCGATAACTTTGTTTGGCAAAAACAGAGATGAGGGATAAATAAGTGTCAGATGCTGCGTAGGGTGAGCCACTTCTGGTAACACTTCAACTAGCAAGCCGTCTTGTAACGCTGGTTTCGAATGAGTTTGAGGTATAAAGGCAATTCCATTACCCGCGATCGCCATTGAACGTAGAAGATTGAGGTCATCAGACTTCAATGCAACGTGTAAGGTGGAATCAAGCAAGTCCGCGTTATAACGGTTGGTAAGTAAGCGATGATGCTTCAGATCCTCGATGGACGCCACGACCGGGTGGGATTCAAGATAAACTTTTGACGCGACAAAGTTGCTGGTATACGGCAGAAGACTGAATTGTACGTAGCTATCGTCGGTCACTTTAACCACGCTCGGTAAAAGCTGAAGATCAAAAGACTGACGCTTTAGATCAACGCTCTCTTGGTGATTCTCTATCTCCACCGATATATCCGGATAACGCTGAGTATATTCGGAAATAATTGAGCCAAATGCCGCAGAACTCATCAAGGCTGATGGGATGGCCAATCGAACTTTACCTGAAAGTTCCTGTTGGTATTCATGCATAGCACTAAGGCTTTGTTGAATATGGTCTACAGATTGTCCCACCAACTCAAATAAGCGTTTACCGTGCGCTGTTAGCTCAATGCTACGTGTCGTACGGATAAGCAATTGAACACCCAAGGCTTTTTCCAGTTCCTGTAATCTACGGCTCACCTTGGAGCGTTGCAATTGATTCGCCTCAGCCGCTGCACTGATCCCACCATGAACAACAGTCTGGGTGAACAAATATATATCATCAAAGCTAACGTTCATTGTCCTATTTATAGGTCATTCATGTTTGTATTATCATTCTACTTAATTGTCCGCTAGTTATCTATAATCGTTTCTTTTAATCAATTAACAAAAACTTAAAATGACAGCTGACCAACAATTCAAACACTGGATGCGAACATTAATTGTCCTGTTTATAGTGCTATTTCTATATATCGTCATTGCCGACCGTCATGCACCTTTAACCACCGAAGGCCGAGTTCAAGGGTATGTTGTGCAGGTCTCGCCAGAGGTTTCCGGTAAAGTCACTGACGTTCTTATTACCAATAACCAAGCGGTCCATAAAGGGGATGTTCTGTTTAAGATTGACGATCGAAAATACAAAATAGCCCTTCAGCAAGCTAAGCTGTCACTGCAATCCGCGAACGAAAAAGAAGCGACCCTTTATTCTCAACGAGAAGCAGCGCTCGCTAACATTGCAAGAGCACAAGCCACGTTTGACAATGCGCATCGCGAATACGTTCGCCTGCAAAAGCTATCGAGCAAGAAAGTGATTTCTCAGTCGGCACTCGACGATGCCTACGCTCAAGATCAGGTATCTAGCGCGGCACTTAAAGCTGAGAACCAGAACCTGAAAGTCATTGAAGCACAACTAGGTGAGAAAAAAGGCCAGAGCTCTGCGGTGCGTATCGCTCAAAATGGCATCGATAAAGCGATGTTAGATTTGACCAATACTGAAGTACTTGCGCCAAGTGATGGTGTGGTAACCAACTTGCAGCTGGAAGTCGGCACCATGGCGAACAGCAATATGCCATTACTGACGTTCGTCCCGACTGGTTCTATGTGGGTCGCAGCAGACTTCCGTGAAAAGTCGGTCGCTAACGTTGATAAAACCTATCACGCCTTAGTGACATTCGATGCAAACCCAGGGACGGTTTACGGTTTTGAACTGTCTAGCCGAGATTACGGCGTAGCCGCAGCGCAGCAAACACCAAATGGTGCATTAACCAAAGTAGAAGTAAACAACCGCTGGGTTCGAGATGCACAGCGCACGCGCGTTAACCTGACCAGTGACGAACAGTTGCCATCCGCGCTTTTTGTCGGCTCGCGCGCAACCATCGTTTTATATCCTGACAACAACCTTTTCTGGCAGTTAATGGCGAAGGTACAGATTCACATCGCGAGTTGGTTCCACTTCATCTACTAGGCAGCGACATGAAAGTCTTACGAATTTGGTTCGGCTGCTCTTTAGGTCTTGCTTTGAGTATGCTGTTTAATTGGTCATACGGATTCTTTGCCATCATGGTGCCCTTGTTTATTTTGGGAAGAATCGACCGTTTTAACCTTCCGTCTTTGCTGATGGTATTTTTCTCCGCAGTATGGACAACTCTGCAGGCCACTTTCTTACTGGAGTACTTACAATTTCATCCCACGCTCATGATTGTCGCTGTCGGAATCATGATGCTGTTTAAATGCATTGCGATGATGAACCCAAAAACCTTTCTGTTTGGTTATATGGGGTTATTGATTGGTTCCATTGTGTTGAACTTCGCAAGCTACGATTTTATGGATATTGAAGAGTTCAACGTCAACATATGGGTGATTACATTCTGCAATATTTTTGTTTGTGCATTAGCCTATTGGTTGTTTCCAGAGCCTAAATCTCCTGTCGAGCAAATAGAAATAGCAACACCAGTTAAAAGAGATATCGATTATATCAGCCAAGTTGCTATGGGTTGGGTGGTAGCGATGGCTGCATTTATCATGTTCCAAGTGGCTGACTTGTATGATTCTCTCTCCGCACAAGCGTCAATCTTGATCATCCTGACACCGATGACACTAGCCGGTTCACTGGGTATGGCGAAGATCCGCATTATAGGCACAGCATTAGGCTGCATCGGTGGTATGACTGTGCAGTTGATACTAGGCAGTTGGTATGGCCATGGATTACTTTTCTGGCTGGCTTTTACCATTGCGATGGGACCATTCTGTCTTTGGTTAACTAAGGGACAAATTAAATCAGCGATTGCCTTTTCTGCGATGTCAGCGCTATCGGTGCCATTAACGACCTCTTTAGTTCCTGAGCAAAAAGACGCCTTTTTCTCCATCCTGTATCGTTTCAGCTCAATCTTTGTAGCCGTATTGTTCACAGCGATGGTGATTTGGGTCGTCCATCACTGGATTCGAGTGATGCTATTGAAGCATCCAGAAATGCGCCAAGCTAACGCTGAGTAGTGTGAAACAAACGAAATTTGGTATCTAGATACCCAACCACCTATCAGCGTAGTCTTGTGGCTTAGCGCTGATAGGTGGGAAAATCGCCTGTTTCACTCAATGATCATTAACAAGATAACACTTGGAAATGAGCTGATAATTGTAAAATACAATTAATTCAGCATGAATAAAATTAGTTAAAAATCAAAATGATTTAATAAGTTAAATTATCCAACTAATGTTTCATATGTATATATGACCAATATTTAAATTATCACAATGAACTTATCACTTATAAAAGTTCCATAAAATAAATTACCCATTTATGATATTAATCTATAATTAAGTCACTCTAATTCTCATGTTGTATTAACTTGAGGCAAAATTTATGAAGTCAGCTCTTTATTTATCAACTCTTATTTCGGTAAGCTGTGCTTTTAGTGTATTCGCAGCAGATGATTCACAAGCTCTATTGGAAGATGCGCTGAGCGCGGCTCCTCCAACAATTCGCGACAAAGTGACGGTGATGGACTGGAACAAAAATGTTCTTCAAGAAGGATCCAGTCAATATACCTGCTTCCCAACCCCACCTCAGTTAGAGGGCGTCGCACCTATGTGTATGGATGGTCCTTGGATGGAATGGGCTGATGCCTGGATGAATAAGAAGCCTTTCCAGGCTAAAGCATTGGGTATTTCTTATATGTTAGCGGGTGATGGCGGAGCAAGTAATACCGACCCTTATGCCGAAGGTAAAACCGATGATAATCAGTGGATAGTCGAAGGCCCACACTTGATGATAATTACCCCTGATCAAGCGTTACTCGATTCATTACCAACCGACCCGGAATATGGTGGTCCTTACGTGATGTGGAAAGGTACACCATATGCCCATATCATGATTCCAGTCGGAGCCAGACCGTAAATCTTTATTTAAACCCGATATTTCAAAATTGGAATATCGGGTTTCTTTGAAATAATTAACTGGCTAACCAAATTCTCGCTAATATTCCTATCGGCGTCGTTACGCCAGTTGTAATAGACATTATCTCGCCATTTTTTAATACATAAATGGTAGGTGTTACGGCTACTTTCCATCTCTGCATAATGTGGCTTTTAGGATCGTTGATATTTTCAAATCGATAATCTTTATAACGCATAAATTGTTCAACACGTTCATTATTTCCGGAAGAAGCGGAAACACCAACTACCGTGTAATAATCGCTTAACCAACTCACACTTGGACTGACGAATTTACATGCCGGACACCATGTCGCCCAAAAATAGACAACGACTGGTGCTTCATGGCTTTTTTCAATCACGTCAACATATTGTCCATTATTCATTAAAGCCCTTAATGCGGGCGGCTCTTGCTCAGGAATATCTTTGGTGCGATACCAATCCATTGCCACTGAAACGACAGTGACGATAAGTATGATTTGTACAAGTTGGCTAAGCCAATATTTCCATGACTTACGATTTTTCACAGAAGTCATTACATGCTTACCCCACTCGCTTGTTTAATCGCTTTAACGACCACATCTTCAGTTAGAATCACAGGTAGTGGGATACCCTTTGGTGCAGCAGGTCCATAGACAATGTTAAAAGGGACACCGTAACGTCCATGTAGACGCAGGAAATCCGTCACAGAGCTTTCAGGGTGAGTCCAATCTCCTTTTAATGTTGCGATGTTTGGACTTTGCAACAACGAATAGACCGGCTCTTGCCAAACCACCCCTATCTTGTTGGCTTTACAGGTGACGCACCAGTCAGCCGTGACATCCACAAATACGACCCTGCCGATTGCAACCTGAGAATCAATCTCCGTGTTCGACAGCTTCTGCCATTTAAGATCCTGTGGAAGCGGCGTCGCCCAATGACTGGCTGTCACACTGCCGAGAAGTAATCCACCAGCAATCAAAAAGATGGAAACGGCCCCCGTTACCGCCAGCATTCTTTCTCCATAAACCCTTTTGACACGTGTCATGATAAAAATGAATGCGGCCAAGCCAATTAGGATGACCCAGAACAGCGGCAAGTGATTAGCCATCAATGACAGTAGCCAAATGCTGGTTGCAAGCATCATCACGCCAAACGCACCCTTGACCACATTCATCCACTTCCCTGGCTTTGGTAAGCTAAGGGCAATTCTCGGGAAGGTGGCAACCAAGATCCAAGGCAATGCCATGCCTATCGCCAACGCGGTAAAGACCGCAAACAGCGTTAACACATCAGCACCGAGTGCAAAGGCAACTGCAGTCCCCAAGAATGGCGCGGAACACGGTGTCGCAAGTAAAGTCGCGAACATACCTTGAATGTAGTGCCCAACAAGAGAGTTATTCCCTTTTGAAGCCAGCCAAGTGTTAGTCCCCGGTGAAAGTCGAACTTCAAACAGCCCGAGCATATTGGCACCAAATATCCCTGTCACGAGAACCATTAACGCTAAGAACCAGGGACTTTGGAACTGCACACCCCAGCCTATTGCATTGCCGGTAATTTTAAGCGCTACAATAAAGCCAGCCAGAATCCAGAACGAAGTAAGAATGCCGAGCGAAGATGCCATAAACTGGGCACGAATTTGACGACGTTCGACGCCTCGAACCGCAACAATGCTACTTAGCTTCATCCCCAATACGGGCAAAACACAAGGCATGATGTTAAGAATTAAACCGCCTAACAGGGCAAAAACAAACACGCTTGTTAAAGACGTATTCGGCAGGGAACCCACGATCACTTCTGCTTTTGCCCGAGTGGTCTCTTCTGCCAGTAAGTTGTCATCTTTGATACTGACCAAGAGCTCCTGATTACTAAGGTTCACCTCTCCCAGCCAAGTATTCACTTGATAGTTGGCCGTCAGCGTATCGCCTTCCTGATACGTTCCCTCTAACTTAAAACTGTAATCACGAGTTGATTCCTCGACGCCATCCACCAGCACCTGCGGATGATTCCAACCTTGGGAGTTTGTGAGTTTAATTTGCAGTTTCGATTGGTTGGCATCCCAACTTGCCTGAGAAACGTCTATAAATGGCGAAGGTTGAGGAACATTACTTACGGCTTGTGCATAACTGAACATCACGTCTTCATCGATTTGCAAATCTGAAGGCATGAAAGTCAGTTGAATCGGATAATCGGTCAGTACACAAATGGTGGTGCAGGAAGACAAAGTTAATACTGCATCAATAGTGACGGGGTTGGACATATCTTCGATGTGCAGCGTCATCGGAAATAGAGTGTCTCCCTTATAACCTTGCGTCTCAATACCCAACAGTTCAAACTTTTTCGGGTATGGCCAAAGCCAATCCACTTTATTCAAATTTTTCGACTCTTTCCAATCAATAGATGGCGCAATCCCACCTTCACCCGGCGAGCGCCAGTAAGTTTTCCAATCTCCTGATAGCTTTACATCCAGATAGCCGGTGACTGTTTTGGCTTGAAAATCTTGAAGGCCAGTGAGTACGAAACGGGTCTGAACTGGAGGGTGATGAGGATTCGTCATCCAGCCCGTATCTGGCGTCTGAGCTGAAAGTTTTAGAGAAAATAAGAACGGTAGCAACATCATGATGAACATGGATGCCGATTGAATTATTTTAGTCATGTAATTCATAGTGATTCCTGATTAATAACAAGTGTAGACGTTTGCTGACCACTTGGGCCAGTCGTCACTTGTCATTCGCGGAATACACAAAAAGTAAGGTGGACTCGATGTTTGTTGGGGATCGGCTCCGTCCATTGTCTTAACTGAGCGAAAACACCACGTCGACATACTGCCACCAGCGTGACGCTGACAAACAAAATGACAATAAACAGCTCTAGGTGATGTTTGGAAAACTGAATAAGTTTCTCAGACAGCTCGCATTTACTTACGCCTTTTGCTTTAACGTCATGAATCTTCTCCCCGGCTAACACCGAAGTAGCAGTCGGCTCACCTTTCACCGAACATGACGCTACAAAGCCAGAGTTTTGCATCAGGCACACGACAAGCACCCAGCCAATTAAAGCCAGTAACCATTTCGCCTGTTTTTGTGGCGCGTTATGACGGGAAACCGATAAGCTCATAAAAAGTAGAATGAAAGTTGATGCGCTGAAAATCATACGCGAGTCGCAATAAAGCTCAAGCCAAACCGGATAACCACTTGGTGCTCACACAATAGTGTGGAAATCCCTTTCAGCGTCATCATCACTGACCAAATAAACAGGGTTCCGCTTTTCATGGTAGCTCTGAATACAAAAATGCCGCTGGTTTCAGCTGCGTTCATTAAGCTAAAGAATGCAAAAGTTACTCAGTCTTTGATTATTCATGATAGGCCGGATAATCGATATAGCCTTTCTCGTGACCCGCTTTCGTGAGGGCTTTGAATCCTTCAATCTAATATTAACTATCAACCGAATATTTAACGATGGGCCATAGAGCATCGACGAGAATCTCCACTCACAAATGAGCAAAAGTGAGTCATTGATTCCGCTAATTGAACATTTACGGATTATCTTTGGTCACGCGATGTAGCGGAGGAAGGCAAAAGAAAAGTTGTAAAGGGTGTCGGATAAAGCAGACTCAAAGCGAACTTTAGTGAGCCTGCTTGCTCAACGAGTTACGTAGCATCGTTTTGTTTATATAGGCTTCACATTAGTCGCACATGGACCTTTTTGACCTTGCCCTACTTCAAATTCTACTTTCTGACCATCACTCAGCGATTTATAACCACTCATTTTAATTTCCGAGTGATGAACGAATAAATCTTTACTCCCATCATCCGGTGTAATGAATCCAAACCCTTTATCTCCATTGAACCACTTAACTATTCCTGTACTCATATTCTCAATCTTCATATTTGGTGAACTATGAATGACGTACCTTGCTATCACCATTACAAGAGTCGCTTTGTTTTAAGACTTAATGTTGACTCAAAATTAAGCCAATTGATTAAGTCTAAATAAAACTATATGTAACCATTAGCTAAATTTGGGCAATAGGCAAGAAAATTTCTGAATAAATTTGGGAAGTTGTAGTAAAACTCATCATGTAGATGAGCACAGATCAGCCGTCTTGGAATCAATTTCACGTAGAACTCTCGCAGGATTCCCACCAATCACTACGTTATCTCCAAAGCTTTTTGTGACTACGCTTCCCGAAGCCACAACCACATTATTTCCCAGTGTTACACCTGGGTTTATCGTGGCATTTCCTCCAATCCAACATTTATTGCCAATCACAATTGCCTTCGCAGACTCGATACCACTGGCTCGCTCGATTGGGTCAAGCGGATGAGTGGCAGTATAAATGCCAACCTGAGGACCTAGCATACAATCATCACCAAATCGAACTTCAGCACAATCCAAAATGACACAGTTGTAGTTAGCAAAAAAATTCTCACCGACATGGATATTACAACCGTAATCACAAAAAAAGTTTTGATGAATAGATACGTTGTTGCCTGTTGTACCGAGTAAGTCTTTTAAAAGAATTCGTTTATTTTCATCTTCGCCATAGGAAGAGTGATTAAATTTATAGAGTAACTCTCTTGCCCTATTCCTCATCGAACTCAATTGAGTGTCGCTAGGGTCGTACCGTTCTCCAGAGAGCATTTTTTGTAATTCGTCCACAAATCCCTACCTTATACCAATCGTAGTAAATAACTGGTCATTCTAACTTGTTAAAATACTCGATAACTGCGTTAGACTTTTCGTTTCAAAATAAGTTGATTGTAGAATAACTACTTATCGAAAAATCCTGCCTTGTTCTCAGGCATTTTTCCTGCGCTATTTCTGATCACTTACTTACTGTGATTGGTATTACTTAACGATTAAAAACTGAAATAATCTGATGAATACTCTCATTGATGTCCAACGATTGGCGTCTAATTGTACTCAGGGTTGTGCTGTCGTTCATTGTACTCACTTGAAAGCAATCGACGCCAGACCGAGGGGGTTGAACAACAGCCATTGGAATACCATCGCACATACGCGATTCAAACAAGGACGAATCGAGATATGGATTGTCACCATTCGATAAATAAATGATCCCCTCGCATCGTTGATCAACTAGTGTTTGAAAACTTTCCAAACGCGAAAAGTATTCATTGTTGTCTTGCAACACGATTAATGGTTTCTTTAATTGACTCGTAACCTCAATAAGCTGCGAAAGAAATTCCGCCATAGGCGCAGTTCTATTCAAATGGTCTGAAATGATGACACCTATCACTGGGTTGCTGTTTGTTGTCAGTGCTCTCGCAAGTCTATTGGGACGATATCCTAGCCCCTTGAGCGCTTCTGATACTTTTCGGTTGATTTCAGGTGACACAGCAAAGCCATTAACCACTCTTGATACACTTGTTTTAGATACTCCTGCATAATTTGCAACGTCCTGCATCGTTACCATCGCACAACCCTCCCTACCTATTGGGTAATCATTCGCTTTCTTCAACACTATTTGTTACTTCGTACCGAGTATATACAAAAACAAACACAATTGAACACACAAAAACATTTAAATGTTCACGTATTGATAATCGTGTTCATTTGTGTTCTATTATTTAGATAAAGCTGGTTACATTATTGGGAAGAACAATGATTAAACTGATTATCACGGATATGGATGGTACTTTTTTAAACAGTCAGGGCGACTACAACCGGGAAATGTTCAAAGAAGTCGTTAACCGCATGCAAGAACATGGTGTTAAATTCGCCCCTTGCACTGGCAAGCAAGTTGAACGTGTTGAAGAACTATTCGGAGAGCAAAGCAAAGACTTTTGGATACTCGGAGACAGTGCTACGCGTATCAAACATCAAGGAGAGTTCATTTATCAATCTCTTCTCGGTAATACGTTAGGGCTTGATATTATTCAGCAATTAGAATCTATCGACGGGTCACATATTGTGATTGCGTGCACACCTGAATTCGCGGCCATCAAGCGTGATACACCTGAGCACTTACGAGCCTTAGTGAGAAGCTCTTATGCTGAGGTAAAACTGGTAGATTCATATACAGATATTGCATCTGACTTCGTTAAGATCACGGTTTATGATGAGAATAAACAGTGCCCAACAATCCGTCCTCAGCTTTCTCATTTTGACGAACAAGCCTATATCGTTGTATCTGAACCCGCATGGATCGATATTGCTAACGCTGGCGTTCACAAAGGTACAACCGTTGAAAAATTACAAACCATTATCGGTGCAACTGAGGCTGAAACCATGGTGTTTGGTGATGGATTCAATGATATTGAACTAATGGAACGTGCACACTTTAGCTTTGCCATGCGTAACGCTTTTGAAGAGACTAAAGCAGCGGCAAACTATATTACTCGATCAAATGATGAGGATGGCGTGATGCACACGATTTTGCAGTTCTTAGCACTGCAAAGAAAATCATAATCTGTTTCTCTAAGTGGTCATGAAGAAAGGCGTGACCACTTAAACACTCGAATTTTGACAAGCATAAACGAACAGATATGAACATAAAGAGTGTTTGTTTATAATAGTTGTCTTATCTCATGAATAGAAAATGATAATGGAAAAGTTTTCACCAGAAGAACGCCATCAGTTAATCCTGAATTTACTGAAATCTCATAACAAAGTGATGGCAACTGAACTCGCAGTACAACTCGGAACGACTGAAGCGACTGTACGTCGAGACCTGCGTTTTCTTGCTAATGAAGGACTTTGTAAACGCATCCACGGTGGCGCGCTATCTCTCGTCCCACCTTCCGGGACTCAAGAGCAACGTCTTGAAAACCGAAATAACGAAAAGCAAGCCTTAGCGCTTGCCGCATTATCCATTATTAAAGCTGAACAAGTTATATTCTTAGATGCGAGTAGTACCCATATGATGCTTGCAAACTTGTTACCTAACGACATCGGTTTAACCGTAGTTACCAATAGCCCTGCTATCGCGACTCGATTGCTGGAAAGGCAACATATTAGAACCATTCTTATCGGTGGCGAGCTTAATTATGCGGTTGGTGGGGCCATAGACATCACAGCTGTAGAAGCGTTAAACAAATTTCGATTTGATCTTTGCTTTGTGGGAATTTGTGGATGGTCGTCTGAGGCAGGGTTCAGTGCTATTCACTATCAAGACGGTGAGTTTAAACGCCATGTGACCTCTAAAGCTGGTGCTATCGTAGCGTTATGTACAGAAGACAAAATTGAGGCACTAGGACCATACCCATTTATGACGTCTGAAGATGTTGATTACCTAATCTGTCCTCCAAACATTTCCACAGTAAAAGACTATTTTAATCAATTAGACTGTACCGTGATTACCAGTAATCCTCTTTGATGGTAAAGACCAGACATCAAGCGAACGTAGAGACCTTCACTCGCATCAGGTAGCATCACATAAGCGCGAACGATGCCATCAAATGCCTCATCAATACGGGCAATATCGTTAACAGCAAAAACTACACTGGTGCAGGCAAGTCTCCCTTGATGAATTCTGACAGTATCCAATCTCTAAAGATTATTAGCGTAGGATCGTTAGATTTTTCCTCGTTATAAGCCAGATAGTGACACTTCTCTTTGTATCTTGCTTCCAAATCACCAACCCGTACTAACCTTCCGTCTTCGATCAATTTAGACACTAAGTGATGCCACCCCAAACATACACCTTGCCCCTGAGTGGCCATATTAATCAATAAATTATAGTCATTTGAGGTAAATCGATATCCGTTCTTCAATTGAAATGTTTGCTGTACCTCTGCAAACCATACATCCCAATCTACGTGCTCGGCTAACTGTGCCCTTCCATAAGGGCTCAAGTTTAATAGCATTGATTCGTTGAGAAAATCCAGATTCTGAATATCCGGATTAGATTCCAGGTACTTCGGTGAACACACCGGATAAATAATGTCGTGAAAAAGGGGTCTCGATACGTAGCCGCTCAGAGATGTGGAACATTTGCTGATAAAAAAATCGGGATGAGCATCCGGTTCTAAGCTTAGAATGCTGTTAGTTGTTATTATATTTACATTAATTTCCGGGTAAAGAGACATGAATGTAGGAAGATGCAAGGAAAGCCAACAAATTGAAAATGCGGGTGAACAGCAAATCGTCACTTCCTTTTTTTGCACATTTTGATGTTCAATTCGCTGTGCAACTTGTGCAATATTAACAAATGATAGATAAGCGGCATCATAGAAAATATTCCCTGCTTCTGTTAATTCAATAGATCTCCCGACTCTATTAAATAACTTTACTCCTAATGCATCTTCTAACTCTCTAATTTGACGACTTATCGCGGCTTGTGTAACACACAATGATTCTGCAGCAGACGTGAAACTTTGATATTTTGCAGCTGCAACGAAAGATTTTATCGCTCTCAATGAAGGCATTTTCATTAGGATTTTGTCTGGTTCTATATGCTTTGCCATATCCTCTGGTATCTCCTTACACCTACAAGACCGAGCGCCAATTTCTGTTCACATATTCTCAACAGACCATATATCGCTTTATAGGTCAATGCAATACATGTCCTCCCACCCTTACTTAGAACAGCGTTCATTCCAATAGCATCCCGAAGAAACTAATGGTCATAAAGCCGGACCGGAAAGCGCTAATAGGGCATACAGAACGCAACCTATTACTTTAAGTTATGCTTTGTATGAACTAAATGTTTCTCGCCTATAAAGAAACATTTCTTTAACATGATTAACCAAGTTATGCACAAAAGGAGAAATAACAACATCAAAAAATTAACTCATATATCTGCAAAAAGGCATTACTAAAATTATTACCTTACCTGCAGTTATATCGGTTTCATATAAATCAAGTTTGATAATTTATCATATGCAAACGATTTGATTTAAATAATTATAAAAACCACCAAATTCACATTCAATTTAAAGAACGAATTTATATCAAACAAAGAAGTAGAGATATTCATGAACGCCAAATAAGGAAATTACATCTATATGTGTAGGAGAACACAATGAATATAGAAACACTTGTAAATAATATAAACAGTGCTATTTGGGCAATGCCTGTTATTTTATTACTACTGTTTGTTAGTCTGGCCTATATGATAGCAATGCGTTTTGGCACATTGACTAAACCTCGGTTGCAGTTTCGCTTGCTGCGAAGCGGAAGTGAATCTGCAGATGGAATATCACCGTTTGAAACATTTTGCTCTGTAGCCGCTTATCGTATTGCTGTCGGAAATATTGGCGGAGTATGTGTCGCAATTATGTATGGTGGACCAGGAGCAGTTCTGTGGATGCTAATTACCTCTGTGATCACATCCGCACTCGCTTTTGCTGAAAACAGCTTAGGCCAAGTCTATAAAGTTAGACAAGATGGTCAATTCCGAGGTGGACCATACAACTATATTGAAAGCGGTTTAGGTTGGAAACCAGTCGCTGTATTATTTGCCCTTCTTGCATTAATTGGTGTACCACTGTTTGTGAGTGGTGCTGGTGCAAACAACATTGGAATGGCTTTTGAAAGTAGTATGGGGATTAGTCCCGTTATTTCAGGCGCTATCGTCTCAGTCTTATTGTTTCTTGTGATTTCTGGCGGCATTCGTCGCATTGCAAAATTCTCGACTCTGATAGTACCAGTGATGGCTGCTTTCTATTTTGTCATAACATTAGTCGTCTTAGGTGCTAACTTGCATGCGATTCCCGACACTTTAGAGCTTATTTTATCTAGTGCACTTGGAAGTGATGCCGCTTTTGGCGGTTTGTTTGGAAGTGCATTGGTTTATGGCGTCAAGAGAGCTGTGAATTCTAGTGGTGCAGGTATGGGTGAAACGCCCGCTACAGCTGCTGCTGCTGAATGTAAGCATCCAGCCGAGCAAGGCATGATCAATGCCTTCACTGTCTATATTGATGTCGCTGTATGTTTGTGTACTGCCTTTTTAATACTAATTACAGATTGTTTTAATGTTATTGGCACAAACGACTACATCTATATTGGACAAGGCTCGCAAGTTATGGCTGAACAAGCTGCGGCTAATAGCGTTGGTGTAATCTGGGTCCAGGAAGCAGTAAACTCCGTGCTGCCAGGTTTGGGTGGAATTGTAGTTGCTGTGTCTTTACTTTTCTTCGTATTTTCCACAACTATCGCGTACTACTACGAGGGTGAATCTGGGTTAGCCTACTTGGCTCGCAACATCAGCGACAGTGTTCGTGAAAAAATGATATGGGTATTACGTGTATTAATGTGTGTAATGTTCTTCATGTGGTTCAACGTAACTGCAGGCATAGCATGGGCCGTAAGTGAGATTGGACTTGGGGTAATGATTTGGGTAAACGGTATAGCGCTCATATTTTTATTCCCGCAAGTTATCAAGGTTTACAACGACTACATCTCCCAACTTGATTCTGGTAAGGAACCCCACTTTAATCCCCGGTCTTTAGGAATAAAAAATGCGGATCTATGGCTTGAAATTAACAAGTCACACATTGAAAAATCTCAGACTAATAGAGAATTTGAATACGATAAAAGTGACGTTAAAAAAGGTTCACTACTACAACAAAGCGGAAAATAATTAGCATCCCATTTGCTAAAGCCAACGTAAATATCGATTCGTTGGCTTTAGCTCCTCACGAACTTACCGGCTATTTAATCAATTAATCAAACCCTTTCAAGTTCATTTAAACGCCGCTCCATTCCTTCGTACGAGTAATTATCATGTTGCAGCACCCTAAAAATTCACCGACTAGAAAAGACAAATTAAAACAATATCATATAGGATTTTTGTTACAGCCAAATTTTTCTATGATGGCATTTACTGCGGCTATTGACTCCTTAATCACGGCTAACTTAGTGCACGAAAAAGCTCTGTATAATATTCATATCTTTGGTATTGATTCACGTAAAGTACTCAGTGACATAGGTATTGAGATTGTTACGGATTCAACGATTGAATCATTGAATTTACATAACCGAGGGACACTTGACTGGCTATTTGTATGCGGTGGATACAGATGTGACACAAGTTGTTCTGACGTATTGAAATCTGGTTTACGGTCTATAGATACTCAGGGAGTAAGCTTAGGAAGTATCTGGAATGGTACTATCGCACTGGCTCACGCAGATGCATTGAGTAAAAAGACTACGTCAGCAGTACATCCAAGCAGCCATAGTTTTATTCGAACTGCATTTCCTGAGATTCAACTGTCCTCGCATACCTTTGAAGTAGATGAATTCCGCGCCAGTTGTGCGGGTCCTAATAGCGCTCTGGAAATGATGTTAAATATTATTGATGGTCATTTTGGACCATCACTTGTGAGAGCTGTAAGAGAAATATTAAGTTGTGACCAAGCATCAGAAGGACGCCAAGAAGTTCGCTCTCGTCTAGGCCATGAGGAAATCATTCGCGAGCTTCCTGAAACTTTGAAAGAAGCAGTGTCATTAATGGCATCAAATGTTGAAGAGCCTTTGACACCAGATGAGCTAGCTCGATGTATATCTATCTCTAGACGACAACTTGAGAGATTATTTCAATTGCATTTAGATACATCGCCTTCACGTTATTACATACGTTGTCGACTAGCGCGAGCCCACGACTTATTAGAAAACAGTCGTGAGTCCATTATTCAAATTGGCTTGAGCTGCGGGTTCGTTAGTAGTAGTCACTTCAGTAATTGCTTTAAAGACCTTTTCAGTTACACACCTACACAGCTTCGCCAACGCCTCACGCTTTCAGTTCGGAAACAATGAAATTCAAACCATCTCTATAAATCACAACTTTAGCCATACACGAATACTCTACCAACGCTTATCAGTATCGATAAAAAGGCCGCAACTACATCTCGCAACTGCTAAATATTGGTAAGCTTAGTTATCCAGAACCCATGGTTCTACTGCTTTAAAATAGCTTACCAGCCCTAACACAAACTTAGCCTTGAGGATTTAGTTTCGCATTGATCTCAGCATAAGTATGTAGAAGATCTGTCAGCGTTTTAACCCACGCAAATATATCCGTAGGCGCGTTTTCAAGCAGTTTTTCAACTTGCTCACAATGCGTTTCAAGAGTGATAGCTTCTTCCAAACGAAATGAGATCGCATAGAAGTGCCAAAGGACCAATCGCGTCATTCTTTCACTGTTTTGGTTCGCATGTTCTGAGTCATCAAAGGCCTGTTGAATTTCACTCAGTGCAATTGCTGTCATACGCAACATTGCATCAAGGCGTGCCGACAACATGCGATCTTCACTATCAACTTCTTCTTGCTCAAAAGTAAACAGCTCATTCATCACGTCTTCTGGCACCATTTTACTGATCATGCGAGCACTAAACTCTTCCAGTTCATGACGAGGCATGGTTACAAGACAATCGAAGGTGTAATCACGAAGCATAAAATCACTCTAGTTTGGTAATAAGTTTCAGTGTTTGCATTGTAAGTACTGAGATTTCTATTACCACTGTTTATTCTCGTTTGTCGTTAGAAACAGAAATATCTTGTGTGAGTACCTAACTGGCTCACTTTGTTAGAGATACCTTACGTATGTATAGGATTGATATAATTTACACAGGCACCAAAACACCATTAATAAAACTATACTTAAGACAGTCATTCGCAATGAACAATCTCAATATAACAAATTGTTTTTATGAACATTTCATTCAGAATAATGGTATAAATTCATTGGTAGGAAGAAAGCAACTAAGCGTGTCAGTACTCACTGAACACGCTTAATTAGTCTCTATAGAATCGATCCAATACTGAGTAGAACCACTATCAGCAAAGTCAACAGGCCGATTAAAGGGGCTACCCACTTAATCCAACGCACATAAGGTACTCGTGCAATCGCTAACCCTCCCATCACTACTGCCGAGGTAGGAGTGATCAAATTTACCAAGCCTGATGCTGACTGATAGGCAGTGACCACCAGTTCACGGCCAACCCCTGAAAAATCGGCTAACGGAGCCATAATTGGCATAGTCAGGACAGCGAGACCAGATGATGACGGCACCAAAAATGATAGAAGGACTTCAAGAAAGAACATCGCATTGACAAAAGTAATAGATGACAACCCAGAAACTGCCTGCTCTGCTGAATATAAGATGGTGTCTGTGATCATGCCTCTATCCATCACAACCACAATACCCCGAGCAATTCCTATAATTAATGCCACACCTAACAGTTCTCGCGAGCCTTCAATAAAATTGGCGATGAACTCGTCTTCACTCATTCTTGCTATCAAGCCAACGACTATACTCGCTGCCAGAAACATAGCGGATATTTCGGCCATCCACCATCCAGCAACCGACACGCCATAAATCATAATGCCAAATGAAACACCGAAAACCAGTAGAATCATTTTATGTGTAGTAGTAAACGCTTGATTATCTAAGGTGTTATTTCCTAAGAAGTGGTGTTTATTTTCTTGAAATTTGTCATATACGAGAGACTTACTTTGATCGTTGCGGACCATTTTAGCGTAGCGCATAACGTAGGCGACACAGATTACCCAGCCGAGTACAAGGATAGAGATTCGTACAAAGATACCATCGGTAAATGGAATTCCCGCTGCATTTGATGCAATCACAGTGGCAAAAGGATTAATCGTAGAACCTAACGTTCCGATCCCCGCACCAAGTAAAATGGTTGCAGCAGCAACAAGAGGATCGAAGCGTGCAGCCATCATTACTGGCACAAGTAGAGAGTAAAAAGGTAGAGACTCTTCCGCCATACCATATATCGTTCCTCCAGCAGCAAACAAAGCCATGAGGATCGGTATCATTAGTTCTTCCCGACCTTTAAGTTTGAAAGTTACGCTTTCTATACCCTTATCAATCGCACCAGTTTTAGTCACAAGGCCAAGAAAGCCTCCAATAACTAGAATAAACAGGGAGACATCAATTGCCGCTGCTTCATAGGTATTATGGTCATAGAACCCATCGATAGGTGCTAAAAAAACATCCACAACTCCCTGAGGGTTATTTTGAACAGTCTGATAAGTACCCGCAACTGGTACTTTCTTTCCAAGTTCCTCACTAATAACTCTGTCATATTTACCCGCTGGAATTACCCAGGTCATAACGGCAACTATTGCGATAAGTATAAATAGAATGGTATAGGCAGAAGGAAATTTAAACCCTACACGGGAATTTAATTCCTTTTCTTTATTAACAGATTCTACTGTCACATCAAATCCTTAAGCATATGTTTTAAATGATTAATTTAATAAAACAATCATGCTTTCATATAAACAAAAAAATATAAATATTAAATGACTCTATACTTTAAATTAAGTAACACACCAAGATAATAATATTTTCCTGATGTATTATTTTTAATTAAATAAAGTGGAGATATAAATAGAAATATTAAATCCCATCTCTCTCTATAGGGCAACTCATGCAGCGAGCACCACCGCGCCCTCTTCCCAGCTCATTACCGGGAATGGTCAGTACTTCAATACCCGCTTTATCATACTTCTCGTTCGTGTATACATTTCGTTCGTAGCCAATAACGACTCCTGGCTTGACCGTTAATAAGTTATTAGCATCATTCCATTGCTCACGTTCAGCTTCATAGCTATTACCACCAGTTGTAATGAACTTTAGCTGATCAATCCCCAAAGCGGATTCGACGGCTTCAACATAATTTGGTCGCTGTTTCGCACTAACGCTCCCATCAGACTTCGGAGTTAACTGCCAAGTTACCAAATCACGCTTAATAATTTCAGGGTAAATAGAGAAGGTATCGGTATCCAGGTGTGTCATCACCGTATCAAGGTGCATACATGAACGATGTTTCGGAAGCTCCAAGGCAATGACCTGAGTTGCTTGTTGAGATTTAAATAAACTCGCTGCTAAGTTTTCAACACCTTGAGCCGTAGTTCGTTCGGACATTCCAATAAGTACTGCCCCTTTACCAAGTACCAAAACATCTCCACCTTCGATGTTTGCGTTGTCATAGTGAAGATCATCATCACCAAAATATCTAACGAAATCACCGCCAGCAAAAGTTGGATGCCAACGATAGATTGCCCGTAAGTGGTTGGTTTCTCTTTGTCTTGCAGGTTTCATCATTGGATTGAGAGATACACCACCATATACCCAACAAGAGGTGTCACGAGTAAATAAGTGGTTAGGTAGAGGTTCAATGACGAAATCCAACGGTTGATTCATTTTAGGAAGCATTGATGCCGAGCCAAACTCTAATTCTGAGTAAGCCAAACCACCAAGTAACACACTGGTTAAGTGCTCATTATCCAGAGTAGACAGGTAATTTCGTAGCTCTTTAGCGAAAGTAGGACCAAACCTGTAGTCCGAGATTTGTGTATTCAACAGCCACTGTTTCGCCTCATCAACTCTTAGCGTTTCAACTAATAGATCATGCAACAATAAAACCTCTACATCCTGAGATCTCAATGTTTCAGCAAAAACATCATGTTCTCGTCCTGCTTCTTCTACCGCCAGTACATCATCAAATAAAAGCTCCTGACAGTTAGACGGGGTCAGGTGGGTGATTGCTCTTTCAGGCCTGCTTAATAGTACTCTGCGCAGTTGACCGATTTCAGATCCTACAAACAACTCATTACTCATTTAATTTCCATCCATGTTGATTTTTTTCTTTTATTGCAAGAACAAAGAAACAAATCAAATTCAATGAACGGAATTTTATTCTTTACTTTGTGTTATTTTACGCCGAAATCAGAATAATACCTTAATTACTGCAAATTTAACTCGTCAAATAGACGTCTTACTAACCAGCCAATCAAATTTATTTTTATGCTAGCAAAAAAATCATTTTTTACTTTTCCCTATATAGAAGGAAAAGTCGAACGGTTCAAAATACGGTCATTACAACTCGATAATTTATGCATAAATATGTAATAAATTGCCAGTTACATAAATATTATGGTCGCAATATTTTATTCTGAATTTAGCCATACCAATATTTTTTTAAAGAAGCTAAACCGAAGAATATTAGACAAGACGAAATAATGCACCAATATAGATCACAATGCACCATAATATAACACCCTATTGGTGCAAATTATTAAAATTCAAACATTAACCAACTCCCACTACGAAATTATATTCGATTTATCACTCATTCATCTAATTAAATTTCGTTTTTATTAAATATACAAAATCAGGTTTAATTAGTTGCCATAATAAATTTGTTCGTAATTTTTGGCACAACTAATGCTGTGCTTTAGAACAGTGATGTAATCAATTAATTATGAACAGGTATCATCCAGTAACCTAAACACGCTAATTCAACAGGCAAATGAGTATTCAGGTTTACAAGCATGTTTTGATACATCCAGTCGTCACATTTTAACGCGTTTAATTGGACGCTTTAGCTTCCTTAAAAAAGGGGCGCTATGAATGGTATATATAACTTTTTATTGAGGTAAATTATGGCTCTAGTTCAGTCACCAAATGCCGTCGCGATGGTTTGTCCATGGAACTTCTATTCCAACCCTGAAACTTCAAGAGACAATGCTTTTCAGAACATTAATAATAATACTAACAAGGATATCAGTGGACTTGCTAAACAAGAGTTTGAGTCTATGGCTCAGACATTAGAAAACCATGGTGTGAAAGTTCATGTTTTCCATGATTACGGTGACAAGGAAACGCCAGATAGTGTATTTCCTAACAACTGGTTTACTACCCATTCAGGAGGCAATATCGCCATTCACTCAATGTACTCTCCTAGTCGAAGACGCGAACGCAGGGACGACATTATAGAAACCTTAAAACGAGAATATCGAGTCCAATCTGTTGTGGATTTCTCTGGCCTAGAGTGGGACAACCTGTTTTTAGAAGGTACAGGCGCAATGGTTTTAGACCATATAGAGAGAGTGGCGTACACAGCTAAGTCCAACCGAGCGAGCGATATTATCCTAGAAAGGTTTTGTACTATGTTCGGATATGAGCCGATGGCATTTGACAGCGCGGATAGACAAGGCATCCCTATCTATCACACCAATGTGATGATGGCGATAGGAACTAACTATGCTTTAATTTGCCTAGATATGATTGTAGATACAGCAAGACGCGAAGAGATCAAAAACCGACTGCTGGATAGTGGACGGGAGGTCATCGAACTAAGCTATGATCAGATTGATAATTTTGCCGGTAACGCTCTTGAATTGACGAGCGAAACAGGAGAAACGCTTCTCGCTATATCCAAGCGTGCCTATGACGTTCTCACGACGACGCAAATTAATACCATTACAAAGTATGCGAAAATAATTCCTATATCTATTCCGACAATAGAGCTAGCTGGAGGCTCAGTTAGATGTATGCTGGCAGGAATCCATCTAAAAAGAAGAGACCGTTAGATGTACTATGCTAGCTAACGTTCATAGCTAGATAATTTCCCATAAGGGCCAGAGTAATCGATCATTAAACGTTAATGCTCTGGCTCAATAAAACCTCCGGCTCAATAAAACTAAGATAAAAAACTTCTAAAAATCAAAAAACTGCACTTTTAACTCCAATAACTTTTAGAAAATTAAATTAAGTAGCAAGCTCGCTTCAGTCTGGACAATACCCTTTACTGACCGTATACGTCCTAACAACTCCCCGAGTACTGAGAGATTCTCGGCCTGTATTTCAGCGATAAGATCCCAATGTCCATTTGTATGGTAGATGGACAGTATTTCTGGAAATGCATGAAGTTGATCCAACACACCGGCTTCGTCTTTTGCCTCGACAGAAATACTCATGATTGCCTTAACAACATGACTCTCTGACTGCTGATGAAGCTTTATTGTATAACCGAGAATAACGCCATCACGTTCAAGTTTATTAATCCGATTTTGTACTGTCGCCCTCGATACTTTTAGTTCTTTTGCCAAGGTAATTACCGGAGTGCGGGCATCTTTTCTAAGAAGGGCTAATAGTCGTCTATCTGTATCATCCATGAGCTTTATCCTAAAGGTAGGAACTTAGTCACAATGTAACCTATACATAGCAAAATGCCAGATTATTATAAATATTTGTACATTTATCTGACTTTTTGTTGGCTGAGTTCGAGGATAAGATTTCCTTAACAAACAAGTGAATCAATCACACAACAATTGGAGGTTAAGGATGACACTTTTTTTAGATGTTAATGCACTCAGTTCACTGGTCGATAGTCACGGTACGGAAACATTTATGAAGGGTCTCTTGACTTATATGGAAGATGACTTCCGTCGTTGGGAGGAATTTGACAAGTCACCACGTACCGCAGCACACAGTGATATTGGTGTCATAGAATTGATGCCTGTCGCAGATAGCAATAATTACGGGTTCAAATATGTAAATGGTCATCCATCAAACCCCAAACAAGGCTTATCGACTGTAATGGCATTTGGTGCTTTGTCCGATGTGTCTACCGGATTTCCAAGACTGCTGAGTGAGCTAACCATTTCCACTGCTCTTCGTACCGCTGTAACATCCGCTATGGCCGCTAAAGCGCTCGCTAATCCAGAATCGAATATCATGGGAATGATTGGCTGCGGTTCACAAAGTGAGTTTCAGGCTATCGCTTTCCATACAATTCTAGGGATCAATGAGCTACGCATTTTTGACATTGACAATCAATCCATGGACAAAGTGGCGGACAATTTAAAAGTCTATCCTGCTCTTAAGGTAGTCAAGGCAAATTCCGCTAAAGAATGTGTAAAGGGAGCGGACATCATAACTACTGTCACCGCTGATAAAGCATACGCGACGATCCTGACACCTGATATGGTTGAACCGGGAATGCATATTAATGGTGTTGGCGGTGATTGCCCTGGTAAAACAGAGCTTCATATCGATGTTCTAAATGCCGGAAAGATTTTTGTAGAGCATGAGCCACAAACAAGAGTTGAGGGTGATATCCAACAACTACCACCTGAGCATGTTGTTCATCCTCTATGGAAAGTCATTGCTGGAGAAGAGCACGGACGCGATAGCCAACATCAGATCACTATTTTTGATTCAGTAGGATTCGCCTTAGAAGATCTGTCCGTATTACGCTACATATATGATGTAGCGGTAAAACTCAACGTAGGGGAAGCTGTCGAACTGATTCCTAAAATGGAAGATCCTAAAGATTTGTTCGGTATCATGACTGGCAAGAATAAATCTTCTGTACTACAAGTTGCTTAATTTATCTTAACTTCCCCACAGCGAGCGGAGCTGATCAGGATTTTTTATATGCTCCGTTCGCACTTGTCAGTCACTTAGCGGCTATTGATTTAACTTTGCATGTAACGGTAGTTATAGGGACAGAAGGCTATCAGGTTTTTTCAATAACTGTCGATTAATATTTCGCCAATAGAGATATTAAGAGCGAAGTTTATTAATATTATTCATTCTAGTAATTCTAGAGAAAGTCTCATATTATCTTTCAAATTATTAATTGCACCGTGAGCAGTGCTTTCCTCAGGCTTTATAATATGAAAAAATTGGACAAAACGGATTATTGTATTCTTGATATTCTTCAGAGGAACGGAAGAATCACCAATCAAGAATTAGCGAATCAAGTCGCTTTAGCACCAAGTTCTTGCTTGCAACGCGTCCGCCGCTTGGAAGAAGAGGGGTTTATCGACGGATACCATGCCCATGTAAATCTGAGAAATGTCTGCCGATTTGTTACATGTATCGCTAACGTAAAACTTCGCCATCACTCCTATCAAGAGTTATTAGCTTTCAAGGCGATGGCAACATCAATCCCTGAAATTGTAGATTTTTATACAGTAAGTGGAGAATGTGATTATATCCTAAAGATTATCTGTCGCGACATGCAAGCTTATCTGGAAATCAATGATCGACTCATAAGTAACTCAGAGTATTCAGCAACGATTCAATCACATGTCGTAATGGAAGAGAACAGACCAACGACTTACGTTGATTTGGATACATTACGTTAAAATTGCAATAGTAATCATCTCCCATCCACACGGCTCCCCAATATATAATTGTAGGCGTAATAAAACTTACTAAAGATTTTGCTATGTAATTAGTTGTATTCTAATCTGCTAAATCTAACCAATAACCACCTGTTAGCTTTTCGAGTGTTGTTGGGGTTAGTTCAAATAAAGAATTTGGTGTTCCTGCAGCTGCCCATATAACCTCTTGTGATTTTAAATCTTCATCAAGGAAGGTTTGTAGTTTAGTTTTATGAGCAACGGGTGGGATGCCACCAATAGCAAATCCTGTATTCTCTCTTACAAAATCTGCATCAGCTCTGGAAATTGGATTCCCAAGCGCATTTTTTATCTTTTTTGTATCAACCCTGTTACTGCCTGACGCAATCACCAATATTGGTAAACCTGATCGTTTATCTTTGAAAATAAGAGACTTAGCTATTTGATGTACAGCACAGCCGATAGATTCCGCTGCATCTTGAGCGGTACGAGTAGAACTAGAAAACTCTTTAACCACAAAATCATAACCTTGTGAAGATAAACAGTCCTGAACTTTTCTAGCACTAGATTTTAAATTTTCAGACATTCATATTTCCTTTACGTAATCTGATGATTGGGCTTTCTTGACCAAAGTAGTGCCAATAATAAGATACAGACATATGGTTTACTTGCTTTAGACCTAGTTGGCAAGAGGTTTGGTAAATCATTTTAGCCCCAATTCTGGGGCTAAAAAGGTTATTTCTCATACAGGAAAGAGTTAACCATTTCGATAAATGTAGCTGTATGCGTTAATAGCGGGTACACCACCAAGGTGTGCATACAGTACTTTAGAACCTTTAGGGAAATAACCTTTACGAGTAAGGTCAATTAACCCCTGCATAGACTTACCTTCATATACCGGATCCGTCATCATACCTTCGGTACGAGCTGCAATGCGAATCGCTTCATTTGTTTCTTCTGAAGGTACGCCATATTCCGGGTAAGCATAATCATCGATGATAACGATATCTTCTTTGGTAATTGGCGTTTCAAGCTCAACTAAATCTGCAGTATGTTGTGCAATACGAAGTACTTGAGCGTGGTTTTTTTCTGGTGTCGCTGAAGCATCGATACCGATAACGTTTCGTGCACGGCCATCCTCAGCAAAGCCCACTACCATACCAGCCATGGTTGAACCCGTTACCGTACATACCACGATGTAATCGAACTTAATGCCCATCTCTTCTTCTTGCTCACGGACTTCTTCAGCAAACCGAACATAACCTAAGCCACCATATTTATGTTCTGATGCACCAGCCGGAATTGGGTAAGGCTTACCACCTTTAGCTTCAACATCTGCCAATGCATTTTTCCAACTCTCACGAATCCCAATATCAAAACCGTCATTAACTAACTCTACTTCAGCACCCATAACGCGGCTCATCAAGATATTACCCACACGGTCATATACTGCATCCTGGAATGGCACCCAGCTTTCTTGGACTAAACGACACTTCATGCCGATTTTTGCCGCCGTAGCCGCCACTAATCGAGTGTGGTTTGACTGAACACCACCGATTGTTACTAGCGTATCAGCACCTTCTGCAATAGCGTCAGGTACAATGTATTCGAGTTTGCGGATCTTATTACCACCAAAAGCCAGACCACAGTTACAGTCTTCACGTTTAGCATAAATTTCTACATCGCCACCTAAAAATTCAGATAAGCGGCTTAGCTTTTCAATAGGTGTTGGGCCGAATGTTAGTGGGTAACGTTCAAATTTTTCTAAGTTCATAAATAACTTCCTTATTATCGCCTGACTTTTCTTTAATCCGGTGGAATTTCCCTGCCGTCTATGTGATACAGACTATCCAAATTTAGATAAAATGTGCTTTCATTTTTATATGTTATTTTCACTTTTAATTTCACTTTAATAACAAAGGAGGTTAAATTTTGTAAATGCAATCAATTAATATGGAATATTCTTTCATGACAAACACATTAGATCGAACAGACCGCAAGTTATTACAACTTTTACAGCGAGATGGCCGCAAAACGAATGCTGAACTGGCAGAACTCGCCAACATTAGCCCCGCTACGTGCCATAGAAGAGTTGATAGACTATTCAGGCTAGGTGTAGTGAAATCGATTCGTGCGGAAATAAACCCTGTCGATATTGAACTTGGCTCATTGGTTATCGTGGGTGTGGTGCTTGATAGGTCGACACCGGAAAGTTTTGCGGAATTTGAAACTTCAATCGTGAAGCTGAAGATGATCATTGATTGCCAGCTCGTTGCCGGGGAATTTGATTACTTTTTAAAAATACGTGTGAAAGACATGGCCAACTTTAACCAACTTCATGCAAACCATCTGCTCGCACTACCTGGCGTTCGTCAAATTCGTACTTTTTTTGTAATGAAAGAAGTGATTGAAAACGCGCCACTGGCGTTTTAGGACAGCCTGTAACCCTTAGTCACAGGCTTTCTATCGTGGGATGCATTACTTTTGGAATGCATTACTTGTAGAATGAATGGAGACTCAGGATAAATATTGGGCCATTGCTTCTTCTGGCACCATCCCTCCCCCAGTCGCCCATATAACATGAGTACTGTTGGCTAATACATCCGGAGTTAAGCCTATTCGTTGAAGGTATTGCTGATGATTGCTGACCACAACCGGCCCATAGATTGCAGATGCTGCTGATGGCTCAACTTTAATGTTTTCCTGATGATTTAACGTTTTTAACCACTCAAACATATGCTCATCACTGATGGTGAAATAGCCATCAATCAGGCGTTGCATTGCCCTGCCAACAAAACCGGATGGACGTCCTACCGCCAAGCCGTCTGCTGCAGTTTTATTATCAATACCAATATCCTGCACTGAAATACCGTCGTGCAAACCCGTGTGTACGCCAAGCAGCATGCACGGCGAATGTGTAGGCTCAGAAAAAATACAGTGTACATGATCTCCAAACGCTAACTTAAGTCCAAAAGCCACCCCACCCGGTCCACCACCTACGCCACAAGGTAAGTAAACAAACAGCGGATTTGATTCATCTACAACGATACCTAATTCATCAAATTGTGCTTTGAGTCGTTCGCCAGCAACGGCATAACCTAGAAAAAGTGTTTTTGAATTTTCATCATCAATGAAAAAGCATTGCGGATCGCTTTCTGCCATTTTACGTCCCTGAGCAACGGCAATCCCATAATCTTCCTCATACTCAACAACGGTTACACCATGTTCACGTAGCTTATTCTTTTTCCATTCTCTTGCGTCAGCCGACATGTGTACTGTCACATCAAAACCGAGCTTTGCACTCATGATGCCAATAGAGAGACCTAAATTTCCGGTTGAACCCACGGCGATTCGGTGTTGGGAGAACAGAGTACGACACTCTTCATTCAGTAACTTACTGTAATCCTCTTCCTTGGTGATCAACCCTTTCTCCAGCGCTAACGATTCTGCATGAGTGAGTACTTCGTATATTCCTCCACGTGCCTTTATCGAGCCTGAAATAGGCAAATGGCTGTCTTTTTTAATATAAACATCACCCAGTATTTGATTTGGAACTTTTTGCTGTAAGACTTCTTTCAGCTTAGGAGCACAAACAAGCGGAGACTCGATAATGCCTTCTGTTACTTCTGTTTCAGGGAATGCTTTTTTAATGTACGGAGCGAAGCGAAACAATCTGTCAGAAGCATCCTTCACATCGCTCTGATCGAGTCCCACATAGGGCAATGCCACCTCAAGTTCAGTCACTTCAGGGTTAAACCAACACGTTTCTTCTAACTGAATCAGTTGCTGAACAATAGGGTAATCATCGACTAATTGTTTTATAGCAGTCTCGTTCATTCACTTTTCCTTATGTTAAAAGGCACAGAACAGTTTTTGAAACCACTCTGTGCCTATTCATTTAACTGACTTTTTTGTCACCGTTAGCAACCAAAATTTAAAGAGCTAAACAGCACCGCGCAACCACTGTCGCTCGCTCAGCAAAAGTATTCACCCAACAGAACTCGCGCTCCGTGTGAGCATAGCCACCTACCGGACCAGTCGCACACAAAGTTGGAATGCCCATCGCTGATGTCCAACCTGCGTCAGAGCACCCACCGGTGAACTCTCCATCAACCTGTAAGCCCATGCTATTCGCTTCTTGCTTATACAGTGCTAATAGATGTGCGCTAGCATGCTCTTCGAATGGCAAAAAGCCGGCAATTTTCTTGATAGTTGCCTCTGCACCACCCACTCCATGAGAAGTAACACACTGCTCCAACAGCGCTTCAATCTGCTCGACTTGTTCGAGAGTCATAAAACGCACGTCTACTTTGGCTGAAGCAAAAGGGGCTACGGTATTCGGAGTGGTACCGCCCTGAATTACGCCGACGTTAGTTGTTACGCCTGTTTCATAATCCGTCAGCTTATGAATTGACTGAATAATTCGAGCCAGAGCTTCCACTGCACTGATACCGTCTGCGTGACAGACTCCTGAGTGTGCAGCAACACCCGTGACATCCACCACATAAGTACCACCACCTTTGCGCGCTTTAACCACATTACCGGAAATACGTCCAGGCTCTGCATTAAAAACAGCGGTTGCGGGCTTCAGGTATTTTTGAATGAGTTCTTTACCATTAGGAGAACCAATTTCTTCATCACCAGTGAAGAACACACTCACCTTGAATGGCAAAGGTGCAATATGATTAAGCTCATGAAATGCCATAAGAAGAAAAACATTCATAACCAGGCCCGCCTTCATATCTGAAACGCCCGGTCCAAACGCCTTTTCGTCTTCAAGAATAAATGGTCTTTCAGCGACAGTACCACCTTTAAACACGGTGTCCATATGGCCGGTCAAAAATATGTGCTGGTCAGCGCCTTCACCGACGGACGCATGCAATGCATGAGTATCGCTTTCATCAATAACTGTCACTGGAATGCCAGTGTCTATCAATGCTGTTATAAACACTTCTCGTACTGACTGCACCCCTTCCGGATCGTGACTAAACGAATCGATATTAACAATATGACCAAGCATTTCGACCATTCGTGGTTCATTTTCCTTTAGCCACTCAGTAAGGAAATGAATCCTTTCACTATGCTGCATCTCTTGACTCCTTGATACCCGCACCTACTTCTGCAAGTTCCCAGAACACGCCGGTCATCAATTGCAGAGCTTCTTTTGCCACAGACCCTAACATATGTTCATTCGGCCCATGTTGTAAACAAGCAGGGTAAGAGTGAGGAATCCAAACGGTTGGTAAACCGAGCGTTTTAGCAAAGCAGTCATTCGGTAGTGAACCACCTAGGTTAGGTAGCAAAGTCGGATTCTTACCTGTTGTGCGCTTAACTGAATCCAGAACCCAATGAACCCAAGGGTCGTCAGGGTTCAAACGAGTAGCATGCATTTGCACAACGCCTGCTGCAGTGACTTCTACGTCATCAAACCCATGCTTGGTCAAGTGCGCTTTGATGTGTTTCAGGAAGTTATCACTATCGCTGCCAACCACATATCGAAGTTGCGCATGGATAGATGCCTGACCCGGTATCGCGTTTGCCGGTGCTTCAGGGTTACCCGCTTTCATCGACAGTATTTCTAGCGTGTTCCACCCAAACACGCGTTCCGCTGGAGAAAACCCTGGCTCACCCCACTCTTCAGAAATCACCGGATCATTTTCACCTTGTCCAACAGGAATATCTTTAACCGCATTTTTAACGGCATCTGGTAGCGATTCCGGAAGCAATTCAGGAACCAGGATACGTCCCTCAGAATTCACCAGAGAGCCCCATGCATGAGTCAGCCTTGTGGCAGCATTCGCCAACAACCCACCCCAGTTTCCAGAGTGATGACTGCCTTCACGAAGATTTACCGTTAGGTCAAAGTTTAAGGAACCCCGTGAGCCAAGAAATACGGTTGGTAGCTCCGCACCAGCCCTTGGACCGTCTGACGCAATGAACAGATCGGCCGCCAATTTATCGCGATTCTGAGCACAGAATTCAGCCAGACCCGGTGATCCCGCCTCTTCGCCCATTTCCAGAAGAATTTTCACGTTAAAACCGAGTTTTCCTCGTGTTTCCAGGACTGTTTTAAGAGCCGCTAGATTAACTGAATGCTGGCCTTTGTTGTCTGCTGTTCCACGGCCAAACCAGAAGTCTCCCTCAACAGTCACATCCCACGGTTTTAATCCTTCACGCCATTCGTTGTCGTAGCCTCGTACTACATCGCCATGCCCGTACGAAAGAAGGGTAATGTATGAAGGGTCTTCAATACGTTCCGCCAGTAGAAACGGCCAGGCTGATGCATCGTCTGAAGCAGGATTAGGAAGGATTTCACAGCTAAATCCCATTTCAGTTAAGTAAGGTACCATTTCTTTTTCAAGGTACTCGCTCAAGGCAGGAAAACCACTGGCGATTTGACTTTCACTTTTAACGGTAACGCGTGCAGTTAGTTCTTCAAGAAACTTACCAGAATCAAAATATTCAGTGACTTTTTCAATCGCAATTTCACGGCTCATAACAACTCCTTTGAGGTGTAAAACGCCCCACCTTTCTCAATGAGGCGTTTTAAAAACAGTAACGTTAATACGTAGGTGTTTTGGTTAGCTGGCTTCCTGCCAACTACCTGTGTCTATATCCGGTAGACCCAGATCTGGGTCGGGGGTCAAAATTGACGCCAGCAATGCCTGAGTATAAGGGTGCTGTGGTTGATGGAAAATCTGCTCACAGCTTCCCTCTTCAACAACCTGGCCGCGATACATCACCATGACTCGGTCTGCCAAATGTTCGACTACTGCCAGGTTGTGGCTGATAAATAAATAGGTAAGACCAAGATCGCGCTTAAGTTCCAACAGTAGGTTTAATATCTGAGCCTGAACCGATACGTCCAATGCTGAGGTCGGTTCATCACAAATCAGGATCTTTGGCTTGAGAATCAAAGCACGTGCTATCGCAACCCGCTGACGTTGCCCGCCTGAAAGTTGACCAGGATACTGATCCAGCAAACGTTCAGGTAACCCGACACGCTGAGCAATTCTACGTACTTCGTCTTCTTGCTCTGCGGGAGTGCCTATCTTATGCAATTGCAATGGAAGGCGGATAATATCGCAAATCTTTTTGCGTGGATTAAGTGAAGAGTACGGGTCCTGGAACACGGGCTGAATCACTTTTGCCAGTGCAAATCTGTCGTTCAGATCAATCTCTTTATCTTCAATAAGGACATCCCCGTCACTCGGAGGAAGCAGACCCAGAATCATCTTGGCGAGTGTACTTTTCCCGCATCCGGACTCACCGACCAGACCCACCACTTCACCCGGTTTAACCCGTAAAGAAACTTTATCTACTGCGGTAAAGCGAGTTTTCTCTTTCCACATGCCTTTCTTAATATCGAAATGGCGCGTTAGGCTACATAGTTCAAGAGCATAATCCATTATGATGCCTCCTTGATCTCAATTTGATTTGTGGTGTCAGAGTGCAGGAAACAGCGAACCAGATGTTCACCTGAAGCCGGCGTTAATGAAAGATCGACTGCAGTACAAGCAGAAACAGCGTGAGAACAACGGTTCGCAAATGCACAGCCTGTGGTCTTGCCGATTAAGCTTGGTACCACTCCCTGAATCGTTGAGAGAGTGTCACCGGGTTTTGTCTTGCCCGGGATTGGGATACAGTTAATCAGTCCTTGAGTATAAGGATGTTTAGGGGCGGTAAAGATGTCTTTTGTTGATGCGGTTTCTACAACCTGTCCCGCATACATAACCGCAACTCGGTCAGCAATACGTGCGACCACCCCAAGGTCGTGAGTAATGAAAATTACCGCCGTACCAAACTCTTGTTGCAGTTCTCTTATCAACTTAAGAATCTGTGCCTGAATGGTTACATCCAAAGCCGTCGTTGGTTCATCGGCAATGATCAGGTCCGGTTCACACATCAGTGCCATCGCGATCATTACCCTTTGACGTAAACCACCGGAAAGCTGGTGTGGATACTGATTTAATCGCTCTTCTGGCATTGGAACACCGGCACGCTCCAACAGGTAAATCGCACGTTTTCGAGCTTGCTCCTTCGTCACTTTCTTATGGGCAATGATGCCTTCACACAATTGATCACCCAATTTGTAAGAAGGATTCAGTGACGTCATCGGCTCTTGGAAAATCATCGATAAGCGTAACCCACGCAAGGTATCCCTCTTCTTCTTCGGCATTGCCAGCAAATCCTCACCAGCGAATACCAATTTATCAGCGGTACACTTTGCGCGCTTGGGTAATAAATCCATCAGTGCCATAGAGGTCATGGATTTACCACACCCTGACTCACCCACAATACATAACATTTCACCTTTGTTTACCTTCAGATCAATGCCTCGGACAGCGTTCAAGTCACCGTTTGCTGTTGGCAGAGTAACTTTAAGTCCTTTTACGTTTAAAACTGGATTCATCGTTTTTCTCCCTTAGCTACGGTTTTGTGGTGCATTAAGGTCTCTCAGGCCATCACCAACCAAGTTAATGGCTAACACCAGAATCATCAGAGCAATACCAGGAATAGCTATCACCCAAGGCTGGAAGAACATGTATGCCTTTCCTTCTGCGACCATCAGTCCCCAAGACGGTAAAGGAGGTTGTACACCCAGTCCAAGGAACGACAGTGTTGCTTCAAGTAGGATGGCATGCGCCATTTCCAAAGTCGCAACCACAATTAAAGGGCTCAGAATATTAGGAAGCAGTTCTTTCGCTAAGATATACGGTGTTGATGCGCCCAAGACTTTTGCGGAGGCAATAAATTCAGCGTCCCTCAATTGCTGTGTTGTCGCCCTGGCAACCACCGCAAAACGGTCCCACAGTAGAACACCAAGCAATATAATCACGACCTGCAATGATCCCCCGACCAGAGATGACATGGCGAGTGCGACCAATATTACCGGCATCGCCAAACGAGTAGTAATCAGGTAACTAATCACAGCGTCAGTGCGACCACCAAAGTATCCGGCCAGAACACCAAGTACCGTTCCTATTAGTCCAGATATCGCCGCAGCAGCCAAACCAATCGTCAGGGAAATTCTGGCACCAAACAGAAGACGGCTGAAGTAATCACGGCCTAGCTTGTCTGTTCCCAAAATGTGGTCCCAACTGCCTTTGTCATGCCAGACTGGCGGGATCATTCGCTGTGTCACATCCTGAGCATAAGGGTCATGAGGAGCCAGCAATGGAGCAAAAATAGCGGCCAGAACAATTACCAGGATCACACCCGTACCGATAGCTAAACTGTGGTGACCAAGTAGTTTATTTAAACTTTTTCGCCACATCGGAACTTCCGGTAACGATGAATTCATAGATGATGTTAATGTCATAGTACTCACCTTAACCTCCTTGTTAAGCAAAGCGTAATTTTGGATCAAGCATGGCGTTCAACAAATCAGCAAGGAACGTCAGTACGATATAAAACACGGCAATCAACAGAACGACGGCCTGAACTACAGGATAGTCATTACGTGCAATCGAATCCCACGCAAGCTGACCAAGTCCTCTTAGTGCAAATACCGATTCAATAACGATTGACCCACCGAGCATAAAGCCAAGCTCTACCGCCAGAAGCGCGACGACTGGAATAACTGCATTACGTAATGCGTGCTTTACAACCACTCGAGTTTCACTAATCCCTTTTGAGCGAGCGGTACGTATGTAATCCGAACCTAAAACTTCGAGCATACCTGTGCGTGTTAAACGCATGATGGAAGGGGTGGCATAATAGCCAAGCGCTATCGCCGGTAAGATAAAGTGCTGCCATGTGCCTGTCCCACCAGCTGGTAACCAATGTAGGTTTACAGCGAAGATAATGATGAGCACTAAGCCAAAGAAGAAACTCGGCATCGCCTGACCAAAGACCGCAATCATTAATGCAAGTCTGTCTATCCAGGTATCTTGTTTAATAGCAGCAACAACACCGAGCGGAATAGCCACCAACGTTGCTACGCTCAGAGCAATCGCACCCAATGTTAATGTCACTGGTAGCCTTTCACCGATCAACGACATAACTGATTCGGTAAAGTAGTAAGATTCACCAAAATCAAGATGCAATGCACCCCATAACCAATGTATATATTGCAGGGCAATTGGCTGATCCAAACCGAACTGAACGCGTATTTGTTCAATTTGATCGGATGTTGCCTCAGGTCCGGCTATAGCAGTGGCAAGGTCACCAGACAAATGCAGCAACATGAAGCAAATGACCGACACCGTTAGCGCCACACTGATAGCCATTAAAAAGCGACGTACACAATATCCCAACATGATGAACCTCCCTTGTTACATCATTAAATTACTTCGTCAAACTGTCTCGATTACTTCCAGCTAGCTTCCCAAAAACGAGGTAGTTCATCTGGATAAGCGGTAAAGTTCAGATCCGACGTAAACGCATAGTTACTGGTGTAAGAAAACATTGGAGCCCAGTAAGCGTTATTGGTAATTTTGGATATTGCTTTCTTATAAAATTCTTTACGTTGTTCTGGATCGACCGAAGTATCAGCAGTATCCAGCCATTCTTTTACTTGCTCATCTTTGTCGCCATCATCAGCACCACCTTTGAAGTAAACACTGATAATCGCAGAGGCATCATTGATGGAGTACGAGCCCCATGCCTGGAATGCCATTGGCACTTTGCCAGAACGCAACGCGTCACGCAGAGCAGCATAATTCATGTAATGAAGCTTCGCTTTAATGCCTACTTTACGTAAGTCACCAATCACCGCTTCTGCGAACTCTCTGTCACGGTATGCATAAATATCGGTATCGATACCATCTGGGTAACCCGCCTCAGCCAATAGCGCTTTTGCTTTAGCTGGGTCATATTCATATTTCTTAGCTGCCGAAACATCACAACCAAACTGATCCGGGAAACACGGTGTATACAGTGGTCGGCTTCCGCCTCGTACTAATTCATGCGCTAAACCTTCACGGTTGATTGCATAGTTCACTGCTTCACGGACTTTCAAATTCTTAAATGGTGAATTTTCAGAGTCGGTACCCAGACTGTTTAGTTGAAGATATCCCACGCGCATGGTTTCGCTGCTTAAGACACTAAGGTTAGGCATTGCTTTCAATTGCTCGGCCTGGTCTGAAGGAACGCGCCAAATCCAATCCACCTGACCAGTCATGAGCTGAGCAAGTTGTGTATCAGCGTCAGGAATAAGGACGAATTTGATATTGCCGATAGTTGGCTTTTGGATAGGACTTTCTTTGAAATAATTAGGGTTAAGCTTCATTTCAACCGATTCGCCACTGACCACTTTCGTGATTTGATAAGGACCAGTGCCGATAGGCGCTTTATTGAACCCGATTAAACCCACTTCGTTAAAGTATTTTTCCGGATAAATAGGAAGAGGACCTGAGAGGTATTCTAATGCTGCTGGGAAGGGCTGTTTCAATTCAAACTCTACAGCATAGTCATCAATTTTATTAACTTGTTTAATCCAGTTAATATTTTGCAGTGTCACCACTTTTGACTCTGGTGTTAAGCCAAAATTAAAAGTAAAGGCAACATCGTCAGCAGTAAAATCATCACCATTCTGGAATTTCACGCCTTTACGCAGATTAAAAACTAAGTGAGTTGAATCTTTCCATTCCCAGTCTGTTGCCAACATAGGAAGGTAATCACCTGTTGTTGGATCACGATAAATCAACGTATCCCATGCGAGGTTACTAAGAATGACGCCTTCGCGTAGGTTGTTGTGATATGGACTGACGTTTTCTGGCCAACTATTAGATGCATATACAAGTGTATCGTCCGACTTATTCGCCAGCGCACTTTGCGAACCAAACGCTAATACAGCGGCAATCGAAACAGGTAGTAATCTTTTAGTTAGTAACATAAGCACATCCTTATACTTAATTTAAACCCAATAAATTTGTGGAATTATCTATTTCACAGTAACGCAATTTTCGTTCCGGTTTTTACACCTCAAAAACTGGCGTTTTATTTGTGTCAAAAAACTCGTTTTTACTCCTTCCAAAGGCTCCTCTAGTCCACGAGGAGTCACTCCATATTCTCAACCTTCAAATCGATACTAGTGAAAGCTTTTAGTTGCCACAATTAGAGATTTAGCAACCAACTGATGCCGTTTTGGCAAAGCTCTTGCAACGAGAGAGTTAACCAAAAAACGGTTTTATTTTCTTAGAGGGAAAAATATGGCTGCTATCCATCAACTCACTGCTCCAGCCCTTCGGTACTTTCTCGAAGTGGCCAGATACGGGTCTATTAGTGAAGCATCAACGCACCTAAATGTGGCAACAAGCGCCATAAGTAGGCAAATAGCCAGCTTAGAAGATCATTTAGATACCCCTCTCTTTGAGCGACGTCCGAGAGGAATGATTCTGAGCGCTGCGGGCGAACGTCTCACTGCTTATGCTCAAAAAATAATGCTCGAGACAGATAGAGTACTCAGTGAAATTGATTCATTGGAAGGATTACAAAAAGGACAAGTTACTATTGCAACTACCGAAGGGTTTGCAATGGAATTTCTTCCTAACGTCATTGGAGTCTACCGACAGCAGTTTCCCGGAATTCAATTTAAGTTAGATGTCTACCCCCCAAAAGATGTATCCGATGCGATTCGGGCCGGTGATGCAGATGTTGGTATGGCGTTCAGTCTTAACCCTACCCCGGATATTCATGTCGTTCATATTCAACCCGCACCGATACTTGCGATTGTTCACCCTGACCATCCGATTGCGAAGAAAAAACGCGTCCGTCTTTCCGAGCTATTAGCAAACCCGATTGCCATTCCCTATCCAAATACGACCTTACGTCAGCTATTCGATATCTGTGTCAGTCAGCAGCAATTAACCTATGAGCCAGCACTAGTGAGCTCTTACATGTCAGCATTAAATCAATTTGCGCTCTGCGGGTCTGGCGTCTCTTTATCTGGTGAAATTTCAGTAAGACAATTAGTGAACAAAGGATTGGTTAAAGCCATACCTATCTCTGACAAGATAATGGGTTTACGCAATATAGAAGTTCAAGTTCTTGCCGGTAGAACTCTCCCTAAAGCGGTACAGTCATTTGTGAATCACCTGATTTCCCAACTTGAGCCAGAATCGAATACGAATCAGTGATGGTGCAGCTTCACGGGTACCAAACAATTCTAGGGTTCATTTAATCGTTTTAATTAATAACAAAAGGTAACTATCGGTATCAATCATGGAAGAAAAACAGTTTAAACCAGGCATCGCGTCTCACTTAAAAGAGATCCGAAAGCAACGCCAACTGAGTCTGGACGCGGTCGCCAAGCTGACCGGCGTATCCAAAGCGATGCTGGGACAGATAGAGCGCGAAGAATCGAGCCCGACGATAGATAAACTGTGGCAGATAGCTTCAGGATTAGACACTTCATTCTCGGCGTTTTTCGGTCAGACTCCAGCGCCAGGTGACGATCAGCATTTTCCAAATGATCCCAATATGCAGGTGAAATCCATCGTCCCTTACAGTCCCTCGGTCAACTACGAGATTCATGAAATCACCCTGACTAACCACCATTGTCAGATGTCTGGGCCTCACGCTCATGGCGTCATTGAAACGATTATTGTCCATGAGGGAGAAATGGAAGTGCTGAGTAGTGGTTGCTGGGAGAAGATTGCAAAAGGTGACAGGCTTAGACTCTATGCCGACCAGACCCATGGCTACAAAGCCGTGACTGAAACCGTCGTATTTCAGAATATTGTGAGTTATTAGAGTGTATTGAACGCAGATTTGCATGAACCCATGGAACTCATCTGCTGATCAAACCTGTTTCTTAACTTCGTTCTCAACCGGTATAGCGCTGGATCTGGTAATCGGAGAAAATCTGATACGCCTGCTCAATCTGCTCCGGCGTCGGTGTCGTAAACGAGTGGAAGCTTTCTTCCATTCGGAAAGCGGTGTATTTGGCCTTACCTAATTCATGATAAGGCAGTAATTCGATACTGCTACCGCTCAGGTGAGTACAGATGAACTCAGCCGTTGCACGCAGGTTATCCTGATTCAGGTTCACCTCGGCAATCAGTGGCACCCGAATAGTTATCGGAACTCCGTGCTGATAGATTTTCCGCGCATTATCCAGAATGGTTCGGTTACTCTGCCCAGTCACCTGCTGATGAACCGTCTCATCCATATGTTTGATGTCTAAGAATATATGCTCAATATACGGCATTAAATCCTGGCACTGATTCCAGCTAAAGAATCCACAGGTTTCGACCCAGACAGAAACCCCAAGCTGGTCGCATTCTCCCATTAATCGCCTGAGAAACTGGTGCTGCAAAAACGGCTCACCACCAGAAAAAGTAACTCCGCCACCTGTATGGCGGAAAAACAGCTCATCACGGCGGATCTTCTGCATGACAGTTTCAGCGTCTGTATCTGAACAGGCAATCTCCAGCGCTTTTTCCGGGCATGCAGAAACACATGCCCCGCATAGAGTGCAGTCATCCAGATTAAAACTTTCACCGGATGGCTTTACCTCCTGCGGGCACACCTGCTCACACTGGTGACACTGGACACATTTATGCGCATAAAAGGCGAGTTTGGACTTCAGCGTCCAGCTTTCCGGATTCGCGCACCATTGGCACCTGAGACTACAACCGGCGAGAAAAATGGTCGTTCTTACGCCATCCCCGTCATGGATGGAGTAATCCTGCATTTGAATTACAACGCCGCTTGCCCCCTTTTCACCCATTACATGGCTCCGTGCGCTGAGCGGGCAATAATCGCTTCCTGCATTTCCGGAGAAAGATTAACAAATTGCGTACTGTAACCAGCCACACGCACCAGCAGATCTTTATATTCGTCAGGGTTCGCCTGAGCTTTACGCAATACTTCTGTAGACAAAGTATTAAACTGCACATGAAACGCACCAAGAGAAAAATAGGCACGAATAATATTGCCCAGATCTCTTTTCCCTTTCGGCGTGCTCACCAGATCCTCACTCAAACGAAGGTTCAGCAAAGTCCCGCCGGTATGCACATCATGATTCATTTTGGCGCTGGAACGCATCGCGGCAAGCGGGCTGCTGACATCGCTACCAGCATAAGGCGATACCCCTTCAGTGATCGGTTTTGTCGCCTTGCGTCCACACGGTGTTGCTCCCACAATTCTGCCGGTCGGGATATAGTTAGAAATCCCCATAAACGCCGAATTGAAGTTCGAACCGAAGATATCTTTGTATGAACGGGTCGTACGGTAATAATAGTTCGCTAAATCCCGGGCTATCGAGTCAACATAATCATCATCATTGCCGTATTTCACAACATCCAGTGCTTTGGCTCTCAGGCTTTCATAGCCTTCCCAGTCCGCATTCATTGCAGCGTCCAGCTCAGCCAGAGTGGTTATCTGCTCTTCAAAAACCAATTTTTTGATCACGGCCAGTGAGTTCGCAACCACAGCCAAACCAATTCCCGTTAACACAGGGCCGACATTATACTTCGCTCCACCCTGTGACAGATCGGAACCACTTTCCATACACTCTTCAATGCAGGTAGAAAGAAATGGCCTTGGTACCATTTGTGAGTGAAGCTTTTGCGCCACAATTGTTGCCACAACAGAGTGATAAATCAGGTTTCCGACCTGTTCAAAAGCCGCATCCTGAACTTCCTGATAAGAGGTGTATTCCTGCACAGGCTTAGCGTCCAGTCCCCGCTTTTCGCCGGTAAGGCGGCTTTTACCCTGATTCAGCGCATATTCCATCGCAGCGGCAAAGTTCACGTTTACCGCAGAAGTCCACTGACCGGTTTTACGGAAGTGAGGCACCACACAACCACAGTTATTCCAGTCTCTGGCATCTTCAGGTTCATATCCAGCCTGCAACAGCATTTGCGTGCCGGCCTGATCATTGTGAATAGCCGGGAAGCCTGTGCCCTTGCTGACCAAATCCGTTACCGCATACAGAAACTCAGGCGGACAATCAGAATGTACCCGCACACTCAGCCCGGGCTGGTGGGTGCGAACTTCATCCGTCGCCTCCAGGCACATATAAGTCAGTTCGTTGGTCGCGTCTGAACCATCACGCTTTCTACCGCCGACCGTCAGGTTCTGGAACTGGTTATATCCGGCAAAATATCCGGTGGTATTTTCGGAAATGGTCCAGACCCACTCAGAGAATTTCAGCCATATCGCGTGGATCAGCTCTTTCGCTGCCGGCTTATCCAGACGACCAGCCTCAATATCCGCTTTATAATAAGGATACATGAACTGATCGAAACGGCCCGGGTTCAGAGCTAACGGGTTTTCCGTGATAATGCCACCCAGTTGTACAAACCAGACAAATTGAATTGCCTCATGAAACGTTTCCGGTGGATGTTCCGGTACCCGCTTACAAACCCGGGCAATCTCGATTAATTCAGCCTGACGCTGGCTATCAGTCTCTTCTTCCGCCATCTTCTCAGCCAGATCCGCATACCGGCCAGCGAGAGTAATGATCGCCTTCGCAGTTAAAACCGTCGCCTTGTAAAAATTAATCTTATCGATGTTCTCATCGCTCAGATAATCCAGCTCAGCCAGTTTCTCTTCAGCCTGTTGCAATATTCCGCGATAGCCCACTTTGAATAACAAGCCTTCATAATCAGGGGTGATTTCGCCAACCGCCTGACGCCATTTTGAGTCGTTATCGATAATGCCGGTATCTACAGCAATTCTGGCGGTATCTTTAGGAAGTAAAGAGAGAAAATGCTCTTCGAGGGATTTGCCCTGCCAGTATGGGAAGATATCAGACCGAACCACACTACGCTGTTCGTCAGTCATCTGATATGGGTCCTGAGGACGGGTGGCAAAGGTATCCATCTCCTTATCAACCCAGCGCCAGGAATACTCGGGAGTCAGGATCCCGGTGCGACGAAACTTACCCGCCGTGCCGACAATCAGTTCATCTGAAAAGATTTTGACATCAAATTCGCTACAGAAATCAGAAAATGCCTGAGCTCTGCGCAGAATAACTGGCTGACCTTCCGTTCGTTTATGCGATTCGGTATAGATCTTCGCTCGCTCATAACAAACTGAAGGTTTTGAATTAACATAATTTAGCCGTAACCGCTCAATGCGCTCTGTAACTTCCATATTCAGACTCCTGCAACAATTCCTTGTGCGCTATTACGCACAAAATAATTTTTAAAGCAAAAAATTATCCATGTCAACTGTGTGGTTTTAAAAGTTAACCAACACTTTTATGGTGAACCAGATATCCAAACCTTTGCCCAATGAAGCGAAATAGCATATTCACAAGCCTGTCAGCTGGACAAACAGATGAATTCTTGGTCAACCAACGTTAAACAAGAAAATTAACCCCAACTCCCAAAAGCAGCATAGAGAACAACTTCTTAAGTAATTCCGGATCGAGTCGATGTGCTAATTTTGCTCCGATTCTTGCACTCCACATGCTGGTTATAGCGATGCCTGCCAGCGCCGGTAGGTAGATGTAACCGAGGCTATACTCCGGCAGCTCAACCAGCCCCGATCCAATCATAATAAATGAGCAGGTTCCCGAAAAAGCAATGGGCATTCCACATGCCGCAGAAATCGCCACTGCGTTTCTCATCTCGACATTATTCCATGAGAGAAAAGGCACCATTAATGAACCACCGCCAACACCAAAAATAGCTGAAGCCCAACCAATAACCACGCCAGCGACTGATAGCACAGACTTTTTCAACGCCGAGGCTGTTTTTTTAGGCTTCCAGCCAAACCACATTTGCAATGCCATTACGACGGCAAATACACCAATAATTTGTTGTAAGTAAGCACCTGGAATGAGAGACGCGGTCACGCCACCAGCAGCACTTCCGACGATGATACCTACGCTCAGCCAGCGCACAATTGTCCAGTTGACGGCGCCTTTTTTATGATGGGCTAATACTGAATTTACAGAGGTAAACAAAATGACAGATAGCGATGTTCCAACGGCTAAATGCGTCAAAACTTCAGGAGGTATCCCCTGAGCCGTAAAACTGAATACCAATACAGGGACGATGATTATCCCACCGCCGATACCAAATAATCCCGCCAGAACACCGGAACAAGTGCCAAGCAATAAATACATTAATAGATACATCTAAATCATCCTAATTGATAAATATCAGCGAAATAGCAACGACTCCTTTCAGAGGCCAGAAAGCGCTAAAGCCATTCAGCGTACTCTGTTTACTTATATTCGACTTATCGTGCTGAAGTAGCTTATGGCGAGTCGCCACATACGACAATTATCAATTAAGCAATAAACTGTTATCTAAAATAGAACGCTTGCCTGAATGACTCAGTAGCAGATAAACAGCACCTTTAATGATGTGAGGTTTTGTCATTGAATAGTGAGAGTTTGGGGAAGCTGTTGAGTTAAATACCATTCACTCGTAGTGACTAAAAAAGCGAGTAATCAGTATGATAGAGCGAGTAAATATCAGGCTTAGACTCAACAAAAAGCCCCTTTCGGGGCTTTTTATTGCTTTATTGAAAACCTCACAGTGCCAATGAGCGACACTGGTGGCCTTATAAACAAGCGTTATTTCAGCATGTATGCACGCATGGTTGTAACTTGCGCTGAGCTTGCTCCTTCGTCGCTCATCACGACACGTAAGTGAACAAATTCACCGGCTTCAGCATCATTTGGCACGGTAGCAACCCACTGACCATCTTCATAAGCCACTTCTGCGTCAACCCAATCTGATTCATTCAGTTTGTTGTAAACCGGGCAGTATGAGTAGGCAAACACATAGCTCAGCAAACATTCCTGACCATAAGCGTATTGCAAGGTCACTTCTGCCAGGTTGACATCGTCACTACTGTCCATTGCACCCGATAGAACAACCTTTGCAGGCTCGCCCGCTGCATGACTGTTGTGCATATCTACAGGCACATCAATTTGCGGCACCAAAATAGGCTGTGCACCTTGCATGCTTTGATCAGTCATAAAGGTAAAGATACCCTGATAGAACGAACCCAGCTTATCGCCAATCGGTGAACGTTCCGCCACACCGAGGTTATAATTACGCAGTTCAAGGCGAACTTCGGCACTTTCAACCGGCATGGTTAAAGTGCCTGAGTTCATGTAGGTACTCTCACCATTCACCCACAAACCATAAGCTGAGCTACCATTAAAACCGGCAATGGCATCGTGACCTGACGAATCACCAAACTGTGGGAAGTTCCAGCTGATCAAATTCGTATCACGGTAACCAACGGAATGAGAGCTGGTATTCAAGCTTGCACCTTTTGGTCCTTTCAGCCAGGTTGTCTCTTCTTTCTCACCAGCAGGCATAATTCGTGGGCCGTCAAAATACGCGCCTCCCGCTTGAATGCGGCTGGCCGGCATGACAATGTTAGTCCAGGTGTTTTTGCTGGTTGCGGTGTAGTATTCGTCACGTACAACCGGTGCAATTAACATTTGCGGACTGCCTGTCGAATAGAATTCACCGGTGCTGTTGGTTTGCGCCATCATGTCACGGAACACTGGAATCTCTTCCCCTTGTGCGTGATAAGCTGCACTGATGTGATACATGTCTTTGTCATGCACTCGAATTAAGCCACCTTTGTTGTGACCATCTGTGATGTGATGTAACTGGTAGGTGTAAGGTGTTTTGTCAACCGCAGTACCCGACCAGCTAATCTTGTTGCGACCACTTTGGATTTCTGCAAACAGCATTTCACCTTCTTCCGCACTTAAACCAACCACTGGCTTAGTCGGAATACCAGTAAAGGCAGTTTTATAACGACCATGAGTGCCAGGACGGTAGAAAAGCACGCCAATTGCGCCTTGATTCATCGCATTTTTCACCATGTAGTTCGTGGCATAGTAAGGGTTCTGGATCAAGGCAATTTTACCGGCCAAATCAAACTGGCTCCAATCGGTGTTATAAGCTGCGTCACCAACAGGTACAACCTCAGCGCTTCCTTCTCCATCAAAACCCACCGCAAGGCCTTGTGCAACAGCATGTAGCTGCTGGCCATTTTCCATGCTTAACACAGTTTCAGGTGCCGTTGCATGAGTAGACACAAATGAACGGAAACGGTCGTCGTGACCTTGTGACCACAGATACATGTTTTCCACATAATCCGGCATCAAATCAATCGCAGCAAGCTTCGCTACTTTATTGTCGTCCAGTGCGTAGGTGAAACCAAACGAGAAGCCCTGGGTATCAATTGGCTTATCGGCTTTAAACTCCACTTTTTCTGCCATACCGGCATCAAAAGTAAGTACCGTATCTGAAGTGACTTTGTGGTCAAGGTACGCCATCTGCGCCGCAGACTCAGGCAATCCACCAAAATCAGAGTCATTGTCGTAAGTTACAATGTGTGAAATAACACTGTAGTTACCCTGTGGTACGCTGATGCTGGCTTGACCATTGGTAAAGGAAAGTGCACGACCCCAATCATCTTCTTCACTGATGATATAAGCTTTAGAGATACTGGTTGCTGGCTTACCACGGTTATCGTACGCATTTAATGTCAGTTCCACCTCTGGCGGCTGAATAAAGAACGATACCGGCACGGTAATTTGCTCATCCGATTGACCAATACTCTCGCCGTGGATGCGTCCGCTAATGGTGCCATACGCGCCATCACGCAGCGCGACTTGTGGCTCAATCCACACAGGCACATCCACTGAACCATTCGCAGGCACTGTTACTGATTTAACCCCTAAACCAGCCAGAGTTGCTGGCAATTGCGTTTTACCGTCTTCGCCAATCAAATCCATGCTCAGCTTATAGCTTACATCACTGTCGCTGATGTTGGTCAGCGTCACATACGCTTCTACGCTGACAGCAGATGCCACATCGACAAAGCGACCCAGTTCAACGTTTGGCGCAGCAATAACAGGTTGCGTTATTGCGCGGTTGACATCCATTGGGCCAGCGCCTTGCTCGAGTACATGAGCATCATTGTCAGAGACTGAAGAAGTCAGAACACGTTTCAGTTGCACAGGAGAAAGATCAGGACGAGCCTGCAAGACAATCGCTGCACCACCGGCAACATGCGGTGCCGACATTGATGTACCCGACATAGAGCGATATGCGTTGCTGCCAACACCACCAGATGCCGCCGCCATTACATCAACACCTTGAGAACCGATATCTGGTTTCACAGAATGACCATCCGGTGACGGACCACGCGAAGAGAAGACTGCCGTCTGGTTGTCACGATCCAACGCAGCCACCGTCAACGCACTTGGCGCACAACCAGGTGAACCCACCGTTTCGCGGGTATAACTGTTACCGGCGGAGATAACAAACAGGGCTTGATCCCTAAATGCTTCAACCACATCGACCATTGGCCCTTCACAGGCTGTTGCTGAGCCACCCAGTGACATATTGACAATATCCGCGCCATTTTCAACCGCCCAGATCATGCCATTAATAATACCGTAGGTACTACCACCACCGCTGTTGCTCAGTACTTTACCGATCAGAAGATCAGCGCCCGGCGCCATACCTGCCCAGTACCCATTCGATTCTGCACCCGTACCAGCGATGGTCGAGGCTGTGTGGGTACCGTGGCCATTCAAATCATCAACACCGTTTGAAGAAAATGAAAAGTCTTTTGAGCCAATCACCTGACCTTGTAAGTCACTGTGCTCAACATCATAGCCAGTATCCAATACCGCTACGGTGACGCCTTCGCCATTAAACGCACTGGCTGCGGTACCCAATGCGCCCGTTAAAGGCACTGTTGGTGTCAACGTGGTGCCAACAGCTTGTTTGTGACCGTAGATCACCGCATCAAGCCATACCCCTTCGATACGTCCGTCCTGTGTCAGACTCTCCCACACCAACGCGGCTTTATCTTTTGCGATACCAAATGCTGCACTGTCGATTAATTCGATTTCACCAGTTAATGATGTCCCCTCAATCACTGTCGGTGCTGCAGCGCCTGCAAGCGTTCCATCTGTGTATTCGATAATTACCGGGAGATTGTCTGTGCTCGCATCATCATAATTTGACTTATATAACTTATTGATATTAAACAATTCTAAGTCAATGGCGTGTGAATCAACAAAAGGTTGTGCCTTAGGTGGCACTAGGTAGGTATCATTACCGCGTTTGAACACAGAAGTAACAATTTCCACACCCTCTGTATTCAGCATGCGAATACCGCCGAGTTCACCAGTATTATTCACGACAGCACTGACTTTGTCGCCAGTAATCAGTGTGAATTCAACCCCTTTTGCCCCACCTTGTACGGCAGCCAATTCCGTTTCGGCTTGCGCGCAAAGTGACATGCTTGCCCCTAATAACGCTAAACAATGCACAGCAACCTTACTGCGCTTAAAGCGACTACTCATAAATATCCTTATTACTATATTTTATTTTTCGCGAGCCTTTATTTATGGCTTCGAACTAAATCCATTTTATTTCAAACGCAGTACTTCCCACCCTGCGAATGAAGCGAGAAATTATTAACATATTACTTATTTTAGGTAAATTGAATGTAAGATTTTATCGCTTAAGGCTTGAAGGCGTGGTTAATTTTTGAGCGTTTAAAAAATATTTGGAGCACTTAGAAGATTAAATTGAAATTCGTAACAATAAACACATTAAGCCATTGAAATTAATTGATTTTTACATATCAAACCATGCTGGAAATAATATCCATTGAGATTAGAGATTTCCATTCCATATAATTATCTATGCATAATAAACTCACCAAAGATAACCTTTGGATTAGGAAAACATCTGAATAAAGATCAACTTTTTAAATGTAATAATGGTTAAAAAATAAGAATTAGCGTTTTAAACGCATATTTACATTATTCATTTATATTTGCTTAATTCTATTTTTGATTAACAAGACGATATTGTGAGGAGTTTTAAAGGAGTGGTTCTATAGCACTGATTAGGGCTGTTATTAAGCCGATATTAGATAAAAGGATATAGCTGATTAACGCCACCCAACCATTACGGGATGTTATAGGCTATGAAGAAAGCCCATTGCAAAACCTAAATTCCATTAAAACGATTTCTAGCTCAATTGTTCAGCTGAGAAATCATTTTGGAATTGCATTCGACCTTGAATGTTAATGCTCTGATACTAAAAAAAACACATAGTGTCGTAGTAAATAATCGCTCGTTGGTATTTTTCTAAGCTCTACCTCGGGCATCAACGGCGTTAACTTTTTACGGTCAGGTGATTTTCTTTTTTGTACCTGAATTCATCACTCCGCTTTTGCATCAGATCCATGCTCGGAAAGCTGAGCACCAAACCAGCGATGTATTGCGGTAACCATACTTAAATCTTTAGTTTCAAAGATGATCTGTGCACCTTCAGGTAGTTCTGAATATGACACTTTCACTTTTGGAGTGTTAGAACTAAGTTCCGTAATTCCAGGCATGTCACCCCCATGTAATTTTGTTGGGTCAGAATAGTTTCCATGTTTAAACATTTCCGCCTCATGTATTAAATGTTGTCGAATAAGTAAGATTTGGTCAGTTTCTTGGGAATTCCTTGCCAAAACCTTCTGCACGCCGCCTGAATCTGTCATTTTGAACACGTGAATAGTTTTAGACATGTCGAAAGGCATTACCTGATGAGACATATGGTGAACCTGTTCTTGTTTGGTTTGTGCGAATGATCCTGAATGGACAAAGAGCAATAATACCGCAGGTACCACGGTTAGTATCGTCACCTTATGTTTTGTGGAAATCATTTACTTTCCTCTAATGATGGTAAATTGACGTGGTTCTATCCATTTCGACGCCACTTTAATTTATGAAGCCGCCAAGTGAACCCACACAAAGTTTTGTAGGTTTTTCCCTTTTTTTCAATTTCTATTCATTCTGAATGGATTAATGACAACAGTGCTAATCATCGCTAGCACTTCATCAATGGGATAGATGTCTTTTTTAAGGTCTGGAAGAAGAACAATAAAGAGCGACCGACATTTTCAAAGTCGGTCGCATTTCTAATTGAGGCATAAGATTCCGCACACTCAGTGAAGCCTACCCTTTATGCAGATTGTGGAACCTTCCAGCTTGTCAGTCCTAGAAGTTTCTCGCCCAGTGCAGTGAGTTCTGCTTGCGGGTACTTGGTTTGCTCCCAGTTACGCGGGTCACCGGGGAAAGCAAATCCTTGTGGTGGAATTCGTTCTTTCCAAGAGTTTATCCGCCAATCTCTGATGGTCTGATTATCTTCTTCAGCCGGAACCATCGAGATGTATTGTGCCATGCGTACCTGATCCGATTGATTTGGACGAATACCATGTGGAAGCAAGCTGTTAAATATCAATAAATCCCCCGCCTTCATTGAGATGAATTCCACATCAAACCCAGTGAGATCGGGAACATAAGGGTCACGGTCATCTGGCTGTGTTTTACGCCATACTTCAAGCTGTCGGTATAGCTCAGGAACACACTGAAACCCTCCCGTGTCCTCACTGGTATCTGATAGTGCTAGCACCCCTTGAACATTAACCGGAAGTGGATCTAGCGACGAATCGGCATCCCAGTGAATGAAACCACTAAACTCACGTCCTGATTTGTTTGGTGGATTTAAGTTCGCTCGGTCAATCGTGACCCATAAGTTTTCCTGATCCCAGATATCGACAAACGCATTGTACACATCAGGATTTTGGCGATTATTCCAAAGGACTTGGTTGTTATAACATTCGACCATCCCTGAATTGTTAAGCTCTACCATAGCATGATCACGACGCTGAGCTTGATACCAGGTTTGCGGATCGAGCGGATCCATTTCTTGGAACTCCCATAAGAACTCTTGTGAACGTTTAACCGCCTCTTGAGAAATAATTTGCGGAATCACCAAATAACCATTGTGCTGCCAAAACTCAAATTGTTCTTGGGTCAGTTTCTTCAAAGGCAAACTTTTTGATATGTCTTTCAACTGTGCTGAATTGATGTTGGACACGCTATTGTTACCAGGTGCATTGTCTCCGAATCCATATTTGTTTTTCATAATGGCTTGTTCCTGTAGGGCTGATTATTACTTACTTTGCAGACCTTGAGCTCGCCTGCTTGATCACATTCTGACAACAAACCTTTTAACAAAGTGATACAAAAACAGCATATACTGATACTTTATAGTCATTCATAGTGATCCCATTATTCAGGTTTGTATTACTTATGAAAGCTCAGTATGAAAAGGTTAAATACAATCAGGATAACTCCTGGCAACTGCTTATTCGGCGATTAGATGCCATTCCGTTTGAATGGCACTTTCATCCTGAATATGAGCTCACACTGACGCTTAATAGCAGTGGTGAACGCTATGTTGGCGATACCATATCTGAATATGATGATTTGGATCTGGTGTTACTTGGCCCGAACATTCCTCACTCATGGCACTCTCGTTCAAGTGTGAACCCAAACATTGAGCAGAAAGTCTATGTGTTGTGGTTTGACACTGAGTGGATGAATGAAATCACTCGGTTATTTCCTGAATGTCACAACTTCACTCCCTTGCTACAACAAGCGCAACGAGGAGTTAGCTTCCCGAAAACAGTAGCTGAAAAATTACTCCCGCTGTTCGAGAGATTAGATGCGGCGTCACCCATGCAAAGACTCACGATCATGCTGAATATCATTGATGAGCTGAGCGGCGCGCAAGATTATGAAAGCATTTCAGTTAACCAAATGTTGGACAGGAAAGATTCCGACAAACGACAACAGCGTTTGCTAAGTCAACTTCTGGAAGCGATCCATGAAAATTACACGGAATCATTATCCATATCGGAGTTAGCCTCGCAGGTGGGTATGAGCGAAAGTACATTAGGCCGCTTTTTCAAGAAAATGATGGGGCAAAGTGTAAATAACTACATCACTCAGGTAAGGCTGGGAAAAGGCTGCTCTTTATTAGTTCAGACCGATAAACCAGTGTCATTAATCGCGGAGCTCTCTGGCTTCAATAACCTTTCTAACTTCAATCGGTTGTTCTTGAAGTATAAAAAGATGCCGCCGAAAGAATTTCGCGCCAGTTTTAGAAAACCTCTTAATGGTTAGAGCAGAACTAGCAAGCTATGCCTCGACGTAATAAAGACGGTAGCTTTTCGCCTTTACTATTGATAAGTGAATACCTGGTAAGATTCAGGGCAGGTTCTAAATCCGCGTTTTAACCGTCAACTGTGTGGCTGTAGAAAGATGACGCACTTTAAAGAGGGTTAACCTTTCTAGTTGACCTTGGAATGCAATCAAGTCACAAACGTAAATTGTAAGAAAAAAGCAATTGAATCGCTTGGTGATCACACTGAGGTAGAAGTCTCGTTTTGATGGTGCCGCTCACTCAAACACCAACCAATAATCTGATCAAAATCTAGGCCCCAGACGCGATAATCAGTGATTATCCTCCCAGTCCTTTCTTATCGCCTTAAGGTCATTTCGCCAGGCACTCGCATCACCATATTCAAAAAACTTATCGACTCTCGAGTGTTTGTTTGAAGTTCTCTTTGCATGTTTGATTGGACACCAGAATTGTTCCGTTCTGGAAGTAATTTCTCGGCTATAAGCAATAACGCCATTGCCATAACCACAGTAGACACAATTGAACTTTTCAATGGCATTCAAATACTCCAGCAAGTGTCGATCAATTATGAAAAAGTCAGCCCGCTTAACAAGTGGAATACCATAAATCCTGAAACAAATGTGTTGATACACAGTGAAAGATATATCTTGAATCAACAATGGGACGATCATCGCATATATGAAGGGAGCAGAAAGAATGTAACGTAATTTAGCTTCCCTCAAGTACCGCCAGATACCGACTCGATATTGACGTTGAAATGCGTGGATACGTTTTTCAAACTTAACTTTTCCATGCTCTAGCTTGTAGTGAAACCGTTGTCGTTGCTCATCCAGCAAACGATCTATTTCACTTTCCAGCTCTTTTTCGGTATCTCGTAAACGCTTCAAAAGCTCATCAAAACGGGACTCATTCGTCATATCGTTGCTCCACAAATACTATAGATACATAGACATACGTTGAATAGTGACCAATATTATTAGTATAACTACCATCCCCAAAATTTATTACAACTGATCAAATATATTGTCTTGCGACACTTAGAATATATGGCCAATCGAGCTATCAGTATCGTGGACTGCTCTGCTACTCACACCAAACTATTGCTAAAAGTGAAATGCAGCTTGTGCTACTGGCTGCCCTTTCAAACGGAACGATCCAGCCTTAATCACTCGTAAGATAAAGTTTTTTTATGATACTGTCTCGCGAATGAATAGTTATCTAATTTTTCACAATGAAGGTTATAAAGACATCATTCTAGCTTTTGGAAGCTAAACGAGTAAGATATGGAATCTCGCCGTTCTCTTTACTGCTAATAATCTGAAATTAATGTCAAAATCAAAAACCACAAACTTATTGGTCATCAGCATATTACTGCTTTCTATCAATTTACGTGCACCTTTTACCAGTTTAGCTCCGTTAATTGCGCAAATAATGGAAAGTTTACAGATTTCAGCAGTAAGCATGGGTATTATCACTTCAACTCCATTAATTATGTTTGCGTTGGTTTCCCCTTTCTGTCCCAAATTAAGCAGCAAATTAGGTTTAGAAAAGTCGATTTGTTTAGCGTTGGTGATCATTGCGCTTGGCGTGATATCTCGCTCATTTGGCCACTTTCACTGGTTACTCATCGGGACAGTACTAATTGGTCTGGGCATCGCGGTTGGTAATGTTTTGGCTCCTGCGGTGATCAAATCTTCATTTCCCGGACGAATAGCCACCATTACGGCACTGTATGGTATATCGATGGGGGTTGGTTCAACGTTGAGCTCTGCGAGCATGGTGCCTGTTACTAGTATGATGGATGATTTATCCGTCGGCTGGCGAATTGCATTAGCTGGAAACTTGATTTTCCCATTTCTGGCTTTGGTTTTTTGGTTGCCTCGCTTAGCTGAAAGTAGAACCCGCAGCACAACGAAGAATAAAGATTACTACCCACTGAACAAGCTTATGCGCCAGTCTATTGCTTGGTGCTTTACTTTTGCCTTAGGTTTAAACTCTTTTACTTTTTATACTTTTGCTGGATGGCTACCCAAAATTCTCGTTGCTTTAGGCTATAGCGAGTTAGAAGCTGGTTATGTTTATGGTTTTTTGCAATTTTCCACCATGGTACCGGGATTGTTGCTTATACCTATAATGACGCGAACCAAAAATATTGCACCTTTATTTATTGGTGCTGCGCTTTTAAATGGTGTCGGTGTCACCGGTCTTATCCTGGCACCTCAATGGGCGATATTCTGGGTCGGAGTGTTTGGGTTAGGCAACTGCTCAACCTTTATTTTGGCACTGTCCATTTTAGGTCAGATATCCGTTACGTCCGCTCAAGCTGCTACCTTATCAGGCATGGCGCAATCCATAGGTTACGCCCTTGCAGCGGTCGGTCCAGCCTTTGTCGGCATGATTTACTCCCGAACTCAAACGTGGTCTTTGCCACTGACTATCATTGCCGCAGCCGCTTTCTTATGTGCCCTATTTGCTCTCCTAACGACTCGCAAAGGATACTTGGATGTTGATTAGTTGAACTGGCAAGCGATCCGAGTCATTTTCTGTCAGAATACGTGGATTCCATATATGGGAAGGGGCAGAAACGTTTCAGCAAGAACTGGCTAAAACGAAGATGTTGTTTGTCCATATTCCTGCAGCAATATGGGTTTCAATGATAATTTTCAAAGTCTGGATCTGCCCTCTGGCGCCCTTGGAAAACCAATTGAGGTATGCGGCAGGTAGCGAAGGTTATCTGGGCGGATTTGTCGAACACTATATCATTCCTGTTATTTATCCGGCGGGGTTGCGCTTTGATATCCAGGTGTTACTGGGTATTGTCGCAGTGGGGATCAATATCGTTATTTATGGGCTCGTCTATCATTGGTATAAGATTAAGCAAGACAGGTGGCGAGAATGAAAAGCATGCTGGTTACCCTGGTGGTGTGCTACGCAATTTTTACTCTTACTTTTTACTCACTGCAACGTCGGTTTCTGTACTTTCCCCAGCTTGCTAGTGATGTTTACGGCGAGATGAATACCTGCTTCGTTGTTGATGGCGCACAGCTTTTTGGTTGGGTGCTCAATGAAGGTCAACCTAAGGCGCTAATCTATTATGGCGGGAACGCAGAAAGTATCGAAGCCAATATTCCACTCTTCAAGACAATGGTTCCCAATTATACGATCTACCTCATCCCTTACCGGGGTTATGGTAATAATTTAGGTACGCCTACGGAGGAGGTTTTATATAGCGATGCTGTTCAGGTATTTCATTCTGTTGAAAGTAAACATGATTCAGTATCCTTGATGGGCCGAAGCCTGGGCTCAGGTATTGCCACTTACGTGGCTGCTCATCAGAAAGTAGACAAGCTTATATTGGTGACGCCATTTGATAGCATTGAAAATGTCGCAAAAGATATTTATTGGATGTTCCCCATTTCCTGGCTGATCAAAGACAGATACCGATCTGCAGATAGGGTAAAAGATATTACGGCTCAAACCTATATCTTCATTGCAGAAGAGGATCAGGTGATCCCGAGAGCTAGAACCGAGCAGCTAATCGCTAAGTTTGACGGTCAGCTGGAAGATGTGGTTGTCATTCCGGGAGCGGGTCACAATACTATTTCACAATTCCCTTCTTATATATCAAGACTCCAACGGATATTGAATTAACTCTTGATACATTCTGGTAATTAGGCAAGAAACTACTTTTAATAGCCTTTTCATACTGCTTTTGGCTCGAGTAACCAGAACCAGGACAGCGAACATCAATGCATTAAAGGAATACCGATTAAATAACCATGCAAAAACAGAACAAATATGGCATAAACAACCGTTCCAACCACAATCACTATCACATCATTGACCCAAGAAGCCTTTAAAGGTGAAACGACTCTTTGTTGGCGTTTTTTCATCGAAATAAGATCGACGATAGCCCACGCTAAAAACGAGCCAAACAACAGTATATCTGCCAAGTTACCATTAACTAACAAATGGGAAAATGCCCAAAGTACCACAGATAATAACTGTGGATTTTTTGCGACAGCTTTAATTTTTCCGGGGAAATAAGGAGCAAAAAATAAGATGAATCCGCCGAACATCAGAATAGAGACTAACGGTCTTAAAGATTGAGCACCAAAATAAATAATGCTCGGGTTTTCCCTGAGAGCGCCATATCCAGCAACAACGAAATAGAGACCTAAAAACGACAGCAAAGCATAAACTGCTTTATACGCTTTCTCATTTTTCGTAACCAACGTATCCCGAAACACTGGCGCGATAATAGAAATCGAGTGAATACCAAGAAACAAGACTAAACCAAGTATTAAGCTAAACATTCCATTGCCTCTTCACTTAAAAATTAAGGTCATCCCAATTATATTGAGCACATTACAGTTATCAGAAAAAGTAAGTCAAATGATGCTTTGATGAACATAGGGACGAATCAGGTGTAACAGCGAATGGGACAGATCTGAGCTAGCTAATACGGCTAGCTCTAATTTGGACAAAAACGCTTTGCCAAAATTTTTAATTCAGCAAAACATGTTTTCACTCCAATATGGCAAAGCTTATATAGGTCAGCCCACACTACTACCGGATCAAGCCATTTATGCACTGTGGCCTTTTACAAACACTTGGTGTTGACTTACTCGCTGTATGTAATCTTTCAGGTTAGGAGCGTATTTATCGACAAGATCAACGGGGACATGATCCAGCACACCAGAACAAAGATGACGAACCAACATCATCACCCTTAGATCGGCAATGGTTAAACGATTATCAGCAAAATAATCACCAGCTTCTTCTAATTTTTTAGAAAAGAACTTCAGATATGAAGGAAATACTGATGCACATAATTGCCCCCGTGCTGCTTTCAGTTCTTCTCCCTGCAAAGAAAACGTCTCCGCAAGTTTAGCAGTGAGTTCTTCTGCTGCATCCAATACTTCATCGCACAGCAATGCTTGAATAGGATCTTCAGGATATAGTCCGGTCAGTTTACCAACATATCGATTGATCGCATTAGATTGGGACACTCGATGACCTTCAACATCAATCACCGGTACTTTACCTAACGGGTAGTCCTTCGCTCGTTCAGCCAACTCTTTCGGTGCGAAACGCACATCCTCGAAGTCTATTCCAGCATACCGCAAGGCAATTCGTGCTGGTTCAGCACGACCACCAGGAAAATCAAAATAATGAATGCATAGTTTGCTCATAGCTTAGTCCCTTTCATCTGTTTTGGCTTTCAAGTAGGTTTTTGGGTGTTCAATGAACGTGAAAATCTGCACCAACTACACAAAAAATAATCTACTGAAATATGATTTGCGAGTTTTGACTGTAATGAATAATAGGAAACCCTCTTTTCACCCTGCCCTTCACCACAAATCTGGACGAACCTCGTCAATGACTTTGCTAAGTTAGTAAAGTACGGATTACTGCAAGTATAGAAAACTCACTTAACCTAGTGTTCAGTGTTGGTAGTGCAGTTTGGGATTTGACTGCCACTCTAATTGGGGTGGAAAAATATCTGACCCATCTCTGTTGTGTGATGCAAGAATTAATCATTATTCAGGCCGTATTACGGTTAGAATAAGAATCCGTGTCGTTAAGCTCAGTTCGATTCCGTCCTTTGTGTTTTGCTTGATAAAGCGCGTCATCGGCACTTTTTAACACTGCATTGATCGGTTCATCATTCCCGACCCAATGCCCAACTCCAACCGAAATAGTAATGCGCCCAACAGTATCAAATTCGTAGTTTTCAATAGATTTTCGAATTCTCTCTGCCACCTCTATTGCTTGTCTGACATCTGCGTTGGCTAAGAAGACCATGAACTCCTCCCCTCCGGCTCGACAAACCACATCATCTTTTCGGGCTTGCTCCTTAATTAGATTCGCCACATTTTTTAGTAACAGATCTCCCGCTTCATGACCGAAGGTATCATTCACTTTCTTAAAGTAATCAACGTCCAATGCCAACACCGAAAATGGGATGTTCTGAATACGTAGATTATCTATGGCTCTGTCTAAGCCTCTACGGTTTAATAGGCCCGTCATAGAATCGGTTAAAGTATCAAGGTGAAGTTGATCGATGGTGTTAGATACAATGTTGAATGCACTTAGAAAGGAACGCTTCAAGTGCGACGCTTCGTAGTACCATGGTTTCACCTCGATTAAATCATTGACCGTTGAGGTGTGACTCTCAAAGTTCTTTACTACACTTGCCAATTGCCATAATGGTTTCGATATAAATACGGAGGATATCCAAATAACCAAAAGGGTAAGTGCCCCCATAGGCAAAGATTCCCAAACAACATTCCACATTTGTTCGTTAAGCACTGACAAAGTGAGATATTCTGACCTCTGAGCCACAATCCCCCAGCCAGAATTCGCGACCGGAGCATACCCTGCAAGCATCTCCACACCCAGTGAATTCACGATGGCCTTTCCACCGTTCACACCATTCTCCACGGCTTGTATCGCCTCATTATTGACAATAACCTGTCCCACTCTCTCCTTATTCGGGTGATAAATTAGAGTTCGCTGGCGGTCGACAACATAAAGATAAGAACCGTCTTTGTAACCGTGACGACCTAGGATACTCGACAAAACATTATGCTGGTCGAGATAAATCGTTCCCGCTATATAGCCCAAATACTCACCGTGCTCTGAAAAAATAGGATACGAAATACTGGTTATGTAGTTGCCTGCAGGGGATACAAATGGATCCGTGATCAGTGGTTTTTTTGCACTCAATGATTGGAGTGAGCGTTCGCTAGTCAACTTCACTCCCTTCACTTGCAATGTTTCGGGCGAAACAGAAATAATGACTCCATTCTGATTCACGATGACTACTGAGTTAAACCACTCGGTTTGAGTTCTTAATCGTTCCACTTCTTGTTGTAATACATCAGCATTTTCCATGCTATTACTAAGCTTATGTGCGCTGTATTCAAGCTGAGACATAGCTGTTTCGATGAATAAATCCGTCATTTCAGCCATTTTTTCAGCATAAACGCGATTCGATTCAATCGTGTTACTAACAATGAGCTCATGCTGAACTCGGTAAATGGAATAGAACATGTTTAGCAGTGTACTCATGACACTAAACACGCATAGAATCAGGATCAATTTCCGTAAATTCAGTTTATCCCTCATCTGTTTGGTTTCACCCACATATCCCATAAATTTTATTTTCCATCTAATACATAACACGAAATTAAAATAAATATACATTAAATCAACATCTTAATCGATGAAAAATCTATTACTGAAACCAGTTTGGTAATCATCAAACAGAGATGGTCGTTACAGAATAAAAACAAGGATGTTTCCCTTCGAATTTCGATACATCATTCATCCATTTGGTATGGATAGGAAAGTATTTGAGAAATGTGTTTAATATTGTCTTTTATCCAGTCTCGTTTCACCGCCCCCCAATCCTCAATTTTGTAATGTCCACGTTCCACTTGCACTGCTTTGATCTCGATTTCATGTAGTGCTTTAATTGTGTCCTGAGCGGTTCGGCGGGGCATTCCCGTTGCTTCCATAATAGCTGGTACCGTATCTTTTCCGTTATCAATAAGGTAGGCCACCAGTAATCTTCTCAGAAATGAAGTTTGAGTCTTGCTTGGTGTTTTTGAGGTCATTTTTCATTAGCTCTTGTAAGTCCTGAAGCTTAATCTCAGGTGCTGATTAAATAGCCACTACATCAGTGACATAGAACAATATAATGTGGACTGCCACCGCTCTCCTAGACAAACTTCCTCTATTAATCAACTAAAATCATATTGGTTCATTATCAAAATTGGGGCAAGTTGCGAGGTAAACTAGTGTGATAAAACGTGACTTTAATTCATTCTGGGGCATTTTCTATTTAGAAATTTAATACCTTTCTGGTACAAAACTTTATTAATAAATTGGTGACCTCATTTGACCAGAGTAATTAATTTCTGGAAGTAAAATTTTTCAAGTACTAATGGGTTATCCTCGAACTGTTCCTGAAATGGGTTAAAAACTTTAATCTTTCTCGCTTTTTTGTTACCTCCTTTTTTATTTTTAAATTTTGACAAACCATGACAATTACAGTAATAACTGTTTAAAGTCTGCAATCGAATTTAATATAAAATCAGGAGTCACGGTTGAAGATAAACAAATTTCTTTTCTATATTTACCCGTCTTTACCAATGCTCCCATGATGCCAACCCGTTGAGCACCACCAACATCCGACTCAATATCATCGCCAATCATCACAATACGTTTTTTCTCACACCCCAATGCATCAATTCCTGCATCAAAAAAAGCAGATGACGGTTTACCAATAACAACAGACTGTTTACTTGTCACATATTCAATCCCTGCAACAAAAGCACCTATATCCACCTGCAAGCCTAGCGTGGTTTGCCAGTATTTACCTTTATGCAATGCAATTAACTCTGATCCAGACATCACCATTTGAAATACTTTATTAATAAGCTCGTAATCCCAAGTTGGCCCGATATCACCAATGACAATAACATCAGGATTCTGTTCAGACTGTTTAAATCCGGCAAATTCATTTTTAACTTCATCAGCGACCAATAAATAGCAGGAAACATTTCCTTTTTTCGTCAGATAATGTTTTGCTGCATACGGTGCAGTTAAGATACTTTCAGGCTGAACCTTGAATCCCATTTTTTTCATTTTTTCTGCAATACTATTTCTTGATTTTGTTGTTGTATTAGTCATAAATAGAAATGGTATTTTCTGTTTTTGTAAATATTCAACGGTTTCAATTGCCCCTTCAATTACCCGTTCCCCAACAAATAAAACCCCTTCCAAATCCAAAAGCACTCCACATATTTTATTCTGTTGTTCTTCCATAACTTGTTTCCGAAAAATTATATCTGGCAATAATTTAACTGTAGTTTACTGAAGGAAAGTGGACACAAGAGAAGATTCAAAAAGGTGAACTAGACATAATTTAAGGTCAGTGTTGAATCACACAATGGGGCATTGAGGGGGAAACAAGTAAGAGACAAAGATGAGCGAGCCTTGAATAGATATCCTCTTTCATACTTAATGCCTTCTAGCTGCTCGCTTATTGTGTGTCTGGTCCTCACTTCCAAATAACGATTGGCTAGGCTCGATATCTCTTAGAGTCCATTTGCAAAGGGTTGGTAATTCAAGGAGAAAACATCGATGTACTGTAACAATAGCCAGGTAAACTTGCGTAGGTCTAAAACCTGTTAACTGAATCTAGGGAAAGAGCATGAAGGTATTATTCGTTTGCAAACATAATGCAAGCAGAAGCATTTTGGCTGAAGCTATCGCAAAAAAACAACTGCCAAGTCACTTCCAAATCGCGAGTGGTGGAAGTCACCCGAAAGGTGAAATAAACCCTCGTATTGCCAGATATTTGCAAAACCATGATATCGACCCCACTCAATTCCACAGTACTTCCTGGGAAGAGCGATTAGACTTCCATCCTGACCTCATCATCACTGTGTGCGATAAGGTACACAACGAAGCATGCCCTAACTGGTTGTCATCAGGCATACGTGTGGCATGGGATCTCGAGTCCTTACCTGACATGGATGCTTCAGACACTGAGTTTAATACCCGTTGTGATCAAATATTTCTTTCACTGCAGAAACGAATTGATGCTCTGGGTTCAGTAGATTTTTACTCACTAAGCGATAACGAAATTAAAGATTGTGTGACGAAATTAGCATCCATTTAGTGTGCAGGTAAGTAGTCACTGATTGCTGTTCTTATAACAGAACAGCACTCTTTAAGCTCATTTTCATACCAATCTGTATAAGCCAGCAACATACCCGAAATACTCACCATCTTCATAAAAAATAGGATATGTAAGTCTCGTTATATAATTCGCCGCAAGCGACACAATCGGATCAGTGACTATTGGCGATTACAACTGCAAAGATTGCATCGAATCGTCACCAGTTAAACGAACACTAAACAACGTCAGGCTGATCTGGTTGCCTGTGCCCACCACGGCTATGCGAACTTCAAAATTACGAATCTTTTATGACTATCTAAATTACGGTCTGTTATTTGCTTTTCTTATTGTTGTCATGAGTTAAGTACAAGCTTGTGCAACAGCTACAATATAAAAATAATGAAAACAGAAATCTCACACCCCGCTGGTTTATATTCTTAAACTTCGGAAATTTCCACCTGAGGTAAAGGTGAGTTCCGACCGGGAAATGAGTTTCAAAAACCAGAGGATGGATCCCAGCTATGAGCAAATTAACCGAAGGTTATGATTGTGGAGAGTTCTTTGATGAACTGATCGACTGCGAAGGTAAATACAGAGCGTCGTCATGCAGATTACTAAGCTATATCGATGGATTACCCCCTGAAGAGCTTGATAAACGTAAGCTGGCGGCGGAAGCCACCATTCAGGAGATGGGCATCAGCTTCACCGTATACACCGAAGAAGGAAACATCGACCGAGCGTGGCCGTTCGACATTATTCCCAGAACAATAGACGCTAAAGATTGGGAAATAGCAGAAAAAGGACTCAAGCAGCGCCTTACTGCACTCAACCGTTTTATCGACGACCTTTATCACGATCAGAACTGTATCAAAGACGGAATTATTCCCGCCCATATTATTACAGAGTCAAAAAATTTCCGTCCCGAGTGCATCGGTGTTTCGCCCCCTTTTGGTGTGTGGGCGCATATCTGTGGCACCGATTTGGTGCGAGCTGACGACGGACAGTTTTATGTTCTGGAAGATAACCTCCGAGTTCCATCCGGCGTTTCTTATATGCTGGAAAACCGGGCCGTGACCAAGCGGGTTTTACCGGAGCTATTTGAGAACGACAATATCAGAAAAGTAGACTCCTACCCGTCTCAGTTGCTGGATACACTCAAGGCACTTTCACCACGAGATATTACGCGACCTGAGATCGTGGTTTTGACGCCGGGAATCTACAACTCGGCCTATTTTGAACATGCTTTTCTCGCTCAACAGATGGGTGCTGAGTTAGTCGAAGGAGGAGATCTTTACGTCGGCAAAGATGACTGCGTCTACATGAAAACCATCTACGGTCCGGAGCGGGTCGATGTAATCTATCGCCGCATTGATGACATGTTTCTTGATCCTGAGGTATTCGATCCCGACTCCCTACTTGGCGTTCCCGGACTGATGCGAGCATGGAAACAGGGTAATGTTGCACTGGCCAATGCGCCGGGTGCCGGGGTAGCTGATGATAAAGTGGTTTATGCCTACGTGCCGCAGCTGATCAAATACTATTTGGATGAAGAACCTATCCTTCCAAATGTCGAAACCTTCCTGTGCGAAAATGAAACTGACCGGGAATACGTGCTGAAAAACCTCGACAAGCTCGTGGTAAAACCAGCTAACGAATCCGGCGGTTATGGCATGTTGGTTGGCCCCCATTCAAGTAAAAAGGAACAGGCCGTTTTTGCCGAACTTATCAAGAATAATCCGCGCAATTATATCGCCCAGCCAACACTCAAGCTCTCCACAGCTCCAACGCTGATAGAAAAAGGAAAGTTGGAACCAAGACATCTGGATCTGCGCCCGTTTATCCTGCAGAGCAGCAAAACCTATGTGACTGCTGGCGGCCTGACCCGGGTCGCAATGAAAAAAGGATCCCTAGTGGTGAACTCCTCTCAAGGTGGTGGCAGTAAAGATACATGGATCGTAAAAACAGAAGGAGCCAAATGATGTTATCGAGAGTTGCTGAACGGCTGTTTTGGAGCGCCCGCTATCTGGAGCGAGTTGAAAATATTGTTCGCCTGATAAGTGTTTACGATGAACTATTGTTTGATTTACCAAAGGATGTGCGCATTTCTTGGTACAACCTAATAGAAATAAGCGGCAGTGTGCCCGAATTTACAAAAAAATATAAAGATAAGAGCGAAAGAAACGTTGTGCGCTTTTTGCTCGCCAGTGAAGACAATCCAAGTTCGATGCTATCTTCTCTAAAAATGTTACGCGAGAATATCCGTACAACCAGAGACGTTGTCCCTGAAGAAATGTGGGAGCTTATTAATGAGCTGGACATCTATGTTCGGAAGAATCTGCAAAAAGGGATAAACCGAGGTGAGCGTTATGCTTATCTGAATACAGTGATAGAGGGTTGCCAAAAGATCATCGGATTGCTGAGTAATGCCATGAGCCGAGATGCGGCTTGGAGCTTTATCATTATGGGACGTTATCTGGAACGTACCGATATGAACACTCGTATTCTGGATTCAGCCGTCAGCCTAAAGATAAAAGCCCTACCGGAAGAAGAGGTCTTACTGGAACAGGTAATCTGGCCTAAGGTGCTCAAATCTCAAAGCGCTTATCAAAACTACCTTCGAACCATGCGCTCCGGCATCGATGGTGTAAATACCACGACCTTCTTACTGACCGACGAATATTTTCCACGTTCTCAGGCATTTTGCCTAAAGCAGATCAAGAGCGCAGCCACTTATCTGCCTCGCCACGAGGAGATCATACTTCACATTGATCAATTGCTGTCCGCCACCTACAGCATTGAACACAACGAAAGTATCTGCCAAGAGTTCAGCGACTATCTGAACGATATCCAGCTTGCACTGATAAACCTTCAGGCTGAAATTTGTGAAACCTGGTTCCACTTTAATCACGGAGATGCGGCATGACCATACGTGTAGCCATCCAGCACAAAACCTCGTATAAGTTCGACCGCGATGTGAAGGTCTCACCTCATTTATTGAGGTTAAGGCCAGCTCCTCACTCTCGTACCCATATTCACGGTTACTCACTTAAGATTGAGCCGGAAGAACACTTTATTAACTGGCAACAGGACCCGTTTGGTAACTATCAGGCAAGATTGGTATTCCCGGAGAAAATGCGTGAGCTGAAGTTTGAAGTGGAAGTGATCGCTGATATGACGGTGATTAACCCATTCGACTTCTTTATCGAAGAGTACGCTGAGAATTACCCGTTTGATTACGAAGCACTTTTGCAAGAAGAACTTGCGCCTTATCTGTCGGTAACTGAATCGTGTAAAGAGTTAGACCACTGGCTGGCAGATGTAGACCGCAGTGAAAAACGTATCGTCGATTTTCTGGTGGAACTAAACAGCAAGTTGGCAGGACAGATAGAGTACGGTATTCGCATGGAACCGGGGGTGCAAACCTGTGAGGAAACCTTAACCCTGAAAAAGGGCTCCTGCCGGGATACTTCCTGGTTACTGGTTCAAATACTGCGCAGTCTTGGCCTGGCAGCACGCTTTGCTTCCGGTTATCTGGTTCAATTAACCTCTGATATTAAATCTTTGGATGGACCATCTGGACCAGAAGAGGACTTTACCGACCTGCACGCATGGTGTGAAGTTTATCTGCCTGGAGCGGGCTGGATCGGTCTGGATCCAACCAGCGGCTTGTTTGCAGGAGAAGGTCATATTCCGCTAGCCTGTACCGCAGACCCTATCTCTGCCGCGCCCATTACTGGCATGACAGAAAAGTGCGAATGCGAGTTTGAGTACAGCAACACGGTGATCCGAATCCATGAAGATCCGCGAGTAACCAAACCCTACACCGATGACGAATGGGAAAACATCAAAGCGCTTGGCTCTGCAGTGGACAAAGAGCTGGATGAGATGGACGTGCGCCTGACTATGGGCGGAGAACCGACATTCGTATCTATTGATGATATGGACTCGGCACAATGGAATACTAAAGCGCTGGGGGCGGATAAGCTCAAACTGGCAAAAGATCTGCTTATCAGCCTGAAAGACAAATTCAACACCCACGCACTGCTCCACTACGGTCAAGGTAAATGGTACCCGGGCGAAGAGTTACCACGTTGGGCGCTTGGCTGTTTCTGGCGTACCGATGGAGAAGCGCTATGGCACGATCCATCCTTGCTTGCACGGGTAGACCGAGACTACAAACATACGATTGAGGATGCCGAACGTTTCGGGCTGCAGCTTTGTGAGCGATTGGGAATTCATAATCAGTATCTGCAACCAGCCTATGAAGACTCGCTTTACTACCTATGGTTAGAGCGCTCCCTACCGGAGTCTGCCAACCCGAAAAAAGCCAAGCTGAGCGATGATATGGAAAGACGCCGTCTGGCAAAACTGCTGGGACGCGGGCTGGAAAGCGTTAGCGGCTACGTGCTTCCGGTTTCATTTGACGGACAAAGTTGGCGTAGCTCACTTTGGCAGATGCGAAGTGATGTGATCACGCTTATCCCCGGGGATAGCCCAATGGGATACAGGCTGCCGCTGGATTCTCTCCCGCATGTCAGCGAAGAGGAGATCCCGCATGAGCGTGATCCGTTCGAAACCAGAGAGGCACTACCCGTCTATTCGTTAACGGATACTGTCGCCCAGCGCCAACAGCCTCAGGAATCACCGGCACAAGACGCAAAAAGCAACAAAAAGACGGTTGATGTTATCCGTACTTCGATTTGTGTCGAGCCAAGAGACGGCCGATTACATCTGTTTCTGCCACCAGTGACTCATCTGGAGCACTATGTCGAACTCATCTATCAGATTGAGTCAACCGCTAACGCACTCTCTATTCCGGTTGTCATTGAAGGTTACGAGCCACCGAAAGACTATCGTTTGCAAAAATTCCTGATCACTCCTGATCCGGGTGTAATAGAGGTGAATATTCACCCTTCAAGAAACTGGCAGGAACTGGTGGAGAACACAGAGATTCTCTACGAACAGGCTCACCAGTGTCGTTTGGGCACAGAGAAATTTATGTTGGATGGCCGCCATACGGGTACTGGTGGTGGTAACCACATTACTCTTGGAGGTCCGACACCAGCGGACAGTCCTCTACTGAGAAAACCGGATCTATTACGAAGCTTGGTTAACTACTGGCAGCACCACCCTGGTCTTTCTTACCTCTTCTCCGGCATGTTTATCGGCCCAACCAGTCAGGCACCGCGTCCCGACGAAGGCAGAGATGAAGCCTTGTACGAGATGGAGATCGCCTTCCAGAACTTCCCTGAAGGTCTGGTCGATCAACCGTGGTTAGCCGACAGACTGATGAGAAACCTGCTGGTGGATGTGACCGGAAACACTCACCGTTCTGAGTTCTGTATCGATAAACTGTATGCGGCAGGCACCAGCAGCGGAAGACAAGGTCTGCTGGAATTCCGTGGATTTGAGATGCCACCGCATGCCAGAATGGCTCTGGTACAGACGCTCTTACTGCGCTGTCTGGTAGCACGCTTCTGGAAAGATCCTTACCACAAGCCTCTGGTACGTTGGGGCACCACCCTTCACGATAAGTTCATGATGCCTTATCACGTATGGCAAGATATCAAAGAAGTAGTCGACGACCTCCAACGCCACGGCTTCCCGTTTAAGCTGGAGTGGCTGGCACCATTTGAGGAGTTCCGTTTCCCTCATTACGGCCGACAACAGATCGACGATATTGAGATCGAACTGCGCTGGGCGATTGAACCTTGGCATGTTCTGGGTGAGGAAATCACTCAGACTGGTACAAGCCGATATGTCGACTCCTCTGTGGAGCGTCTGCAGGTTCGCCTGTCAGGGATGACAGATAGTCGCTATGTGCTGGCTTGTAATGGTCGTCGTGTACCGTTGAAACCAACAGGCAGAAAAGGCGAGTACGTGGCAGCCGTACGCTACAGAGCCTGGGCTCCGCCTTCGGCACTGCATCCGACGTTAGGAATAGATTCTCCGCTGATATTCGATTTGATCGACAGCTGGAACGGCGTCTCTATTGGCGGTTGCACTTACCACGTCAGCCACCCGGGCGGCAGAAGCTACGAAACCTTCCCGGTTAACGGAAACGAAGCAGAGGCTCGTCGGGTAAACCGTTTCTGGGATCATGGCTTTACTCAAGGGCCGCTGAATCCTCCGCCAGAGTTCGATGCACTGCGCAGCTTCTATGAAAATAAAACGGCACCTCGGCCGATGGCACCACCAAAAGAGGAGATATGCCACGAGTATCCAAACACTCTGGATTTGAGAAAACGAAAAAGCCATATTGCCTGAACCTAAAGCGAAAATTGAATGGTAACTGCCTGTTGATGAGCTGGTTGTCGTTCCCGGGTGGTATATACTAGGCAATAACGCATAGGGTAGTAACAAAAAGAGAATATGAGTCAATTCGTTTTAGACTGCAACGGGGCGGCAGAAAATCCGCCCCTCATCGGTCCTTATCAGGCATCAAAGCAGGCCTATGATGAGGCATATGATGAAAACAACCAGATCAGAGAACACTGGCAGCCTCTGTTTAATCATTTTGACAAACTGAAAGTTGAAAGACTTGAGGATTTGCAAAGGCGTGCACAGAGAATTCTGCGTGACGACGGTGCGACTTATGATCTGAAAAACGATCCACTCTCTCCAACGATGTGGTCTCTGGATGTCATCCCTAATATTATCGATCAGAGTGAATGGGAAGAGACCGAGCAAGGCTTGGCACAGCGTTCAGAGTTGTTTGACCTTATCCTGAAAGATATATACGGTGAGCAACGCCTTATCAAAGACGGAGTGATACCGGCAGAGATTGTTTTCGCCCACCCAGGTTTCTTGCGCCAGTGTCACGGCATTGATATCCCGGGATTGAAAAATCTTATCTTTCACTCCATCGATCTTGTCCGAGACTCGGACGGCTCCTATGTGGTCATAAGTGACAGAACTCAAGCCCCATCAGGAGCGGGATATGCTCTGGAAAACCGCACCGTTATCTCCAGAGTACTGCCATCTGTATTTCGTCGCAGCAATGTAAGACGCCTTTCCAGCTTCTTCCAGACCTTGAGAAACACCTTAAGCCAGCTCGTCGCACACAAGACCGATACACCCAGGATCGTTCTTTTAACACCTGGGTCTGCAAGCAGTACCTATTTCGAACATTCGTATCTGGCCAACTACTTGGGCTACCCTCTGGTACAGGCCGGGGATTTAACGGTAAGGCGCGGCAAAGTATGGCTGAAATCCCTGACCGGACTATCTCCAGTGGATGTCATTCTGCGTCGTACGGATGACAACGACTGCGACCAGTCGGAGCTGAGGCCAGATTCCTGTTTCGGTATACCGGGACTGCTAGAGGCCGCCCGAAGTGGCAACGTGGTGCTCGCCAATCCTCTCGGAAGTGCCGTGCTCGAATCTCCTGTGCTGATGGCATATCTTCCACAAATATGCGAATACTTGCTGGGTGAACCTTTGAAGTTGCATAGCGTCGATACTTACTGGTGTGGTGTCGATGACGCGATGCAATTTGTGACGCAGAATCTTGAAAAACTGATCATCAAGCCTGCATATCGACACGCGAACAGTCGGACCATTTATGGCCACTGTTTATCAGCAGACGAAAAGATAAAAACGCTGGAGATGATTAAGGCTAACCCGAAACAGTATGTGGCGCAGATTTATATTCCCGGTTCCACGGTTCCGGTCTGTTCAGAATCAAAGATAAACCGCCGACATAGTCTGCTGAAAGCCTTTACGGTTGCAGACGGCGACAGTTACTGTGTTATGCCGGGCGCGTTAAGCCGGGTTACTCAGTCCGACCAGGACTACATTGTGACCAACCTATCTGGCGCTAGCAGCAAGGATACCTGGATAACAGCAGATGAACCTGATCTCACGCACCAGTCACTGCTTGACGATTCTGGCTTCCATGTTGCTCAGAAAGGCAACGTACCTAGCCGGGTTGTAGAGAACTTCTTCTGGTTCGGACGTTATGCTGAGCGAGCAGAGCTGAGCATTCGCCTGATGCGGGTGCTATTTAAACAACTCAATGGTATCGAGGTGCTCTCGCCTTCCGCTCGGAATATTCTGTTAAGAGCTATCTCTTTGCAGACTAATTGCCTGCCCGGATTTTTAGCTGGCAGTTCAGAACTGCTGGAAAACCCGGATGAGGAACTGGCTGACTTGGTGGTGAACGGCAACCGAATCGGCAGCATCAAATCCAACCTGCTGGCGATGCTCACCTGTGGTGATCAGGTGCGGGATCGACTCTCTGCAGATACCCGGATTATTCTTAACAAGTTGCGTGACCATCTAAACGAGCTGGACAGAGCATACACCAGCGGCATACCGGATGATCCGGAGGAGTCACTCGATAACCTGGTGACCACTCTGCTGGCACTATCAGGACTTAGCAACGACAGCATGTTAAGAGGTGAAGACTGGATATTCCAGCAAATCGGCCAGCGCACTGAAAGGGCGATTCAGACCGCAAAAATGTTGCAGTCAACATTAAGCGTCAGACTGGACAGTTTTCCGCAGCAACAAGTACTGGAGTCAGTGCTTCTCAGTATGGAAGCGCTTATCTCCTTCAGAAGGCGCTATCGTACCAGAACCCGGGTGCCGTTTGGTCTGGATCTGTTGATGGTTGATCCTTCGAATCCGCGGTCACTGGTCTATCAGACAGAAAAACTAAAAGAATTTCTGGGTATGTTGCCACGCAGTAAAGCCTTTATTCCAGGCGGCTTAACCAGCGAAAACAGACTTATCCTGCTGACGCTGAACGATATTCAGCTCACCGATTTGGAACACCTTGCAAGGGCTAATCCGAACAATCAGACCAGAGAAGCACTTAGCGCTTTGATGGATAAGATAATCGCCCAGCTAGAACAGTTTACCTCACTAATCAGCGATAAATACTTTGATCACACTGTAGGACCTCAGCAGTTGATAAAACCCAAATGGAAATTGGATGTATGAGATATAAAGTCCAGCATAAAACGACCTACTCCTATAGTGCACCGGTAACCCTTTGTTACAACATGGCGCATTTATTACCGAGGGATACCACGAATCAGCGTTGTTTTAACCGAAAGATCAAGGTCACCCCACGGCCATTGTATCAAAATGAGGGACATGACTATTTCGGTAACGAAACCTTTTACTTCTCGATTCAAGAGCCACACCGGGAACTGACTATCGATGTCACCAGCATTTTAGAAATACAACCTCATAATTGGGCAGAGCTGGTAGAAAACCACACACTGACCTGTGGTGAGCTTCGCGGCATACTGAGCAGAGCTGAAAGTGCTGAGGTCAGGATGGCACAGGAATTCTGTCTGGACTCTCGACAAATTAAGCGCTCAGAAAGTCTAAGGCAATATGCTGAAGAAATATTTAGCGACAACCAGCCAGTACTAAAAGCAGCAATGGCATTTACTCATAAAATATTTACTGAGTTTACTTTTGATCCGACAGCAACCGACGTGACAACCCCGACTGAGCAAGTGCTTAAGGAGAAACGGGGCGTATGTCAGGATTATGCCCAACTGGCGATAGGTTGCGTCCGTTCAGTCGGCCTCGCCGCTCGCTATATGAGCGGTTACATAGAAACTCTGCCACCTCCTGGTGAAGAAAAGCTCGTAGGTGCGGATGCCTCTCACGCTTGGTTTGCCATCTTTGTGCCCGATCTTGGTTGGGTAGAATTTGATCCAACTAACGATCTCATCGCTCACGATCAGCATATCGTTACCGGTTGGGGACGCGATTACGCCGATGTTCCCCCACTACAGGGCGTGGTGTTTGATGGTGGTGAAACTCACAACCTAAGTGTGTCGGTTGATGTGGCTAGGGTTTGAAACAGATGGTGCCCGATCCAAACCATTTAGAAGCACTCTAGAAGCACCGTGATACGAGGCAACATCCATACTCACCCGAATCGCTTATTACCAATTATCTAGCATCAAGGCTACTACGGAAAAACACTTAACGGTAAGCAATTGGGCGCAAGCGCGTTTGAAAGCAGTACTGTTGAATAATGAATAAAATAAGGGGAGCGTCTAATACTGGACGCTCCCCTTTCAGTTTAAATAACCCGAGTTACCGCGGAGTTTTTTAGCTTATCTTGGCCCATTAAGCCTTAGCAGGAGCACTTTCTGGCAACGTATCTTGCTCTGCTTCGTCTTTATTAAAGCCTTCGTGTAAGTGGTAGTAACGTCGGTAAATAATACCGCTGATGATCATCATGATTGCAGGCAAACCAATCATCATAAACTCAAGCCCCATGATAGTACTTTCTGATTGTTCAACGTTTGGTACGTAACCAACAATCGACAGGCCTACACCGACAATGAAGCCACCGGCTGCACCAGCGAATTTCACAAGCATGGTTTGTACTGAGAAAATAACACTTTCACTACGACGACCTGTTTTGTGCTCACCATAGTCAACGACGTCAGCCAGCATTACCGTTTGCAGTGCGTTTGCAATGCCCACACCAAACTTAATCGCAGCACCAGCCATACCAATCATGAGCGCATTCGCTGGAGCAACAAAACCCATAACTAGTAGTAGTACACAAGAAATAACAGGGAAGCCACATGCGATTAGCCATAAGTTTTTACGTGGAAGAGCCGCTGCAATACGAGGAAATAAGAATACACCAGCAACTTCAGCCACACCTGCTACCATCATGTACACAGGGAATAATTCAGCATCACCCAACGCGTAAGAGAAGTAGTAAATGGCAAAGCCACCAACCAACAGGTTTGCGATTTGGAACGAAAGAACCGTACCGATAAGTGCTTTTAACTGGTCGTTTTTACCAATAATTGCCAGCACATCTTTGAAGTTAAATTTTTCTACAGTATTTGCGTTTGTAGGAGCTGCTTTCTCTTTTACGTTACGCGCAATCAGGAATGCACTCATAACAAACAGTACCGCAATTAGCATTGCCACATTAAAGAAGCCATCGCCTTGGTCACCGTTACCTAACTCACCCACAATGTGCAAGCCATAAGTACCTGTGATGAACCATGCAAGGCTAGCGAATAAACGAGGCCAAACGACTAACTTCTCACGCTCCTCGCGAGAGCTAGATAGCGCTGGAATCATTGACCAATACGGAATGTCCATGATGGTGTAGGTTAGGCCCCACAAGATGTAAGCCGCCGCCGCATAGATGTACAGAGCCGTACCCTCAAACATGTGAGTACTGAAAAGACCAACCAATACCACTGCGTTTAATAGCGTGCCGATCACAATCCATGGACGGAATTTTCCGAATCGAGAGCGAGTGTTATCAACGATCACCCCCATCATCGGGTCGGTGACCGCATCGATGATACGAGCCGCCAGGAAGATGGTACCAACAAATGCAGCAGACAAACCTGCGACATCAGTAAAGTAAAACATTAAGAAGATATAGATAGGAGCACAGGCAAAGTCTTTACCAAGTGCACCAAGACCGTATGAAGCCTTGGTCTGTAGCGTTATTTTATCAGACATAATAGTTCCTTAGTGTCGTACTGCTATGCATTCCCCTAACTAGAATTCATAACGTCGACGTCTTTTATTTATATTTCGATGGTAATGTTACTCACACACCTGTCGCCTTACTGTGATCCATTACCACTTTATGGAAACGTTTACAGTCAGTTTTTCAAAATGAGACATCGAGCAATATTTTCACCTATTAACGCGGACAAACCCTCTAAATAACCACAATTTATCAATATATTACATGAATCATTAATGAAAACGATTTCATGGAAGCGTTTTTAAATGGTCAAAAAAAGCCGCACAAACTTTACGTCTGTACGGCATGAATCAATAAAATCTGAAATAAACTAAGATCTGGCTATGCGGTGTTATTCGTTGACCCGTTCAAATTTCACCAACATCGCCGTTTCGGCATCTAAAATCGGCATGGTTAAGCCCACTTCCGCACACCAAGCACCGGAGAGCTCGCAATCCGACTCTGTCCATGGAGGCTGATAATTAACGATATCATCGTAATTCGAAGGCTTATCTAACACAGAAACTCGATATATCCCCTCAGGATCTAAACCCGGAACTCGTAAATGACCGCTGAGTGAATTGGTCGGCATCGCGAGCTGAGCGATCATTACCACAGCCTCGGATTGATCCTCAGAAACAACCGCATGAATCTGATGGGCTTTATCATCAGTTGGTACTCGCCATGTTCTGCCACTGTGCAGCAACGGACGCAATACTTTGTGTAGCCTGATGTAGCGCTCAAAGCCCTGCTTTTCTTGTTGTTCTTCTTTTACCGGGTCCAGCTCTATGCCCATGTGACCAAACAGAGCGGTTAGCCCACGAAACTCAATACTGTGACGACGACGCGTGCTATGGCAATGGCTGGCTCCGATATGGCTCCCCATGACTTCAGGCGGGAAGAAGTAGCTCATACCGCGTTGAATGGTTTGACGTTCAAGCGCATCGTTGTTGTCCGAAGCCCAGAAACGATGTGTACGTTTTAATACTTCGTAATCAATACGGCCGCCACCAGCCGCACACGATTCGATCTCAACGTGTGGATGTTTTTCACGTACTTTATCCACTAACTCATAGTAGCGTTGAGTTTGCTTGTGCGCTGCCGCTCGACCAAGGTGACCCGGCTGAACAACTTCACGGTTCATATCCCACTTGATGTAAGCAATATTGTAAGTCGACAGGAAGTGATCCAATCTTTCGAACAAGAAGTTAAAGGCGTTATCATTTTGCAGGTTAATCACATACTGATTGCGACCTGTCGGCTGATCGTATCCATCTACTGCAAGTAACCAATCTGGATGCATGCGGTACAAGTCAGAATCTTTGTTGATCATTTCTGGCTCGAACCACAAACCAAACTCCATACCCAGTACATTTACGTGGTCAACAATCGGTTGCAAGCCATTTGGATACTTGGATTCACATAAGAACCAATCCCCTAATCCTGCTTTGTCGCCATTGCGACCTTTGAACCAGCCGTCATCAATAATGAATCGCTCTACCCCCATTTCTGCCGATTGAGTGGCCATCGACATGATGTATTGCGGATCATGGTCGAAGTAAATGCCTTCCCATGTATTCAAGTGAATCGGACGCGGTTTGTCGCTAAAGTTACGAGGCAAAATTGCATCGCGGACGTGAGAATGGAAGTGATGGCTCATGCCATTCAAACCTGCACTGCTGTGGCTTGCGTACAGCCAAGGCGTAGTTACGCTTTCACCTTCTTCTAACGCTACTTCACCCGGTAGATAAATCACTTCTGCCTGCATGTAGCGACGTCCATCAGCTTTCACATCCGCGCGCAATCTGTGGTTTCCACTCCAGGCAAAATGGAATCCCCATACGTAACCAATCATTTCATCAAAGTGAGCCGTACCTGCAACAAGTGCAGGGTAATGCTCATGAGAGGTACGACCGCGGCGATTTTCTTGTTGGTAACCCCCCTGAGTTAAAGGTTGACGGACAGTCTGGAACTCATGTACCCAGCGTCCGTAATACGTCATCAACTCATTTGCTCTTGCTGGCAACGGAAGTGTATTAGCAAGACGATTTACATGATACGTCCCCGCTTTGATGTTCGTTAGCGTGTGACGGGTCCTGACCACATCATGCTCATCCATCTCCAAAATGGTATTTAAGCGCAGACCGGCAACAGTGTCTTCACTCTCGATAACAATGCAGTTTGTACTCTGTTCAATTCGAGTAATAACAAATACGGGTGCCCAATCCTGCCCATCGCGATGGCCTTCCAATCCAGGGCTACTGAACACTCCGCGACCAAGCTCAGGATTCAGAGTCATGGATACGTCTTTGTCTAAACGTCCATAAGGCACCGGACGTTGTAGAGTGACACGATAACCTCCAAGGTCACCACTTACCTTCTGTCCCCAATGCAGAATCTCCGCATACTCACCCAGCTCTACGATCAGTTGAGTCTCTTTACCTGCTAGCTCAATCAGCGTTGTGTCCGTCATCTTTCTTACCTTGAAACTGAAATTTACGTCGCATCATAATGAAAAGAACAAAATAATCTGTGAGCCAAGCCTAAATCATGGAAACGTTTACAGATAAATTTTTTATATTAAAGCGACAGCCATTTGGCCTACCACCCTCCTATATTTAACTCCTGCCAGAAAGAGAATATAAGTTTTTATTGTTGTAAAAACGGATAACCAAAATGAGCTAACCATTTGTAATAAATAGAACAAGCCCTATAAATCTTACAAGTAATAATGCAAATAAGGCTAAAGTCCACGCAGTTAAACCTTCAAACTCTTGCAGTGATTAAGCGACACTCGTATTCTTAATGCTTCGAGATTCATAATGAAGTGTCTCTCTTGGGTCCTAACTTTATATCCCAGCTTGACGATTCAGCATGTAGTTATGTGCATTATGCCCGTGAACGACTTGTTGTTTATACTTCCTTGTCTCACATGCCCAATTGAGTTCAGTTGGGCTCTCTTTCATCCTATTACACTCATCAAAATCCGCCCTGATAATTCACCAACCTAACAACCTAAAAAACATCAACTCATCCTTTCATACGAAAACGATTCCACAAGAAATACGTCCAAAACCCATCAAACCAAGCTAATAAAGCGATCCAAATCACACAAAACTACAAACAACCCCTATTCAGAGCAAAAATGCCAACCTCATCATGAAAACGTTTCCAGAGTTTCTTTACACTGCTCGCCGAGTTAGGACTCAAATAAAAAATAAATCCATAAATAAAAATAGAATGGAGACACTTCATGAGACAAAAGACGCTTGTAAGAGCGCTTGGGTTAACCCTTGCCCTGGCACCGCTTGCTAGTATGGCTGCAGTGGAAAACGTGACTTACTTTGGCTACGCCAAATGGGGCAATATCTACACAGATAACGACGAACACAACGATGGCAAAGGCGAACGTAACGACGTGATTCGCGCAGGCCAAGGTTATGGTAATTACCGCTTGGGTAACGAGCTGAACTGGTGGGAAGCGGGTGTAAAAGCTGACGTATGGCAGCAAGGCGATGCGTACTTTGATACCACTCTTTATCTGGGCAGTGGTGAAAGTTGGGGTGACGTAAGTTTGATCCAAATGTGGTCAGCTGGTTACGGACTATTCGACGATCAAGAAGAGGCTTCCATCTGGGCGGGTGAACGTTTTTACCGCCGTCATGAAGTGCACATGATCGACATTAAATACTGGGACACCTCAAGCACCGGTATCGGTATTGAAAACTGGGATCTTGGTTTTGCTAAAGGCCATTTTGCGTGGATGGCGCCAAATTCGAGTGCAGATGGACGTAGCTTACACAATTTGGATGCACGCTTGAGCGGTATCGAATTAAGCGACAGCGCAGATCTTACCGTCGGTCTGAATTACGTTTTCACCCAAAACTCAAGCTACGACGAGAGTGACATCACCACTTCTGGTGCAATGTTTTCTGCCCTTTATCGTCAAGCCTGGAACTATGGTTCAAACACGTTTGCATTCCAATACGGCACTGATGCGCTTGCGGGTGGTTTAATGAGTGCAGAAGGCGGCTCTAATCGTAAATACAGCACTGGCGTAGAACACGATGGTTACAGTTGGCGAATTTTTAACTCAGGTGATCTGAACGTCAATGAAGATTTCCAAGTGATGTACTCCATCGCCTATCAAGACAATAACCTGGATAACAACGAAGGCGAAAAGTGGTTTAGCGTGGGTGCCCGACCTCAATACAGCTGGACAGAATATATGGCGACCGCACTGGAAGTAGGTTACGAGTCAGTAGAAGCACAAAACGGTGCTGGCACAAATGATATGTACAAAGTCACGCTGGCGCAGATGTTCCAGGCTGGCAAAGGAGTTTGGGCTCGTCCGTCTCTGCGTTTATTCGCAACATACTCAGAAAAAACCGATGAATGGAATCGCGGTGGTGACGTTTATGGCGACTCACAAAGCATAGGCAAGAGCGACGTAGATGAAGTGACATTCGGCTTTAACGTCGAAACATGGTGGTAATGCACCAAGGCTACTATTTTTGAACGCAATGGGGTGAGAGATTCGCTCACCCCGTAAAAGGACAAAACCGATGAAACTAAAACCGTTGGCAACTCTACTCATGGCACTGTCTCTTGGCGCATGCAGTAGCTTACCAGAACAAGCCTTTAATACTGACTTGAACACGCAGGCTTGTTGTTCAGCATTAGACGCATTACCTTTGACGGCACTGTCGACGCCTTTCCACCAGCAAGTGGTTATGGACGCCAATTTGCCAACATTGAGTGCCGCAGTTTTATCTGGTTCAGAAACCGCTTCATCACAAGCACTTCCTGTAACGAGCTACCGAATTACAGCGGATACGCCTTTCTCACTGTTAGTTCGTTCTTATATCGATAACAATGCACTATTTGCTGCGAACATTCGTATTTATGACGGCAACTGGCAGCTAATTTCCAGCTACTCAGCTGAAACTTTCGACTACCAAACGACAGGAATGCGCGGATTAGAACGCATTGAGAGAGTCGTCACTATCAATCCACAACTTAATGGCGCGAAATACATTGTTATCGCGTCAGATAATGCTCTGCTTGGTACGGAGTTAACACGCATTCATCCTGAACAAGTCTACGCAGATTCACAAAATATTATCGGTAACAAGCAATTACTTCTCACTGCAGAATACCAACCATTTGGCGTGATTGACGTAACCACCAGTGCGTCGGACAACAATGCGGTACTGACACTCTTGGCAGAACTCGGCAAGAATCCTGATGTTCAACAGCACGGGGAAGTGTCACACGCATCAGTAACAGAATCCTCACAAGAGTGGGCACACTACCGGGAACAAATTGATGCGGCTCTGGAAGAGAACAACGTAAAACAAGCAGCAGAAATCGCAAATAAAGCCGAAGAACAAGGCATTCCCCAAGCGAAAGACTATCTCGTGAAGCAGTTAGCTAAATAGCGAGACAAATACAAAGATTTATTCATTACGAGCGTGATTGACGTAATGAAGCAAGATTAAAAATAAAAAATTAAGTAGGAAACATGATGGCATTTTCAGATATTATTCAACGACGCGATTGGGAAAACCCACAATCTGTGAATATTCACTGCCTGAAAGCACATAGCCCGCTTTCTAGTTATCGCAATATTGACCATGCCCGTGACGATATTCATGCTCAGCGACAATCTCTAAATGGTCAGTGGAAGTTTAAGCTATTCGAAGCGCCAGAGCAGGTCGACGGCGAATTCATTAAAACGCACTTCAATGATACCCATTGGGATGAAATTACTGTTCCTTCAAACTGGCAGATGCAAGGTTACGACAAGCCTATCTACGCCAACGTCAAATATCCATTTGAAGTGAACCCTCCGTTTGTACCAGCAGACAACCCAACCGGATGTTACCGCACAACGATTTCTCTTACTGACGAAGAACTTACAAATACACAACGCATCATTTTTGACGGCGTTAACTCAGCTTTCCATTTATGGTGTAACGGTAATTGGGTTGGTTACAGCCAAGATAGCCGACTTCCAGCTGAATTCGACCTTACACCTCACCTGATCGCAGGAGAGAATACTCTCGCAGTCATGGTGATTCGCTGGAGTGATGGTAGCTACTTAGAAGATCAGGACATGTGGTGGTTAAGCGGCATTTTCCGCGATGTGACATTATTATCTAAACCACAACACTGTATTGAAGATGTGTTCATCACTCCGGATCTGGACGCCTGCTATCGCGATGGTTCTTTGTCTGTCGTGACCCATATTTCAGCGCCAGACACATACCAAGTTCAGGTTCAGTTATTTGATGGCGAGCACGCCGTAACGAAGCCTCGTATCGACACACCGAATAATCGCCGGATTGACGAGCGCGGTTCATGGAATGACGTTGTGTTTCAAAACCTGCACGTGGATGATCCGCAAAAGTGGACGGCAGAAACACCAAACCTATATCGCCTTGTTGTCTCTCTACTGGACGAAAATGGTACACATCTGGAAAGCGAAGCCTACCAAGTTGGTTTTCGTAAAGTAGAGATCACCGATGGGCAATTGAAGTTAAATGGTCAACCACTGTTGATTCGCGGCGTGAACCGCCATGAACATCACCCTGAGCTCGGACATGTAATGACCGAAGAAGACATGGTTCGTGACATCTGTTTAATGAAACAGCATAACTTTAATGCGGTACGTACCTCCCACTACCCGAATCACCCACGTTGGTACGAGTTGTGTGACCAATACGGCTTATATGTATGTGATGAAGCAAACATTGAGACTCATGGTATGCAGCCGATGAACCGTCTGTCGAGCGATCCACAGTGGGCAAACGCCTACATGAGCCGCTACACGCAAATGGTCATGCGCGATAAGAACCACGCATCTATCATTATCTGGTCTTTGGGTAATGAATCTGGTCATGGCAGCAACCATAACGCCATGTACGCTTGGTCTAAGCACTACGATCCATCACGTCCTATCCAGTACGAAGGTGGCGGCTCAAATACTACGGCTACCGACATTATTGCGCCAATGTATGCACGTGTGAATACGGTAATCGAAGACGAAGCGGTACCTAAGTGGCCGATCAAAAAATGGATTTCATTACCAAATGAAACACGTCCTCTTATCTTGTGTGAATACGCTCATGCGATGGGCAACAGCTTAGGTAGCTTTAACGAGTACTGGGATGCTTTCCGCGAGTTTCCTCGCCTGCAAGGCGGCTTCATCTGGGATTGGGTAGACCAAGGCTTGAGTCAATGGGATGAAAATGGCAAGCACTTCTGGGCATACGGCGGTGACTTCGGCGATGAAATTAATGACCGCCAGTTTTGTATCAACGGGCTGATATTCCCTGATCGCACCGTGCATCCAACATTAGAAGAAGCAAAATATTGCCAGCGCATGATCACCGTATCACTCCAAGAGCAAACAAAAGAGCGTTGTAAACTGCTAGTCAACAATGAAAACCTTTTCCGCTCCACAGATAATGAACAGCTGAACTGGTCACTATTGGAAGACGGCAAAGTGATTAAGTCTGGCTCAGCACTGCTTGATATCGAAGCCAATAGCCAAGCCCTGTTGGAAATCGAACTAAGCTTCGAACCTAAAGCAGATGCTGTGTATCACTTAAACACGGACATTACCTTAATAAAAGAGACACCATGGGCTCCTGCGGGTCACGTTTGCGCGACAGAACAATGTTCTCTGCGTAACAATTCTGGCCTGGTGATACCGAAACTGGAATCAAAACCAATTCCTTCTTTGATTCAAAAAGATAACGCAATTTTGGTCTCGAGCTTAGATGAGGAATATAAATGGCGCTGGGATCGTCACACAGGCTTACTGGTTGATTGGCAAGTAAAAGGTAAAACTCAAATGCTGGCTGCACCGCAAGACAACTTCTTCCGTGCTCCGCTGGATAACGACATTGGCGTAAGTGAAGTTGACAACGTCGATCCTAACGCTTGGATATGCCGATGGGACATGGCTGGTATTGGTCAGTGGGAACGTGAATGTGTGGCTTGCCAAAGCGAGACGCTTGAGCAGGCAGTACAAGTGACATCTATCTATGCATACCACTTCAAAGGAGACGTGCAGGCTATCACGACTTGGATTTATACCCTAAACAATGATGGCAGAATGCAACTGGACGTTGATGTGAAACTGGCGGATAACTTACCTCCTATGCCACGTATTGGTTTGGAAATGCAATTGCCACTACAAGAGCAAAATACGACGGTAACGTGGCAAGGTTTAGGTCCGTTTGAGAACTATCCGGATCGTTTAGCTGCTGCGCGCTTTGGTCTGCACACTCAAACATTGGAACAAATGCACACGCCTTATATCTTCCCTACGGACAGTGGATTGCGCTGTGGTACTCGGAATTTAGAAATTAACGACCTGATCATTTCTGGTGATTTCCAGTTCAGTGTTAGCCAATATGCGCAGCACGCTTTGGCGGCAGCGAAGCACACCAATGAGATAGTCAAAGAAGAAAAGGTTTATCTGCGTCTGGATCATAAACATATGGGTGTAGGTGGTGATGACTCTTGGAGCCCGAGCGTACATAAGGAGTTCCAGCTTACCGACAATCACTATGCATACCGAGTCTCGTTTCAGCCCGCTCAATAAGGCGCTCTAGACAACTCTGTCGTTTCAATCCCCAAATTCCGGTTTGGGGATTTTTTATTCAAATCAACCTGTAATAAGTACAAAACCTTGAAACACAGCCACTATTCTTATCTCACTAATTGAGTTCCTACTACCTTCATAGTTAAATAGCTGAAAATTAATATTATGAGTTCCCTATGGCTACCATTAAAGACGTCGCAAAAGAAGCTGGAGTATCGATTGCTACCGCATCTCGCGTGATCAATAACGCCCCTCACACCAGTGAAGCTGCCATTATTGCAGTAAAAGAAGCAATGGAAAAACTGGGCTATCGCCCTAATGCCAATGCTCGAGCTTTGGTCAGCAAATCTTCGAATGCGATTGGTGTGTTAGTCAACGACGTTTCCGCCCCTTTCTTTGGCACCATGGTTAAAGCCATCGATACCATCGCTAGTGAGCAAGAAAAACAACTTCTCATCGGCAGTGGATATCACGATGCGATCAAAGAACGTAACGCGATAAACTTGCTGATTAACAGCCAATGTGAGTCTTTAGTTGTTCACAGTAAAGGGATGAGTGACTCGGAGCTTTGCAAGCTAGCAAAAGAAATTCCGGGTATGGTGTTAATCAACCGTATCGTTCCGGAGATTGCATCTCGCTGTATCGCATTAGATAACCGAAGGGGCTCTTACATCGCTACCGAGCATTTGATTCGCAATGGCCACAGGCACATCGGCTACATTTGCTCCAGTCACGATATCGAAGATGCTCGCGACCGACGAGAAGGTTATCTGGACGCTCTGCGTGATAACGGTATCGAAATCCGTGAAGAGTATATTGAATACGGTGAACCCGATGAAACTGGTGGTGAGCAAGCCATGGTGAATCTACTGGCTAAGAACGTTCCAATCACAGCTGTCGCCACCTACAACGATTATATGGCTGCAGGCTGTATGACCCTTCTACAAGAAAACGGCATTCGAATTCCTGAAGATATGTCTGTGATTGGTTTCGATGACGGTCATATAGCCCGTTATATTTACCCTCGCCTCACCACGATTCGCTACCCGATTCAGGTCATGGCCAACGAGGCAGTGAAGCTCTCTTTACAATTGGTCAACTCAGAAGAAGCGGAACGAACCGAGCACAAGCTCTTTATGCCTATTTTAGTCAGGCGCTCGTCCGTGAGCAGTATTAAATAACCCGAATGCTAAATACTCATGATTAGTAGGTTTATTTTATTTAATTTGCACCCAACTTATTTGCGCGCAATATAAATAACACTGTTTAAATTATCCGTACTAATTAGTCACTACCAAAGAATTATAATTTGTGTTAAATGCTTTGCCTTATATAAGCATCTCCTGTAAAACTGAGCATTGTTTGGATAAATGATTTACAATTCTATTCCATGAGTACTCAACCTAATTCACGTCAGCTAATTGCATGTGAAGAATGCGGTCTTGTTGTTCGCATCCCTGACATTGAGCAAGAACAGAAGGCAGAGTGCCCTCGCTGTTCACACCCGCTCACCAAAATTAGCGCCAAACCTTATCAAAGGGCCATTGCCATTTCGTCGGCATGTTTGATCATGCTCGTGCTCAGTATCTCGTTTCCTTTTATGTCCTTCAGTGTCCAAGGGCTATCCCAAGAGATCACTTTGTTACACGCAGCAAAAATGTTAGCGGAGTTCCAGAATGTCCTACTCGGCATTTTGCTATTAGCGACGGTTATCATCCTGCCAACGATCTACGTAGGTTTGATTCTCTTTCTCCATTTTGAAGCATTAAAGACACATAAGCGCCCACCATCTAAAAAGCAACAACGGATGGCAAAAGTCTTGTGCCGTATTTTATTTAAGGTTCAACCCTGGCTAATGGTTGATGTGTTTTTGATTGGCGTGTTGGTCAGCTTAATCAAAATCGCCTCTCTTGCAGATATCGGTATGGGAAGTTCGTTCTGGGCTTTCTGCGTATATACAGTTTTGGTCGTAAAGTGTATTTCGATGGTCGATAAAAGTTGGTTATGGGGACACTTTATTCCTGCGATCGAACTACCAGACGTCGCAGAAGGTGATACCCACCACAACCATAATCATATTGGTTGCCATACATGCCACCAGATTAACCACATTGATGATAAGTTCTGCGTTCGCTGTAAAAGTTCGCTTCACAAATACAACCCTGCGGACAACCTACAAAAAGCATGGGCGCTTTTGTTTGCTTCAGTTGTTTTTTATATTCCGGCCAACCTCTACCCGATGATGTACACCGTCAGCCTAGGTCATTCAGAAGGTTCGACCATCATGGAAGGCGTGATACTACTTTGGCATCTAGGCTCCTACCCGATTGCCATGGTGATTTTCTTCGCCAGTGTGTTTATTCCGATGGCGAAAATGTTGACACTGGCGTGGTTGTATTATCAAGCTCAAAAAGCGCAGTACCTTCCAACAGAAGAAAGTATTTCACGCTTGAAGATATATCGTTTAACTGAATTTATTGGCCGTTGGTCAATGATTGATATTTTTGTTGTCGCTATTTTGGTTGCACTGGTTCAGTTGCAAAATCTTATGGCGATTTATCCTGGCCCGGCTGCACTTTCTTTTGCTGCTGTGGTCATTTTCACCATGCTCTCTGCAATGATTTTTGATTCTCGCTTATTGTGGCAATTACCACAAAGTGATGTGCAAGAGCCTATGCCTGAAAACTTAAAAGAGAAAACCAAATATGAGTGATGAGAACAACGCAACCGCTCAAATAAAACCGCAAAAGCAGGTTTCTGCCATATGGATTGTTCCGATCCTTGCGCTAGTCATGGGAGCGTGGATGCTGTTCCAATACATCAACAGTACTGGTCCACAAATTACATTACAGCTACCAACCGCTGATGGAATTGAAGCGGGTAAGACCGAAATCAGAGCGCTTAACGTTAAAGTGGGCGTGATTACAGAAGTCACCCTCAGCGAAGATTACGGCCACATCATTGCCAAAGCGCAGATGAACAAAGACGCAGGGCGTATGCTCCGGAACGATACGATGTTTTGGGTCGTGAAACCTCGAATTGGTCGAGAAGGTGTATCAGGATTAGAAACTCTGCTATCTGGTGCTTACATTCAGCTTCAGCCTGGGAAATCAAAGAAAGAGAAAGAAAAGTTTACGGTGCTGGATGTGCCTCCGGTTGCCGCTCCCGATGCCGAAGGTCGGAGACTAGTATTAACTCACCGTGAAGCTGGAAAACTGGGTGTAGGCGCCCCGGTTATATATAAAGGTTTTACCGTTGGACGCGTCGAAAAAACCAGTTTTGATGTCGATTCTCGTAAAGCGCTTTATCAGCTATTTATCTTTAAGCCTTACGACAATTTAGTCCGTACCCGAACCAAGTTTTGGCTCAATTCCGGCTTAGATTTACAACTTAATACCGAAGGCTTTGAATTAAAATTCGGCTCTCTTGAAAGCATACTTACTGGTGGCGTGACCTTTGATTCCATTCCGGGTATGGATTCTGGTGATCCGTTAACGGAAGATATGGCAAATTTCCGTTTATATGACGATGCTAAGCAGCTACGTGAAGGCATGTACGACGAATACATCGAGTTTGTCATGCTGTTTGACGAATCTGTTCGTGGCCTCAAAGCGAAAGCACCTGTTGAGTACCGAGGTCTGCGCATTGGTACGGTAATGCGAGTGCCGTTGCGCTTCCCAACTCAGGAAGAAAGTTTTTCAGTGAAAAGAATTCCTGTATTGGTACGTATCGAATTAGGTCGCTTGTTCGAGCACTTCCACACGGATTCAATGTCTGACTACAGCGAAAAATTGAAACTGGAGTTTGCCAAAGGTCTTCGTGGTACGTTGAAAACAGGTAGCTTGATTACTGGGGCACTGTACATTGATACTGATTTCTATCCAGATGCCGAGAAATACGTACCAGACGAGTTTTTGGGCTTAGAGGTATTCCCTACCATGCGTGGCGGATTTGCTCAGGTTCAGAAACAAGTGAATGACTTCCTGGATAAACTCAATAAGTTGCCAATGGAAGACACACTAACGTCGCTAAATGAAACACTGAAAACCTCAGAACGTACATTGGCGTCAGCAGAGCGTGTGGCAAACAGCATTGATAAGTTGTTGAGCCAGAATGATACCCAGCAGATCCCAGCTGACATTCGCCAGAGCCTGCAACAACTGCAAAAAACTCTGGACGGTTACGGTCCTAATTCAACCATGTACAGTGAAATGGAATCCACACTCAAAGAACTAGAGAATGTGATGACAGAATTTAAGCCAGTGCTTAAGCAGCTTAACGAAAAACCAAACTCATTAGTGTTTGGAGAAGATGAAGTCAGCGATCCTGTTCCGGTCAGAGGGCAACAATAATGAAACGTGTATTTCTTTTAGTTTCTGCACTATTAGCCGGTTGTAGCAGCGCACCGGAAACGACAAGCTCGATGTATCTTTTACCTGCAGCCGAGTCTCAGAAGTTAAGCAGTGCGGTGATGGCAGAACGTCCTCTGTTGGTTGTTCGCCCTGTCGAACTGGCTAGCTACCTCAACAATAGTAGTATTGTTTATCGCACGTCTGAATCTCAGATTATTCAAGCGAAACACAATCAATGGGCACAAAGTATTTCAGAGCAAATAACTCAACGTGTCATTGACGATCTTCGCCAAAAGCAAAACCACTATTGGCCAGTTAAAGTACATAGCCTCCTAGACCAGAGTGGCGAAAATAAGCTGCAACTAAGTTTGAATAAGTTCAATGGGAATTATCAGGGTAATGCTGAACTGGAAGGAGAATGGATGCAGATTGATGCCGATGGCAAAGTAAAACGCCGTTCTCAAGTGAAAATCTTAATGCCTTTGCAGGATGAAGGTTACGACGCTTTGGTGAAAGCATTATCAGATGGTCTGAGTAACCTCACGGATAACATTGCCCAACAGCTGTAATTCACTTAGCTATAAACAAAAGTAAGGGGAGCATAATGCTCCCCTTTTCTCTTGTTCAGAACGCTATCTCACGAATATGGTTCATTAACATGTAACTCATAGCGTTTGATGCTTTTCGGTGGCTCGCAGGTATCAAGTACACTCGTTTCATCAAGTAAGATCCAGTCCCTGCGATGCGCTACGCCTAACTTCTTAGCATTGCTCATATCAAAGCAATCCATTTCGTGTTCACTTTGAGTCAATATGTAACGTTTTGGTTTCTCTTTCATCCACAACCAAGCGTTTCGCTCTTGATCTTTACGCTCCGATAAATAACTGAAATGGGTTAAAGATACTGGCGAAAATAGCAAGAACTGTTCTTTAAATTTCGTGAGTCCTAACTCCCCATCTTCACCAATCGCTTTATGCGCTTCAGCCATAATTTCTTTTGCTGGCGTGCGGATTGGGTTGAGCAGCATGTAACCAGCAACACTATACCAAACCCATGTTAGCGACAGAGCAACCCAAAATGCACCAATAGCCGGAACGGAGCGAGATTTGAAAAATGCCAATACCCAAATGATCGCAGCAACCAAAAAGAACGCCGCAAAAGGCAATGCAGAGTTATAGTCATCTAAATGTTTGGTGATTGATTTCACCTCCAGCGCTACCATCACTGCGCCAACAAAAAGAACCACACCCATTACAAGCGTTAGAGCTTTAAGTAATTTGTTTGTCCATGATGGCCAGGACTGATGGCTGAAAGCATAACCAGCCAAGATAGCCATCATTGGCAACGCTGGCAAAATATATACTCCGCGCTTGCCTGGGCTGATACTAAAGAAGATAACAACCAGCACAATCCAAGACAGCAGACTAATAAGAACCGGAGATAGACGTAATTGTTTCCAGAAATTCTTATTGAAGAATGCAAAGTACAGTGGAAACCACATAACGGGGATGACGCTTACAACGAAATAATGCCATGGCTGTATGTGTCCCCAAGAGTTCGCATAGCGCTCGCCGGTTTGCTTAAACAAGATATTATTTTTATAAGCCACAAAATCAGGATTATTGCTCGTTTCTACAAGCGACATCATCGGTATAAACCAACATGCGATAGTAGCTAGCATGAATACAGGACCAAGCAATAGTTTCCAAGTTACCGAGTCATTGAATCTGTGCTTACCGGTAAAGTGAAGAGCCAAAATTGGCAGCAAGAACAATAACGGAAGGAACCCGACGCCTTTAGTGATAATGCCTAGCCCCATGAAAACCCATGCAAGACAGTACCAAGCCCAACTGGCTTTAATAAAGAAATGCCGTAGTAACCCATACATGGAGATGGTAATCCAGGCTGCAACCATGGCATCTATTTGAGCTGCTTTAGACTGAATAATAAATTGCGGAGCAAGCAATAATAAAAAACCAACATTTCGAGCGGTTTTTACATTCCACAGTTTTGCGGAAATGTCATAACAGCAAACTAACGCAATTAAGCTAACAATCGCATTAGGCAGCATAAATGTCGCTTTTATGCTTCCTGTTAACCAGTAAAATACAGCCATCGACCACATAAACACTGGCGGCTTATCCGGATAAAGCTCTCCACCTCGTGTTGGAAAGAACCAGTTACCGGATTGAACCATTTCACGTGCAACTTCAACAAAGCGTGGTTCATCAGCAGGCCAGGGGTCGCGTAAGCCGATCCCTGAAAAAATAATGATCGTTGCGAGGATTAACAAAAAGTATAGGGTTTGGTAATAGTCTTCATTCTGCCAAACTTGCCTGCACTTAGTGACAACTGGATTCATAGTTCCTCTTCCATATTTAATAGTTCAACGCGGCTCTTAATATGATCTCGATAAAGAAAGCCTGTAAGGACAGCGCTTATCACTCCAAATAAAACACTGAGATAGATCATTGAATTACTTGACGATTGAATACCCGCCCCCATGAGCGCAAAGATTATGATTTGTGGGAGATAACCAATCAAGCTTGCAGAAAGAAATGCAACAAAAGGTACGCGAACGCTACCTGATAAGACATTAGTAACCACGTTATTTCCAATCGGAAATAAACGTAAAAGTAATATTTTATAAAATGGTTTACGGCTGGCAAATGAATTAAATTTAATCATTTTTTTTGGAAAGTGGCGATATAGCCAATGTGCAAAAATGAACCTGGCACAATAATAATTTAAAGTAGCGCCAAAAATACAAGCCAATAATGTTAAGATCACACCAAGATTAATATTATATAAATAGCCAAACACTAATGCGATAGCTTGCTTTGGTCCACTAAAAGTTAAAAATACCACACTGAAAGCGAATATAACTACTTCACCTGTCATACCATTTTGCTGAATATAACCAAGCAGCCAGTTTTTATCCGTTAAATGGACCAAAACGGGGTTATCAATTTGATTCGCAATCAAAACCCCAACTGCAATCAGTAAAAAGAGTTTTATCCACTTCATTGCTTTTGATTTGCACAACTAACAGCTTTAACCATTGGGTTTTTAGTACGTCTTTGTAGCCAAATAACGCCAAACAAATCCACTATACCAACCCACGCTCTATTCCATGCGTTGTAATTGGAGATCCCAGCCTCTCTGTCCCTATGCGCGACTTGGTGAACAACAATTTCGCCATCAAGTGACTTAATCAACGCTGGCAGAAAACGGTGCATGTGATCAAAGTATGGTAAACGCAAATAAGTCTCTTTAGGGATGATTTTCAGGCCACAACCAGAATCTGGCACGCCATCTCCCAATAAAGCGTGACGAATTTTATTAGCTACTTTTGACTGAAAGCGAACCCAAGCTGTATCTAATCGTTTCGCCCTATAACCCGCGATACAGAAGTGCGGATTTTTAACTTTAGCGGCAAGCTCAAGCATACTTGGCATGTCTGACGGATCGTTCTGGCCATCAGCATCTGAGGTGATAATCCATTCACCTTTCGCGTGTTTAACGGCCGTTAAAACAGCAGTGCTCTGCCCACAACTTTTCTCATGGCTTACAACTTGTAGGTCACAACCGCACTCCTGTGCGGCCTCAAGCGCTTCCTTCACGGTATTATCGGTACTGCCGTCATCAGTAATCACAATTTCTACTTCAGAATAAGCCTTCAGGCTATCATGAATCTCTTTAACTAACTTTCCGATATTCCCTTGTTCATTTTTGGCAGGGATAACGACTGATATACTCGGCAACATTCACACTAACCTTGTTCAAACATGCTTTAGAGATAAACCCTATAGCAATACAATAACTCATTTTACTTGTTATAAAACTCTCGGTACCAAGAAACAAACTCTGCAATACCTTCTTTTATCGATACCGCTGGTCTATATCCAGTCACCGCATAAAGATCTTCAGTATCCGCGTACGTCCGATACACATCCCCCGGTTGCATTTCTCTGAAGTTCTTTTTAGCTTCAATACCGAGCTCATCTTCTATCCCCTTAATAAAATCCATAAGATTGATAGGTGAACCATGACCGATATTGTATACCGCGAAAGGCGCAGAGCTGCTCGCTGGTGATCCGCTCTCCACCTTCCATTGTTCATTTTTGGCAGGAATGACATCTGCGATGCGTACGATACCTTCAACAATGTCGATAATATGTGTAAAGTCACGCCACATATCCCCATTGTTGTTGATGTCGATCGTTTCTCCTTCCAGTATCTTCTTGGTGAAGATAAAAGGAGCCATGTCGGGACGCCCCCAAGAACCATATACTGTGAAAAATCGTAATCCAGTAGTAGGAATTTGATAGAGATGAGAATAACAATGAGCCATTAACTCATTCGATTTTTTTGTCGCGGCGTAAAGAGAGACTGGATGATCAACGCTGTCTGACGTAGAGAATGGGACTTTATTATTCAATCCATAAACGGAACTGGAAGAAGCGTAAATCAAGTGTTGAATGTTATTCCGACGACAACCTTCGAGTATATTTAAATAGCCTGTTAAATTAGATTCAACATAACTATGAGGGTTTTCTATTGAATATCTCACGCCTGCTTGTGCAGCAAGATGAATGACTCGATCAAAATTCTCTTTTTCAAACAGAGCTTCTATTTCTTCTTTATCTGAAATATCAATAGGAAAAAAACGAAATGACGGGTTATTTATGAAATGTAATCTTGCATGTTTGAGCTGTACATCATAGTAATCATTGAGATTATCAACTCCGACCACTTCGTGCCCTAGTGCATTAAGTTTTTTAACAGTTGCACTACCAATAAAACCAGCAGCGCCGGTAACTAAGTACTTCATAAAGCCAAACCCAAAAATCCATCAAGTAAAAATAGTAATAATTTGTTGAAATGTAAAGTTTATTAACAAAATATAATTTATGAGATGGATTAGAAATCATATGTTGTGATATTGCTCTAGAATATTCTGAAATCATCGGTAACAAAACCAATTTAACGGTTCAAAAAAATCAGATTATGACCTTTGTCACACTTTTTATTCATTTAATATTTATGCAATAGAAACATAATTTTTACTTAATCTAGATAATAAAACTAATTTTAGATTAATATACTCAAGTACATTAATATGAAGGGCTAATTGTTTTTTTTCATCCATTATAATGCTTAATAAATTAAATAAGAATAAATATCATTACCTTATCTAAGACAGATAAGCGAATAGAACAACTTGATCTTCATCAGTCCACCACTTATTTTCTGATGCTATTCTACCAAGAAATATAAAACTGTATTACATGTTCAGTTTTTCACCATAGATAAGATTTTAGAGTAGCAATGTCAATTAACATTTCGGATCTATCCAGTGCACTAAACAAGGTTGAGCACATTCATAAAGTTCAACTAGAAAATGTTCATCGTTTTTTCAAAACAAACGAAGCTTTCTCAGTAAAAACATTTAATTACATCATCTCGAGTGACTCTATCGATGAACGGTTTAAAACAATCGACCAAGCATTTTCTTCGCTTGGGGATGTGAAAACCTATCTTTTAGAGGCTTCATATTTGGTTAGATAGTCAATCCAGGAAACGCGATAATAAAAAACCCCGAATCATCGATCCGGAGCTTCTATTTATAAGTTAAAACGATAACTATAACTTGTAACGATCATCAACAACGCTCACTTCAGGGAAAGTTTCGCCGTTTTTCATCGCTTTTTCCGTTTCTTTCTTAACTTCAGGATCAATCCAAAAGTTACCAATATCCATTGGATGAAGAACCCATTCCGTTGCCTTAGTCATTCCATCTTTTGGAATTTTCACCCAACGCCAATGAGCCACACGCGAATAAGGCACCATATACCCAGGAACGATGATGTTTGCTTGGGTCACATAATCTTGAATCTGGTGTGATAGATCGAAACGTTTTTGCTGATCAAACTCAGCATCATATGCCTCGATCAACTTGTCCAGTTCAGGACTACTAAAGTTAGTATGAGCGTTAGTCTGAGGCTTATTCGCGTTATCTGAGTGCAAATACTCCCAGTATGCCGGAATTTCACCCGATCCCATGTTCAAGAACGCCAGTTGGTGTTTTTTCTCTAGGATGTACTTAAATGCTGACGAACCGTCAACCAGATTAAGTGTAAACTCAAGGCCAGCCAATTTGGCTTGCTCTTTCAGAAAAGCGATGCGAGGCGTATAGGAGTTCGATCCGTATGTGATTGCAAAGCTTAAACGTTGGCCCTTGTCATTCACACGAATGCCATCTGCTCCAATGGTATCAAAACCTGCTTTTTCAAAATGCTTAACTGCCGCATCCACATCAAATTTTGGTGGTGTATTGTTTGGATCATCGTATTCACCGTGTCCAAAACCCAGGCCATGAGGCTTACGTGAGTAATCGCCGCGCATGATGTTTTCAATCATACCGTCGAAGTCGGTAGCCACCATAATACCTTTGCGCACTTCAAGATTATCAAGCAAAGGCATCGCTGTATTCATCCATATGCCACCCGCGCCTTGAGGAGCTTGGTTGAATCCCCAATATTTCTCAATGTAACCGTTCTTATAAACGTCACCGTTCGTTTTATCGTGCCAGTAACTAGGTAATACCATTTCAAAGTAATCCAGGTTGCCTTTTTCAAAGTGCTTCAGGGCAATATCAGGATCGCGAATGACAGTAATACGCACTTTGTCAACGTTGTAGCGATTCTTATAGTAACGGTTGTTATAACCCCACCAATCCTCTCCAACGTGTTTGAACGTTACGCTTTTGCCCTTTTTCACGTCATCCAGGTAATAAGGTGCAGCCGTCGGTTCTGCGTTGAAGTTAAACTTGCGGACGAAGTTATCTGGCATGCCATCTTTATTTTCGTCTTTTTCACCTTCAAAGAAGTGCTTTGGACGAGGCTGAAAACCATTACTCGGCATATTGATCATCACCATAAGAGAGTCATGGCTCTGTGCAACAGCTAGGTTAACACGGATGGTATAGTCATCGATCTTTTCTACGCTCACGATACTGTTCGTGAAGAAGTCGTTGTACCAAGGGTCAATAATGTCTTTCGACGTGTAGTACTGCATCATAAACACGTAATCGTCGGCGGTAATCTTCTCACCATCAGACCATTTTGCGGTTTCATCTAGCTTAAAATAAACCGTTTTATTGTCTTCACCAAACGCCCATGCCTTCGCAAGTTGTGGAATCCATTTGCCAGTATTTGGATGGCGTTGAGCCATTTTGGGGGTGCCGTCCATTAGGTATTGACGCAAGCCGGAATTGGCATCAGGACCAACACTACGTAATGTCTGTGGAAAGCTTTCGATATAAGTACGGTAAGTGCCACCATGAACTGCTTCTTCTGAAGCAAACAGGGGCTCGTTATTATTTGAGGTCCATTCAATATCAGCTGGCAATTCAGCCGCATTCAGTTGAAAACTGGCAGCGGTTAATATCGCAAGTACTGAAAATGGCAGTTTCTTTGTCATTTTTCTTCCTTGTTATGATTGCGATCTAAGGCTGGTACAAGGAAGACCGTGAGTGAAGCTCACAAAATCTGCGAGAAATATTGCACGCAAATAAGAAAGTAAGAGGAGTATAATATGAAGCGACGTCCTGACAACTTCTATATTGATATCAATGAGATTCACTAGGTCATCCTAGACCTTACAACGCAGTAAATGCATCCTCGACATAGTATTCGTAACCTATTTGTAACGCAACCCATCAATAACACATGCTTGCATTTTCTGTTTATCATAGCTCGTTATGTTGTGAAACTGTGACCGATATAGTGTTATGCCCTAGCCCAAAGCCGATTGACCGTAGAGCATTAAACCTACTCCTAAAGTTGCCTGATTTAAAATCAAAAAGGCGAAGCATTAATGCTTCGCCTTATTCATATCGAGATATGATAATTACATGTTCGCCAAACTGTCGTTGATTGACTTCAATACCGCTGCCGGATCTTCCGCCTGAGTGATAGGGCGTCCAATGACAAGGTAATCAGAGCCAGCTTGAATTGCGTCAACTGGTGTCATAATACGACGCTGGTCGCCTTGCTCAGATCCAGCAGGACGGATGCCAGGAGTCACCAACTTAAACTCTTGACCAAGCTCGCCCTTCAATAACGAAGCTTCTTGCGCTGAACATACAACGCCATCAAGGCCTGAATTTTTCGTCAGAGTCGCCAGGCGAATCACTTGCTCTTGAGGCGCAACATTCAAACCAATACCAGCCAAATCACTCTGTTCCATACTGGTGAGCACGGTGACACCAATAAGCAGTGGACGATCTTTACCATACGGTTCAAGAATCTCACGTGACGCTGTCATCATGCGTTCACCGCCGCTTGCATGAACATTCACCATCCAAACACCCAGTTCAGCCGCTGCACGCACTGCTTTTGAACAAGTATTTGGAATATCATGAAATTTCAAATCCAAAAATACTGAGAAGCCACGTTTGTGGAGTTCACGTACGAAATCAGGACCAAATAGTGTGAACATCTCTTTGCCGACTTTTAAACGGCATGACGCAGGATCAATGCGATCTACAAATGCAAGCGCATCCGCTTGGTTATCATAATCCAGTGCGACAATAACTTTTTGGTCGATCATTTCATCTCCTAATTATTTTGTTACTTTTTTACTTATTAAACATAAGGCTAAAAAAATGCAGCGGACAAATAACCTGTCAGCTGCATTAAAATTATTCACCATCCAATCCTCGGATTGGTTTGATTGTCCCCCACCCCTTGCATGAAGGACAATGCCAATAAAGGGATTGGGTAGAAAAACCGCACTTTCTGCATCGATAATGCGGCTTCACTTTTAACTGTTCACCAACCATGGCTTGCAATGTTGAGAGACTGTCTTTTGCACGGCCCTCTTCAGCCTCTGCAATATGGTAATCAATCAAACGATAGAAGCCTTTCATAGTTGGATTTTTTAGAAGCTGTTTAGTCAGCAACTCCTGTGCAGCACCCACACTTTCGTGATGAGCGACTAGCTGCGCCAACATCAATTCAGCAGAGACCCCTGCTTTCTTATCGATACAGGCACGAAGGAACTCCACCAGCTCATCTTCTTGCCCTAGGTGATGGTAGCATTCTGCAATCGTAGGCAAGACATCACTGATAAAGTCTTTGTCTTGATCCAAGATTGAAGTTAAATATTTGATGGTCTGTTTGTAATCTTCGGACTCTAAGTAAATACGCCCCAACGCAATACTGGCTCGAACACATTTAGGGTCTTCAGAGAGTGCCTTTTTAAAATGCTGAACCGCTTTGCTCTTATTGCCATCTGCTTGATCCAACATGGCAATTTCACACCAAAAATGCGCGATGTTGGTACGCATGAGTGAACGCTTGTTACTCACTTTTGCCAACTGATTCGCGTAGTGAATCGCTTTTTCCCATTCGCGAGTTTGCTGGTAAATTGTCACGAGCTGTTGAAGCGCCCCCTCTCGATGATCAGGCTCTTCCACTAACTGCTCAAATATCTTTTCCGCACGGTCTAAAAAACCAGAGACCATGTAGTCTTTAGCAAGCTGCTGAAGTGCAAGGTTTTTCTGATCAAGAGTCAGACCTGAACGAGAAATAAGATTTTGGTGAATGCGAATTGCACGGTCCACTTCCCCACGAGAACGAAACAGGTTACCCAGAGCAAGGTGGGTATCTATGGTTTCGTTATCGACTTGGAGCAATTCTATAAAGTGGTCTACCGCTTTGTCTGATTGATCAGAAAGCAGCAAGTTAAGACCCGTCATGTATTGACGGGAAATTTGATGTGATTGCTTCTGCTTGTCTTGCTGAGCGCTGCGATGCCCCATGTACCAACCATACGCAGCAGCTATAGGCAATAACAAGAAGAGTAATTCAAGCATTAAAGTGAAGCCTTATCCTTATGCCTGTTTGTCGATAGCAGGTTTAGCAGTGGCTTCTGCTTTAACTGGCTCGTACTTTTTCAATTTCTTTTTCAGACGGCGAACTTGAAGTTGAGTCTTAAGTTGGATGCTAGCAAAGATAGCCCATGCCAAAGCAAAACCAACAACAAATACCACGCCTAATAGCGTTGATAAATGGAACTCTCCTTTTGCTAAAAGATAATTAAAGGTCACAACATCTTGGTTTTGTGAGCCTAGAGCTAGCGCAATTAAAAAGAGAGCAAATACAGCAGCGATTTTTATAATTTTCATGTTACATCACCCTTAGAGGAGTAAGTAGGTCAGATTATGCAGTAAAATTTTTCTTCAGACCACGTATATTAGCAATAATCTATACCCAAGTAACCTCAAGATGTCCGGTTTGTAGACACACTTTTGAAGTTATCTGCTCCACCGAGGTCATCAAAACCATATCTCTGGGTTCAGTTCAGAAACGCGATACTTTATCGCCACTTAAATCAACAAGGATGCCCAGGGAATTCTTCTGATAAGTTTTACTTGGGGATTTATAAAAAAGCGGCATACACAAAGTATGCCGCTTTTTCAAACTAATAAGAGAGCATTAAATACCAAGATTTACGCGCTCACGAAGTTCTTTGCCAGGTTTAAAATGTGGGACGAATTTACCTTCTAATTCCACTTTGTCACCCGTTTTAGGATTACGACCTACGCGAGGTTCGCGGTAATGAAGAGAAAAACTACCAAAGCCGCGGATCTCAATACGGTCCCCACTTTCTAGTGTAGAGGCCATGTGCTCTAAAATATCTTTTACAGCATCCTCTACCTCTTTCGCTGATAAATGTGTTTGCTCAGCGCAGAGTCTTTCAATCAGTTCAGACTTAGTCATAGTTGCCCTCTTTGAGTATCTTTATCACTCATTATAGTAAGTAATACTAATTCCAACAAACACTTGCTAGTAATTCTAGACAATTTTTACGCAAAATATGCAATGAAGAAATGTCTTTTATTAAGATAGTTTACTGGTATTAGTATTACTACTTTTATTGCAATAAACATAAAAAAGGAGCCTTGCGGCTCCTTTTTTGCTTAAGCGAGTATATTATTCGCCTTTAGCTGCTTTGAAAGCGTCAGCCATTGCGTTACCGAATGCATTGTCATCTTGCTTGTTGATAGATGCCATTGCTTCTTGCTCGTCAGCTTCGTCTTTAGCTTTGATAGATAGGTTGATTACGCGGTTCTTACGGTCTACACCTGTGAACTTAGCTTCAACAACATCACCAGCGCTTAGGATTAGAGAAGCATCTTCTACGCGATCGCGAGATACTTCAGAAGCACGGATGTAACCTTCAACGCCTTCTGCGATTTCAACAGTAGCACCTTTAGCGTCAACTGCAGTTACAGTAGCGTTAACTAGAATACCTTTCTTGTTGTCAGCAACGTAAGCATTGAATGGGTCGTTTTCCATTTGCTTAACGCCTAGAGAGATACGCTCACGCTCAGCGTCTACTGCTAGAACAACTGCAGAGATCTCGTCGCCTTTCTTGTACTCGCGTACTGCTTCTTCGCCAGCAACATTCCAAGAAATGTCAGATAGGTGAACTAGACCGTCGATGCCGCCTTCTAGACCGATAAAGATACCGAAGTCAGTGATTGACTTGATCTTACCAGTAACTTTGTCGCCTTTAGCTTGTGCTTCAGCGAATGACTGCCATGGGTTAGCTTTACACTGTTTCAGACCTAGAGAGATACGACGACGCTCTTCGTCGATTTCAAGAACCATAACCTCAACTTCGTCGCCAACATTAACAACTTTAGATGGGTGGATGTTCTTGTTAGTCCAATCCATTTCTGAAACGTGAACTAGACCTTCAACGCCTTCTTCGATTTCAACGAAGCAGCCGTAGTCAGTTAGGTTAGTTACGCGACCTGATAGTTTGTGACCTTCTGGGTAACGCTTAGCGATTGCTACCCATGGATCTTCGCCTAGTTGCTTAAGACCTAGTGATACGCGAGTACGCTCACGATCGAACTTAAGAACTTTAACTTGGATCTCGTCACCAACGTTAACGATTTCAGATGGGTGCTTAACGCGCTTCCAAGCCATATCAGTGATATGTAGAAGACCGTCAACGCCACCTAGGTCAACGAACGCACCGTAGTCAGTAAGGTTCTTAACGATACCTTTAACTTCAGAACCTTCTTGTAGAGTTTCTAGAAGCTCGTCACGTTCAACGCTGTTCTCAGATTCGATAACTGCACGACGTGAAACAACTACGTTGTTACGTTTTTGGTCAAGTTTGATAACTTTGAACTCTAGCTCTTTGTTTTCTAGGTGAGCAGTGTCACGGATTGGACGTACGTCTACTAGAGAGCCAGGAAGGAAAGCACGGATACCGTTTAGTTCAACAGTGAAACCGCCTTTAACTTTACCGTTGATGATACCAACAACAGTTTCAGCTTCTTCGTAAGCTTTCTCAAGAACGATCCAAGCTTCGTGACGCTTAGCTTTCTCACGAGAAAGTTGAGTTTCACCGAAACCATCTTCAACAGCGTCTAGAGCTACGTCTACTTGTGCACCAACTTCAACTTCAAGTTCGCCAGCAGCGTTCTTGAACTGTTCAGCAGGGATAGCAGATTCAGACTTAAGACCAGCGTCAACAAGAACGAAACCGTTCTCGATAGCTACTACAGTACCTTTAACGATGCTGCCTTGTTGGAATTCTGTTTCGTTTAGAAACTCTTCAAAGAGTTGAGCAAAAGATTCAGTCATTTATTTAATCTTCAATAAATTAAACGTCCACGGGTGTCCTACCACATGGGGTTATTAAATTCGCCGGTCATCATCCTTGCGACCAACGCTCTTAGCTTAGATGAGCATCATCACTCAGCTAGCTTCGATTCGATATATTGTAGTGCCTTTTCTACCACTTCGTCGATAGTCATCGACGTAGAATCTAGCACAAGCGCATCCTCTGCAGGGCGTAGTGGTGCCACTGGGCGGTTACGATCTCGGTCGTCACGCTCTTGGATCTCGCTCAAAAGGTCAGCAAATCTAACATCTAACCCTTTACCTTGCAACTGTTTAAGGCGTCTATTTGCACGTTCTTCAGCGCTCGCATCAAGGAAAATTTTCGCTTGTGCATGCGGGAAAACAACGGTTCCCATATCACGACCATCAGCGACCAGGCCCGGAGCGGCTTCAAATGCACGCTGACGACGTAATAACGCTTCACGAACACGTGGTAAAGCAGCAACTTTAGATGCAGCCATTCCCGTTTCTTCTTTACGAAGCTCACCTGAAACATCTTCGCCTTCAAGAATCACCTTAACGAGGTCACCTTCAGCGATAAATTGCACATCTAGGTGTGTTGCCAGTGGGACAAGCGCATCTTCAGACTCAGTATCAACACCATGGTGAATAGCAGCGAGTGCAAGTACTCGATAAATCGCGCCAGAGTCTAAGAGTTGGAAACCCAACTTTTTCGCCAGCAACATACACAGAGTGCCTTTACCTGCACCACTAGGTCCATCTACGGTTACAACCGGAGTTTGAGAGGACATGTTCTTCTCCACCTATTATTTCTTTTTAGCAATTTGCTCGGTTTTCGAGGCGCGCATTATAAGGGAAATTGCCTTCTCGGGCGAGGAAAAATGTCATGCAATGCATCACACCACATAAGCAATTTTATTTATAAAAGAATTTTAAAATGTAAATAAAAATGGCGAGAGCCTTCACCCTCGCCATATTCAAATTGGATATCACTCTTATGTGATTACACGATTGGCTTTTGACCACGCTCTGCCAACTTTAAGATCACACCGTCTGCGATTTTTCCGGCAACGCCAACCAGCTTGTCTGCCAGTTTTTTCTTCTGTACGTAATGAACCGCTAATACCGTTTTATCTTTACATGCGGCGACAACGAGATCATCAGACGTACCGATTTCATCAACCAAACCACGCTCTTTTGCTTGAGTGCCAAACCAGTGTTCACCAGTTGCCACTTTTTCCAACTCTAAGCTTGGGCGACGCTCACGAATAAAATCTTTGAACAATACGTGAGTTTCTTCCAGTTCTTGCTTGAACTTGTCACGTGCTTTATCGGTGTTTTCACCAAACATGGTCAGCGTACGCTTGTACTCACCGGCAGTCAGCTGTTCGTACTCAATGTCGTGTTTCTTCAATAACTTATTGAAGTTTGGAATTTGTGCAATAACACCAATCGATCCAACAATCGCGAACGGCGCGGAAACAATTTTATCGGCGACACAAGCCATCATGTAACCACCACTGGCAGCCACTTTGTCCACGGAAATCGTTAATGGCAATCCCGCCGCTTTAATGCGATCAAGTTGTGAAGACGCTAAACCGTAGCCATGTACCATACCACCGCCCGACTCCAGACGAAGTAAAACTTCATCTCCTTCACGCGCAACAGCGAGAATAGCAGTGATCTCTTCACGCAATGAATTCACTTCTTTCGCATCGATGCTGCCATGGAAGTCCAGAACGAACAGATGTGGTTCGCGTTTGCTGTCTAACGCTCCCTCTTTACTCGCTTGTTTGATTTCTTTCTCGCGTGATTTGTTCTTTTCTTTTTCTTCTTTCTTAACGGCTTTATCACGAGCTTTGATGAAAGCCTCGTCATGTAAGTGGTGTTCTAATTGCTCAACCGACTGTTTATGCTGTTCAGAAAGGTTGGTGATCTCGAGTTCACCTTTGGCTGCACCCGACTTTCCACCAGCCGATTTGACAAGAATAATCAGGACAAAGATCGCAGCAACGAATGTGACAATCTTGGCCAAAAATAGACCGTAATCTAATATAAATTCCAATGAGAGCTCCTTTATCTCACTCCAGCATGTGTGTCAGGTATGGTGCGTAGAAAATCAGTTAGAGACTAACGAAGTGTGTAACCACTAGTACTGATTGCACTCAGATAACATACCTATAGTTCTGGAATTGGTATAACACATGAATTGGTGTATTGTAACCATCTTGTCACGATTACCAAGATTTTCCATTGAGAAACCGGCGTATTTTAGCGTCAATTAACTATCATGGACCCTCTTACAATAATAAGGATTAAACACCGTGAACTACTCCGTTTCAGCAGATGCCTTAAAAGATAAAGTAATTCTTGTTACCGGTGCAGGTAATGGTATTGGCCGTCAAGCCGCACTTTCATACGCAAAGCACGGTGCAACGGTGATTTTATTGGGCAGAAACGTTCAAAATCTTGAATCCATTTACGATGAAATTGAAGCTGCTGGTTACCCACAAGCCGCCATTATTCCTCTTGATCTAAAAGGGGCAACAAAACAGAACTACATTGATATGGCGGAAACCATTGAAGGTCAATTTGGTCGCCTCGATGGCCTGCTGCACAACGCAGGCGTTCTGAGCACACTTTGCCCATTCGAACAAATCAAGGAAGATGACTTCGACGACATCATGCAGATCAACGTAAAGGCAGAGGTTCTGATGACCCAAGCTTTACTACCTGTGATGCGCAAGTCTGAAGCAGGTCGTATTATCTTTACATCTTCTACCGTTGGTCACTCTGGTCGTGCTTTCTGGGGTCCATATGCTATCTCGAAATTCGCAGTAGAGGGCATGATGCAAGTCCTTGCTGATGAGCTAAGTGATACACCAATCCGTGTTAACGCAATCAACCCGGGTGCTACACGTACTCGCATGCGTGAAAAAGCGTACCCAGGTGAAGATGCAAACCAGCTAAAAACACCGCAGGATCTGATGCCGCTATACCTACACCTGATGGATCCAAGTGTGACCGATGTGAATGGTCAGTGCATTGATGCACAACCGAAGCGCAAGTGATTCTGCTCGAATTCCTTCACATAACCGATTGAAAAGGCAGCAAACGCTGCCTTTTTTCATTTTTCTCTCCACAAAAATCTTGCGACTTTCCGCCATAGAAATATACTGTACATATATACAGGTAATTAAGTTCTATTGACCTAGCTATGCAAGATATTATTCAGCACTTAAAGAGCCAACATCTTGTTTGGCAAGCAAATTTAACCAAATCGGACTCACATCAGTTCCTCAACAGCTCTGGCTTTCCTAAGTTGGACACTCTGCTTGGTGGTGGTTTTCCACCTCATGGAGTGGTCGAAATGGAATCCGTCGGCAGCATTGGTGAATTGCGTCTGTTAGCGCCTTATTTGAAATCCTCTATGGCCAGAGGCGTCACTGCGTTTATTCAGCCCCCTGCCCTGATGAATTCACTCTTCCTGCACAGCATCGGCTTGGATATTAATCAAGTCTGGGTCGTCACACCTGACCACCAGCGTGACGCGCTCTGGGCAGCGGAGCAGTGCCTAAAAAGTGGTGTGTGTACCAATGTATTACTGTGGCAAGAGGAACTCGAGATCCATCAGGTTAAGCGCCTGCAAGTCGCCAGCGAGCAGGGTTCTTGTCCTCTGTTTATGCTCAAGCCCAATATGACGAATCGTTTGTCTTTACCTGTTTCACTGAGTTTGAAACTACAAGGCCACGAGCAAGGTGTCAGTGTTGAAGTGTTAAAACGTAAAGGTGGCTGGAGCAAAGGTCAGGTAGACATTAACTTCCAACATCATTATCCACAATTGGTGGTACCGGCTAAGGAGCATACTCCGTCGACAGTGGTACATTTCCCTTTAGCCAATCAAGGGTAAGCGCATGTCTTTATGGATTTATTTGCACTTCCCTCGCCTGCAATTGGACACACTGTTTGGTAATAGCCAAACACAGCCAGTGGTGATTGTCGAAAGCCAACGCGGCCGCATCATTCAATACAATGACATCGCGGAGCAGCAAGGTATTAAACCCGATATGGGACTTGGTAGTGCAGCTTCTTTGTGTCGTGACTTACAAGTGCATCCTTACCATCCGCAAACCGAGCTGAATAAGTTGCAGGAGATTGCCCAGTGGCTGTATCTGATCACATCTGATGTGGTATTGATGCCCAATAAGGGGCTCCTGCTACGCGTAACGCCAATGCTCCGTCTATATGAAGGGTTGCAAAACTACTGGCGCAAAGTCACCTCTCACTTAGCCACTTTAAAACTGACTTTTCAGTTTGGCTGTGGGTTTTCGCCATTTGCCGCCAAGCTAATGGCGCTGTCTGGAAGTAACCAACTCAGTGAGAACCGTGAATTCATCCAGCAATCTCTCGATCTTGTGCCGCTGACACTGACTGATTTATCGACTGTTACGGTTGATAAATTGCAGCGTGTCGGTGTAAACACATTACAAGACCTGCTTGAGTTGCCACTGCAAGACATCGCTCGCCGTTTTGATATTGATTTAGTTAACTACGTGGGTCGACTAACAGGTCAATTTAAACACCCTGTCGATTTTTATCACCCAACAGAATCATTTCAGGTGTATTTGGAGCTGTTATTTGAGCTCGAAAATGTTCAATGGGTCGAAAAACCGCTAGTGACGTTACTTCGTCAACTCGAGACCTTTCTGAAGCTGAGAGACAAAGTCGCCTTTGAGCTCCGTTTGACACTTCACCAACGAGATAAACAAGAGCAGTACCTTCCACTCACTTCTGCTCAAGGTGATTACTTATCCCAACGCTGGTTGCAACTCGCCAGTTTGAGCCTGGAATCTCTGACACTCAATGGCCCAGTGGTTGGCTTGACTTTACAGGTTATCCGTCAGGGAGAGCCTATAAGCAGTGCTTGCGATATTTTTGCCGGGCAGAAAGGCCAAATGAATAGCTTAGAACTGCTCTCTTTGCTGCAGGCCAAACTGGGGAAACGTTCCGTACTCAAGCCAGAGATTGCTTGTGACCCAAGACCAGAGAAAGCCTGCCAGTATCGCCCCGCCGATGAACCCGATGTCACGATTACGTCGATTCCCCAATTGCTGCGTCCTGCGATGCAATTACCCACACCGATACCTCTCCAGGAGCAGGTGTCACTGGTGCATGGACCTGAGCGAATTGTTTCAGGGTGGTGGGATGGCGATGAGATCATGCGCGATTACTACATTGCGCACACCAGACAAGGTCGCTGGTTATGGGTGTTTCGCGATCAGCATAAGCATTGGTTTCTTCACGGGTATTTTTGTTAAGTCTATAGTTATTTTTGTTAAGTCGTTATGAATTACGCAGAACTGTTTTGTCAGTCCAATTTTTCTTTTCTTACGGGTGCTTCTCATGCAGAAGAGCTGGTGCTGCAAGCAGCCTTTTATCGCTATCAGGCCATCGCGATCACTGATGAATGTTCCGTCGCTGGCGTAGTAAAAGCGTACGCCACGATCAAACAACATAAGCTCGACATCAAACAAATCGTTGGCAGCATGTTTTGGCTCAATGATGAATGCCAGGTGGTTTTACTGTGTCCATGTCGCCAAGCCTATGCAGAGCTGTGCCGTATCATCACTAACGCAAGACGACGCAGTGAAAAAGGAAGTTATCAACTCTCTGAATGGGATTTGATGTCGATTCAACGTTGCTTTGTCCTGTGGTTACCGACTCATCAAAACAGCGACCATTACTGGGGGCGTTGGTTAAAGCAACATCATGAAAACCGTTTGTGGGTTGCAATCCAGCGTCATCTTGGTGGCGATGATACGGCGTATATCGTTCATTGTGAAAGCCTAGCCCATGAGTTCCAGTTACCCATCACTGCTTGTGGCGGCGTACTCATGCACTCGGTCGAACGTCTACCATTACAACACGTGCTAACAGCAGTGAAACACGGCTGTAGTGTCGACAAACTAGGGTTTGAACGAATTACCAATGCTGAACGTGCTTTGCGACCACTCAACAAACTTTCCCGTGTCTACAAACCAGAGTGGATTGCAGAGAGCAAGTACATCGCCGATTTGTGTGAATTTAAGCTGGGCGATCTGAAATACGAATACCCTGCTGAATTGATCCCTGACGGTTACACACCAGACTCTTACCTGCGCATGTTAGTCGAACGCGGAAAGAAAAGACGTTTTCCTAATGGCGTACCAGAAGACATTCAGAAAACGATCGAGAATGAACTCGCGTTAATAAAAGATCTGAAATACCACTATTACTTCTTAACGATCCACGACATTGTGATGTTCGCGAAAAAGCAAGGCATTCTCTATCAGGGACGAGGCTCTGCAGCGAACTCTGTGGTGTGTTATTGCCTGGAAATCACCTCGGTTGACCCAAGGCAAATTGCTGTGCTGTTCGAAAGATTTATCAGTAAAGAGCGAGATGAGCCACCGGATATTGATGTCGACTTTGAGCATGAACGTCGCGAAGAAGTCATTCAATACATCTACAAAAAATACGGTCGAGAGCGAGCGGCTCTGGCAGCAACCGTGATCAGCTATCGCTTTAAAAGCGCAGTCAGAGAAGTAGGTAAAGCTCTGGGAATAGAAGAAACCCAACTCGACTTTTTCATTAAGAACGTGAATCGCCGTGATCGTAGCCAAGGCTGGCAAGCGCAGATTGTTGAGCTCGGATTACACCCGGAGTCACTCAAGGGACAGCAATTTATTCAACTGGTGAACGAGATCATCGGTTTTCCTCGTCATCTGTCTCAACACGTGGGTGGCTTCGTGATTTCGTCCGGACCGTTATACGAGTTAGTTCCGGTAGAAAATGCGGCCATGGAAGATCGCACCATCATTCAATGGGACAAAGACGATTTAGAAAGCTTAAAACTACTCAAAGTCGATGTGCTCGCATTAGGCATGTTGAATGCGATCAGAAAGTGCTTTCAACTGGTCGAAAAGCACCACCAGCGATCGCTTTCCATTGCAGAGATCACCCGACTTCAGGACGATCCTGATGTTTATCGCATGATCCAGAAAGCAGACACGGTCGGTGTCTTTCAAATCGAATCCAGAGCACAAATGAGTATGCTGCCTCGCTTGAAACCCGCCTGTTATTACGACTTGGTGATTCAGATTGCGATTGTACGTCCGGGTCCAATTCAAGGCGATATGGTTCACCCCTTTCTTAAAAGGCGTAATAAAGAAGAGCCGGTGAGTTACCCATCAAAAGAAGTGGAAAGTGTATTAGCACGAACCATGGGGGTGCCGATTTTTCAGGAGCAGGTGATCAAACTGGCAATGGTCGCAGCAGGTTTCAGTGGCGGTGAAGCGGATCAGCTACGTCGGGCGATGGCGGCCTGGAAAAAGAATGGTGATCTTGCCAAGTTTAAACCGAAGCTGATCGATGGTATGCGAGAGCGAGGCTACGATTTAGCGTTTGCTGAACGCATCTTCGAGCAAATTTGCGGCTTTGGTGAATACGGATTCCCCGAAAGTCATTCGGCTTCGTTTGCGGTGCTGGCGTATTGTTCATCTTGGCTGAAGTACTACTACCCCGCCGAGTTTTATACCGCGCTACTGAATAGCCAGCCAATGGGTTTTTACAGCCCTTCGCAACTGGTGCAGGATGCTCGTCGTCACGGCATTGAAGTTTTGCCGGTATGTGTCAACCACTCACTCTATCAGCACCACCTTACTAGACGTCCAAACGGTCGTCTGGGTGTGCAACTTGGCTTTCGCCTAGTAAAAGGTTTCAATGAAGAGAGCGCAACCCGACTCGTTAAACATCGCCCTAACAAGGGTTATCGTTCAATTCAGGAGATAAAACAAATCTTGCGAAGCCGTCGTGATATCGAACTGTTGGCATCCGCAAATGCTTTCCAGATATTATCAGGCAATCGCTATAGTGCACGTTGGGCGGCCATGGACTCACTATCGGACTTACCTTTATTTTATGATGTGCAAGAGCCAGTTTCTGACTATCAAACGCAGCCTTCGGAGTATGAAAACCTGATCGAAGATTATGCCAGTACAGGGCTTTCTCTCAATCGCCATCCGATTACCCTGCTAGAGCAAGCAGGCAAGCTGCCTCACTTTACCCGCATGAAACAGCTTGTCGAGAAAGAGCATAAATCACTGGTGACCGTTGTGGGTCTGGTCACTGGTCGGCAATCTCCCGGCACCGCTGCCGGTGTCACCTTCATTACTCTGGAAGACGATACGGGAAATATTAACGTCGTGGTTTGGAGCGCTACCGCCCGTGCACAAAAACAAGCTTATCTCACATCAAAGGTAATGATGGTAAAGGGAATTTTAGAGATAGAGGGAGATGTCACACACGTGATCGCTGGCAGACTGATCGACTGCACTCATCACCTGGCGGAGTTACAAAGCAAATCACGCGACTTTCACTAGTTCACTAGCGTTTGGAACCAGGCAGATAACAAAAAGGGATGAGAATTCAAGCCTCATCCCTTTCCTATGTCAGATATAAAATGAATAAAGGGTTATCCCTCTACCACTTTCATCAACAATTGCCCATCGTACAACGCTTGTTTTACCAGCGCAGCACCTGGCATCGTTGCTTGCTTGTAGAAGCGCGACTCAACCAGTTCCAGGTCCTGGTGATAGACCGGCAGGCTCTGCTCTTCAATACAACGACGAATCGCTGGATAGAGCACATCTTTTGCCTGATTGATAACGCCACCAATCAAAACCTTTTCCGGGTTAAAAAGGTTAATCACAATCGCAATTGCAGCACCCAGATAACCTCCCAGTTTTTCGATCACATCAACCGCAAGAGGATCACCATTAGCCGCCGCTTCACATATGCTTTCGATGGTCATTTCTTCTTGTTCGGCAAGACTTGATTCCTCACCATTGGCAATCCGCATCACCACTTCTTCGCGGATAGCCTGTGAACTCGCAACCGTTTCTAAACAGCCGATATTTCCACAATGGCAACGTTTTCCATTCGGATCGATCTGTATGTGTCCCAATTCACCAATGTTACCGTGGCGACCAAGTAGAACACGACCATCCAGAATAATACCGGCGCCTAATCCATGGTGAATAGAGATCAGAACGGAGTTTTCATTCTCTTTTGAGTGACCGAACAGTTTTTCCGCTAGTGCCCAAGCTCGTGTATCGTTGGCAACAAATACTGGTAAACCTGTGGCTTTGTATATTTCTGGCCCCAACGCGAGATTTTCGACATTGTAGTGCGGCATTTGCAACACTATGCCTTGCTCTGAATTCACAAGACCAGGAAGAGTAATCGCAATACTGGTAACACGACCTAGCTGATCGGCGTAGGTTTGGAAAAATTCATCAATCTCATAGAGTAAGCGTTCGAGCACATCATCTTGGTCAAGTTCGTGAATTTCGATTTTGGTATCGATCAACACATCACCGCCAAGTTCGTGGAGCGCAATCGTCAGATAGCCACGCCCCAAACGCATCGACAGGAATTGCCAGCCTTCATTATTGACTTGTAATCCCACTGCCGGACGACCACGGCTCGTCGCTTCTTGAACTGTGGTTTCATGAATCAGGTGTGCTTCAATTAATTCTCGAGTGATTTTGGTGATACTCGCAGGCGCAAGCTCGCTTTGCTTTGATAAATCAATTCGAGATATTGGACCCTTTAGATCAATTAATTTATATACACGACCAGCATTGACCTGTTTGATATGATCAATATGGCCTGGTTGAGCCATGTACATCTTGCACTCCAAAATTCTATAACCCGACAATTTTTTTACTTTGCGAAGTAATTGTGAAGTGAATTAATAAATCCCCGTGACAAGCATCACGCATAAACCTGTATGTTTGTGTATTCAATCAAATAACTAAGAATCTACAGCTGCTAAATTGTGTGAAAAGTAACTTATTTCATTTACCGAATTAGGGGTGAAACTTGAGACAATCTCTGTCACACGGCTATGTTGGGCTGAGATATGGGCTTAGATTTATATCAAAGTGGATCACTTTTTACTCGTGTTCATCTTAATGCCTCTATTCTAGTGAGTATACTTAATACACAGATTTCGAGTTACCTTGTCCCACACTAGCATTCTTCGGAGAATCTATGACTGCCAAATTGAGAAGAACAAAAATCGTCACCACTCTCGGACCTTCAACAGATAAAGACAATGTACTTGAGGAGATCATCAAGGCAGGCGCTAACGTTGTACGAATGAACTTTTCACACGGTAGCAGTGAAGATCACATTCAGCGCGCCAACAGAGTACGTGCAGTTGCAGCAAAATTAGGCCGTCAGGTTGCGATCTTAGGCGACTTACAGGGCCCTAAAATCCGCGTTTCCACATTCAAAGACGGCAAAATCAATCTAAAAGTAGGTGATAGATTCACCCTAGACAGCGACTTGCCGAAAGGCGAAGGTGATCAAGAGACTGTAGGCTTAGACTACAAAGAGCTGCCGCAAGATGTCGCACCAAACGATATTCTGCTTCTTGACGATGGTCGGGTGCAATTACAAGTCACCAGTGTAGAAGGAAATAAAGTCCATACTCGCGTCACTGTTGGTGGCCCGTTATCTAATAACAAGGGAATCAACAAAAAAGGTGGCGGCTTATCTGCCGATGCGCTGACTGAAAAAGACAAAGCAGATATTCTTACTGCTGCTGCGATTAAAGTCGATTATCTAGCAATTTCGTTCCCACGGAATGGCGAAGATATGCACTATGCACGTCGTTTAGCTCGTGACGCAGGTTTAGAAGCTAAGTTGGTGGCCAAAGTAGAGCGTGCCGAAACCGTAGAAAGTAATGAGTCGATTGACGATATCATTCTAGCCTCAGATGTTGTCATGGTGGCTCGCGGTGACTTAGGGGTAGAAATCGGAGACCCGGAACTGATTGGGGTACAGAAAAAACTCATCCGTCGAGCGCGCAGCCTAAACCGTATCGTTATTACCGCAACCCAAATGATGGAGTCGATGGTCAATAATCCGATGCCAACCCGTGCGGAAGTGATGGACGTGGCTAATGCCGTCTTAGATGGCACTGATGCAGTGATGCTATCGGGTGAAACTGCGGCGGGTCTTTACCCTGTAGAAACAGTAAAATCAATGGCTGAAGTGTGCCTTGGTGCTGAAAAAATGTCTGAGGCAAGTTTATCGTCATATCGCTTAGATCGAACCTTTGAGACAGCAGAAGAAACCATTGCAATGGCAACCATGTACTCTGCTAACCACATGGAAGGCATCAAAGCGATGATCTCTTTGACCGAATCTGGCAGAACTGCCTTAATGATGTCACGCCTGAGCTCGGGTTTGCCTATTTTTGCGTTATCAAGAAATGAATCGACACTGAATCGCGCCGCTTTATATAGAGGTGTTACGCCGGTTTACTTTAACTATAAAGGGGATGCAGGATTACCCACTGCGCAAGCTGCAATCACTTGCATCAAAGAGAAAGGACTTCTAGACGACGGTGATTTAGTCATTATTACTCAAGGTGATGTAATGGATGTGGTGGGCTCGACCAACTGCATGCGGATTCTTTCTGCGTAACCTATCCGATTACAATCATTAAGGGCTCCAACTGGAGCCCTTTTTTCAATCCCAAAATTGCGGCTGGTACTAAGCACTTTCCCGACCATCAGCATTGAGATCAAGCTGGTCGTAAAGCTGGACAAAGTTATAACCAGCCTGCAACCCAAGTTGGTAATCATGCTCTAAGGCGTCATGTTCACTTAACAAGGAAGAGGACAAAAGCCCCTCTTTAGGAGCGATTTGCAGGATAAAAGTATCATCAGGAGGCGTAGATAGAAACGCCTGAGTAAGCTCAAACGTCTGGTAATGGATCATAAGCATGTCCGCTAAACCAGAATCAAAATTTTCTCCAATAAGGTGACTCAAGCGATAAAGATTATCCGCGCCAAACAGCCATCTTCCGCCATTCAATAGCATTTTCCCGGAAAGTTTGGATTGATGAGCGACACTTATCTTTTGCTGGAAGAATGATGACCAATCCGACTTCCATTGACTGACTTTTTGTTGCCATGATTGCTGAACCGAGTTGATCGACTCTCGATACCACTGCACTGGCCTATCTCCGATTTCACTTTGTGCCCTTGCTTCCGTTTCAGAGAAAGGTTCAGTTCGGATGACAATGATATTACGCGCATTCTGTCTCCACGCTTCCTGAACAGGGATAGAAGCAGACACACCACCGTCGACAAACTTATGTCCATTCAAATCAACTGGACCAAGATACAGTTTAGGAATCGCACATGTTGCCAGCATAGTAGTAAACCAGGAGTCTCCAAGCATCGGAAGATACTGGTCGGACAGCGTCTCTACGTTGGTGACAGCCGCAAAGGCTCGTCTATTACCTAAAGTCTTACGCCCTAAGTCAAGGTCGAGTTTATATGGAAATTCTTGAATTCTGTGTAGCGCCCACTCGAGCCCTAAATACTGCTGATTACGAATATACTGAAAGAGATTAAAAAACTCTGGAGAGGTGGTGAGTTCAGTAATGAAAGCCTTACCCATGCCGTGTTGGCGACATAAGTACGGGCACAAGTTTAATGCGCCCGCAGAAGTACCATAAAATTCATCAAAAGGATCAAAATTGGAGAGTAAAAATGCGTCAAGCACTCCAGCGGTAAAAATCCCTCTCTGCCCTCCACCTTGCGTGACAAGAGCAGTTTTGCCATGCCTGAAATGCTCATAAACGTCTATATCAAGTTCAGTATGGCTATCAGTAATTATACCGCTGTTACGTATCATCGGCTCACGCCTTCTAACACTCGTCGCCTAGATTAAGCCGACATAATCGCAGTAAATCCAAACGAAAGAAGTACTGCGAAAACTACGGCTACAATGATAAGTGCGGACTTGAGATCGTGTTCCATAAACACCTCCTTTATCTGTAACAAATTAATAACACCAGTGTGAAACATCTTCAAGAATTGCTTAATTTGTTCACACGGTTTTGACTAAGGCATCACAATTAGCTTATTCATAATAAGGAGATAGCACATGAAGAATAAATTAAGCGGCTTACTTGGAGGCATGTTATTAAGTATTGCTGCTAACGCTCAAGCTAATCTCATCATTACCCCATTTCTTGGTTACGCAGCAGGAGGCAAGGTTGAAGATGAAAGTGGCAATAGCTACGATATTGATGGTGCAGCAAACTATGCATTAGCGGTAGAAACGACCTTTCTCCAAGGTAAGATTGGGCTTTTTTATTCTTATCAGCCAACAGAAATAAAAGAGCTATCAAACTCTGCAAACATTCACTATCTGCAATTTCAAAGCAGCATCTCCTATCCTGTTACTCCAAGCTGGCAGACATACATTGGGGCTGGAATAGGTGGTTCTTATAATGATGTTAACTGGGCGGACAAAAAATACGGTTTTTCGGCAAGTTTGTTTGCGGGCGCTGAATATGAATACTCAAAAACGTTTGCTCTCACCGCACAACTACGATGGCTGGGTACAGTAGTTGATAACGATACTTCTGGTGCGTGTACATTACCGTCAGAAGGTTCAAACTGTATTATCAAATATGACACTGACTGGATGAACCAATTTCAATCGAATATCGGATTTAGCTTTCGCTTTTAACTGCAACAGATTGAGGAAACATCATCTAGGTGGATGTACAAAAGCTAGACGTACGCCCTAAACAATCAAAATAGTCCATATGACCATATTGACATTGATTTAGCAGTTATTTATTTCAAAGCTAATACAGATATTCTCAAATATCCCCTAACAAGGTTTCGTTTAACAACATTAAAACCAAACAAAATACTAAACTTAACATTTAGAATCTGTTGCGCTTATTATTATTAGAAGTTAGTCTGAATAACGAAAACAGATAAATATTTCAGTTTTATCAAACACACATCAACAATCTAAGAGTTAAACTCTAATTTCTCTTGAGTTAAGCAGCATATAACTTGGCAAATAAATAACAACTTAGAATTTAGGACATGAAAACTGATGGATAACAGTTGTCCTTACTTCTAAAAAATTGCCTTGCTGCTTACAAGGAGAGCTTCATTCCTTAGGGAGTCGTATAGGAGTCAAATATGAAGCGAGAACAATGGGGATCCCGAGCAGGGTTCATCTTAGCAGCAGTAGGATCAGCCATCGGGTTGGGTAACATTTGGCGTTTCCCATACATGGCATATGAAAATGGCGGCGGCGCATTTTTTATACCTTACCTTTTTGCCATGATCACTGCAGGTATTCCATTTATGATCCTAGAGTTCAGTATGGGACAAAAATACCGAGGTTCAGCACCAAAGACATTAGCTAAAATCCATTCAAAATTTGAATGGCTTGGCTGGTTTCAGGTTGGTGTTGCTGCAACAATCGCCGTTTACTACGTAGCAGTAATTGGTTGGTCTATCTCTTACTTTGGCATGTCGTTCAGCCAAAGCTGGGGAGCAGATACCAACGCTTTCTTCTTTAGTGAATACCTTAAGTTGGGTGACAATTCACCAACTAGCTTAGGTAGCATTCAGTGGAAAATCGCATTGTCTATGGTGATTGCTTGGGCAGTAACTTATGTCGCAATTGCCAGCGGCGTAAGATCAGGGATCGAGCGTGCATCAAAGATCATGATGCCAATCTTGTTCCTGATGGTTCTGTTCCTAATCGGTCGCATGATCTTCTTACCAGGTGCTTTGGCTGGTGTGAATTACATGTTCGAGCCTGATTTCAGTAAGATTTGGGACGTCAAAGTTTGGGCAGCGGCTTATGGTCAGATTTTCTTCACCCTAAGTATCGGTTTTGCCATCATGCTAGCCTACTCTAGTTACCTACCAGAGAAATCAGACATCACAAACAATGCGTTTATGACTGTATTGATCAACTGTGGTTTCTCTATTCTTTCGGGCATCATGATCTTCTCTGTGTTGGGCTACATGGCTCAAGAGCAAGGTAAACCGTTAACAGAAGTAGTTTCTGCTGGTGTGGGCCTAGCGTTTGTAACATTACCTGCGGCAATTAACCTGTTACCAGCTCCATACATTCTTGGTCCATTGTTCTTTTTTGCTCTGGTTGTAGCAGGCTTAAGCTCCCACATTTCGATCATGGAAGCAGTAACATCTGCGATCATCGATAAATTGAACTGGACTCGTAAGAAAGCTGCAAACGTAGTTATCGGCACTGGTTTCATCGTATCAATGGCATTTGCAACCAATGGTGGTCTACTACTGTTGGATCTGGTTGACCATTTCGCGAATAACATCGGTATCATGGTTGGTGGTCTGGTAGAAATCGTATTGATGGCATGGTTGCTTAATCGCGTTGCTGAAGTTCGCGGCTACGTTAACGAACGTTCTGATTTCTCTGTGGGTCAATGGTTTGAAATCTGCTTGCGTTTCGTAACCCCTGCCATGTTAGCGATTATCTTAGCGACTAAGCTATACGCTCTATTTACTGAAGGCTATGGCGGTTATGACTTGACGTTAGGTTGGGCAATTATCGCTGCGCTATTTATCTTCGGGCTATTAATTAACGCAGTAAACCGTAAGGAGACAACAAAATGACAATCAGTGCAATCATCATGATGGTTATTGGTCTGGGTATTACCTGGGGTGGTGCTGCGGTTTGCATAAAGCGCGCAATGAACAAGCAATAACATTTATTGCCTAGAATAAAAATGCCGGCTCGAAAGCCGGCATTTTTCATTGATGCTGAACTAGAAGCTGTATTTCACACCAAACGCTCCACCAAGTTGCAAATCAGCACCTTTGTAAAGATCAAGCTCAGGATGAAGTTGTGCGTACACGTCCCAACCTTGTGATAGATTCCAATTCACACCAAGTGGTACACGAAGACCAAACTCATCGTCCCACTCATACCAACCACCTACACCGACGTACCACGTCACAGGAACGCTCTGGTCAAACGAACCGCGTTTGGCAATGTAGTCAAAAGCCATACCATCGTTACCAATTATCCCACGATACGTTTTATCGATCTCAACAACCACACTCAATTGCTGATCAACTGCCATACCAACAGCCAGATTAGCAGGCTGATTAGCAGCCATTGCAGCGCTAGACAGAAGTCCCGCTGCTAGTATTAATTTCGTCTTCATACACGCTTATCAATTCTAAAAAAAACAACGTGCACAATTCAAACACGTGTGGATTTAATTATGTCAACGATGAGTAAGAAGGATGTATGGAAACACTCAAAAAAGTAAAGATGAGTTTAAAATCACACGAATGCAGGCAGGCTTTCCAATAAAGTAACGCCTTTCAATAGGTATAGATTGGCCCCGTAGCGTATCCGTAAGTAGAGTCCCATGATGCACAACACAAACATTAAAAAAGGAGGCCGAAGCCTCCTTTCAAGTCTTTCATGGACAACTGTGATTAGCCGTGGTTACGAATCCACTCATCCATTTCAGTTTTTAGGTTATCAGACTTAGTACCAAAGATAGCCTGAACACCACCAGCTACAACTACAACACCTGCTGCGCCTAGCTTTTTAAGTTTGTCTTGGTCAACAGCAGCAGTATCCGCTACTGCAACACGTAGACGAGTAATACACGCATCTAGACCAGTAATGTTAGCTTTACCACCGAATGCGGCTACTAGCTCACCACCCATGTCTGAGCCTGAAGTTGTTGATACCGTTTCAGTTTCGTCTTCACGACCAGGAGTTTTCAGGTCAAGAGCAGTAATAACTGCACGGAACACTACGTAGTAGATAACGGCGTAAACAAGGCCAACACCAATCATCAGAAGCATGTTCTTAGCGTTACCAGACAGAACTAAGAAGTCGATAAGGCCGTGAGAGAAAGAGGTACCGTGTACAAATCCTAGAGTATTCGAAACGACGTATGCAGAACCAGCTAGAAGAGCGTGGATACCGTATAGAAGTGGAGCAACGAATAGGAATGAGAACTCGATAGGCTCAGTGATACCAGTTAGGAATGAAGTCAACGCAGCTGACACCATGATACCCAGCACTTTCGCGCGGTTTTCAGGCTTCGCACAGTGAGCAATAGCAATTGCTGCCGCTGGAAGACCGAACATCTTGAACATGTAGCCACCCGCTAGCTGACCGAAGCCATTACCAGCAATACGAGATGCTTCGTCAGCAACCAGGTAACAAGTAAGTACACCGTGCTGAGCTTGACCAGCCGCGTTTACACAGCTACCTGCTTCGAAGAAGAAAGGTACGTTCCACACGTGGTGTAGGCCAAATGGAATTAGAGAACGTTCAACAATACCGTAGATACCAAATGCTAACTGTGGGTTTTGGTTTGCAGCCCAGTGAGAGAATGCACTGATACCACTACCGATTGGTGGCCAAATTACAGAAAGGATAACGCCTAGGATGATCGCACCGAAACCTGTGATGATTGGCACAGCACGTTTACCCGCAAAGAAGCCAAGGTATTCTGGAAGTTGGATTTTAAAGAAGCGGTTGAATGCCCAAGCAGCCAAACCACCACTCAAAATACCACCTAGAACACCTGTATCGATTTTTTCAACGCCCATAACACCAGCCATTACGCCTAGTGTCGCCGTCATGATACCGTAACCTACAATAGCAGCCAGACCTGCAACACCATCGTTATTTGTGAAGCCTAGAGCAACACCGACAGCAAATAGCAGAGCCATTTGGCCAAATACTGAACCACCAGCTTGTTCCATTAGGCTAGAAACAATATCTGGAATGAAACTCAGATGGGCAGCACCAACACCCAGTAGAATACCTGCAACTGGCAACACTGACACTGGAAGCATCAATGATTTACCAACTTTTTGCAGGTTAGCAAAAAGGTTTTTGAACATGTTCAAGCTCCTGATAAGTATATAAGTATTATTTGGGTATTAACGGCCACCCCCCGTAGCCTAAATGTTAGCACCCAATTAAGATGTAACCACAAATCGAGTATATTTTATGCTTCAAAATATATTATTGATAACCTTCAAAGTTCGAAGACAATAATCCTTTACAGATCACGAAAACAACAAATTCATTGATGAATTCCTCTAGTAAAAGAGAGTGAGTCATACTAGTCATCAACGGTTGTCCTTTTGTTACAAATTAAATAAATTTCATATACATAGACAACACACAAAGAGCACAAAATAGTAACGTCGATTCTAAATTCAATGGCCACCTTATCTATAAAGTGACAAAAAAATCTAACAGAAGCATAGGCGAGAAATGGCACTTCGCCCGCTGAAATCGTGAATAAATTAAACAAAGAAATTAATTGAAGTTACCACTGAATTCAGAATTAAAGAACGGACGAGAGATTTCCATCTTCAAGCATATTCTTTTACATCAAAGCAACGAATAGTTTAGAAATGAAGGGATGAATGGTTTGGCGCTTTAGAACATATAATTAAGCCCGCTATACATAGCGGGCTTAGATGTGAAACCTGGTTACTTCCGAGCATGTACCTCGTGCAACGGCTCTCTGTCATACATATAAAACTGTATCGCCGAGTACGCTGCATAGAGACCTAAGCTTGCAAAAAAATAAACAATTTTCTCTTTTTCTCGAGATAAATATGATGACAAATCACTTTGCGCCGTCCCGCAAATGCCCTCTACTCGAAGCAAGTACTTACCTAGTGACTTATTTATCATCTTATAACAAACAGCACAGTAACCTAGATATATACCAATAAAGGTCAATAGCATAATGACAACTATTGCCAATAAAATCGGTAGAGCAATATCATCGTTTAATGAAAAGCCCTTAACCTGGCCGCTCCATAGATTGGATGCGAGTAATGCAAGAACAGACAGTACGACCTGAGTAAACATCTTAGCTATCATCAGGTCGATAACGAATGCACCTGTTCTACGAAATTTGTCACCAATACTCATTATTTACCAAGTAGTGAGTTAATTTGAGCTTTGTAACCAGCAGCTTCAGCGCCGTAAATAGCCTGAATACCAGTATCGCCAACTTTAACCAAACCACGAGCACCAAGCTGTTGAGTCCAGAAATCGTTGTCTTTAACGTCAGCACCATTTTTAACAGTGATACGTAGGCGAGTGATACAAGCATCAACGTCAACGATGTTATCTGCACCACCTAGTGCTTCAATCATGTCTTTCGCTTTTTGTTTGTCACCAGCACCGCCTTTCGCTGCGTGGTAATCTTTCTTAGATACTACAGCTACTGCGCTGCCTTTGCGGCCCGGAGTCTTGATGTCGAACTTAACGATAAACCAACGGAAAACAAAGAAGTAAACAAACGCGTAAGCGATACCTACTAGAGGAATGAAGTACCAGTGGTTTTCAACGCCAGTTACACCAGGAAGAACACCAAATAGTGAGAAGTCAATGAAACCACCACTAAACGTCATACCAACTTTAACATTCAGCATGTCCATAAGCATGAACGATACACCAGCCAATGGCACGTGAATTGCGTAGTAAAGCGCTGGAGACAAGAATAGGAATGTAAATTCAATTGGCTCTGTAATACCTGTTAGGAACGCAGTTAGCGCAACAGAGAACAGTAGACCACCTGCAGCTTTCTTGTTTTCGTCATCCGCTAGTGTGTACATAGCGTATGCTGCTGCTGGCAAACCAAACATCATGAACGGGAATTTACCTGTCATGAAGTTAGTAGAAGTAAACTGAGAGAAATCGCCAGAAGCCAGAGATGCGAAGAACACGTTTTGTGTACCTTTGATCACTTCACCAGCAACCTCTGCTGTCGCGCCGATTTCTGTTTGCCATAGTGGCAAGTAGAACACGTGGTGTAGACCTACAGGGATTAAAGAACGCTCAATCACACCGAAGATGAAAGAAGCAATGTAGCCATGGCCAGATGCTGTCATTTCACCTAGTGCTGCACCGATCGCACCGAACGCGGCACCAAAGAATGGCCAAATGAAAGTCAGAACGATACCGTAGAACAGAGCGGCGAAAGCACTAATAATTGGAACGAAACGAGCGCCACCGAAGAAACCTAGGTAATCAGGCAGTTTTGCATCGTGATATTTGTTATGCAAAACAACAGTGATAGCACCAGCGATCAAACCACCAAATACACCCATACTTAGAGTCTTAGAAATACCTAATGTATCAGCTAATACACCAGCGTATTCACTACCCATAAGGATAACGGTATTTGCGTCAGCGTTGATCATGTTTGCAACAACTAGCGTTTTCGAGATAGCTACGTTCATAACCAGGTAAGAGATAAGAGCAGCTAGTGCTGCAGCACCCTTCTCAGCACGAGCGAAGCCAACAGCAATCGCCAAAGCAAACATTACAGGAAGGTTTGCAAATACGATACCGCCAGCGGCAGTCATAACTTGTAGGAAGCTATTTAGCATGCTTCCCTCTTGAAGCACGCCAATATTGTACGCTTCAATCATTGTAGGGTTAGTAAAACTACCCCCGATACCCAACATGATACCCGCAGCTGGTAGCAAAGCGATAGGCAGCATAATGGATTGCGAAAGTTTACTAAAGAAACCTTTCATTAGTTTTGCTCCTGATAGAATTTTTAGAATGTTAGAGGGCTAGCGGCACACCCCCGCAGCCTGAATGCTAGCCTCTATAGAAAATACAAAAGCGGACGCGATATATTTTCCAGCTCTAAATATATCGCGTAATTGGTACCGGTTTCTAGCAGATGCTGGAGTTTAGTTTCAAAGTAATAGACAGATCACAGTCTGCAACCCCTTAAGTAATGGATTTCATTCTAATTAACTTATTGTTTTTTAAAAATTTTATGAATGACAATATTAATTTTAAGGAGTAAATAAAATAGGGGATGTTGTTACTTTTCATCACAAAATAAATTTAGATTAAATTGATATCAAAAAAACAACAAATTTGGTTAACTACTCTGAAATTTTTAAACAGATTGAATTTTAGGTATAAAAAAAGGAGCCAAAGCCCCTTTTTAATCCAAATCTTTTTATCTATCGTAAAAAAAGATTTCGGAAATTATTGGTCGTTTTTAGTGCAACTTCCGAGAGGGAACAGGATTTAAGTTGAGCAATGTAGGATGCAACCTCAACAACATAAGCAGGTTGATTCTCTTTACCTCGGTGAGGAACTGGAGCCAAATAAGGCGAATCTGTTTCGATAAGCAACTTGTCTAGCGGAAGCATCTTGACTACTTCTTTAAGTTCAGTTGCCTGACGGAAAGTCACGATACCCGAGATAGAGATATAGAAACCTAAATCAAGCGCAGCTTCAGCAAAAGCGAGATCTTCAGTAAAGCAGTGGATAACACCACCACACTTGTCTGCACCGCCATTACGTAGAATATTCAGCGTATCTGCACGAGCATTTCTCGTGTGTATAATCAGTGGCTTATTAAACTCAACGGCTAAGTCTACATGCTGTTCAAAACGTTCTTTTTGCAGATCAGCGGTTTCTGGCTTGTAGTGATAATCCAAACCCGTCTCACCAATCGCGACAACCTTGTTATGTAAAGCATGCTTGCGAAGCGTCTCTAACGAAAATGCACTTTCTACATCCAGAGGATGTACGCCACAAGAAGCGTAAACATTTTCATATGGCTCTATCATTTCCATCATATTGGGAAACGAGTCCAAAGTTACGCCAACAGAGAGTAACTCTGTCACATTAGCCTGTTTGGCTTTGTTAATAACGTCTTCCACACCAGTATGGAGATCGTCGTAATTCAATTTGTCCAAATGACAATGCGAATCTACGAACATAATGCCTCTCGTGATTCAATTAACCAATTGATTGATAATAGCTCAAGGTTTAAGCCTGGAAATGCTTGCACTTGAGCCTTGATGCCCATCAGCTTTTTTGCTGAGGTATATAAACCGTTATAGCTTTTTTGCTGCAGCTTGTAGGCGCCCGGTAAGATGTCATCTTCAGAAACACCAAATTGAGCCTTCTGAGCATCAGTAAGTAGATACCACGCCCAGTTCAACGCTTTCTCCGGATTCTTCGCAATATAGGACGCACAGTGGAAAACATCCGCGACCGGAGATGACACAGCTTCAATGAAGTCACGTTCAAACTTGACATATTCATCCATTTCACCGCTGTTGAGTGCCTCCAGAGTTTTGATTGGAGAACCCATATTGAGCTTTAGCGCATAAGCGGGAAGCTGTGATGCCCCATGTGCGGTTAACCATTGCATCGCTTGCTCTGTTGATGGAGGAGTGACCACCCACTGCTGACACCGGCTTCGAATCGTCGGTAGTAAACGCTCCTGATTGTGAGTAACCAGCAAAAACAGACATTTTTCACCTGGTTCTTCGAGAGTCTTTAACAACGCGTTCGACGCCGATTCGTTCATCATGTCAGCAGGTTCGATGATGAATACACGATATCCGTTTAATTGTGACGACTCATGCGCGAGACGATTACATGCGCGAATTTGGTCAACTGTAATGGCCTTGCCTTCTTTCTCTGGAGTTATCCAGTGTAAGTCTGGATGGCTGTGTGACTGAACTAACTGGCAGCTATGGCAAAAGCCACACGCTTCGCTGCTGTAGTTCTGACAAAGAAGCGCGTGACTAAAGCATTCAACGAGCTGCTCAGCGGCTAAGCCCTGTTCACTTTGCAGGAGTAAAGCTCCGGGTATTCGATCTGAATCTAAACCAGCTTTCAGATTATCCCAAACCGGCTCTAACCATGGAAAATCATTTAACATGAGTAACCTATATCCCCTTTTTTCGCTTATTGGTGCGACAACCACTCATTTAACGCTTCTTGAATGTCTTGGGATACTTTATCAATGGTCTGCTCAGCATTGATGACCACAACAGACGGATCATTATTTGCGATATCCAGGTAACGCTCACGAGTACGTTCGAAGAAACTGATGTCCATCTTCTCGATGCGGTCCAGCTCACCACGCCCGCGAGCACGTTCAAGGCCGATTTTAGGATCAATATCCATATAAAGCGTTAAAGCTGGTTTAAAGTCACCAAGTGTCGTATCTCGAAGATTTTTCATTAAGGAAGCATCAATCTGACGCCCCCCACCCTGATATGCCTGAGAGGACATGTCATGGCGATCACCCACCACCCATTGCCCTTTGGCCAATGCCGGCTTAATGACGTTCTCAACGAGCTGTACGCGCGCCGCATAAAGCAACAGTAGCTCAGTCATATCTTGAAGTACTTCGCCCTCGTGCTCGTCTTTAACCAGCGCTCGCATCTTCTCTGCTAGAGGCGTTCCCCCCGGCTCACGAGTATTAACGATATCGTGGATACCAGCCTCGTTAAGGGTGTCCAGGACGGTTTTAATGGCTGTACTTTTACCCGCGCCTTCTAGGCCTTCTATGACAATAAAGTTCGCTTTCATCATTTATTCTTTCTTAATTCTCTTAAATAGGCTCGTACGGCACGATTGTGCTCGGCAAGAGATTTGGTAAACACATGCCCACCCTTACCGCTTGCAACAAAATATAAGTAGTCACTCTCTTCTGGATTCAGGGCAGCAACAATTGAAGCTTCACCCGCCATCGCGATTGGAGTGGGCGGTAACCCATTAATAACATAAGTGTTGTATGCCGTAGGTGTACGTAAATCTTTTTTGCGGATATTGCCATCGTACGCATCACCCATTCCGTAGATAACTGTTGGATCCGTTTGCAAACGCATACGCTTGTTCAGACGGTTAACAAACACCGATGCGACTCGCTCGCGCTCTGAGTCAATCGCCGTCTCTTTTTCGATGATAGAAGCTAAGATCAACGCTTGATATTTATCTTGAATCGGTAATTTTTCCTGACGCGACTCCCAGTGCGCATCAAGAATGCTGTTTAACTTCTGATGTGCGCGTTTGAGTAATTGGCTTTCACTCGTTCCTGCGGTGTAATGATACGTTTCAGCTAAAAACAGTCCTTCTAGCTTTTCACGCTCAATACCCAACTGAGAAGCCATCTCCTCCTCAGGTAGACCAGTCAAATCGTGCTCTACGTAAGGCGCATCCTTAAGCAGACTGACCCATTCAGAAAAACGGCTGCCTTCCACAAAGGTGATCGCGAACTGATGCTCCTTTCCTGTATTAAGGTGCTCTAATGCCTGATAGAGCGACATTTTAGGCTCGAGCTGATACGTACCAGCCCTTACTTGAAGCAGCTCCGGATAAAGACGCGGTATTAAACGGGTATAATCAGAAGCTTCGATAACTTGTCCTTTCACCAAGTCGCGTATTACCTGTTGAAAGCTTGTGCCATTTTCTACTGTAAATAGCTGAGGTTGCTCAAGTAGAATTGGCTTATTCACGTATTGCTTCGCCTGTGAAACAACGTAAAAAACACCTGCTGCGCCAATCAAAGCAATCAGCACAACAACAGCCAGCAGTTTTTTAATCACGTAGTTAGGTTTCCTTGCAGTCGTTTTGTCACTTTTCCTATTGGAAATTCAATCTTTTGGTTTGATGCCGCAATACTCGTCACCGGAGCGACACCTAATAATGAGTTACACATCCATACCTCGTCGGCTTTAAGCACATCAGGAAGAACAAAAGAGCCTACTTCCACACGGATGCCGTTGGCATGCAAAAACTCAAGCACCTTACGGCGCATAACGCCCGCAACACCGGACAAACTTAAATCTGGTGTATAGACATTATTATCTTTAACCCAAAAAAGGTTGGCCATTGTAGTTTCAATGACATGATTTTGCACATTTAACGTTACCGCATCGGCAAACTCAGTGCCTTCAATTTCGGCTTTCGCAAGGACTTGCTCCAAACGGTTATTATGTTTATGTCCCGCAAGGATAGGCTGAATGCCTAAGCGTGTCTCACATACACCAAGGCTCACGCCATTCTTTTGCCACAGAGCGTAATGACCGGGAAAAGCAAAGTTTGAAATGGTAACCATTGGACCATCAATTCCACTTGGGCTGTACCCTCGTCCACCTGTACCACGGCTGATATGAATTTTAACCCCTGCATATTCATCCTGCAGGACGGCTTTATTTGTCCATTCAAATACATCTTGCCAGTCAGGGAATGGGATCAGCAGCGTTTTTAAACATGCTTCCAACCGTTCGACGTGTTCAGGCCAGTACACCAACTCCCCCTTCTTTGTCAGGATAGTAGTGAAGCAACCATCACCATATTGGAAGGAACGATCGCCAAGCGAAACATGTGTTTGCGGAACTCCATTTACCCAAAACATTCGGCTACCTTTAAAATTGCGGATATCAAATAAAACAAAACGGCTCAATGCTAAGCATCGAGCCGTTAGAATACAAGTTCCACTTATCTAAATAAGGTTAGACAGTGTTACTCTGAGAACAAATGTTACTCGGCAAACTTTTTGAATACCAAAGAACCGTTTGTACCGCCAAAGCCAAACGAGTTACAGATTGCGTATTCCATGCCATCAACTTTGCGCGCAGTATGCGGTACAAGGTCAATATCTAAGCCTTCTTCTGGATCATCAAGGTTAATCGTTGGCGGTACAATTTGATCGACCAAAGACATCACCGTAATAATTGCTTCAACAGAACCTGCAGCACCTAATAGGTGACCAGTCATCGACTTAGTTGAAGAAACGAGAACTTGCTTCGCACCTTCTTCACCAAGAGCACGTTTCACACCCTTGATTTCAGCCACGTCACCAGCAGGAGTCGAAGTACCATGTGCGTTTACGTAACCCACTTGTGTACCTGTGATGTTAGCATCACGCATTGCTGCTTCCATCGCTAGTGCGCCACCTGAACCATCTTCACTTGGAGAGGTCATGTGGTAAGCGTCGCCAGACATACCGAAACCAACTAGCTCAGCATAGATCTTAGCACCACGAGCTTTCGCATGTTCGTACTCTTCAAGTACCATGATGCCAGCACCGTCACCTAGAACGAAACCGTCACGGCCTTTGTCCCATGGACGAGAAGCTTTCTGTGGTTCATCGTTACGAGTTGATAACGCTTTAGCAGCACCAAAGCCTGCCATACCTAACGGTGTTGACGCTTTTTCAGCACCACCAGCAACCATAGCATCTGCATCACCGTAAGCGATCATACGCGCTGCATGGCCAATGTTATGTAGACCAGTAGTACATGCTGTAGAAATCGCGATGTTTGGACCACGAAGACCACGCATGATAGATAGGTTACCCGCAACCATGTTTACGATGGTCGAAGGAACGAAAAATGGGCTAACTTTGCGAGGGCCTTTTTCTACTAACGCAGTGTGGCCTGTTTCAATTAGTTCTAGACCACCGATGCCTGAGCCGATTGCAACACCAACTCTAGCCGCGTTTTCTTCGGTAATTTGTAAGCCAGAGTCATCAATTGCTTGAATACCTGCTGCGATACCGTACTGGATGAATAGATCCATTTTACGAGCATCTTTCTTAGACATGTACTCTGTGCAATCGAAATCTTTAACAAGACCTGCAAAACGAGTTGAGAAATTTGTAGCATCAAAGTGCTCGATATTCACGATACCACTTTGACCTTCTAGCAGGGCTTTCCAAGATGATTCTACTGTGTTGCCTACCGGTGACAACATACCCATGCCAGTGACAACTACACGACGCTTGGACACGATATAATTCTCCGGGAATTGAATATTTCTATGAGAGGATAGAAGAAGTTAGAAAGAACACAGGCGGTCTAGGAGACCGCCTGGGAGAGATAATTACTGAGCGCTGTTTACGTAGTCGATTGCAGCTTGAACAGTAGTGATCTTCTCAGCTTCTTCATCAGGAATCTCAGTGTCGAATTCCTCTTCAAGAGCCATAACTAGTTCTACAGTGTCTAGAGAATCTGCACCTAGATCGTCAACGAAAGAAGCTTCGTTTTTAACTTCTGCTTCGTCTACACCTAGCTGTTCAACAATGATTTTCTTTACGCGTTCTTCGATGTTGCTCATTTTTTCTTTTCCTTTACAGATTTCGCCTAATGCGATGATTCCGTAGTTTATTCGAACTATTGAAAGTTGCAAGGGGGTCCTTGCTGGTCAAACCACAAAATTAGCGAATTTAACCGAATTTCAATACATTTTTGACTTAAATCATGCACAAATCTTGCGCATAAGCATGACAAGTTCATGACAGTTAGATGCAACTATAAGCCATTCTTCACAATGTAAAATAGCTTATTTTGCAAAAACTGTCGTATTAAACCATGTACATGCCACCATTTACATGCAAAGTCTCACCAGTAATGTACGCAGCTTCAGGTGAAGCTAAGAACGCAACTGCTGATGCAATCTCACGTGGATCACCTAGTCGACCTGCTGGCACGTTCGCCAACGTTGCTGCACGTTGCTCGTCATTTAGCGCCTTAGTCATGTCAGTTTCGATGAAACCTGGAGCAACTGTGTTTACAGTTACGCCACGAGAAGCAACTTCACGAGCCATCGATTTAGTGAAACCGATCACACCCGCTTTCGCTGCAGCGTAGTTAGTTTGGCCAGCGTTACCCATAGTGCCCACAACTGAACCTACGTTGATGATACGGCCAGAACGCTTTTTCATCATGCCGCGCAATACTGCTTTAGACATACGGAAAATTGGCGTTAGGTTTGTATCGATGATGTCGTTCCACTCATCATCTTTCATACGCATTAATAGGTTGTCGCGAGTGATACCTGCGTTGTTGACCAGGATATCGATCACACCAAATTCATCATTGATGGTTTTTAGTGTTGCTTCGATAGACTCAACGTCAGTTACGTTAAGAGCCAAACCTTTACCGTTTTCACCAAGGTATTCACTGATAGCAGCAGCACCGCTTTCAGACGTTGCAGTACCGATTACTGTTGCACCGCGTTCAACAAGAAGTTCAGCAATTGCACGACCAATGCCACGGCTTGCGCCTGTCACTAGAGCAATCTTACCTTCTAGATTCATCATGTTCTGTTTTCCTTTTATTATCGTGTTTTTCTAAATTACTTAGCCGCTTCTAACGATGCTACGTCGTTAACTGCTGCTGCATTTAGGGATTTCACGATACGTTTAGTTAGACCTGTCAGAACTTTGCCAGGACCAAGCTCAAGAAGGTTTTCTACGCCTTGCTCACTCATTAGCTCTACGCTCTCAGTCCAGCGAACTGGGCTGTATAGCTGACGAACAAGTGCTTCTTTAATTTTTGCAGGATCGGTTTCAGCTGCCACATCTACGTTGTTGATGACCGGAAGCTGTGGAGTATTAAACTCGATCGACTCTAGAGCAACAGCCAGTTTCTCAGCAGCTGGCTTCATTAGCGCACAGTGAGAAGGTACTGAAACTGGAAGAGGAAGTGCACGCTTCGCACCCGCTTCTTTACATAATGCACCAGCGCGCTCTACTGCGTCTTTGCTACCAGCGATCACAACTTGACCTGGAGAGTTAAAGTTTACTGGAGAAACCACTTCGCCTTGCGCTGCTTCTTCACACGCTTTTGCAATAGCTTCATCATCCAAGCCAATGATTGCGTACATTGCACCAGTACCTGCAGGTACGGCTTCTTGCATTAGCTTGCCACGCAGCTCAACAAGTTTGATTGCTTCTTTAAAATCAATCACACCTGCACATACAAGTGCTGAATACTCACCCAAGCTGTGACCCGCAAGGTTTGCAGGTTGCTCAAGACCAAGCTCTTGCCATACACGCCAAATAGCCACAGACGACGCTAACAATGCAGGCTGTGTACGGAAAGTTTGGTTTAAATCTTCAGCAGGGCCATTTTGAACAAGCGACCATAGATCGTAACCTAGCGCGTCAGATGCTTCTGCAAATGTTTGTTTTACTACGTCATATTGTTCGCCAAGTTCAGCCAGCATACCTACTGCTTGAGAACCTTGACCTGGAAATACGATAGCAAACTTGCTCATGTTGTTTTCCTTTAAGCAATGTAAAAATAAATAAGATGCACTTTGTGCACCTTAAATTTTGAATTCTCGTGAAACTTAGAACTTCACCAGAGCTGAGCCCCAGGTAAAACCGCCACCAAATGCTTCAAGCAGCAAAGTTTGTCCACGCTTAATACGACCATCACGTACCGCTTCGTCCAGCGCAGTCGGTACTGTCGCCGCCGATGTATTACCATGCTTATCTAGTGTTAGGACAACTTGGTCCAGAGACATTGACAGCTTCTTGGCTGTAGCCGAGATAATACGGTAGTTCGCTTGATGCGGCACTAACCAGTCTAGCTCAGACTTGTGCATGTTGTTTGCTTCAAGCGTGTCTTTAACCAGTTTAGACAACTGAGTTACAGCAACTTTGAATACTTCGTTACCTGCCATGTGGAGCCATTTATCGGCATCTTTACCGCGCTCAGGTACTTCTAGGCTCAGTAGGTCGCCAAATTGGCCATCGGCATTGATGTGCGTAGAAATAATTCCTGGCTCTTCGCTTGCACCAACAACGACTGCACCCGCTCCATCCCCAAATAAAATAATGGTCGAACGGTCAGTCGGATCACATGTTTTTGATAACGCGTCAGCACCAATCACAAGTACGTTTTTACACATACCCGTTTTAATGTGTTGGTCTGCAACAGATAAGGCATAAATAAAACCCGAACAAGCAGCGGCTAAGTCAAAAGCCGGACAACCTTTAATGCCAAGCTTTCCTTGCACCTGACACGCAGATGAAGGGAAAGTATGGCTACTGCTAGTAGTAGCTACAATAATAAGATCGATGTCGTTCTTATCTATGCCTGCCATATCGATAGCGTTTTCAGCTGCGTAGAATGCCATGTCAGCCACAGTTTCATCTTCTGCAGCGATTCGACGCTCTTTAATACCCGTGCGAGCAACGATCCACTCATCACTTGTATCTACCATTTTCTCCAGATCTGCGTTAGTACGCACCTGAGATGGCAGGTAGCTGCCAGTACCTAAAATTTTGCTATACATGAAGACTAATAATGCCTCTCGAGTAAAACCGCTTCCAAACGATCGCTAATACGGCTTGGTACTTGTCGTTTGACCTCGTGTACTGCCTCTCCAAGTGCATTGACAATTGCAGATACATCAGCGCTTCCATGGCTTTTAATGACAATGCCGCGCAATCCTAGCAAACTTGCGCCGTTATACTGGTCGGGGTTCAGTGTTTTTAGTTCATTAAATAGCCGAGAAAACAATTTTCTAGCTATCCAACCCTTTATCGTAGATGCCATCATACTGGTTTTAATTTTTTCGATAAAAAGTTGAGCTGTTCCTTCACTGGCTTTTAAACATACGTTACCGACAAATCCATCACAAACGATGACATCAGCAACGTCATGCAATATTTGATTACCTTCAATATAACCAACAAAATTAATTGCGTCGGTTTGAGAAAGCATTTCTGCGCAGCGCTTAACCAAATCATTCCCTTTTATTTCTTCTGCACCGATATTCAGTACCGCTACACGAGAGGGACGACCTAAATGTTGTTCAGCTAAAGCACTGCCCATCACAGCAAACTGAAACAAACTGTCAGCGTCGCATGATACATTCGCACCAAGATCCAGCATCCAGGTTCGTTTACCGCTAATGGTCGGTAAAGCGGAAACTAAAGCTGGACGATCAATACCAGGAAGTAACTTGAGGATAAAGCGCGACAGCGCCATCAATGCGCCAGTATTACCGCCACTGACACAAGCGTCCGCTTTTTGATCAGATACAAGATCGATAGCTTTACGCATAGAGCTGTTTTGGCTATTACGCAATGCTAAAGATGGTTTTTCCGAGTTAGAGATGACTTTTTCGGTATGGAGAATAGTCAAACGGGAACTGGTAGAAGTACCTAATTGAGATAATTGAGATGTGATCAGGGATTGATCACCAATAAGGATCACTTTTAGCTCTGGGAAATGAGACAGTGCCTGCACGGCGGCAGGCACTGTTACGCGAGGACCGAAATCCCCGCCCATTGCATCAAGTGCAACGGTAATAGCTTGCAAAGGATCAACCTTACTTGTTGATAACCTTCTTGCCACGGTAGTAACCTTCAGCAGTTACGTTGTGGCGTAGGTGAGTTTCACCAGAAGTCGCGTCTACAGATAGTGCAGCTGTAGTTAGCGCATCGTGTGAACGACGCATACCGCGCTTAGAACGAGTTTTACGGTTTTGTTGTACGGCCATTGACCCTACTCCTATACTATTGGGTTAAAAACCTGAAGAAGAATCAGCTACCACACCAATTACTTTTTCAGACTTTTCAAAACGTCGAATGGATTCGGTTTCTTTTCCTCAATTTCTTCAGGAAGCTCACCAAAAACCATGTTATTTGAATCAACGCTACAATCCGCTTCATCGTGCATCGCTATTTGAGGTAATGCTAAGATGAACTCGTCTTCAACCAGTTGTATAAGGTCTAATTCACCGTACTCATTTAGATCTACCAAATCATAAATTTCTGGTGCTTCCTCTTCCGTCTTCTCACCGTAGTAAGGAGTGTAAAGGAATTCAACTTCACACATGTGTGTGAATACCTCATTACAACGCTGACATTCTAATTCGACTTCGATGTTAGCTTTACCAGAGATAACAACGAGTCGCTGTTCATCTATCTCAAATGACAATGAGACTTCTGCGTCGCGTTTTACGCCTTCAGTTGCATCCGCTAAGCGCTTGAAAAGACTGGTTTGGATGATGCCATTGTAGTCCAATCGTTTCTGTGCGGCCTTCGCCGGATCAACCGTTCGCGGTATTTTTACCTTTTGCATAGGGCGCGAATATTATCTTCCAAATCAAAATTAGTCAAAGAAAAAGGCAAAAAAATTGTACTTTTTTGCGCTTATCATACAGAGCATTAGCCAGAATCATTTTTAATCGATTATCCTATCGGAAATGCTCCTGCAAATTGTAATTCAAAATGAAAAATTACCAACTGGTTTTAGCCTCAACCTCTCCATTTCGTAAACAACTGCTTGAAAAGCTCTCCGTGCCTTTTATCTGTTTAACACCAAATTGTGATGAAACGCCGTTAGATGACGAGAAACCGCTGGATCTCGTTATGCGACTCGCCGCGAATAAAGCAACCTCTTGCTCGACAGATCAACCAAGTTTGGTCATCGGAAGTGATCAAGTTTGTGTGATTAATAATAAAATCGTCGGCAAGCCACTCAATCGTGAAAATGCCATCGAGCAACTATTAGCTCAAAGTGGCAACGTCATCACGTTCTATACTGGTCTCGCTGTCCACAATACCGCCACCAACCACACCGAAATTGGTTACGATACGTTTGAAGTCCACTTCCGAACCTTAACTCGTGAACAGATAGAACGCTACGTAGACAGAGAAGAGCCGTTCTACTGCGCGGGCAGTTTCAAAAGTGAAGGAATGGGAATATGCTTATTCAAGAAACTTATAGGTAAAGACCCGAACACGCTCGTGGGTCTGCCGTTGATTGATTTGATAGACATGTTACGAGTTCAGGGACTTGAGATTCTCTAGCTCAGTACAAAAAAGGGAGCACATAGCTCCCTTTAATAATTCTTGGACTAAATATCGCGTTTACGCCTTTCTTAAACCTGCCAGCAATTTTTCCAGCTTAGGTTCCATCGGCGCATTGACTTCCATCCATTCATCGTTTGAAGGGTGCTGGAACTTAATATTCGCCGCATGCAAGAACAAACGGTCTAATCCTAATTGCCCGGTATAAGCATCGAAACGGCGGTCACCATAGCGGTCATCCCAAGCGATAGGGTGACCCGTGTACTGAGTATGCACACGAATCTGGTGAGTACGCCCCGTAATTGGACTTGCTTGGATCAGCGTCGCCTGCTCGAACTTCTCCAAAATCTTAAAGCGTGTTTCTGACGGTTTACCGTTTGGATTAACACGAACAATGCTGTTCACTTCGTTTTTAAGCAGTGGCGCGTTGACTACATTGCAACTACTCTTCCACTGCCCCATCACTAACGCAAAGTAAAACTTCTTCACCGTCTTCGCTCGGAACTGTGCTTGAAGGTGACGAAGCGCGGAACGTTTTTTGGCTACAAGTAAAATGCCGGAGGTATCACGGTCAATCCGATGTACGAGCTCCAAGAAGCGGGCTTCAGGGCGCAAAGCACGAAGAGCTTCAATAGCGCCAAATTTCAAACCACTGCCACCATGAACCGCAGTACCAGAAGGTTTGTTAAGAATCAGCATATGATCATCTTCAAAGATGATCATATTCTCAAGCTCAGCGACTCGATTAAGTTTGGTGCTTGGTGCTACATCCTCTTCCTTCTCTTCCACCGTTACAGGAGGAATACGAACCAGATCACCCGCTTTTAGTTTGTACTCTGCCTTAATGCGCTTTTTATTAACACGCACCTCTCCTTTACGCACAATTCGATAAATCATGCTTTTAGGAATGTCTTTTAATTGGTTACGCAAGAAGTTATCAATGCGTTGACCTGCCATGTCTTCGTCGATGTCGACAAACTGGACTTTAGTTCTTATTTCGCTCATGCGCGCTATTGTAAACGCAATTAGACATGACTTCACATTATTCTTTCCGCAAAAGAATTACTTGCCGGTGTAAACAGCGTTAAAATCATCCAAGCTTTTGTTTAAATTATTAAAACTCTCTCATGAGTTTCTGGCATGTTTTGTGTCTTGCACAGTTTAGCCAGTTCAATTGCTTAGGAAACAGCCAGTTATAAAATGCAAAATTTGAATTTTGTGGCAATTTTTTTATCGTTTGCACTAAAGCAGATTGCTGATAGCGACGCGCACTGCTATAGTTCACAGCTGCTAAGGAAGGTTTGGTTACATTTTATTCACAGCCACTCATTACTCCTCAAGCAATGCGAGTAGAACGTTGAAGATCAGGTGCAGCATTGGCGTAAGACACATTGAATTCGACACACTTGCCACCCTACTCCTCGCATATTCACGTTGAGTACCTACCGCCCTAATAGCGGGTTACAAGTCTACGTTTCTAACAGAAACCAGAAGAGACTTGTGATAACTGAAGTGCCCTAGAGCATCCCCTTCCAGCCGGGAGGCTGCAATATATAAGTCATGGGATCAGGCACCGTGGAACAGCGACAAAACAGTGGCAAGTTGACAAGAAAGATAAGAGAAAAGACAACGAGAATTTTCAATGAAAAGAATGTTAATTAACGCAACTCAAAAAGAAGAGTTGCGTGTCGCTCTGGTTGATGGCCAGCGACTTTTCGATCTTGATATCGAGAGTCCGGGGCATGAGTCAAAAAAAGCGAATATCTACAAAGGACGTATCACACGTATCGAACCAAGCTTAGAAGCCGCATTTGTTGATTACGGTGCTGAGCGTCACGGTTTCCTCCCTCTCAAAGAAATTGCCCGCGAATATTTCCCTGAAGGTTACACTTACCAAGGTCGCCCTAGCATTAAAGAAGTGCTGACTGAAGGCCAAGAAGTCATTGTTCAGGTAGAAAAAGAGGAACGTGGTAGCAAGGGCGCAGCCCTGACTACTTTCATTTCTCTGGCTGGTAGTTACCTTGTTCTTATGCCGAACAACCCACGTGCTGGCGGTATCTCTCGTCGCATCGAAGGTGACGAGCGTACTCAACTAAAAGCCGCACTAAGTACACTTGAACTACCGCAAGGTATGGGTCTGATTGTACGTACTGCGGGTGTTGGGAAGAGTGCAGAAGAACTTGAATGGGATCTGAACGTATTGCTTAACCACTGGGGTGCAATTAAAGGCGCGGCAGACTCTAACCCTGCTCCGTTCCTTATTCACCAGGAAAGTAACGTAATCGTTCGTGCAATCCGTGACTATTTGCGTCGTGATATTGGTGAAATCCTCATCGATAGCAACACCATTTACGAACGTGCAAAAGAGCATATTCAACTGGTTCGCCCTGATTTCATTAACCGCGTTAAGAAATACGACGGTGAAGTACCACTGTTCAGCCACTACCAAATTGAAAGCCAAATCGAATCCGCTTTCCAACGTGAAGTGCGTCTGCCATCTGGTGGTTCAATTGTTATCGACCCAACTGAAGCGCTAACTTCAATCGATATCAACTCTGCTCGTGCAACAAAAGGCGGCGATATCGAAGAGACGGCTCTTAACACAAACCTGGAAGCAGCAGACGAAATCGCTCGTCAATTACGTCTGCGTGACTTAGGTGGTCTGGTTGTTATCGACTTTATCGATATGACCCCAGTTCGCCACCAGCGTGAAGTGGAAAACCGTCTGCGTGAAGCTGTTCGTCTGGATCGTGCTCGCGTTCAAATTGGCCGTATCTCGCGCTTCGGTCTGCTGGAAATGTCTCGTCAACGCTTGAGCCCATCTCTAGCAGAAGCGAGCCACCACATCTGTCCACGTTGTAGCGGTACAGGTGTTGTACGTGACAACGAATCTTTGGCGCTTTCTGTTCTTCGTTTGATCGAAGAAGAAGCACTTAAAGACAACACAGCACAAGTACTGGCTGTCGTTCCGGTTCCAATTGCATCTTACCTTCTAAACGAAAAACGTCGCTCGATTAACCACATCGAACGTATTCAGGAAGTGAAAATTACGGTTGTTCCTAACTCGGATATGGAAACGCCACACTTCGAAGTGATTCGTGTCCGTGAAGGTGAAGAGTTTGACCTGATTTCATACTTACTGCCTCAAAAGCTGGAAGCAATGAAAGAAGCTGAGGGTAAAGAGCCAGCGGAAGTTGATATCAAGCCTAAGCGAATTGAAGAGCCTGTACTTAAAGGTTTTGCTTCTCCTGCTCAATCTGCACCAGCTCCTGTTTCTAAACCAGCACCAGCAGTTAAGAAAGAAGCAGCAGTACAGGAAGAGACTCGTCCAGGTCTATTCACTCGCTTATTCAAAGCGATTGGTAGCTTCTTGTTTGGTGGTTCTGAGCAAGTAAAAGAAGAACCGAAACAAGACGAAGACAAAGCGTCTAATCGCGATAACAAACGTAACAAACGTGATCGCAATGACCGCCGTCGAAGCAACCAACGCGACAGCCGTGACAGCCGCGAAAATCGTGATAGCAGAGACAATCGAGATAACCGACGTCGTCGTAAGCCACGTGACGAACAGGCGAACGAACAGATTGATACTCAGCAACCAGCGAGCAAGCAACAAAGCCGTAATCAAAAGCGTAAACCAAAAGCTCCACAAGCAGAGAAAGCTCAAGAGCCAAAAGTAAACGCCAAAGTGGCGGAAAAAGGACTGCAGCTTGCGGCTGAAGCACGCTCTGAAGTTAAACCTGAAGAAAGCAAAGCGAAGCCAAGCGTTAAAACAGAGAAAGTTAAAGAAAGACGTCAGCGTCGTAAACTAAACAAATCTGTACGCGTTAAAGATCAGCAAGCTGCTGAGCAAGAGGCAGAAGAAACTTTAGTTACTGCTCCAGAAGTCGTTGAGTCTCTGGTTGAGCAACCACTTGAATCAGCTGAAGCGCAACAAGACAGCCAACAGGCCGAGTCGAAACAACGCCGCAATCGTCGTTCTCCACGTCACCTTCGTGCAAGTGGTCAACGTCGTCGCCGTGGTCGCGATCGTCGCCCTAACCCATTCCGCCTGCGTAAAGGTGGCGTAGCCTCTCCTGAGATGGCAATGGGTAAAGTAATGCCACGTTACATTCCGAAACCAGCGCCTAAGAAGGAAGAGCGAGTTAAGGAAGAAGCTGTGGTAACAGCAGCACCGACTATGCAAGGTGGTTTCGCATGTCCTGAGATGGCAATGGGTAAAATTATTATCCGTCGCGAACTACCAGTGGTTGCTGAAGTGCCGGTTGTAGAGCCTAAAGTTCGAGAAGTGGTTGAAACGAAAGTTGAAGCACCTGTTGCTGACAAAGTAATTGCAGAGCCAGTGGTAGCGGAGCCAGTACTAGCTGAACAAACTCCAGAAGAACCAATCGTGGAAACGGTAGCCGCTCCTGTAGTTGAAACGGCAGAAGCGTTAGCTGAAACTGCACCAGCTCAAGAGCAAATTGCAGAGCCAGTTAACGCAGCAGTAGTTGACGACATTGAAATCGCAGAAGAGATTGAAGTTCCGGTTAAAGTACAAGAGACTCCAGCTGAAGTTATCAAAGTTGTCGCGAAGCCACGAGCAAGCGCACCAATGACAAAAGCACCTGGTCCTCAAGAACTACGTGAAATCGAAGTTACTGCGGCACCATTAAGAGTCGAGCGCTACCAACCAAAAGGCGCGGGTAGCCAAGTAGCAAGGAACCAAGCTTCAGCTGCTATGACCAAACCAAACTTTGACTAATTGAAGTATTCAATAGTTTGAAAAGTAAAACAAAAGGCTGCCAACGGGCAGCCTTTTTAATCTCTATCGATTCACTCTAATTATTCATAATAAGATCAACGGCTGATCACAATTGTGGGGCATTATCCGTATCATTCTTGAACTTAATCACACTTTTCGGTAGCATTCGCCGACTCAAGTTTTCGACACCATTCTGATGCTGCTCTTTTTTACTACGGTTTACACCAACTGAGTTGATTACATTTTCATCTCTTGGTGGCTTATGCAAATACGAATATGTGTCGGGATAAACTCATCTCAACGAGAACTTAATACAAACATGTTCGAATTTCCGCAATTTTCTAAGCACTCTGTAAAAAATGATGTGCTATCAGGCTTAACCGTTGCGTTAGCATTAGTTCCTGAAGCTGTAGCATTCGCATTCGTTGCTGGCGTAGATCCTATGGTTGGTCTTTACGCAGCATTTATCGTTGGCCTAATCACTTCTATATTTGGTGGACGTCCTGGCATGATTTCTGGTGCTACTGGTGCGATGGCCGTTGTAATGGTATCTCTTGTGGCCAGTCACGGTGTTCAATACCTATTTGCAGCAATCATGCTGGCCGGTATTCTGCAGGTCGCTGCTGGTCTATTCAAACTGGGTAAGTTTATCCGTATCGTGCCACATCCCGTAATGATCGGTTTCGTAAACGGTCTGGCGATTGTGATCTTCCTTGCTCAATTAGGCCAATTCAAAGCACCAGATATTAACGGCATGCTCACCTGGTTACCACAAGACCAAATGATGTTAATGCTAGGTTTGGTTGCATTAACAATGGCAATCATCTACTTCTTACCAAAAATTACGACAGCGGTTCCGTCATCGTTGGTTGCGATTGTAACCGTTACGGCTCTAGTGGTTGGTTTGGATCTTGAAACCCGTACTGTCGTGGATTTCTTGCGTGCTATGTCAGGCAATGACTCAGCAACATTAGCAGGCTCTCTGCCAACATTCTCTATTCCGTCGGTACCATTTACGCTAGAAACGCTGCAAATCATTCTGCCTTACGCAGTGATCCTTGCAGCTATCGGTCTGATTGAATCACTGCTTACTCTGACCGTTCTCGATGAGATGACAAACACCCGTGGTCAATCTAACCGTGAATGTATCGGCCAGGGTATGGCAAACATGACCTGTTCTATGTTCGGCGCTATGGGTGGTTGCGCTATGATTGGTCAATCAATGATCAACGTAAACTCAGGTGGTCGTGGCCGTCTATCAGGAATTGTCGCTGCAGTAGCACTACTCATGTTCATTCTGTTTGCTTCATCACTGATTGAAATGATTCCGCTCGCTGCTCTTGTTGGTGTTATGTTCATGGTTGTGATTGGCACATTTGAGTGGGCGACATTCAAGCTTGCTCGTCGCGTACCAAAACAAGACTTCTTCGTTATCGTTCTGGTAACCGTAGTTACTGTGCTTACGGACTTAGCTGTCGCGGTAGCTGTTGGTGTGATTGCATCTGCTCTGATGTTTGCATGGCAACACGCTAAGCATATCTACGCGGATACTTGCCTCAATGAAGAAGGCTCAAAAGAGTACAAAATCCACGGTCCTATCTTCTTTGGTTCTGCGGCTAATTTCCTTGAAATATTCAATGCACAGGACGACCCGAAAGACGTGATTGTCGACTTTGCAGATTCGCGCGTCACCGACCACTCTGCAATCGAAGCCATTGAAACACTGGCTGAACGTTACGCTATGATTGGTAAAACGCTTCATCTGCGTCACCTGAGCCCAGACTGCCGTAAGCTGCTGGACAAAGCGGGAAGCCTAGTGGAAATCAACGTAAAAGAAGACCCTAGCTATAAAGTCGCAACAGACGTTTTGGCCGGCTAACAAAACAAGAAGGGATGAGTCATGACTCATCCCTTTCTCTATGTGGCCTGCTTTACATCAAAGCTTATGCAAAAGCGCTTCTGAAGCTTCTTCAATTAAGTCTAATACCAATTCAAAGCCATCATCCCCGCCATAATAAGGATCTGGGATTTCCTCATACTCGGAATCACCATGACTCAGAAACAAAGAAACTTTATAGCGGTACTCATCAGGGCACATATCTAATAAATCGGCTAAATTCGCTCTATCTGCGGCCAAGACGATATCAAAATCTTCAAAGTCTCTACTATTGACTTTACGCGCTCGAATACCTTTAAAGGAATAACCTCGCTTCTCCCCCATCGACTTAGCACGAGAATCTGGTGGATTGCCAGTGTGATAGCCAATTGTACCCGCAGAATCAATGTCTACTTTAACACCGAGATCTTTTGCTTTCGCTCTCAGTACCGCTTCTCCAGTCGGTGAGCGACAGATATTCCCCATACATACAACGAGTATTCTTTTCATTATATTCCCTGATATTCCGATGGTTTTTCTTCATAGGCACTTGGTCTATCATAGCGGGATAAAATGACTAACCCAAGCTCATACTCATGTTCGGGGCGGAACAAAAAGGAATTAAGATACCATTATGTCTATCGAAGAAAACAAAGAAGCTCGCCATAAGGCTCGTCAGCAAAAAGTAAAAGAACAGGTGGACGCAAAAATCGCAGCAGCCCAGGAAGAAAAAGGTCTTTTGCTCATTATTACCGGAAATGGCAAAGGTAAATCAACCTCTGGTTTTGGTACCATCGCGCGTGCTGTCGGGCATGGATTGAACTGTGCAGTTGCTCAATTCATCAAAGGCACGTGGGATAACGGGGAGCGCAACCTACTAGAGAAGTTGGGTGTTGAATTCCAAGTCATGGCAACTGGTTTTACTTGGGAGACACAAAACAAAGCGGCAGATACAGCAGCAGCACAATTGGTCTGGCAAGAATGTAAACGCATGCTGCAAGACGAGTCTCTCGACGTTGTTTTGTTTGATGAACTGACTTACATGGTGAGCTATGGTTACATCGATTTAGATGAAGTCGTAGAAGCGCTAAATAATCGCCCTAAGATGCAATCCGTCGTCATTACAGGCCGTGGCGCACATCGTACCCTGATTGAAATGGCTGACACTGTGTCAGAGGTGAAGAACGTCAAACATGCTTTTGAGTCTGGCGTGAAAGCATTAAAAGGTGTGGATTGGTAGTAATCTAGGTCCTAGGTGAAAAAGGTCCTAGATCCTAGGTGTGTTCACCCATGACTCCGTTGTATCTTTCATTAGCATTTGTATTCGTTGTTTTGGAATACGGATTACAGAATACAGGAATAGATATTTAGTCCGTAATCTGTAATCCGTGATCCAAATAATATTTTCCTAGGCCCTAGAACCTAGGACCTAGGACCTAGGACCTAGGACCTCTATATAGTTAGTTAAACAGCCCTTTAAGTAAACCGTCTACTGCTTCTTTGGTTTTCTCGTCTTTGATCTTATCCGTTATCTTCTCTACGCCGCGGTCAATTTCTTTCTGCGCTTTTTGTTTTAGGATATCATCGAATACCAATTTGAATTTCGGATCTGCCCAGTTACCAGAGACATTGATTGGAATCGTAATGTCTTTGAGCTCATCAATATTCTTACCGCCCTGTCCCTCTAATGTACCTACAATAGAGGTGCTGATGGTGAAGTCGACTGTCTCGTTGATATAGTTTGCTTGGCCTTTACCACGCACACGCAGCAGCGGTGACTGTGCCTGCATATTATCTGTCGTTACCACACCCTTATTCAGCTTCAACGTCGCCGTCATCGAACTAAAGTCCGTTTTCTTAGCTTCAGTGGTACCTTCAACCGTCTGACCTTTGAATTTTGCGTAGTTTTCACGTATTAACTGCGCAACGTTGATGCCATTGACCGCACCATCGGCGAAGTTGATATCAACAGTACCCGCAAGATTCTTTTTGATCCCTGTTGGTGTCAGGCTGCTGCCTTGGACATTAATGCCAATGTTACCGGTACCTTCCAACTTATCATTGTCGGCAACATCAATAAGCAGTGGCTGAACACTCACCCCTTTAATCGTGTTTTGCACGCTGTAAGTTGCTGGTGACTTACGTGCGTCTAGTTTCGCTTTTGCGCTGATCGTGCCTTGGTATAGCTGTGAACTGAACGAAGTTAGATCAAACACGCCACGATTGATAGTAAAGCTTGCTTTCACCGCTTCCATTTTTGCGTTAGCGGCTTTGAACTTATCGATAGTGATGTCACCTTTGACATCCAGCGTGTTAAGCGCAGACAAATCAGGCTCTACTTCCGGTTCCGTAGATTTGCTTTCACTGCTTGATGTTGATTTGTCACCACCAGCTTGTTGGTTTAGACCAAGGAAATCATCTAAATCGATGTTTGGGCTATGCAGAGCAAAACGCACCTTCGGTATATCACCTAAAGTAACATCAGCTTTCCCTTCAAGCTCGATAGCATTTGCCGTTAACTTCTCCAACACAAAGCTCAAATGACTTTTGCTTAAATCAAAAGACAAATCTGACACCATATCTACTTTCATCGGCGATTGAGGCAGAGCATCGCCTTCAAATGTTGATTGTAGAGATAGTTTGTCTAGCTGCACTTTGGTGATTGCTTTATCGATACTTAGCTTGCCACCACCTTGCATGTCCAATTTCATATCAGTAGCACTGCCTTTCAGGGCATAGCTCAAGTTGTTTACTTTATCGAACTCAAAAGTGTCCAAACTAATGTTGGCAGACTCAAAATTGTTATTAGGATCAGCATAGGTCGCATCAACGTTGATGTTCTTTAGTGCGTAACTAGCAAGGCCTTTAGCCAGTTGGAAGTCCGCTTTTCCTTGTGCGGTAAACTTCTGATCATTCATTTCTCCTTTCACACCAAATTCAGCTGTAGTCCAGCTATCAAAGGCAAATTCAGAAAGGTTGAGTGAAATATCGTAAAGCTTTGTGTAACTGTCCGCCTGTTTATCCTGTATTTCAAGAGAGCCATTAGATACTGTTATACCTGCAAGATTGATAGTCCAGTCAGAACCAGACTCTTGCGTTTCGGCACTTTTCTCTTGTTCAGTAACATCCGCTTGTTGTGATTGCTGCGCCGTCGTCAGGGCGTCAATATTTTTGCTGCCATCTTGCTTAGTTTCGAGATAAAACTCAGCGCCATCAAGTGTGACATTACCGATTTCCAACTGCTTACGCAGCAGAGGAGTAACGGAGACATCAACACTTACTGTTTCGACTTTAAATAGATTTGGTTGACTAAAACCTTGAGGATTTCTTAGCTCAGTTCGACCCAGTTCAAGGCCAATGGATGGGAAAAATTGCCAACTTAGATCCCCTTCAATGACGAGTTCCAGACCTGTTTGTTTTTGTGTTTGTTCCACAATGAGCGGCTTGAATTGATTGGGATTTACGAAAATGGTTAAAGCTAGAATCGCCCCAACAACTAAAACAACGGGTATTGCGACAATTAAGAGCAGTTTCTTCATTTGTTTTTCCTTGCTCGTGTGTTTTTAAAATTATAATAGTTGATTTGCTCTACCGCTGACAGTTCCGTCAAAGCGTGAAAATCATCCTTTTTTGTATTACAACTGACTAATTTAAAAACAAAAAAAAGAAGTGACACCTAAAGTGCCACTTCTTTTAACAAAAATAAAGCAATATAGTCGTTTATAGACTTAAGCTTTCAAAAGTCTTGCAATGTGAGCTTTCAGTACATCAATTGCGATACGGTTTTTACCGCCGCGAGGAACAATGATATCCGCATATTGTTTAGAAGGTTCGATAAACTGCATGAACATCGGACGCACTGTTTGTTGATATTGCTTCAGTACTGATTCCATTGTGCGACCACGCTCTTCAACATCGCGTTTCACACGGCGAAGCAGACAAATATCTAATGGCGTGTCCATAAATACCGTTGCGTGCATTATGTCACGTAAGCGCGGGTCAGTAAGAAGAAGGATGCCCTCTAAAATAATTACCTTTTTAGGGGTCATTGTAGTCGTGTGAGTTGTTCTTGTGTGTTCAGTGTAACTGTACTCCGGTACTTCTACCGCTTCGCCACGTACCAGTTTCTCAAGGTGCTCACAAAGCAGATCGTGATCTAACGCACTCGGGTGATCGTAGTTAGTCTTTACTCGCTCGTCCATGCTTAGGTGGCTTTGGTCGTTGTAGTAGCAATCTTCCGTGATAACACCGATTTGATGATCGCCTACTTTCTCGCGAAGCTCATTGTAGATTGTGCTCGCGATCAAACTTTTTCCCGAAGCAGAAGCGCCAGCAATACCTACGATGACGCAATGATTATTATCAGACATGAATTTGCACCCGATGATGATTTCTAGTGACGTAAAAAGATAAACCGCCTGATTATAGGGAGTTCACCACTTAGTTACTAGCTGGAATTAGAGTTTAGTTGTAAGTTTCTAACCACCCGGAGGATTAACCTCCGAGCAAACGTTAAAATGTGCAACTTTCAACCATCACTATTAACAAATACAGTTACGAGTTAGTTCACCATTGTAAAACTGATTGCATCTGGTTTGGCTTTGCCTTGCCAAAACATCATGCTACAAACGCGATCCGCTAGCTGTTTATAATAGCCTGCATGTTCACTTTCCGGTCTTCTTGCTACTGTTGGAATCCCGGCATCAATGTCTTCACGCATTGAAATATGTAGTGGAATTTGCCCTAACAGAGCCAAACCAAACTCCTGACACATTTTCTCTGCACCACCCATACCGAAGATGTGCTCTGTCGCTCCACATTGACTACAGATGTGATAGCTCATATTTTCAACCACACCGACTACTGGCACATTAACTTTATTAAACATTGTTGCGCCCTTACGCGCGTCTGCCAGCGCCAAGTCTTGTGGTGTGGTTACCAATACCGTTCCGGTAACAGGGATCTGTTGTGACAATGTTAATTGGATATCCCCTGTACCTGGTGGCATGTCTATTACCAGGTAATCCAGTTCAGGCCAATCCGTTTCAGTTAACAGCTGAGACAACGCTTTTGAGGCCATAGGACCACGCCAAATTGCAGCTTCCGACTTATCAACCAGATAACCGATAGAATGAGTATAGATCCCGTGGGCGAAAATAGGCTCCATCCATTTAGAATCGCGAACTTCTGGTTTGGCATCTTCCTGACCAAGCATCATAGGAACCGAAGGACCGTAAATGTCGGCATCCAGTAGTCCCACTTTTGCTCCCGATTGAGCAATGGCCAGCGCCAAGTTTACAGCAGTGGTTGATTTACCGACCCCGCCTTTAGCTGAACTCACTGCGATGATGTTCTTTACGCCTTTAACACTGTTGGCAACATGCGTTTCCAGTGCTTTGACGTTCTGCTCGATTTGGAATGGGAAATCAGGCACCACACCTGAGGTTTGCTGCTGTTTGATCCAGTCATATAAAAAAGTCTGGAGTTCATTACTAGCAAACGGTAAGGTAATTTTTACCTCACCCTGAGCGGTGATGGCGACCACGCCGTTAATATCGGCCCAACTTTCCACCAATTGCGGATGCTGGAACTGGTTAAACCAATGACAAAAATCTTGTTTTGAAGTGAACTGATGCATACGCCCTCCTTGTTGGGTACCATGCTACCACTGACCTATCGGAATCAGAACCCCAAAAAAACTAAGGCATTCCATAGTTTGACACCTTGGAGTTAGTGAGCTCATGGGGTAGTATTATCCATCAAAAATTTTTATACCTACCAAGAAAAGCGAATATTAAGTATGGCAAACGATCCAAGACCTCTTTCTTCAAGAAAAATGCTGGTAACTTGTGCCCTTCCGTACGCTAACGGTTCGATCCACCTTGGCCATATGCTTGAGCATATCCAAGCGGACATTTGGGTTCGTTACCAACGCCTACGAGGCAACACTGTAAACTTCATCTGTGCTGACGATGCTCACGGCACGCCAATCATGCTTAAAGCGCAACAGATGGGTATGACTCCTGAAGAAATGATTGCCGTCGTTAGCGAAGAGCACCAAAAAGACTTTGCTGGCTTTGATATCAGCTTTGATAACTACCACAGCACGCATTCAGAAGAGAACCGCGAACTCGCTTCACACATCTACCTGGAACTTAAGAAAAACGGCTTTATCTCTAGCCGCACTATTTCCCAGTTGTTCGACCCTGAAAAAGAAATGTTCCTACCGGATCGTTTCGTAAAAGGTACATGTCCTAAGTGTAAGTCTGAAGATCAGTACGGCGACAACTGTGATAACTGTGGTGAGACTTACAGCCCAACAGAACTTATCAATCCAAAATCGGCAGTCTCTGGTGCGACGCCGGTAATGAAAGATTCTGAGCACTTCTTCTTTGACCTGCCTCAGTTTGAGAGCATGCTAAAAGAGTGGACTCGTTCTGGCTCTCTACAAGCTGAAACTGCAAACAAGATGCAAGAGTGGTTCGAATCTGGCCTGCAACAATGGGATATCTCACGTGATGCACCATACTTCGGCTTTGAAATCCCAGGTGAAAAAGACAAGTTCTTCTATGTATGGCTAGACGCACCTATCGGCTACATGGGCTCGTTCAAGAACCTATGTAACAAACGTGACGACCTAGATTTCGACGAGTACTGGAAAAAAGACAGCTCAGCAGAGCTTTACCACTTCATTGGTAAGGACATTGTTTACTTCCACAGCCTATTCTGGCCTGCAATGTTGGAAGGATCTGGTTTCCGTAAACCAAACAACGTATTCGTACACGGCTACGTAACGGTTAATGGCGCAAAAATGTCTAAGTCTAAGGGTACGTTCGTAAAAGCAAGCACTTACCTAGATCACCTAGACCCAGAGTGTCTGCGTTACTACTATGCCGCGAAGCTAAATAGCCGCATTGATGACCTGGATCTTAACCTTGAAGACTTCACACAGCGCGTAAACGCTGACGTAGTGAACAAGATCGTTAACCTGGCATCTCGTAACGCTGGCTTTATCGCTAAACGTTTCGATGGCAAGCTGTCTGACAACTTCGCAGAGCCTGAGTTGTACAACGAGTTTGCTGCAGCAGCAGACCGCATTGCAGAACTATACGAAACTCGCGAATTTGGCCGTGCTATCCGTGAAATCACAGCACTAGCGGACAAAGCGAACCAATACGTTGATGAAAAAGCGCCTTGGGTTGTAGCAAAAGAAGACGGCAAAGATCAGGAACTACAAGAAATCTGCTCTGTGGGTATCAACCTGTTCCGCGTTCTGATGACTTACCTGAAACCAGTAATGCCAGCACTTGCTGCGCGTACTGAAGCTTTCCTAAACCAACAACTGACTTGGGAAGGCATTGCTGCACCACTTACTGGCCATGAAATCACTAAGTTCAAAGCGCTATTCAACCGTATCGATCCTAAGAACATCGAAGCAATGATCGAAGCTTCAAAAGAAGACGCTGCAGCTGAAATGGCAGCGAAAAAACAAGCCGAAGCTAATTCTTCTAAAGAAGCTGAAACAGAGCTAAGCAAAGACCCGATTGCAGACGAGATCGAATTCGATACCTTTGCTCAGGTTGATTTACGAATTGCGCGTATCATTTCTTGTGAAGAAGTACCAAAAGCAGACAAACTGCTTAAGTTCCAATTGGATATCGGTGGCGAGACTCGTCAAGTATTCTCTGGTATTAAGTCAGCTTACAAACCAGAAGAGCTAGAGGGTAAACTAACTGTAATGGTTGCAAACCTTAAGCCTCGCAAGATGAAGTTTGGTATGTCTGAAGGCATGATCCTAGCAGCTGGCCCTGGTGGCAGTGATTTGTGGATCCTTGAACCACACGAAGGTGCTCAACCTGGCATGCGCGTAATGTAGTCAATTAAATTTAGACTCACTTCACAAAATCCCCACCAAAAAGGCGGGGATTTTTTGATCACTTTCACATTATTGTGCATTTATCGCACCAACAATGAGCAACTTATCCATTATTTCTTCATAAAACCTTGATAATACTTTGTTTATATCGAAATATGGCTGGGAATAATTCTTGCATGACTACCTTTGCTAGGGCTTAAGACTAACAAGGAGTTAGTTATGTTTGTTTTGATTTCGACATTACTTTCGGTTGCAATTCTCGCGGGCATTTACCACCTATCAGCTAAACGCGAGCAACAACACGCGAGTAAATATCAGCTACTCACTCTACTGCGTGATATCGTACACCTACTTCGTCGCCACCGTGCAGCGACACACTACTCTATTCAATTCCAAAAAAACAAAGAACAAGAAATAAAGGAACTCAATCAGGAATTGAACCAAAAGCTGCATCTTTTGTTGGAGTCATCTCGCTTCGACAGTAAACCCATGTATCGCGTTTTGCAGATCAAAATTGGCCAGATGTTGGAGCAATGGCAAGACTATAATGTCGCTAGAAATCAGATGGAACATGGTAAGTTAATTCGACATTGCTTGTTCCTGATGGATGAAGTCACTATAGCTTGGTTAGCAGTAGAGCAACGCGACGAACTGCATGACGAGTATCATATTAGCTGGCAAAGCATCATAGATAATTTAGAGACCTTAACTCAATTACGTATCAGCATCAGGGACTTCGATGATCAGGCAGAAAATGAGCGCTTAAAGAAAATCGCCTCTGTTATGCTACGTAGAGTGAATCAATTGGCAGTGATTGCGCCACTGACTATTGCATCACCAGTAGCTGTTCGTGCAATACAATCGTTACACGATTATGTAGAAGGTAGGGTCACAGGGCTAACCGAAGAGCAGCTCTACGATATTACTTCAGACCTGTCTCTGACTATTTTTAACACTTACGATCACGTACTTTCTACTATCGTTGAAACGCTTTACTTACCGTTACCCAGACTCGCATTAGCATGAACTCGGCAGACAATAAGCAATCTTAAATTTTAAGATTGAGAATAAAAAACCGCAGACTTTCCATCTGCGGTTTTTTAATTCCATGAATGAGCTATATCAGAACTAATATTAGCTGTCATCTTCAGTGAAATTAGTTGGCAGTTGTTTCTTCATCTCATTCCAGATTAGCGCACTTTCTATACCGTAGTGACGAATCACCACAGGAAGCTGGTCATGTTTCGCACCTTCACAAGTTTCCAGAAGTTGACGGTAGAACTTTAACGCCAGTTCACGAGAAGCTGAATTCGAGAAGTAGTAACTACCAACACGGTCATACAACTTCTTCAGGCCATTAAAAATAAGACCGTAAATCTGATTACCCGAATGGAATGCTAAGCGTTGGAAAAGCATGTAATCGTAAAAGTTAAACGTTTTTGCGATCAAAATTTCTTGACGCTTCGCTTCGTCTTTTTCGTTCTCTTCTTTGACACTTTGTAGAACTTTGTCTGCGTACGGCGATGAAGCGATAAACTCATCCCAGGAAGAAGCATCCATTAGTGCTTCACAAGACTCGATAACATTCTTAATCGTCCGCTCAGAACTTTCTTTATTCACCTTGAACGCATAACGCATAAAAATTGGGCTGATGTTAGTACGCGCTGCCAGCAAGTCTTCTACAATGTTCGTTGCATTATCCACATCCAACGTCATTAGAGTATCCAAAATATGCAGGCCTGAAGTCTCCATAAACTGGTTTACTTTTGTTGGCTTACCGTGTTGGATTGTCAACCATCCATCACGAGCAAGGCGTTGAAGAACCTCTCGGAGCGTTGTTCGAGTAACACCAATCAGCTCAGATAGTTCACGCTCAGCAGGTAAAATTGAGCCAGGAGGAAAACGGCCGTTCCAAATGCTCTCGATAATGTACTTTTCTGCAAATCCTGCAGGGCTTTTCGCCTTTATGACCATTCTACGTTTTATCCAATATTGATTTTTGGGGTCGATGCCACTCATCATACCACTAGTTAGCGATTTGATAAAACTAACGATCAACAATTGAAATGCACCTTAAGTAGTGCATTAACTCTAGTTGTGATCTCAACCTTGAGTCACCCATAAACTCGTCCAAACTAGTAAAAACAATATTCCATTGACAGAGTACCAGCCATAACTTAAGAAATAATAACGACAACTAGGTCACACTTTTATATTCAAAATATGGAAAATTAATTTATGTTCACTCAATTAAAATCTCAGATATATTATCTTTTCATGTAACTTATTATCATTTAGAGCCCCAAAAGGAGTTTTTTGAAACTTTCATGATATAATAACGCCTATTCGATCGCGTTATTACAATAAAAAAGTTGTTTCCATCGGAAGCAACTCGCTGTGTTATTGACTAATAAAAACCTGAGTGTAAAGTTTGCGATCGAAGAAAATGAGCGGTGCTTAAGTTCAAGGAAATAACTTGGCAATACTACGCTAAAGCAAAGGATTGTTGTTTTACTAAGTTATTGTTTAAAAAGGCTAGCTAATAAGTCTACTAAACAGATATTTACGCACCATTTTGTAGTGTCTATTCATAAACTTATTATAAAGAGATTCATCATGCCGATTTCGCTCGGAAACGCTTTTATCAAGAATTTTCTAGGTAAAGCGCCTGATTGGTACAAAGTTGCCATTATAGCCTTCTTAATAATTAACCCAATTATTTTCTTTTTTATAAGTCCATTTGTTGCTGGATGGTTGTTGGTCGCTGAATTTATTTTCACGCTGGCAATGGCGTTAAAATGCTACCCATTACAGCCAGGTGGTTTACTTGCAATAGAAGCCATTGCAATTGGGATGACCAGCCCTGCACAAGTGAAGCATGAGTTAGTGGCGAATATTGAAGTGTTGCTACTTTTAATATTCATGGTTGCTGGCATCTACTTCATGAAACATCTTCTGCTGTTCATTTTTACCAAAATATTGCTAGGCATTCGTTCAAAAACGCTGCTGTCACTTGCATTCTGTTTTGCGGCGGCCTTTTTATCCGCATTCTTGGATGCACTGACGGTTATTGCTGTAGTTATCAGCGTAGCAGTGGGCTTCTACTCGATTTACCACAAAGTTGCGTCAGGCAACCCTATCGGTGACCATGACCACACACAAGATGACACCATCACCGAACTAACTCGTGATGACTTGGAAAATTACCGCGCATTCTTACGTTCATTACTGATGCATGCTGGAGTGGGTACTGCACTTGGTGGTGTAACAACAATGGTTGGTGAACCTCAAAACCTTATCATTGCGGATCAGGCAGGTTGGTATTTTGGAGAATTCCTAATTCGTATGTCGCCAGTCACGTTACCAGTACTGTTCTGTGGTCTCATTACTTGTGCGCTAGTAGAAAAGCTAAAAGTATTTGGTTACGGTTCACGACTACCAAACAACGTTCGCCAAATTCTCGTGGACTATGACCGCGAAGAGCGTAAAACACGTACCAATCAAGATGTTGCCAAGCTTTGGATTCAGGGATTTATCGCAGTATGGCTAATTGTTGCGCTCGCACTGCACTTGGCGGCTGTTGGTCTGATAGGTCTTTCCGTTATTATCCTTGCAACGGCATTTACCGGTGTTATTGATGAACACTCAATGGGTAAAGCGTTTGAAGAAGCTCTACCATTTACTGCACTACTTGCGGTGTTCTTCTCTGTCGTAGCTGTAATCATCGATCAAGAACTATTTAAACCGGTAATAGATGCTGTACTGGCAGTAGAAGATAAAAGCACTCAGCTAGCCCTGTTCTACGTCGCAAACGGCTTGTTATCCATGGTTTCAGACAACGTGTTTGTTGGTACGGTTTACATTAACGAAGTGAAAACAGCCCTAATTGAAGGTTTGATCACTCGTGAACAGTTCGACTTACTAGCAGTTGCTATCAACACCGGTACTAACTTACCTTCAGTAGCAACGCCAAACGGTCAGGCAGCGTTCCTATTCCTACTAACATCTGCACTAGCACCGTTAATTCGTCTTTCTTACGGTCGAATGGTGATCATGGCACTGCCGTACACCGTTGTGCTAGCGATTGTTGGTCTAATGGGGATCATGTTCTTCTTGGAACCAGCGACAGCTTCTTTCTATGACGCAGGTTGGATCACTCTACATAGTGGTGATTTGACCCCAGTAGTTTCTGCTGGACACTAAAATTTGAGTTGATAAAGAAACTGATACACGATAAAAAGCTCTGAGTATTCAGAGCTTTTTATATTTTCAGACAGGATTGAAACCGTGAATATTTTTAGATCACTAAACCAATTTTCCAAGGGACGCGTATCTTGGCTACTTCTTCTCTTGTTTATCATCTTCTTTGAAGCCTGTGCCCTCTACTTCCAACATGTCATGATGCTGGCACCATGTGTGATGTGTATTTATGAACGAGTGGCAATGTTGGGAATAGGTGCGGCTGCGATTATCGGATTTATCTCTCCGAGTAATCCGCTGTTCCGATGGCTGGGTCTGATAGCATGGGGGCTAAGTGCGTATAAAGGTCTGATGCTGGCGTTGCAACACGTAGATTATCAGTTCAATCCATCGCCATTTGCAACCTGTGATCTGTTTGTAACCTTCCCTAGTTGGGCACCACTAAATCAATGGGCTCCTTGGATGTTCGAAGCCTATGGTGATTGCTCGAAGATAGTATGGCAATTCTTTAGCTTATCAATGCCACAGTGGTTAGCCGTTATATTTGCAGCTAATTTGGTCTTTATCGCACTTGTTGTGATTGCTCAATTTTTCCCGCCAAGACGTAAGAACCCGATTCGTTAAAACAAGTACAAAACGCCGACCAAATGGTCGGCGTTTTGTCATTACTACGTTAGAACGTAACTAACGAAAATTATTTACCACAGCACTGTTTGAACTTTTTCCCACTCTCACATGGACAAGGATCATTTCTCCCCACTCCTTTGAAAGGGTTCAAGCTTTGGGACTTATTGCCAACCATCAGTTCGTCAGCACCTAATGCCACTTCACCTACCATTAAATCGAGTTGTTCAATCAGATCGTTCAGTGCAGGAGGAGTTTCAATGCCAGCATCACACATATGCTGTTGAGTCGTGTCTTCATCGATCGCTAGCATCATTGTCGTTAGCAGACCTTGCAGCATACGTTGTAAGCCATCGTTGAGTTCTGTACCTTGCCACTGCTCTTCAATCAATGGCCAAACCGACATGAAGCCTTCAGCAAAGTCTGCTAGCTGCTCTGGGTCTTTGTTTGTTATTTCTAGCACTGAATACTCGTTTCTTAGAATTCGATTGTGCTGCTTGTGAATTTGCTCTTCAACAGCAGGTTGAATCGCTTTATAGTCTTCACCTAACAGTGGCTCTAACCAAGCTTCTGGAGCCAATGGCTTGGTTGTTAAGTTAGCGGCTAAAACAGCCCCTTCAATAAACAGTGAAGATTCCTCTAACGATACTTCACCTTTTTCGATCAATGTATATTGCATGACATCTGGTTTCCCATAAATTTGCCGGCATTATACCCCAGAGATCAACCCCAAGTAACCTTAGGATATATGGTTGAGCATTTTGATCTCGCCGAGTCTTTTAATGACAAAGTAGCTTTACATCGCTACAATCGCCCTCCTTTTATCTCCAAACTGTATTAGGCAAACTATGCGAGTTGTATTAGGCCCAATGGAAGGCGTTTTAGATCATTTAATGCGCCAAATTTTGACCGAAATAAACGACTATGATCTCTGTGTGACTGAGTTCGTTCGAGTGATCGATCAGTTACTTCCAGATCACGTGTTCCATCGTTTGTGTCCCGAGCTTTTACAAGATTCTCAAACCGCATCTGGTGTGCCTGTACATGTTCAACTGCTTGGTCAAGATCCTAAATGGATGGCGGAAAACGCTATTAGAGCCGCTGAGCTTGGTGCCCGAGGCATAGACATCAATTTTGGTTGCCCTGCTAAACTGGTCAACAAAAGTAAAGGTGGTGCGGCCCTACTTCAACATCCAGAGTTGATCCACCAAGTCGTCAAAGCGTGTCGCGAAGCAGTGCCTGAAGAGATTCCGGTGAGTGCAAAAATCCGTCTGGGCTGGGAAAACCCTGAAGACTGTTTTGAAATTGTGGATGCGATCCAATCCGCTGGTGCAGACGAATTGACCGTTCATGCCCGAACAAAGCAAGGCGGGTACAAGGCGTCAGAAATCAAATGGGAATACATCACTAAAATCCGCGAACGCTTCACCATCCCTTTGATTGCAAATGGTGAGATCTGGAATTATGAAGACGGCCAACGTTGTATTGAAACGACTGGTGCTGATTCTTTGATGGTCTGTCGCGGCGCATTCAACATTCCCAATTTGGGTAATATGGTAAAACACAACCACCAGCCGATGTCGTGGCCAGAAGTCGTTGAATTACTGATTTACTACTCTAAATTCGAGATGAAAGGTGACAAAGGATTGTACTACCCTAATCGGGTTAAACAGTGGTTCTCTTATTTGCGCCAGTCTTACCCAGAGGCGAATGAGTTGTTTCGTGAAATCCGCATCCATAATAAAGCAGCACCGATTGTTGAACACATTCAACGCTATCAGGATGCATTAATGTCCACTGAATCACGCGTGGCTTAATTGATACTGACCTAAATTGGTATCTGTTAAAAATCGCTGATAACTAAAAGTCTATGACTATTCGAATGAGTGACAGCAAACAAAAGGGCGAGTATTCGCCCTTTTGTGTGTATACCATTTTCTAATCGCAAATTTTTCCAGTGCTCTTCGCTTGATTCAGCGAGAATCACTCGGTCTGAACATATTGACAAGATAAAACATTAAACTCCTGCCACTTGAAATCAATTGGGACTGGAGGCAAGAATTTTAATCAATATGAACTACACGTCACTTCAGGTGCCAAATTTTGCTGCTTACCCCTTTCATGTTTACAGAAAGTTCACGCTTATAATCAATAATTTCCTGGGTGTCCAACAAGCTATACAGGCTTTTTACAGCAACACCTAATTGCCATAATGGCAAAGTAATACTGGTATCTTGAGAACTGATATTTAATGCGACAACAACAATCTCCTCTCCCAGTTGTCTCGCATACACCAAAGTCTCTTCACTGCTATATAACCACTGTATGCTACCGGATTGTAAGCATTGGAATCGTTTACGAATGGCTATCCAGCGTTGGTAAACAGTAAGCCATTCCGACTCATCCACGAGATGCCAAGGAAAACAACGTCGATTGTCAGGATCCAGCCCTCCTTCCAAACCGACTTCGCTACCGTAATAAACACAAGGTGTACCGACATAGGTCATCAACAACGTAAGTGCGATGAGCATTTTATCTTGGCTGCTATTCACCAGGGTCAGGAACCTGGCCGTATCATGGCTATCAAGCTGATTAAGTTGAGACAATTGATTAGCAAACGGAATCTTTGCTCTTGCTTCATCTAGCCACTGTTTGAGCTCGGTTGCGTCGAGCTTTATGGGGTCGTATGAGATATCTTTATTCGCCATGAATGCTCTTACCGGGTGTGCGAAGCCATAATAATTCATCGCTCCATCTTCCTGACCACCTTGCAACCATTGAGTTGCCTCAAAAAAGTGCTCACCAAGTACATACGCATCAGGGTTTTCGGATTTTGTTGCCTGACGGAACGCTTCTACGTAATGGGCATTGTTTTTCGCCCCCTCACCTTCCCCTAACATATGAATCACATCAAAGCGCCAGCCATCCACAGAATAAGGCGCTCTCAGCCAGTATTTGATCACCGATTGATCACCCTGATAGATGTAATCACGAACTTGTTCATTTTCGAAGTTCAACACCGGCAAGCTGCTAATGCCTTTCCAGCCAATGTAATTGTTGCTGTCACCTTCAAAAAAATAGTAATTACGATACTTCGATTTTGGATTACCGTACGCTCCGTCTCCTTCCATTTTTATATCGAACCAAGGATGATGAACCGACGTGTGGTTAAACACTGCGTCCAAAACAATTTTCATCTCCTTCGCACGTATCTTGTCGCACAACCTAGCAAACTGTTCATTACTACCAAACATCGGGTCAATGGTGAAATAGTCAGTAGTGTCGTATTTATGGTTACTTGGCGCACTGAATAGCGGATTAAAATACAACGCTGTAACACCCAGATTTTCTAGATAATCCAGCTTCTGCTCAACACCTTTCAGGTCTCCTCCGAAGAACTCTTTCGCGCCCGTGTTTTGATGGTTACCGACATCGTCACCCCATGGCTTTACTATCGCTTCAGGGTTGTATTCACCATAGGCCAGTCGAATCGCTTGTTCATCCTGACTCACAGCAAAACGGTCAGGAAAAATTTGGTAGAAGACCTGCTTTTGCACCCATTCCGGCGGCTGGTTTTTAGCATTCAGTTTGAAGTGGAATTCTTTGGGAGGAATTCGCTTTTGTACCCCACGGCCATCGAGCCAAAACTGCTGATCACCCAGAACCAACTTAAAGACATAGTGAGTCACATCTCTGTCTTTGTTTGGGGCAAAGGTTGCTTGCCAGAGTTTAAGTTCTCCAGCGGTACCAGCCGGGCGCATCTCCGTCATGTACTCTTCGTTGTCTGGTTCAGAACGCACATACACTGCATCAAAGGTGATGTCTTCCATCTTGAGCAATACCGTTATCCTCTCTTGTTCAAAAGAGAGGCCATCAAGCGTCTGACTGTGAAAAATAAAAGGAAGGGTCATAGCAAGTACTCATGTTTCTGAGATATGTAATGAGTTTACTATAGGGTGTAATAATAAAAATCCTCCTTGTGAGGCTGCCAGTTTGCAACATTTCTCAAGGAGGATCACACTTGGTAGGCGTAGTTATACCAATCTTAGTAAATCACTATCTGGCTTAACAGTTAGTTGAGTAACAAACTGTCGTCAGAAAGCTCTTCGCCACGTACTTTAGAGAACATTTCAAGTAAGTCTGGCACTTTCATATTCGCTCTTTGCTCACCAGCGACATCCAGTACGATTTCACCCTGATGTAGCATCACAGTTCTGTCACCACAAGCCAGTGCGTCTTTCATCGAATGTGTCACCATCATGACAGTCAAATCAAATTCATTGACGATGCGTTTTGTCAGGTCGATAACAAAAGCAGCCATTCGTGGGTCAAGCGCGGCAGTATGCTCATCCAGTAATAGCAACTTGCTATCTGATAACGTAGCCATGACCAAGCTGACGGCTTGTCGTTGGCCACCAGACAGCAGTCCAATGCTATCACCCAATCTGTCCTCTAAACCTAAGCCCAGAATGCTGATACGTTCCTGAAACAGTTTGCGGCGTTTGGCTGAAAGCGCCAGACCCCAGCCACGTTTTTTACCACGCATGTAAGCCAGAGCCATGTTTTCTTCTATGGTCAACTCACCACAGGTACCAGCGAGTGGATCCTGAAAAACACGCGCGCATTGAGTGGCACGTTGCGCCACCGTTTGTCGGGTAACATCTTTCCCATCGATGATCACTTGACCACCAATCATTGGTGTCTCACCAGTCACTGCACCAAGCAACGTTGATTTACCGGCACCATTTGACCCGATAACGGTAAGAAACTGATGCTCAGGCACCTCAAGAGAAACGCCTCTTAAAGCTTGGTTTTCCAGTATGGTTCCAAGGTTGAACGTCACTTGGATATTATTGAGTTCAATCATAATGCCTCCCCTGAACCATTTTTCGATGCTGCCTGTTTAGCGTTCGTCACTCGCTGTTTCGCTTTCATTCTCTGCTTTAGTTTTGGAGCAATCAACGCTACCGCAACCAATACGGCTGTCACTAGGTTAAGATCCGATGCCTGCAGACCAAACATGCCTGAGCTCAATGCAAAGGCAACCGCCAGACGATATAGAACAGAACCAACGATAACTGCCAACACCGCTACCCAGATTTTACGACCAGGGATCAACGTTTGACCCAAAATAACGGCAGCCAAACCCACCACAATAGTACCGACACCCGATGTAACATCGGCAAAGCTATTGGTCTGAGCAAACAAGGCCCCTGCAAAACCAACAAATCCGTTTGATAGTGCCAAACCAAAGAAGGTGTAAAAACTCGTGCTGGCGCCCTGAGCTGAAACCATTCGAGAGTTTACGCCCGTGGCTCTGAGCCCGAGACCGAAGTCACTGTTTAACAGTCGAACGACAAAAAATGCGGATAATAGGACAAGTATTCCCACAACAAGCGGACGAATGAACATTGGATCGCCCATCGTTTCAAAAGGCGTAAGTATCGTATCTTCACCAAGAAGCGCCATGTTGGGTTTCCCCATAATGCGAATATTGATAGAAAACGCAGCGATCATGGTCAAAATTGACGCGAGGAGATGCAAAATACCGCAGCGGACAGCAAGAAATGCAGTAACCCAACCCGTCATCGCACCAGCAATGATGGCCATCCCTGTTGCAACCCATGGGTTAATACCCGCAACAATAGCGGTAGCAGCAACAGCCGCGCCCATTGGGAAACTGCCATCAACACTTAAATCAGGGAAATCGAGTACGCGGAACGTGAGGTAGACTCCTAAGGCGACCAGCCCGTATATCAAGCCAATCTCAAGAGCGCCAAAAAAAGCAAATGCAGACATAAAACGGCTCCTTTCTGCATGTTCAGATCAATCATTTGAGATCTGAAATTAAGACTTCTAACTTCGTTGGGATGGGAACATTACTGACGGTTCGCTAATTCGAATAAACTTTAGCTGAACTCCGTTACAATCAGTCGACTTGAGAAAAGTAATAAATCAGAGGCTGACTTATTACTTTCATTGTGATGCCGAACGGAACAGTTAAATAAACCCATTTTGTCCCAATAACAAGTTACTTACTTGCTTGTAGCACGTTCTACAACTGAGCTAGGTAGTTGGATGCCCAGCTTAGAAGCAGCATCCTGATTGATCACTAAGTCAGATCCCATTGCCACTTTGACGTCTAACTTGCCTGGTTCTTGACCATCAAGTATAGCCGCGACGTAATCAGCGGTTTGAACGCCAACCTGATAGTAGTCAAAACCAAGGCCTGCAATCGCACCTTTTTCAACATAGGATGTCGCACCACCAAACACTGGTGTTTTAGCCTGATTCGCCGCCACAATCATACCTTCAATAGCACTTGCCACTGTATTGTCTGTCGGTGCGTAAATGATGTCAGATTTTGCAGCAATGGCCTGCGTCGCCGATTGTACGTCTGCACTCTTCAAAGCTGTCGCTTCTACTACTTCAATGCCTTGCTCTGCTGCGCTTACTTTTAAAAGCTCAACTAAGGTCACTGCATTCGCTTCACCAGGGTTGAAAACAACCCCGATGCTTTTCACTTGAGGTAAGATTTCTTGAATTAGCGCTACATGCTGAGCAACTGGCGATAAATCAGAAAGGCCGGTAACGTTCTGCCCCGGTTGTTCCATCGTTTTGACAAGCTTTGCACCGACTGGATCGGTTACCGCCGTAAAAACAACAGGAATAGAGCGAGTAGCTGAGACTAATGCTTGAGCAGAAGGCGTCGCGATGCCGACTAAAACATCAGGGTTTTCACCAACAAATTGGCGAGCGATTTGTACAGCGATAGCCGGGTTGCCTTGCGCTGTTTTGTAGTCAAATTCTAGGTTTTTGCCTTGCTCATACCCTTTCGCCTTCAAACCGTCTAAAAGTCCCTGACGGGCAGCGTCCAATGCCGGGTGTTCAACAATTTGTGAAACCGCAACTGTTGCTGTCTTAGCTAGCACACTGGCAGAAGCCATAACGGCTGTGGCAGATAAAATAGCGGTGGCGAGTAAACGTTTCGTCTTCATCATAACTCCTTGATGTGTCTTCGTCCTTGTTCTGCGAGCATTACCTAATGGTGGACGCTCGCATGTCCAAAAGTGAGAAGGCGGTGTTGTTGTGTCTGTGAAATAAAATAAATGTGCACTTCTTGTGCATCTTGTTTTTATTATTACTACTAAGTCTCAGTAAAGAAAAGAAACATTTAACACCAAAACAACATTTGTGATCGAGCGATAGTAATACTCTCTGGCGTCAAGTACCCAAGTCGGAAGAGAGTTGTTGAGCTTAAGACATGGGTTAGCGGCGCAATCACCTATAAAATGCGTGAGATATCAGGCGCAACGGGATAAAAAAATGGAGTGGCTAATGCACACTCCATTTTCATTGAAACTTAGATAATGAAATAAACTAGAACCAACGCTCTAAAGCAGTCTTGTCTAACTGACGAAAAGCGCGATTGAGTATTAGCGCCAATTCCTTGTATCGAGGTTTGGCCTTAATAGGCTCTAATGCGAAACCACTTTCTACTATCTTTTGATGTAATTCTCTGTACCACGACGCCAAAGATGGCGGGAGTTTGGTGTTCGAGCGAGTACCCAACCACCAGATACCCTGCAAAGGCAAACTGATTGCAAACAGTGCAATGATGATAGATTGAGGCAAAGCATTATAGTTGTTAAACGCCATTTGAGTAAGAACGCTTATCGCGGCGACAGCTGGCATAACTTTAATACCAAAACGTGTGGCCTTTATAATACGCTGCTCTGGAAATACGGCATTCAGCTCTTTACGAACCGGCCAGATTTCCATGTAGTTTTGACCATCTTTCAGGCTATGGATCAATCCGACTTTATTACTCATACCACTCTCTCACTAAAAAAAAGTTGAACATTTCAACTGAAGGTGCAAAAAATTGATGGAAATTAATATTATTTCAAATTTTTTTTGTTATCATTGCGCATTATCGCTATCCTTCGCAGGCCCTCAATCTCATTGTTGCCGTTATTTACAATTTAAGCAACTCTGAGGTCACTATCTGCAAGGAACGCGTCATCGTGATGAGTGGGCTCATCACAATATCTCTATATGGAAGTTGAACAATTTTTGACCAAGATTAGTACGCAGCCATGCTGGTATCGACTATTCTTGTGATTAATTTTTCATTCTTTAACTGATTTTGATCAGACGAATAACAGGTAGTCATACATGTCTAAGCTAGTTTTAGTTTTAAACTGCGGTAGTTCTTCTCTTAAATTTGCCGTTGTTGATGCCGAGAACGGCGACGAGCACTTATCAGGTCTTGCTGAGTGTCTTCACCTTCCTGAAGCTCGCATCAAGTGGAAACTTGATGGTAAGCACGAAGCTCAACTAGGCAATGGTGCAGCACACGAAGAAGCACTAGCGTTCATGGTAGAAACTATTCTTGCTTCTAAGCCAGAGCTTTCTGAGAATCTAGCAGCTATTGGTCACCGTGTAGTACACGGCGGCGAACAGTTCACTCAGTCTGCACTTATCACTGACGACGTACTGAAAGGTATCGAAGACTGTGCAACACTAGCACCGCTTCACAACCCTGCACACATCATCGGTATTAAAGCAGCTCAAAAATCTTTCCCAGCACTTAAAAACGTTGCTGTGTTCGATACTGCTTTCCACCAAACTATGCCAGAAGAGTCTTACCTATACGCTCTTCCATACAGCCTATACAAAGAGCATGGCATCCGTCGTTACGGCATGCACGGTACTTCGCACCTATTCATCACTCGTGAAGTTGCTGGTCTACTGAACAAGCCAGTTGAAGAAGTAAACATCATCAACTGTCACCTAGGTAACGGCGCTTCTGTATGTGCAGTTAAAAACGGTAAGTCTGTAGATACTTCAATGGGTCTAACTCCACTTGAAGGTCTGGTAATGGGTACTCGTTGTGGTGACATCGACCCTGCTATCATCTTCCACCTACACGACGCACTAGGTTACTCTGTTGAGAAAATCAACACTATGCTAACTAAAGAGTCTGGCCTGCTAGGTCTGACTGAAGTGACTTCTGACTGTCGTTTCGTTGAAGACAACTACGGCGAGAAAGAAGAAGCAACTCGCGCGATGGACGTATTCTGTCACCGCCTAGCGAAGTACGTAGCTGGCTACACAGCTTCAATGGACGGCCGCCTAGACGCAATCACTTTCACTGGCGGTATCGGCGAAAACTCTGCGCCAATCCGTGAAATGGTTCTAAACCGCCTAGGTATCTTTGGTATCGAAGTTGACGGTGAAGCTAACCTTAAAGCACGTTTCGGCGGCGAAGGTACTATCACTACAGCTAACAGCCGTATCCCAGCAATGGTAATCTCTACTAACGAAGAGCTTGTCATTGCTGAAGACACTGCGCGCCTAGCAGGTCTTTAATGAATTATCTGGCTAGCCAATTGGCTAGCCAGTTTTTCTTCCAAAGTAGTTCTTTTGGGGCTCAGTCCCTATTCTTTGAATGTCATGGAATAAGAGTTGAGCTTTTATCTCTCCCAATAGCAAAGGTACTCTTCGAATGTCTCGTACTATTATGCTTATCCCTGCAAGTGCTGGTGTTGGTCTAACTAGCGTTAGCATGGGTGTTCTTCGCGCTATGGAGCGCAAAGGCGTTAAAGTTTCTTTCTACAAGCCAATTGCTCAGCCACGCAGCGGTGGTGATCAACCAGACCTGACTTCAACTATCGTTGGCCGTAATAGCGATATGAAGATTGGCCAACCTATGACGATGTCTGTTGCTGAAAGCCTAATCGGTAACGACAACATGGATGAGCTGTTAGAAACCGTTGTTGAGCGTTACAACCAAATCAACAAAGATGCAGACGTAACCCTTATCGAAGGTTTGGTACCAACTCGTAAGCACCCATTCGCTAACCAAGTGAACGCGGAAATCGCAGCAACACTTGGCGCTGAAATTGTTCTGGTAGCGACTCCGGGTACTGATAACCCAGCGCAACTTAAAGAGCGTATCGAAGTTGCATGTTCAAACTTTGGTGGCACTAAGAACAAAAACATCTCAGGCGTTATCATCAACAAGCTAAACGCACCTGTTGATGAAGCTGGCCGTACTCGCCCTGACCTATCTGAAATCTTTGATGATGCAGACAGCGCGAAACAAAACGAAATGAAAGTGATGGAGATCTTCAACACTTCTCCAATTCGTGTTCTTGGTTGTGTGCCTTGGAGCATCGACCTGATTGCAACTCGTGCAATCGACATGGCGAAACATCTGAAAGCAGAAATCGTCAACGAAGGTGACATCAAAACTCGCCGTATCAAGAGCATTACATTCTGTGCACGTTCTCTGCCGCACATGATTGAGCACTTTAAACCGGGTTCACTTCTAGTAACTTCAGCTGACCGTCCTGACGTAATTGTTGCTGCTTCTCTTGCTGCAATGAACGGCGTAGATATCGGTGCTGTACTGCTTACTGGTGGTTACGATATTCCAGAAGAAATTGCTAGCCTATGTAAGCCTGCTTTTGGCACAGGTCTACCAATCTTCAAAGCACAAGGTAACACTTGGCAGACATCTCTAAACCTACAGAGCTTCAGCATTGAAGTACCTGCAGACGATAAAGAGCGAATCGAGTTCATTAACGAACACGTTGCTGGTCATATCGACGGTAACTGGATCGAGTCAATGACAGAAGGTACTCAGAAGTCTCGTCGTCTAAGCCCACCAGCGTTCCGTTACCAGCTAACTGAATACGCTCGTAAAGCAGGCAAACGTATCGTTCTTCCTGAAGGTGATGAGCCACGTACAGTTAAAGCGGCTGCTATCTGTGCAGAGCGCGGTATTGCTGAGTGTGTGCTTCTAGGTAACCCAGCAGAGATTAAACGCGTAGCAGCACAACAAGGTGTTGAGCTAGGCGCTGGCGTTCAAATTATCGACGCTGATGCGATCCGTGAAAACTACGTTGCTCGTTTAGTTGAACTACGCGGTTCGAAAGGCATGACTGAAGTCGTTGCTCGTGAGAAGCTACAAGACTCAGTTTTCCTAGGCACTATGATGCTTGAGAACAACGAAGTTGACGGTCTGGTTTCTGGGGCTGTGCACACTACGGCGAACACTATCGTTCCTCCGTTCCAAATCATCAAGACTGCACCTAATGCGTCTATCGTATCTTCAGTATTCTTCATGCTTCTGCCTGATCAAGTACTGGTTTACGGTGACTGTGCAATCAACCCAGATCCAACCGCTGAGCAACTTGCTGAAATCGCTATCCAGTCTGCAGACTCTGCCGCTGCGTTCGGTATCGAACCACGCGTAGCGATGATCTCATACTCTACTGGTGAATCAGGTAAAGGTGCTGACGTAGATAAAGTACGTGAAGCAACTAAACTGGCTCAAGAGAAACGTCCAGACCTAATCATCGACGGTCCTCTACAGTACGACGCAGCTATCATGGAAAACGTGGCCGCTTCTAAAGCGCCTAACTCTCCAGTAGCAGGTAAAGCGACTGTATTTGTGTTCCCAGATCTAAACACTGGTAACACAACTTACAAAGCGGTACAGCGTTCAGCAGACCTAGTATCTATCGGTCCAATGCTGCAAGGTATGCGTAAGCCTGTAAACGACCTGTCTCGTGGTGCTCTAGTAGACGATATCGTATACACAATCGCACTAACAGCTATCCAAGCAGACCAAGAGCAGAACTAATTCTCCTCTCAATCTAACTGGTACTATTTTAAAGCCCTCGATTCATCGAGGGTTTTTTTATGATCAGTAGATGGCTAAGAAAGACAGGCCACCGACAATTACACACCCGATCATCACAGGAGTCACTCGGTGCCATAGCCTCCTTTCACCTAACGCTATCACCATCCCCATCTTAACAACCGTATTCACCGATGCTGCGATGATGATCCCCAGAGCCGCTGTTGTCACACTTAAGTGCTCGATACTCTGACGCCCAAGTGCAAGTGAAATGGCATCTACATCTGTGATTCCTGACAAAGCCGACAGAATCAGAATACCCGCATAACCAAACCAATCTGACAGTGCGTGTGAGAGCAACATAATCACTGCAAGTAAGACACCAAAAAATAGAGCAGATCTTAGTGCTAGAGGGTTACTTTGCTTATTCGATGGCTCAACCTGCTCGATTTGACTCCTTCTCCAGATCCACCATGCTGGTAAGTAAAGCGCAGTCATCATCGCGAATACAATAGGCCACAGCAGCTTGACCAGTGAAGGATTAATGACTGACAAAATGATAAGTAAACGCGGGAACATGGTGCCACAGCTAAGTAGAATGCCGCTCGCAAGCAGTGGGCTGATATTCGGTTGTTCACGTGACAAATGAGAGAATTGCAGCGTCAGTGCGGTTGAACTACTGAGCCCGGCGAATACCGACGTAAACAATATCCCCCTTTTTGCACCACCAATCTTGATTGCAAAGTAACCGATGAAGGAGATACTGGCGATCAAAACCACCATCCACCAAATCTCATAGGGATTGAGGGCGTTCCAAGGGCCATAGGTTTTATTGGGTAACAGTGGAAGTAAAACGATAGAGATAAGAAGCAACCGTAACGCTGCATCTAGTTCGTATTCTTGCAGTTTCTGCAAGGCTTCGTGAAGCTCTCTCTTATTGTCCAGTACCAGTGCGGTAATGACTGCCGCTGAGGCGGCAAGTACTGCCTCTCCCGCAACAGCTAAACTACCCAAAACAAAGGTAACCAGAAGGCTAACCAAGCCTGTGATACTAACGTCACCACTGTCTTTTTGCCTCATGATGAATGCAATGCATGCCAATATCACCAAGGCAATCAAAGCAAAACCAAGCAGCAAAGGGGAATAGCGTTCAGCAAGAATGGCAACCAATCCACCAAGCAAACCAACAAGTGAATAAGTACGAATACCCGCGACACGGCTACCTTCAACGCTATTGCGCTTCACCCAGCCACGTTGAATACCGATAATAGCGCCCAACAGCAGAGCAATAAGCAGATTCCAAATCAGATGCTCACCAGTTGCAAACTCGTTGATATTCATACCCCACCTCGTTAAAAGATCGGTTCTATATCATTAGTTTATGTCATGGGTGGGAATCTAGATGTGAAGCGAAACTAAAAAGCACCACAACAGTGATGCTTTATAAGAAGAATTAATTTGAAAGTTGTTCACGCCCGTGTGGCGACTCTAAATCCAAGTCAGGGCCTTTTGGGACAACCTGTGTCGGGTTGATTCCTGTGTGGCTGAAATAGTAATGGCGCTTGATGTGATAGAAGTCCGTCGTCTCTGCGATGCCGTCTACTTGATACAACTCTTTTAGATACCCCTGAATATTTGAATAATCCGCAATTCGTTTCTTATTGCACTTAAAATGGCCAACATATACAGCATCAAAACGTATCAATGTTGTGAACAAACGCCAGTCCGCCTCAGTGATCTGATTACCGGTTAAATAACGATTCGTGGCCAGATGTGCATCAATTTTATCTAATGCAGAAAACAGCGAATCAAATGCGTCTTCATAAGCATCCTGTGTGGTCGCGAAACCACAGCGGTAAACACCATTATTCACATTTGGGTAGATAAAATCGTTCCACTCGTCAATAGCGGGTTGTAAATACGCGGGATAATAGTCAGCGTGATTATCCGTCAACTCATTAAATGAAGAGTTGAACATACGAATGATTTCAGAAGACTCATTTGAAACGATCGTGTTCGTTTTTTTATCCCAAAGAACAGGAACCGTCACACGACCCGTGTAATCAGGTTTCGCTTGGGTATAAATTTGATGCAAACGGGTATGACCAAACAATGGTTCAGGCAGACCCATTTGCCAGCCTTGACTCAACATATCCGGACATACAACAGTAACGTCAATATGATTTTCTAACCCTTTGAGTTTACGGAAAATAAGCGTTCGGTGTGCCCATGGACAAGCAAGAGAAACATACAAGTGGTAACGACCAGATTCTGGTTTAAATTCAGCATCCGGCTCATTTTGGATCCAATTGCGAAACCCAGCATCTTCGCGCATAAACTTGCCGCCGTTTGATTTCGTATCGTACCAGACATCGTGCCAAACACCTTCGACCAGCTTACCCATTCTCGCTCTCCTCTTGTTCTGTTTGTCTCTATATTAGAGGTTCCTGTGAAACAGAAAACAATCGAGCTTAGGACATGTCGTTCAAGAAATTCGAATGACTAAAGCAAATCAAGCGCAAAAATTACTATTGGAGTTCTAAGTTGAATGAAAAAAAGCGCGCCCCTGATAAAAGAGTCGCGCTTAAGCCCGTCACAGGCTGAATTAATTACACTGAACGTGTAGACAAGATACCGCGTGAATATCGTTGCCTTGAATGACCGGTTTTGTCTTCGCACACTCTTCTGTTGCTATAGGGCAACGAGTACGGAATACACAACCCGACGGTGGATTGATTGGTGATGGCAAATCACCTTCCAGCATTTGGATCGTCTTGCTACGTTCAATTTTCGGATCGGGAATTGGTACTGCCGACATCAAGGCACGCGTGTATGGGTGTTTAGGATCAGCAAACAGTGCATCGGCTTCACCAAGTTCTACGGCATTACCCAGGTACATTACCAGTACGCGGTCAGAAATGTGTTTCACAACTGACAGGTCGTGTGCAATGAACACTAAAGATAGGCCAAGCTCTTTTTGTAGCTCTTTTAGCAAGTTCACAACCTGAGCCTGAATCGATACGTCCAGTGCCGAAACTGGTTCGTCACAGATGATCATTTTTGGCTTCAGAATAAGTGCACGTGCTATACCGATACGTTGACACTGACCACCAGAGAACTCGTGTGGGTAACGGTTGATCACGTTTGGTAGCAGGCCTACCTTTGCCATCATCTCTTTAACGCGGCCTTTTATCTCTTGCTTTGAAAGTTCTGGATAGAAGGTTTCTAACGGCTCAGCGATGATGTCACCAACGGTCATACGCGGGTTCAGAGATGCCAAAGGATCCTGGAAAATCATTTGGATTTCTTTGCGCGTTTCACGGCGCTGTGCATCTTTCATCTTGGTTAGGTCTTGCCCAAGCCAAACAACTTCGCCTTCTGTGGCTTCTACTAAGCCGATGATTGCACGCGCAAATGTCGACTTACCACAACCTGATTCACCAACTACCCCCAGAGTTTCACCTTCATACAGACGGACGTTAACGCCATCAACTGCTTTTAGGTTTGAGGGCTTAGACCATGGCCACGCCGATTTTGCTGCGATGCTAAAGTGAACCTTAAGCTCTTTAACGTCTAGTAGTACTGATTTCTGTGCACTCATTTATTCCAATCCTCCCACTGCGAAAAACATGCGCGCTGACGACCAGTACCAAATGGTGTCAAAATAGGCGCTTCTTGCTTACAACGATCCATCACACGGTGGCAACGTTCCTGATAAGGACAGCCTGTTGGCAGGCGTAGTAAGTTAGGCGGGTTGCCTGGGATTGTTGGCAGAATATCACCTTCAGTATCTAGGCGAGGAATCGCTTTCAATAGACCTTCTGCATATGGGTGGCTCGGATTGTAGAATATTTCATCAACCGTACCGTATTCCATAGTACGACCAGCGTACATAACCAATACTTTGTCACATGAGCCCGCGACAACACCAAGGTCGTGCGTGATCATAATAATTGCCGTATTGAACTCTTGTTTCAGTTCGTTAAGCAAATCCATGATTTGCGCTTGAACGGTTACGTCTAGTGCTGTTGTCGGTTCGTCAGCGATCAATAGCTTAGGACGGCACAATAGTGCCATCGCGATCATTACACGCTGACGCATACCACCGGAAAACTCGTGCGGGTACATGGTAATACGCTTGCGCGCTTCTGGGATTTTAACCGCTTCCAGCATGCGTACAGATTCTTCAAATGCTTCTGCCTTACCCATGCCTTTGTGAAGCATTAATACTTCCATCAACTGATCACTTACCTTCATGTAAGGGTTTAGTGACGTCATTGGGTCCTGGAAGATCATCGCGATCTGTTCCGCACGAACTTTATTAAGTTCTTTTTCAGGTAGGTTCAGGATCTCTTTGCCTTCAAACTTCGCGCTACCAGAAATGATACCGTTTTTTGCCAGCAGACCCATGATTGCGAATACGGTCTGAGATTTACCAGAACCAGACTCACCTACGATACCCAGGGTTTCACCTTGGTTCAGAGAGAAATTCAAATCGTTTACTGCGGTGACAATACCATCTTGAGTAGTAAATTCGACGCGCAGATCTTTGACATCTAATAAGCTCATCGTTGCTTCCTTAATCTATCTTTAATTATCTGTCTTTAGGATCCAGCGCATCACGCAGACCATCACCAACGTAGTTGAAGCAGAAAAGAGTCACAACCATGAACGCTGCTGGGAACGCCAGCTGCCAGATCGCCACTTCCATTGTCTGTGCACCTTCTTGTAGAAGTGCGCCCCAACTTGTCATCGGCTCTTGAACACCAAGACCAAGGAACGATAGGAATGATTCAGTCAGAATCATGCTAGGGATAAGCAACGTAGAGTAAACCGCTACGATACCAAGTACGTTCGGTACGATATGGCGAGTAATGATCTTCCAGTTACTCACACCACAAACGTGCGCTGCTTCGATGAACTCTTTACTACGCAGGCTGAGTGTTTGACCACGAACGATACGTGCCATGTCCAGCCATGCGATTGCACCAATCGCAACGAAGATAAGAATGATGTTACGGCCGAAGAAGGTTACTAGTACGATAACCAGGAACATGAACGGTACCGCGTATAGGATCTCGAGAATACGCATCATGATACGGTCAACTTTACCGCCAATGAAGCCAGATGCCGCACCGTAAAGCGTACCGATCAGTACTGCTACCAATGCGCCCATGACACCAACCATCAATGAGATTCGGCCACCAATCAACGTACGTACGTACAAATCACGGCCTAAGCTGTCAGTACCAAACCAGTGGTCAGCGTTCGGAGCGACGTGCATCGCGTACCAGTCTGTATCATCAAATGCATATGTTGCGATCATCGGCAGGAAAATCACTGCCAATGTCATAAGGGACAGGATAAACAAACTCACCATCGCCGCTTTGTTGCGCATAAAACGAATACGAGCATCCTGCCAAAGACTGCGACCTTCAATCTCTAAGTTCTCAGAGAATTTTTCAATCGCTTCTAGGTTTTCTTTTTTCGTTAACATAACCAAACGTCCCTGTTAGTAGCGAATTTTCGGGTCAATCATTGCAAGTAGAATATCTACAATCGCGTTGAATAGGATAAATAAGAAACCAATTAGAATGGTTACACCCATTACTAGCGAGTAGTCACGGTTAAATGCAGCGTTAACGAAAAGCTTACCAATGCCAGGTAGACCGAAGATGGTTTCGATAACAACAGAACCGGTAATGATACCCACGAAAGCAGGACCCATATAAGAAACTACAGGAAGTAGTGCTGGCTTAAGCGCGTGCTTAAGGATGATGTAACGGTAGCTTAGGCCCTTCGCTCGCGCGGTACGGATAAAGTTACTGTTCAGCGTTTCAATCATTGAGCCGCGCGTAATACGAGCAAATGTTGCAACGTATAGAAGAGACATACCTATTACTGGGAGCACAAGGTACTTCAATCCGCCGTCTTGCCAGCCACCAGCCGGGAAAAGATGCCAGTGAAGGGAGAATAGGTAAATAAGCGCCGGAGCCAAAACAAATGACGGCATTACTACGCCTAACATTGCCGTTGACATAATGGCGTAATCAACCCAGGTATTGTGTTTTAAAGCGGCTATCGTACCGACCGTCACCCCCATTATCAGGGTGAAGATGAAGGCGATAAAACCAACTTTTGCAGATACAGGTAACGCAACTGAAATCAGTTCATTAACTGTGTAATCCAGATACTTAAATGATGGTCCGAAATCACCCTGGATAACGTTAAACAAATAAGTCGTGTATTGCTCGAATACAGGTTTATCTAGGCCATATTTAGCTTCGATGTTCGCCATAACTTCAGGCGGTAGTGGACGTTCAGTCGAGAATGGATTTCCCGGTGCAAAACGCATGAGAAAGAAAGATACGGTGATCAAAACCAACATCGTTGGGATCGCCTCAAATATCCTTTTTGCGATGAATTTAAGCATAAACTCACTCTTTCAGTCTGTGACAGTGTAAATTAAAACCAAATGTCCAATTTTTGGACACAACATAAGCACTACATGTAATTTCTTACATGCAGTGCCTAATTTTTTATAATTCTATCTGATTAAGATTTACTCAGTGATGTATAGGTCTTTAGAGTAGATCTTGTCTTCTGCGTTGTTGACTGGGAAGCCACCAACTTTAGGAGATAGTAGACGTGATTTCACGTACTGGTAGATAGGTGCAATTGGCATGTCCTTCGCCATCAGCTTCTCAGCTTCTGCGTAAAGTGCTTGACGCGCTTCGTCTGATGTAGAAGCAAATGCTTTGTTCATGATCTCGTCGTATTCTTTACTATCGTAGTGAATACCACCAGTCGTGTTGTTGCTCATCATTAACGTTAGGAATGATGAAGCTTCGTTGTAGTCACCACACCATCCAGCACGAGCAACTTCGAAGTTACCCGAATCTTTGGAAGATAGGTACGTTTTCCACTCTTGGTTTTCTAGTGTTACGTCAAGACCCAAAGTCTTCTTCCACATAGAACCTAGAGCAACCGCGAGTTTCTTATGGTTTTCTGAAGTGTTGTAAAGAAGATTGAATTTAAGTGGGTTATCTTTACCGTAACCTGCTTCCTCTAGAAGACGAGCTGCTTCTGCATCACGTTCCGCCTGAGTCATCTTACCGTAATCTGGCATTTCAGGGTTGAAGCCTGCAGTAATTTCAGGAGTTAGGAAGTAAGCTGGCTTTTGACCTTGCGCTAGGATTGCATCCGTTACGATATTACGGTCAATTGCGTATGAGATAGCTTTACGAACACGCACATCATCAAACGGTGCTTTCTTAGTGTTGAAGATGTAGTAGTAAGTACATAGGTTACCTGATACAGATACTTCTTCTGGATGCTCTTGTTGCAGACGTTTGAAGTGCTCTGTTGGTAGCTCGTTAGTGAAATTAATTTCACCTGCTAGGAAACGGTTCATTTCCGCTACCTGGTTTTCAATAGGTAGGAAAGTCACTTTGTCCAGAGTCGTGTGCTCGTTGTCCCAGTATTGCTCATTACGCTTTAATACCAAGCGCTCGTTTACAACCCAGTTATCAACAACATACGCGCCGTTACCTACAAAGTTCTCTGGCTTCGTCCACTGATCACCGAACTTCTCAACAGTTGCCTGGTGAACTGGCTTAGCGGTTGTGTGACCCATCATCATTACGAAGTAAGGTACAGCAGTATCAAGTTCAACAACCAATGTGTGGTCATCAACTGCTTTAACACCTAGTTCGCTCTTATCTTTCGTACCAGCAACGATATCTTTCGCATTCTTCATCTTGGTGTATTCCATGTACCAAGCGTATGGAGAAGCAGTTGCAGGATCCACTGAACGCTGGAAGCTGTAAACGAAGTCACCAGCAGTTACCGGATCACCGTTAGACCATTTTGCGTCTTTACGTAGGTGGAATGTGAAAGTTTTGTTGTCTTCAGTTTCCCAAGATTCAGCAACACCAGGGATAGTCTTACCGTCTGCATCTTGGTTTACAAGGCCTTCAAGTAGATCGCGAATCACGTGAGATTCTGGAACACCTTGAGATTTATGTGGGTCGATTGTCGCTACTTCTGTACCGTTACCACGCACTAATTCTTGAACCGCAGCAAGTTTTGGCTCTGACGAATCAGATTTCGCTTCAGAGGTTGGGGCTGGCGCAGGTGCTGGCTGAGCTGCTTGCTTTTCTTCTGGCTTATCACCACCACAACCAGCAAGAGCTAGAGAAAGACCAGCGCCAATAAATAAAGCGCGCGTGATTTTATTCTTATACATGCGTAAAACTCCAAATTTTTTTGTTAGCATCCATGACCTCTTTGTAGGTTCACAAGAACGGGCTGTGATTTAGATCTTTTTAGCGCAAAAACTAAGCGCCAAGATTCTAAAACCATACAAAGACTGCGGCACACATTAGCAATCATTGAAGTTATTTGCCATAAAAATGTAGTAGAAAGACCGATAATCCTGCATCTATCGCACAAATCTAGCAAAAAACGCTAGTTAAAAACTTTTGGCTAGCCAGATAGGGAGTCTAATCTCTTCTTATTAGATTAAAGTTTCGATTAATCTAAAATTAAACCAATTAGTAGCATCATATACTGGCCATATAAAAATTGTTAACACTTCTGAGGTAAAAGGCTTGGCAAACGTTTGCTTATGTGTCGTTTAGCCTGCTCCAACATTGTGCAGAAAAACCGAGAAATACAGGCGAAATATTCGTCTATTGAGCAGTCAGTAATTACACTGAAAATTATATAAAAAAGCAAAAATAAAAAAGCTAAGCATTTGTAATGCTTAGCTTTTAATTTTCATCCTAGGGAAAAGACGTGTTACATTACTTTTCCCAGCGTTCTGCGGCTTTGTGATCGGAGTCTCGCGAATCAATCCAGCGAGATTCGCTTGTTGTGCGTTCTTTTTTCCAAAATGGTGCTTTAGTCTTGAGGTAATCCATAATGAATTCGCAAGCATCAAATGCCGCTCCACGATGAGCACTAGAAACACCAACAAATACAATTTGATCGCCGATGTCCAAATCACCAACGCGATGAATGACTCGTACGCTGAGCAATGGCCAGCGAGATTCAGCTTCATCACAAATATCACTCAGGCTCTTTTCTGTCATACCCGGATAATGTTCCAGATGCAAACCAACGACGTTACTACCCAAGTTCATATCACGAACTTTGCCGATGAAAGTGACAACCGCACCTGCTGCTGTACCTTCGGATAATCGTTGGTACTCTTGTTCAACAGAAAAATCTTCAGCCTGAACAGAAACACGAGGATCCATATTAACCTCCGGTTACTGGTGGGAAAAATGCAACTTCGTCACCCGCCGTAACTTTAGTATCTAGAGGTACGATCGACTGATTAACTGCCGAAAGCAACTTACCTGGCTGCAGCGCTAGATCCCATTTCCCGGTCTTCTCTGTACCCGACTCAACTAAGTGCGTTCGAATAGATTCTACCGTATCGAACTGACCGTCTAACTCAAGGCTATCGACGCCTACCAACTCACGCGTTTGTGCGAAGAACAGTACTTTAATCATGATTCCACCTTGAAGTGTCCAGATTTTCCGCCCGTCTTCTCAAGAAGACGAACTTGACCAATGACCATGTCTTTTTGTACGGCTTTACACATATCATAAATCGTTAACGCCGCGACAGAAGCCGCAGTTAACGCTTCCATCTCCACTCCTGTCTTACCAGCAAGCTTACATACCGATTCAATACGCACTTTACTCTCAGACTCAATGGCTTCTAGCTGAACTTCGACTTTAGAGAGCAAAAGCGGATGGCAAAGAGGAATCAAATCCCACGTCTTTTTGGCTGCTTGAATTCCTGCAATGCGAGCCGTTGCAAACACGTCACCTTTATGGTGCTGTCCAGAAACGATCAGCTGCAGTGTTTCTGGTGCCATGTGAACAAATGCTTCAGCTCGAGCTTCTCGTACCGTTTCAGCTTTCGCCGAAACATCAACCATATTGGCTTCGCCTGATGCATTGATATGTGTAAATTGGGTCATTGTTTTACCTTCGCTAATTTCGAGAGGTTATACAGATAGGTGTGGCATAAAGTTACAAGGGCGATGGCTGGCATCTAGCTGCTGCTTGATGATTTTCGTCCAACCTGTGCGACATGCCCCCGTAGAACCCGGCATTGCAAAAATTACGGTATGGTTAGCAAAGCCAGCAATCGCGCGCGATTGGATAGTCGAAGTGCCAATTTCTTCATAAGAAACCATGCGGAACAGTTCACCGAACCCTTCCACTTCTTTATCGAAAAGCGGCTTAAGCGCTTCTGGCGTGCTATCACGTGAAGTAAAACCAGTACCACCAGTAATCATGATCGCTTGTACGTTTTCATCTGCAATCCATTGAGAAACAATCGCACGAATCTTGTACATATCATCAATCACGATCTGTTTATCAACAACATTGTGCCCCGCTTCTTGAGCATGCTCCGCTAGGTAACGACCTGATGTGTCGTTCTCTTCAGTACGAGTGTCAGATACCGTTAGAACGGCAATGTTTGCAGGTTGAAATTTGCTTTCAGCGTGACCCATTTGTTCACCTATTCTCTTAAATTAGTTTGGATATATTTTTATCGATTCTGGAAAAAGTTTGAAAAAGCCTCAGGGGGACTTCTTTATAAAAAGTTGCGAGAACTTAGCCGCCGATGGACGCGAGATGAGGCGTCATACCCGGATTGCCATCATGTAAGAAATGGCTAACTGACTTAGTTTGCAGTTGAGCTTGAATACGTTCGATTAACTTACTTTCTTGATCATCACGTTCTAGCAGATCGCGTAAATCAATCCCGTGCTCACCAAACAAACACAGATGTAGCTTACCAATCGCAGAAACACGAAGTCGGTTACAGCTCTCGCAGAAGTCCTTCTCATAAGGCATGATTAACCCAATTTCACCCTTGTAATCAGGATGAACGAATACTTGTGCTGGGCCATCATTGTGTGAGCGGACTTTAAGTAACCAGCCATTGGCAATCAACTGGTTACGAATAGAAACACCGGAAACATGATGCTTGTTGAACAAGTCATCCATTTCACCGGTTTGCATCAATTCAATAAAGCGCAGTTGAATAGGACGGTCTTTTATCCAGTTGAGAAAAGAAGGCAACTCATGATGATTGAGATCTTTCATCAACACCACGTTCACTTTTACTTGCTCATAGCCGACTTCAAACGCTCGCTCGATACCATTCATCACTTCTGTGAATTTATTTTCACCGGTGATTTGATGGAACATACGAGGATCAAGGCTATCCACACTCACGTTGATATGTGTAAGACCCGCATCACGCCAGTCTGCCACCTGCTTGGCCATACGATAACCGTTAGTCGTCGTCGCCACTTTTTCTATGCCACGGGTGGTCGCAACCGAGTGGATAATATCAGTAAAGTCTTTACGTAAACTAGGCTCACCACCAGTAATGCGAACTTTTGACGTACCACAATCAGCAAAGGCCGTTACGACCCGTTTGATTTCAGGAAGCGATAAAAAAGATGAGTTTTTTTTACCCGAAGGTTTATAACCATCAGGCAGGCAATAGGTACATTTAAAATTACATACGTCAGTAACAGACAGACGCAAGTAATAAAATTTACGATGAAATTTGTCTTCGAATTGTTGCGCCACGGAACACCTTTCCAAACACGGGAGGCGTGGTCATTTCCAACCAAGCCCTTGTGGCAGCATGCCACTGGCTCAAAACACCTATCCTTCAATTGGACTTAGTATCGTGAGCTCGGAGTTATGGCAACCAGAGATAGTAAAACTCTGATAGCTTTGCAGTGTAAAATACTTAATATTTATAATGGAATCCAGACTTGAGGTCTAAAAAATACCTTTAGACACACAAATTACCGCTAAGTGAGTACCGAAAAGGCACTCGTTACGTTAAATTGTAGCCGTTTTTACCAAATTTATTAGAAGAATGTGACGTATGAGTATCTATACGGAAAATAAAGTAGTCGCAGTCGGCGGTGGTCATGGTTTAGGTCGAATACTGGCTGCATTACGCGATTTTGGCGGAAACGCAACCGGCATCGTTGCCACTACAGATAATGGTGGTTCTACTGGTCGAATTCGTCACTGTCAGGGTGGCATCGCTTGGGGAGATACGCGTAACTGTATCAATCAGTTGATCACTGAGCCTTCTATCAGCTCAATGATGTTCGAATACCGTTTTAAAGGCAGTGGAGAACTGGATGGGCATAATCTGGGCAACTTAATGCTCACGGCACTGGACAACCTCTCGGTGCGTCCACTGGATGCCATCAATCTTATTCGTAATATGCTTAAAGTCGATGTGAATATTCTGCCAATGTCGGAGCACCCATCTGATCTGTCTGCTCTATCGGTGGATGGGAAATGGGTTACTGGTGAGACTGACGTCGACCACATGGATGCCGATCTACGCCGTTTAGATTTGTCCCCTGAAGTTCCGGCGACAAAAGAAGCCATCACAGCCTTGTCAGAAGCGGATGCGATCATTCTTGGCCCGGGAAGTTTTCTGACCAGTATCATGCCACCATTGTTGTTGCCAGAACTGGGCAAAGCTATCGCTAAGAACCAGAATGCCAAAGTCATTTTTGTCGCTAACTTAAGCCCGGAATATGGCCCGGCGGGTCGCATGACTATGGCGCAAAAACTGGAATGGTGTGAGCGTGCATTAAAAGGCAGAAAAATTGATGTCGTGCTTGCTGAACAAGCAGAACAAGAAGTACTCGATAGATGGAATGTTGTAACCGAGTCACTGGCTTCAACCAATCGTGACTGGCGTCATGACCGGAATAAACTCAAGCGAGCAATTGAAAGTCAGCTGTTAAATAAAACAGCCTGAATCTGAAACGACAAAGCCCTTCACACAACATTAAAGGGCTTTGCGTATAGAATCGATTGAGATTTTTACTGATTCCAGGCGCGGTAAACGTCTTGGGTATCGCGTAATAGGCCAATCATACCGGTAGCCTCTGTACCATCTTCCGATAATTCGTTTGCTTTGGCTTTCTTGTCGATAGATATCGCTAACTCACATAAACGATCAGCCCCAAAACTGGCTGCGCTGCTTTTCAGGGCATGGCTGATGTCTCTCAAATATGTCAGTCGCTCTTCACCTTCATATTTCTGTAAATTCTCAATATAAGTATCGATTTCCCCTAAGAATATATCGAGCAGGACGGGTACATTATCACTGCCGATTTCCATGGATAGCTCTTCTATTTTCTTCCGATTCAACACACTCATACTCATATTTTCTGTCGCTCTTGTTTGCTGTTCCATGCTTGCAACTTGCGATAAATCGTTGATGGACTGACATCAAGATAGCCCGCCGCTCTGGGAATATTTCCATCGCATGCTTCAATCGCCCGTTCAATGGCCACTTTTTCGGTCATCCACAATGGCACAATATCAGACGCCGTCATTACCTTTGACTCGACGAAGTTAGCAGCGCTCACACGTTCCAAAGGTTTATTTAGTGGTGGAGGTAACATATCTAAGGTAATTTCTTTACCGTGATTCAACACCACAATGTTACGCAGGACGTTCTGCAACTGACGCACGTTACCCGGCCATTCATAACTGTTAAATCGATCAATCACCTCTTGAGAAAATCGAACGAAGCTTTTTCCCTCTTCATGAGACATGTAGCCAAGCAGTGAATAAGCGATTTCAATTACGTCTTCTCCACGCTCACGCAATGGCGGCAGGTGCAATGGGATAACATATAAACGGTAGTACAAATCTTCACGGAATCGACCTTCCTGAACCTCTTTCCATGGGTCACGGTTGGTTGCACACACAAAGCGTACATCCACACTCTTCATTTTGGACGATCCTACTTTCTGAAATGTACCCGTTTGGATAAATCGCAACAGCTTGGTTTGCAAATCCAAATCCATTTCACACAGTTCATCAAGGAACAATGTGCCGCCATCAGCTAACTCTGCAGCACCCTGACGGTCATTAGCAGCACCGGTAAAGGCACCTTTCACATGACCAAACAGCTCACTTTCAATGAGATCTTTTGGAATAGCCGCACAGTTAATCGCGATGAACGGTTTATCACCGCGTTTACTTGCTGCATGGATAGCCTCGGCACACACTTCTTTACCAGTACCACTCTCACCCGTAATAAAAATGCTCGCCTTACTGCTAGCTGCAGAGTCAATGGTACGATAGACCTGCTGCATGGTTTGGCTACTGCCGATGAAGCCCTGATAATTCTGGTTACCGGGATTATCCGCTTCATTTTTTAACTTGGTGGCTTTACGGATGGCGTTGTTTACCGTGACGCGTAAGCGGTCAGCTTCACACGGTTTAATCAGGAAATCTTGTGACCCATGACGCATCGCCTCCACCGCAGTATCAATGGAACCATGTGCGGTCATAAAGATGATTGGAACATCAGGGTGGCTATTTTTCACAGCATGCAATACATCCATCCCTGTCATGTCGGGCAGACGTAAATCAAGCAAGATGAGGTCTGGAATACGATGCTTAAGGCTTTCAATCGCATCTCGGCCTGTACCGACAATATTAATGTCGATACCTAGCGGTGTAAGGTAGGATCGATACAACGCCGCAACGGATGCGGTGTCTTCGACCATTAACAGATAACGTGATTTTTGATCTACAGTAGTTTGTTGCATAACCTAGCTAACTTTTTTGTTGTGTTTTAAACAATAATCGCATTACGCTTTGCATTTTGCAAATAACAATACTTAGGTTATGGGTAATTGAGATCAATAAAAAATGGATTTCAACAGGTTAATTGACTGGCATAAAACATGCTAAATAAACTTTGACCCCTCGGGTCACCTAGCCAACTGACGTTGTTAGTGAACAAAATGTTCGCATGTAAAGCCAATAGAAACGACTGCCTATTGGCTTCTTTTTTTGCTTGATGCATTACCCATACTTTTAGCATAGCTAATACAGGCAAATACATCGCTCAGTAAGGTACGCCGTCCTTAACTATTCGCAATAAATTGTGCACGCAATTTTTCAATTTCATCACGCTTTTCAGCCGCCAGCTCGAACTCCAGATCCTGCGCATGCTGATACATCGCCGCTTCCAGTCTGCTGATCTCTTTGTCTAACTGCTGTGGAGACATAATGTCATAAGACTGAGACGGCTCAGCCACTTTAGACAAAGGTACCGGCTTGTTCGTGCGCTGACGTTTGGACTTGGTGATATCCCCCAATTCCATAATGTCTTTGATATTGCGTTTCAACGCTTGTGGCACGATCCCCATCTTGTCATTGTATGCTTGCTGTTTCTCTCGGCGACGATTCGTTTCATCCATTGCCTTCTTCATGGATTTCGTGATGGTGTCCCCGTACAAGATAGCCTTACCTTCGAGATTTCGAGCTGCGCGACCAATCGTCTGAATAAGAGAACGTTCAGAACGCAAGAAACCTTCTTTATCTGCATCCAAAATAGCCACTAGCGAGACTTCAGGCATATCCAAACCTTCCCGCAGTAAGTTGATGCCTACAAGCACGTCAAATTCGCCCAAGCGAAGATCCCGAATAATTTCAACACGTTCAACAGTATCAATATCCGAGTGAAGATAACGTACACGAACATCATGCTCATGCAGATACTCAGTCAAATCTTCGGCCATTCTTTTGGTTAACGTCGTGACAAGGACTCTCTCATCTTTCGCCGCTCTGATGCGAATCTCAGAAAGCAAATCATCCACCTGAGTAGCAACTGGCCGCACTTCTAATTCAGGATCCAGCAAACCTGTTGGACGCACAACTTGATCCGCAATATCGCCCGCCGATTTTTCCAGTTCATAATTTCCCGGAGTTGCAGAGACAAAAATAGTCTGCGGCGCGAGTGACTCAAATTCTTCAAACTTGAGTGGGCGGTTGTCTAACGCCGAAGGCAGGCGAAAACCAAACTCAACCAAGGTTTCTTTACGAGAACGGTCACCTTTATACATTGCGCCAATCTGTGGCACGGTCACGTGTGATTCGTCAATAATCAGCAGACCGTCATGAGGCAGATAATCAAAAAGTGTCGGTGGCGGCTCACCCTCAGAACGGCCACTTAAGTAGCGAGAGTAGTTTTCGATACCTGAACAGAAACCGAGTTCGTTCATCATTTCGATGTCGAATTGGGTGCGCTGACTTATACGTTGCTCTTCCAGAAGTTTATTGTTGTCCAATAATTGCTTCTTACGTACTTCGAGTTCCACTTTAATATTTTCAATCGCTTCAAGAACGCGGTCGCGTGGCGTAACGTAGTGCGTTTTAGGATAGATAGTGTAACGCGGTAAATCGCGCTGCTTAACAACACCGGTAAGGGGATCGAATACACTGATACAGTCGACTTCGTCATCGAACATTTCGACTCGCACTGCGTCTTGATCGGATTCTGCTGGAAAGATATCAATCACTTCACCACGAACACGGAATTGACCTCGCTCGAACGCAACATCGTTCCGCTTGTATTGAAGTTCTGCTAAACGACGCAGCATATCACGCTGATCAATCACATCCCCACGACGTAAATGCAACATCATCTGCAGATAGGATTCGGGATCACCCAAACCGTAGATAGCAGAAACCGAAGCTACGATAATCGCATCTTTACGCTCTAATAACGCTTTAGTTGCGGATAATCGCATTTGTTCGATGTGTGCGTTAACCGATGCATCCTTTTCAATAAAGGTATCAGTAGTTGGTACATAAGCTTCTGGTTGGTAGTAATCGTAGTAAGAAACGAAATATTCGACCGCATTATTAGGAAAGAAGGATTTCATCTCACCATATAACTGCGCTGCGAGGGTTTTATTAGGCGCAAGCAGAATTGCAGGGCGTTGAGCCTGAGCAATCACATTAGCCAGAGTGAAAGTCTTCCCTGATCCAGTCACACCTAAAAGCGTTTGGTGTGCAAGACCCGCATCTAAGCCCTCAAGCAACTGCTTAATCGCGCCTGGTTGATCGCCTGATGGCTGATAATCAGAGACCAGTTCATAAACTTTACTCATACCCTTCCTCAACTTTACTTCTTTACTGCATATTATCTGTATATATATACACCTTAGTAGACGAGATCTAGGTCTATCTAAGTTATATCTACCATTAATATTAAATTTCTTTCTTTGTCCATATCGCTATAGCCTTATCTAAGCTACTCTGGTATAGTACTTCGCCCTAGCCAATGATTGTTCCCCAACTTCATTTTTAATTTCCACAAGTTTTCCCCAAAAAATAGTTCAAACTTCCTTTATCCCCAAAAGTCTAACTTTTATCCACTTTAAAAATTTCAGTCTAAGATCTAATAAATCTCTGTTTTCTTTGCTTAATTAGAGCATAATTCTGCTTATACCCCCAGCCAAAATAAACCGTGTTGCATATTAAATAACTTTACTCAGATTTCATCAACACAGTTATCCACAATTTTAGTGGATAAGTAACCCTAGCCCTTTACTGATAAGCCATACAAAAAAGTAAAGAGTTTTACATGATATATTTTCGAAAAAATGTATTTCATTACTGTTGACAGTAGATTTGGTGGTCGGTAAGATTTGCCCCGCTTTCAAGCAAAGCAATTCCCCCTTAGTTCAGTCGGTAGAACGGCGGACTGTTAATCCGTATGTCGCAAGTTCAAGTCTTGCAGGGGGAGCCAGATTCCAGAAAAAGCTCAGTTGAAAAACTGGGCTTTTTTCGTTTTAAACTGCGACAAGTTTGTACCAAACTTTTGCCTCCGACTGAAATGTCGAACTATCTACCCACCCGTGTCGAGTTCCGGCAACAGAGACCAAACTGAAGAAAGAACAGTGTCGCAAGACGCGGATTTCTCGTATCTATTTCTGCAAATGAACTATTTTAAGTTTTTATTCCATTCGAAGTAATTAACGATTGAATGTAATGCCATTTATTCATCGGGCAGTGACCACTGCTCAATAAAATGATGCTCATCAACGAATCGACTTGATCTCATTTCACCCACAAATCATTCACCAAAGCTCTAATTTTGATAAAAATTCATCTATCTGAATCACATACGCGGCTATTTTTCCACCGTGTATATAAAACCACATCGTTCACTGGTTGTTATTGGTGTCACAAAACACGATAATATCGGGATCGGAATTTATGAACGTAATAACTATGACCGAATATATTTTGTTGTTAGTCGGCACGGTGCTGGTGAACAACTTTGTACTGGTAAAATTTTTGGGTCTCTGTCCTTTCATGGGAGTGTCCAAAAAACTGGAAACAGCAATTGGTATGGGCTTAGCAACCACTTTCGTGCTAACGCTCGCGTCAGTGTGTGCATATTTAGTGGAAAGCTACATCCTTCGTCCACTGGGTATCGAATATCTGAGAACCATGAGCTTTATCTTAGTTATCGCTGTCGTGGTGCAGTTTACTGAAATGGTTGTGCACAAAACCAGCCCGACGCTCTATCGCCTGCTTGGTATTTTCTTACCGTTGATTACGACAAACTGTGCGGTACTGGGTGTTGCCCTACTTAACATCAATGAAAACCATAATTTCATTGAGTCCATCATCTACGGTTTTGGTGCAGCTGTCGGCTTTTCACTAGTACTCATTCTATTTGCCTCTATGCGCGAGCGTATTTCTGCCGCTGATGTTCCCCTTCCTTTTAAGGGTGCTTCCATCGCTATGATCACTGCCGGTCTGATGTCGCTTGCCTTTATGGGCTTTACTGGCTTGGTGAAGTAAACAATGAGTACGATTCTAATTGCAATTATTGCACTCGCTGTACTTGCTGCGATTTTCGGAGCGATACTTGGTTTTGCTTCTATTCGCTTTAAAGTTGAGGCGGATCCAATCGTGGATCAAATTGATGCCATTTTACCTCAAACCCAGTGTGGTCAATGCGGTTACCCTGGCTGTCGCCCATACGCAGAAGCCATTGCCAATGGTGACCATATTAATAAATGTCCTCCTGGTGGTCAGGCTACGATAGACAAGCTCGCTGATCTGATGGGTGTTGAGCCAGAAGAGTCAGCACACGATCTGGAGAATAAAGTCCCTACGGTCGCTTTCATTCATGAAGATATGTGCATTGGATGTACCAAATGTATTCAGGCTTGCCCTGTTGATGCCATTGTTGGTGGTACAAAAGCACTTCATACCGTTATCAAAGAAGAGTGTACTGGTTGTGATTTATGTGTCGCACCATGTCCGACTGACTGTATTGAAATGATTCCTGTGGCAACTACCACGGACAGCTGGAAGTGGCAACTTAACACTATTCCAGTACTTAATATTACGGATGCTGCAGAAGACGCAGCAAACGTGAAAGATTCAATTAATTAAGGTTTCGTATGTTGTCTTTGATTGAACAAATTCGTACTGGGTCACTTTGGAATTTCCCTGGTGGTGTGCATCCTGCTGAAAATAAAAAACAATCCAATAAAGAAGATTTGGTTCGCGCAGCACTTCCGGCAGAAATCGTCCTACCATTAAAACAACACATCGGTAAAGCGGGTAAATTGCTCGTTGCTGTTGGTGACACCGTATTAAAAGGTCAGCCGTTAACACAATCAGAAACGGGCTTTACTGTGCCAGTCCATGCGCCGACTTCCGGACACATCACTGCTATTGAGCCTAGAACTGTCGCTCACCCGTCAGGGCTGAGTGAGTTATGCGCCATCATAACACCAGACGGTCGTGATGCTTGGGGCGAGAAAACCCCTGTTGCAGATTACACGCAAAAAACCGCCGATGAATTGATCGACGTAATTCGTCTTGCTGGTATTTCGGGTATGGGTGGCGCAGGCTTCCCTACAGCAAAAAAGATCCAATCTGGTGTTGCTCGCACAGAAATCCTGATTGTTAATGCAGCTGAATGTGAGCCTTACATCACATCCGATGACAAGTTAATGCAGGAACATGCTGAAGAACTGATTCAGGGCATTGAGATTGTCGAACATATCCTAAAGCCAAAACTGACCATCATCGGTATCGAAGACAACAAACCCGATGCAATTAAAGCGCTAGAAAATGCAGCATTAAACAAAGATATTGTCATCCGAGTGATTCCAACTAAGTACCCTTCTGGTGGCGAAAAGCAGCTGATCAAGATTCTGACGAATAAAGAAGTACCTAGTGGTGCGATCCCGGCAGATATTGGTATTTTGGTTCAAAACGTCGGTTCTTTGTATTCAATAAAACGAGCGGTCATTGACGGCGAGCCCGTTATAGAGCGCGTTGTGACACTTACCGGTAAGACATTCAAACACCCGCGTAATGTTTGGGCATTATTAGGCACACCAGTGCAAGCTCTGTTAGATGAGTTTGGCTACAAAGCTGATAAAAAGCTCCCTCGCTTGATCATGGGTGGTCCTATGATGGGCTTTACCCTACCCCACTCTCAAGTACCCATTACCAAGACAGCAAACTGTCTTCTTGCGCCTACTCGCTTTGAAATTTCTGCCAGTCAATATGAGATGGAATGTATTCGCTGTGGCCAATGTGCTGAAGCCTGCCCTGCATCATTACTTCCTCAGCAGCTCTTATGGCACTCCAAAGCGGAAGAGTATGACAAACTTGAAGAGTTACATCTTAAAGATTGTATTGAGTGTGGCGCTTGTGCCTTCGTCTGCCCAAGTGAAATTCCGCTGGTTCAGTACTACCGCCAAGCAAAAGCAGAGATGCGTACCAGAGCACAGGAAGCAGAAGCCGCTGATCGTGCGAAGCAGCGCTTCGAAGAGAAAAAAGCGCGTATGGAGCGCGAAAAAGAAGAGCGTGAAAACCGCTTTAAGAAAGCAGCTGATGATCGCCGTAAAGAAATGAAGTCAACTGGTGGCGATGATGCGATAGCCGCTGCGATTGCTCGTGTGAAAGCGCAAAAAGCGAACGCGGAAGACAAGGCAGAACCGACTGTGAAGCCAGCTGTTGCTGCTGCGATTGCGAAAGCCAAAGCCAAACAAGCGGCTGCGGCAGAAGCAGGAGCTACCGAGCCAGATAACTCAGAAATGGCTAAGTTGCGTGAAGAACGTAAGCGTCTCGCTCGTGAACGTAAGGCCGAGAAAGAACAGAGTGAAGGCTCTGACGATCAAACTGAAGATAAGAAATCAGCCGTAGCGGCCGCGATTGCTCGTGCCAAAGCTAAAAAAGCACAGCAAGAAGAATCCAACACGTCTGCAGAACCAGAAGATAAAAAAGCAGCGGTAGCCGCTGCAATAGCACGCGCTAAAGCTCGTAAAGCTGGACAAGAAGCTGAGGCAAAACCAGTTGAAGATGAAGCTCCGGCTGAGCAAACCGACGATCCGAAGAAAGCCGCCGTGGCTGCTGCCATAGCTCGCGCGAAAGCACGTAAAGCTGGGCAAGAAGTAGAATCAAAACCTGCTGAAGAAGAGGCTCTGGCTGAGCAAACCGACGATCCGAAGAAAGCCGCCGTGGCTGCTGCCATAGCTCGCGCTAAAGCACGTAAAGCTGGGCAAGAAGTAGAATCAAAACCTGCTGAAGAAGAGGCTCTGGCTGAGCAAACCGACGATCCGAAAAAAGCCGCCGTGGCTGCTGCCATTGCTCGTGCAAAAGCCCGAAAAGCGCAGCAAGAAGCAGAATCAAAGCCTGCTGAAGAAAAGGCTCCGGCTGAGCAAACCGACGATCCGAAGAAAGCCGCTGTGGCTGCTGCCATAGCTCGCGCGAAAGCCCGAAAAGCGCAGCAAGAAGCAGAATCAAAGCCTGCTGAAGAAGAGGCTCCGGCTGAGCAAACCGACGATCCGAAGAAAGCCGCCGTGGCTGCCGCCATAGCTCGCGCGAAAGCCCGAAAAGCGCAGCAAGAAGCAGAATCAAAGCCTGCTGAAGAAGAGGCTCCGGCTGAGCAAATCGACGATCCGAAAAAAGACGCCGTGGCTGCTGCCATAGCTCGCGCGAAAGCCCGAAAAGCTCAGCAAGAAGCAAATAAAAATAATACCGAGGAGAACGAGTAATGTCGTTTTTTATTGCCAGCTCGCCGCATACCCACAGTCGTCGTAGCACGCCCGATTTGATGAAATGGGTAGCTTTGTGTGCGATCCCTGGTTTAGCAGCTCAAACGTACTTTTTTGGCTGGGGCACGCTTATCCAGCTTATTTTTGCCATTGCCGTAGCCGTGTCGCTCGAAGCGTTAGTGATGATCAGTCGCAAACGCTCTCCAATGCGTGCGCTTCGTGATAACAGTGCCATTGTCACCGCATGGCTGCTGGCGGTAGCAATACCACCGTGGTCTCCTTGGTGGCTAACTGTCATTGGTTTGATCTTCGCTATCGTGATAGCAAAGCATTTATATGGTGGTCTTGGCCAGAACCTATTTAATCCAGCCATGGTTGCTTATGTCGTACTGCTCATCTCCTTCCCTGTTCAAATGACAAGCTGGAGTGCACCAACATCCTTAATTCCGGATCACGTGAATTTCGCAGACACACTCTCATTGATCTTCACTGGCTTTGATAACGATGGTCTCTCTTTGCAGCAAGTGCGTTCGGGTGTCGATGGTGTAACCATGGCGACGCCGCTCGATGCATTTAAAACGGGACTTCATACTGGGGCAACACCGAGTGAAATTCTGTCACAACCCATCTTTTCTGGTTTAGCTGGTATTGGTTGGCAATGGGTAAACATTGCTTACTTAGTTGGCGGTCTGGTGATGATCAAAAAGCGTATTATCCAGTGGTACATTCCTGCCGGTTTCCTGGCAAGTTTGACTCTGCTTAGTTTGATCTTCAACCTGATCACTCCAGGGGAGACGGCATCGCCAGCCTTCCACTTATTGTCAGGGGCTACCATGCTGGGTGCATTCTTTATCGCGACTGATCCGGTTTCAGCGTCAACAACGGTTAAAGGTCGCCTAATTTTTGGTGCACTTATTGGCACGATCGTCTTTACCATCCGAAGTTGGGGTGGTTTCCCTGACGGCGTTGCATTCGCAGTGCTGCTAGCCAACATGTGCGTGCCACTGATTGACTACTACACCAAACCTAGAACTTACGGTCACTGAGGTAAACATGTTAACCGCAATTAGAAAAAATGGTCTGACACTGGCGATCTTTGCCTGTGCCACAACTGGTCTAGTCGCATTGACTCAGTACTTAACCGAAGATCAAATTGAACTACAAGAACGTAAGCAGCTACTGTCTGTCCTTAATCAGGTCATTCCTGAGACCATGCATGACAACGAACTAACCCAAGCTTGTACATTGGTCAGTTCACGAGAACTTGGCACATTGCACGCTATGCCAGCCTACATCGCGAGAATAAACGGCGAGCCCACTGCGATTGCGATTGAATCTATCGCTCCAGACGGCTACAACGGCGAGATCAAAGTGATCACTGGTATTGATAGCCAAGGGAAAATTCTCGGTACACGAGTTCTAAGCCAGAAAGAAACCCCAGGGTTAGGTGATAAAATCGACCTGCGTATAACTGACTGGATCCTGAGCTTTACAGGAAAAGAGGTGACCGAAGAAAACTGGAATTCCTGGCGAGTTCGTAAAGACGGCGGTGACTTTGATCAGTTTACGGGTGCGACGATTACGCCAAGAGCAGTAGTCAAAGTTGTAAGAAACACCGTAAACTATGTAAACCAATCTCGAGATGAGATTCTCAGCCAGCCCCTAAACTGCGCAGGAGGCAACGAATGAGTGAAAACAAACTGCTGATGAAAAACGGCATGTGGAGTAACAACCCGGCATTAGTTCAACTGCTCGGTCTTTGTCCTCTGCTGGCGGTGTCATCAACGATCACAAACGCACTTGGTCTTGGTATTGCCACACTATTAGTGTTGGTCGGTTCAAACGTGACGGTTTCGCTTATCCGTAACTACGTACCAAAAGAGATTCGTATTCCGGTGTTCGTGATGATCATTGCGGCACTGGTAACCTGTGTTCAACTATTAATGAATGCGTACGCTTATGGTTTATACCTTTCACTTGGTATTTTCATCCCGCTAATCGTAACCAACTGTATCATCATTGGCCGAGCAGAAGCCTATGCTTCGAAAAACGATGTGCTACCTGCTGCTTTGGATGGCTTGTGGATGGGATTAGGCATGACCAGTGTCTTAGTCGTTTTGGGTTCTATGCGTGAACTCATCGGTAACGGCACGTTATTCGACGGCGCAGATTTACTATTAGGCGACTGGGCTTTGGCGCTTAGAATTGAAGTATTCCACTTCGATAGTAGTTTCCTTCTGGCTCTGCTACCGCCAGGCGCTTTCATTGGTGTTGGCTTGCTAATCGCATTAAAAAATACAATCGACAGTTCGATTCAGGCGCGTCAGCCAAAAGCAGAAAAACCAACCATTGAACGTGCCCGCGTCACGAATGCTTAGGGTCTGTTTACCTTTTGAGATTTAGTTAACTACGCATAATAAAAATAAGGCTCTAACGTAGGGCCTTTTTCTTAAAAAGGCCAAGACGGTATTGGAAGTCAGCAATGAACAATGTCAAAAGAATTGAAATTTTAGAACGATTAAGGGAAAACAACCCAAACCCTCAGACTGAGCTAAACTGGAGCTCTCCCTTTGAACTGCTTATTGCGGTATTGCTATCAGCACAGGCGACTGACGTGAGCGTCAACAAAGCAACAGACAAGCTGTACCCTGTCGCGAATACTCCACAATCTATCTTGGATTTGGGTGTAGACGGGCTGAAAGAGTATATTAAGACCATTGGCCTATTTAACTCGAAAGCTGAAAACACCATCAAGACATGTAAGATCTTGCTGGAACAACATAACGGTGAAGTACCAGAAGATCGCGCTGCTCTTGAAGCTCTGCCAGGTGTCGGGCGTAAAACAGCAAACGTCGTGCTCAATACTGCTTTTGGTTGGCCAACTATTGCCGTCGATACACACATTTACCGTGTATCTAACCGTACTAAATTTGCGATGGGTAAAACCGTCGACGATGTAGAGCAAAAATTATTAAAAGTGGTGCCTAAAGAGTTTAAACTCGACGTACACCACTGGCTCATTCTTCATGGCCGTTACACCTGTCTGGCAAGAAAGCCACGCTGTGGTAGCTGTATTATTGAAGATCTTTGTGAATATAAAGAGAAAGTATACCCGGACAGTTAATGCTGTCTGAAATGAAAGCTAGGAGTTAAAAATGTCAAACGGTCGAATTCTACACACTATGCTTCGCGTGGGTGATCTGGACAAATCCATCAAGTTTTATACTGAAGTTATGGGCATGCAGCTACTTCGTACTAACGAAAACAAAGAGTACGAATACACACTTGCATTCTTAGGCTACGGTGACGAGTCTGAAGGTGCAGTGATTGAACTTACTTACAACTGGGGTAAGACGGAATATGAGCTAGGCACTGCTTATGGCCATATTGCAATCGGTGTTGACGACATCTACACAACGTGCGATGCAATCAAAGCAGTAGGTGGCAATGTCACTCGTGAACCGGGCCCGGTAAAAGGTGGTAGCACTCACATTGCGTTTGTAAAAGATCCTGATGGTTACATGATCGAGCTTATCCAAAACAAGCAAGCAACTGCAGGTCTTGAGGGCTAACCGCACTCTATTTACTTGTAGTAAAAGTAAAAAATTCCAAAGGCAGGTATTAGACCTGCCTTTTCTATTTATAAACAAAACTCTTTGCTTGATAATAGTTATCGTTTAGATTTAAATCCAAATTCGATATATGGATGACGATAATGATCAGTGAATGGGAAAAACACACACTTCTCGCGGATACCGCTCTTCAATTAGACGACCCCATACGTAGCATTCTTCATTATCAGCAAGCGCTAAGATTGAACGAAGATATCTGCGAATGCATCGAAATAGAGGCCGACGAGCGCCTCTTAATTTCTGTTATCTCTTGCCACAATCTTGCTCAATTCTGGCGATGGTCGGGAGATACCGAGTATGAGCTCAGATACCTTCAACTCGCTTCGGAAAAAGTGCTGTCACTTATTCCACAGTGCCCGAATAAGGACTGTGCTAGTTTTGTTGAGTCTATTGGTTGTTGCACCAAAGCGCTGATTGACTTTATGAAGCGTCACCCAAACCCAGCAATTGCTAATCAGGTTGCAAAAATCAATACAGCTGCCAACTGCGAAGTGATCGCGAAATTCCGTCTAAATTAGACGTAAAGATACCCTTAAGTTTTACCGCTTCCCTTATGTGAAATCACTCCGGCAGTCGCGCTTTTACGGTGGTGCGCAAGGTTAAACTTGTGTTCTCCCTAAAGAGATCACCACGCGACGGTTTTTATCTTTGCCAATTGGCGTACCATTATCGGCAATTGGCCGGCGCTTACCATAACCTTGCACCTGAATACGATCTTCCGTTAAGCCCAGAGATTTGAAATAACTTCTCAGCGACTCTGCACGCCTTTCCGATAAACTCTGGCTGGCACTTTTTCCGTCGGTCGAATCGGTGTATGTGGCTACCAGTACTAAATCAATATCTTGATTATGGTGGACATAATCAGCTATCTGGGACAACCTCTTCTTCGACGCTTTGGTCAACTGATCACCCAGATGCTCGTAGTGCAAAATCGTAAACGCGATGTCTTCGAAACTGTATTTCAATAAGTTGGCAATACAATCACTAAAGGCATTGTATTTACTTTGAAACAGCACCGATGATAAAGCGACTTCGATCCTTTGGTCACCACTTTGCCAATCTTGGTAACTGAAGGTTGGATAACGTCCTTTCTCTAACTCAGACAACATACCCCAAGCCGTTTGGCCACCGACGTACCCGTCAAATTGTTTAAAGAACTGCAGATTGGTAAGACGGTCGGCATGTTCACCCGGTCGCCAAGGAGGTGGCATAGAAATAAGACTGACACTCCTTGTCTCCCCCATTGGACGACGCATTTTTAATTCGAAATCTAAATTGATTTTTTTACTCGCATGAGACGAAAACACGGCATCACCAAAATTTGGGATAGGATGGACAAGTTGGCATTCTAACGGCGTGTTCACAACCATTTCCCATTGAGATTGCTGCGGAGTAGCAACATAACGCTTACTCAACTCAGCGTAGCTGTTAGTGCTAAGCAAGGACAATATAACGCCACTGTTTATCAGCCATTTATTCATCTACGTACTTTCTCTCAGACGGCACACTTTTGCCGTTAATCTGCGTCAATTCAAAATCATTTTCGTTATGCAAAATTCCCGCCAATAACTAATAAACATGTGGTTTACAGACCCTTTGATACAAGCGAGCGACTAAGAGACAAACTGAGTGTCGAGTCCAAAACCAAACATCCAACCATTTATGGATCCGTCATCATCAACGTGTTTCATTCTTATCGATTAATCGGAAAACACAATTGCATCTTTATCCTAAATTGCGGTTTTTCTCATCGGAAGAATCTGTAATAATGCCGCCCTCGTCACACAACAATAAGCCAACATGACAATAGAAAATGAAGCTCTAACCCTGAAAAAACGTTTTCGAGGTTATTTCCCTGTGGTAGTTGACGTTGAGACAGCAGGTTTCAACGCTCAAACTGATGCACTTTTAGAAATCTGCGCCGTAACCCTTCGTATGGATGAAGACGGTGTTTTGCATCCGGCCTCCACTATTCATTTTCATGTTGAGCCATTTGAAGGCGCTAATTTGGAGAAAGAAGCGCTGGAATTCAATGGCATTCGTGACCCATTCAGCCCACTACGTGGCGCGGTTTCTGAACAAGAAGCGCTAAAAGAAATTTACAAACTGATCCGTAAAGAGCAAAAAGCCTCGGACTGTTCAAGAGCGATTATGGTTGCACATAACGCAGCCTTCGACTTAAGTTTTGTTAATGCGGCGAACGAGCGCTGCAAACTCAAAAGAATCCCTTTCCATCCGTTTGCTACTTTTGACACTGCGACATTAAGTGGTCTTGCTTACGGCCAAACCGTTCTTGCTAAAGCATGCAAAACGGCGGGTATGGAATTCGACAACCGTGAAGCGCACTCCGCACTTTACGATACCCAAAAAACTGCAGAGTTATTCTGTGGCATTGTTAACAAATGGAAAGCCCTAGGTGGGTGGCCGCTTGTTGATGAGAATAAAAAGTAAACACAATATATTGGAAAAAATATGAATCCTGTCGTTATTTCTGTTTGCGTCATGCTCGTGTTAGCGTTGATGCGGGTAAACGTGGTGGTCGCTCTGACGTTCAGTGCCATCGTAGGTGGTCTTGTAGCTGGCATGAGCCTAGGCGATACCGTTGCTGCTTTTGAAAGCGGTCTTGGTGGTGGTGCAACAATTGCGCTCAGCTACGCAATGTTAGGTACATTTGCCGTTGCAATTTCTAAGTCTGGTATCACTGATCTGTTAGCAAAAGACGTTATTAAGCGCATTAATGGCAAAGAAAGCTCAGCATCGACTACTGGTCTAAAATACGCAGTACTGGTTGCGCTAATTTTAGTAACCATGTCTTCTCAGAACATTATTCCCGTTCATATCGCCTTTATTCCAATTTTGATTCCACCTCTTTTAGGCGTATTTGCGAAGCTTAAATTGGATCGCCGTTTGATTGCGTGTGTACTAACGTTCGGTCTGATCACGCCATACATGGTTCTTCCTGTTGGTTTCGGTGGCATCTTCCTGAATAACATCCTTCTGAAGAACCTACATGAGAATGGTCTGGAAAACGTTGTAGCTAGTCAGGTTCCAACAGCGATGTTGCTACCAGGTGCGGGCATGGTGTTTGGTCTATTACTGGCCATTTTCGTCAGCTACCGTAAACCTCGTATCTATGAAGAAACAGAGTTGACCGTTGTCCACGAAACGAATCACGAGATTAACAAACAGCATATCCTTGTAGCTGCAATTGGTATTATTGCTGCACTTAGCGTTCAGCTTTACACAGGTTCAATGATCATCGGTGCACTAGCTGGCTTCATGGTATTCACGTTTGGTGGTGTTATTGCTTGGAAAGAAACGCACGACGTATTCACTAAAGGCGTCCACATGATGGCAATGATCGGCTTCATCATGATCGCTGCTGCAGGCTTTGCTGCAGTAATGAAGCAAACTGGTGGTGTAGAAACTCTGGTTCAATCTCTAGCGACTAGCATTGGGGACAACAAACCTCTAGCGGCGTTACTTATGCTTGTTGTTGGTTTACTGGTCACCATGGGCATTGGCTCATCGTTTTCTACGATTCCAATCATTGCAACTATCTACGTCCCGCTTTCATTGGCATTTGGTTTCTCACCAATGGCAACGATCGCACTAGTAGGTACTGCGGCAGCTCTGGGTGATGCAGGTTCACCAGCTTCTGACTCAACTTTAGGTCCGACATCGGGTCTAAATGCTGATGGTCAGCATGAACACATTTGGGAAACAGTCGTACCGACGTTCATCCACTACAACATCCCACTGATCATCTTCGGTTGGATTGCTGCAATGATTCTTTAGTATTGAGTTCTCAAAGAGAAATCCTTGATACACTTAGTTACGCAAAAGCCGCTCAATTGAGCGGCTTCAGATTGATGACGAACCCCACTTTTAAGGTGGGGTTCTGTTTTTTTTGCGGCCGCAGGCCGCGATCGCGATATTTTTTGTTAGATAAACTCTAGAGCGTTAGTGTTCTTAAATTGGCGTATATAAGTGAGGATTTGCGCTATTTCACCTCGATTTAGGCCGAGTTTACGCAGAGTGCTCACCACCAACGCTATCTTCTTGATGTTTTGAGCAGCCGCCGCCAACCAGCACTGCATCTGCACCTTGGCTAACCCTCGAAAGCGAGCGTATCGATGACCGTGATGTTGTTTTGCATCGGCGAAGCTTCTTTCTACCGTTTCACTTCTCCGCCTGTAGGTTTTCTTTCCATAAGCAGAGAGCCGCATCTGGTTGGCTCTATCCATGGCCTCCGTATAGATATGCCTCGTGATGACCTTCTTCATGTTTTTACTTTGAGTACAGTCATCACGCATTGGGCAGAACGCACATTCTTTAGGGTCTGAGTGATACTCTCGGTAAGCGCCGCGTGACGTCGTCTTGTAGATAAGGTCCTGTCCGTTGGGGCAACGATAGCTGTCTTTTTCTTTGTTATAGATAAAGTGTTTCTTCTTGAAGGCATTCTTTGTGCGTGATGGTCGGCGATAGCCGAACACGCCAAGTATCCCTCGGCGCTCAAGGGATTCAGCAACAGGGGCCGTGAAGTAACCGGCATCAAGACCAACGGCGATAGGATTGAGGTTAAACTGTTCAAGCGTGTGGTCGAGACGGCAGATATAAGGCTGGGAGTCATTGACATTCCCCGCGGTCGCATGGGTATCAACGATGATGCCATGCTGACCATCAACCGTGCGATGGTCGAGATAGAAGAACCCTTGCGGCTTATTGTCTCGGGTCATGAAGCCACTTTCTGGGTCAGTCGTACTGCTCTTCGTGTTATTAGCTTTCTGCTCAGAAGTTCGTTCTTTAAGTGGCTTCTTTCCCTCTTTTGCTCGGTCTAGTGCAACGTCTTCATCCAGCATATCTAAATATGCACTCGCTCGGACTGCCGTTTGTTTATTGGTGTGCTTGTTTTTGTTCGCGTTCGCTTTGAGGTGAGTGCTGTCAGTAAAGAGCTCTTGTCCAGCGACTAAGCCTTTAGCCATCGCTTGTTGAACGATGTTAATAAAGATACGTTCGAAGACATCCGTACCATTGAAGCGACGGATACGGTTTTGACTGAGTGTCGAGGCATGGATGACCTTTTCAGTGAGGGACATGCGGAGGAACCAACGATATGCGACATTCACTTCGATTTCTTTGACAAGCTGACGCTCGCTTTTTACGCCGAAGATGTACCCCAGTAGGATAATTTTGAATAGGCGGACAGGGTCTACAGGTGGTCGGCCATTGTCTTTGCAATAGAGGTGGGCGACTTCATCACGAATGAATTCAAAATCGATAGCAGAGTCAATTTTACGCACAAGGTGGTCTTTGGGAACAAGTTGTTCCATCGTCACCATTTCAAGTTCGTATTGTTGTGGAGAAGGTTCTTGAAGCATGTCGAGGTATCCAGATTTCGATACTCCTATTAGATCAAAGGACTAGCC
>NZ_JBBWFK010000009.1:0-235245 GCF_052353105.1 Vibrio sp. YIC-376
GGCTAGTCCTTTGATCTAATAGGAGTATCGAAATCTGGATACCTCGACATGCTTCAAGAACCTTCTCCACAACAATACGAACTTGAAATGGTGACGATGGAACAACTTGTTCCCAAAGACCACCTTGTGCGTAAAATTGACTCTGCTATCGATTTTGAATTCATTCGTGATGAAGTCGCCCACCTCTATTGCAAAGACAATGGCCGACCACCTGTAGACCCTGTCCGCCTATTCAAAATTATCCTACTGGGGTACATCTTCGGCGTAAAAAGCGAGCGTCAGCTTGTCAAAGAAATCGAAGTGAATGTCGCATATCGTTGGTTCCTCCGCATGTCCCTCACTGAAAAGGTCATCCATGCCTCGACACTCAGTCAAAACCGTATCCGTCGCTTCAATGGTACGGATGTCTTCGAACGTATCTTTATTAACATCGTTCAACAAGCGATGGCTAAAGGCTTAGTCGCTGGACAAGAGCTCTTTACTGACAGCACTCACCTCAAAGCGAACGCGAACAAAAACAAGCACACCAATAAACAAACGGCAGTCCGAGCGAGTGCATATTTAGATATGCTGGATGAAGACGTTGCACTAGACCGAGCAAAAGAGGGAAAGAAGCCACTTAAAGAACGAACTTCTGAGCAGAAAGCTAATAACACGAAGAGCAGTACGACTGACCCAGAAAGTGGCTTCATGACCCGAGACAATAAGCCGCAAGGGTTCTTCTATCTCGACCATCGCACGGTTGATGGTCAGCATGGCATCATCGTTGATACCCATGCGACCGCGGGGAATGTCAATGACTCCCAGCCTTATATCTGCCGTCTCGACCACACGCTTGAACAGTTTAACCTCAATCCTATCGCCGTTGGTCTTGATGCCGGTTACTTCACGGCCCCTGTTGCTGAATCCCTTGAGCGCCGAGGGATACTTGGCGTGTTCGGCTATCGCCGACCATCACGCACAAAGAATGCCTTCAAGAAGAAACACTTTATCTATAACAAAGAAAAAGACAGCTATCGTTGCCCCAACGGACAGGACCTTATCTACAAGACGACGTCACGCGGCGCTTACCGAGAGTATCACTCAGACCCTAAAGAATGTGCGTTCTGCCCAATGCGTGATGACTGTACTCAAAGTAAAAACATGAAGAAGGTCATCACGAGGCATATCTATACGGAGGCCATGGATAGAGCCAACCAGATGCGGCTCTCTGCTTATGGAAAGAAAACCTACAGGCGGAGAAGTGAAACGGTAGAAAGAAGCTTCGCCGATGCAAAACAACATCACGGTCATCGATACGCTCGCTTTCGAGGGTTAGCCAAGGTGCAGATGCAGTGCTGGTTGGCGGCGGCTGCTCAAAACATCAAGAAGATAGCGTTGGTGGTGAGCACTCTGCGTAAACTCGGCCTAAATCGAGGTGAAATAGCGCAAATCCTCACTTATATACGCCAATTTAAGAACACTAACGCTCTAGAGTTTATCTAACAAAAAATATCGCGATCGCGGCCTGCGGCCGCAAAAAAAACAGAACCCCACCTTAAAAGTGGGGTTCGTCATCAATCTGATATCCCCTTTTTAAAGGGGATATTTTATTTTTACCAGTTAGTTTATTGGTTTTGTTCAACAAGTATTAACTCGTCAATATTGAAGCCTTTTTCTTCGGCAATCTGCTTAAATCGTTCAAGCGTTGCTAATTCCACCTCGGGCTTACGCGATAATAACCAAAGATAGTCATGGTTAAAGCCAGATATAAACGCGTAATCGTAGTTTTCACCGAGGTCAAACACGATATAGGAAGAGTAAAACGGACCAAAGAAAGAGACTTTTAAATGGCCTGTCGACATATCATCAACGAAATACGCTTTGCCTTCTGCTTGCTTCCAACTTTGTTTTTCTTTTGAATAGCCACGGTTTATCACCTTCACACCACCGTCTTCACGCAATTCATATTCCGCCGTTACATTGGATAGTCCCCGCTCAAAAGAGTGATCCAGTCTGGCAATTTCATACCACTTACCCAAATAAGGATTCAGTTCAAAATTCTGTACAGGCTCTACACCTTCAGGTTTTGAAGTACAACCAAATAAAACAACAACAGACAATAGGAGCAGTGACTTTAATGATTTCATTACGAGTTCCCGGTTTATCTTACTTACTGATTTTACTGTATAAGATCTAAAATAGATCATAAATCCAGATTCGTTTATTCATTAAGGACAATCATTCTTTGTACATATGAATTTTTGATATAAAAACTATCGTTCCTACAAAGATTCCTACAAAATCAGAAATTTATTCCGGAAATTAACTTTATGCATATCGAAACTTTGCACAATATAGACATTTCTCGTCTTTTCACATTTTTATAATACTGCTCGATATAAATTGAGGTTATGTTATGAAGTTAAAGACATTGTCAGCTTGTGCACTTTTGGTTTTGCTGGTTGGTTGCCAACCAAACAGCCCAGAAGACGTGACAGAAATAACGGCCTCAGCAGATATTTGCAATACTCAGAGAAACATACCAGGTGGGTGGAAAAAGTTTGAAGCTACACCCGACGTTCAAAAGGCAATGGCCTTTGTTCTGAAAGAAATGGATATGCTTTCTTCATTCAAACAAATTCTTAAAGTTCGTGCGCAAATCGTCAGCGGGGTGAACTATGCGATTGAGTTTGAAATGGATGATAGCTCAGTATGGAATACGATTGTATATCGTAATCTAGATGGAAACTACGCCATCACGCAGCAACCCAAAAAAGGTACATTCTGCGAGCAGTGATTAAAGCCTATAAAAGCCCCATTCAGGGGCTTTTATAGGCTTTAATGCAACAGCAATTTACTTTTTAAGTGCAGCGGTAACAATAAGCTCCACTTTGAGTTCTGGACTGGCAAGTTTTGCTTCACCACATGCTCGGGCAGGCGCATAACCTTCTTCAAACCACTGATCCCATACACCATTCATTTCATCAAAGTCTTTCATATCGGCTAACCATACAATGGTCTGCAGTACGTGCTTTCGGTCACTACCCGCTTCAATAAGCAGGCTTTCTACTCTTTTCAGCGCTTCTTCGGTTTGTTCCGCAACACTGGTTCCACGGACGCCAACTTGGCCGCATAGGTAAACAGTATCATTGTGAATTACTACTTTGCTCATTCGCTGGTTAGTGTACTGTCTTTGGATGTCGCTCATTGTTCACTCCTTCACTCTTATACTTTTTCATAAATGATTTGTTTGCTGGCGTTAAGCTTGCTAGCTCACCCAGTTTTAATGGCTTTATTGGGTTGCGAAGACGGTAGTAGCCCACCTGCTCCATCGATAACCCGACTTTGTCACTAATGATATGCGCCACTGTGGAGCCGCAATATCTGCCTTGGCATGGTCCCATTCCACAACGGGTAAAGGTTTTAATTTGATTGATTCCATTTGCGCCATCGGCAGCATGCTGTCTAATTTGTCCAGCCGTGACTTCTTCACAGCGGCAAACAATGGTTTTATCAGATGGCACCAGTGCTTGTTTAGGCGGTGTATATAGTGTGTCTAAAAACGGGCGCACAGCCAGTTCATGCTGGATTGACTTTTTAAGTGTTGCCGACTCACTGTTATGATGCTGGCTATCCCCAATAGATAGCGAGTTGAGCACACTCACTGCAACCAGCTCTCCTTGTAGTTCTGCCACCAGCGCACCGCCAATACCACCGCTGTCTCCAGCAATGTAAACGCCTTGGCGAGAGCTCATGTTGTTATCATCCAGCGCAGGCTTCCAGCAGACTTGCAGCTTGTCCCAGTAATGATCTAATCCCATTGCTCTGGTTAACTGCACGTTAGGAATCACGCCAATATGCGCCAGTACCGTTTCCGTCTCTAATGAGATTGATTTTCCACCACATATAAAATTGAGGCGTTTCACACTTTCAGAACCCTCAGCCTCAATGTCAGTTACGCCCGTGTAACGCTTTATGCCTGCTTTACTTAACTTGGCTAACAGGCCAAGTCCTTTGATCAGGTACTTGCGCCCTTTCCAGGCATTTGCAGCATAACTGATGGCTTTCACATAGCTGTCCGATTGTTGTGTATCTACAATCGCCTTTGGTGGTGCACCAGCATCAATCATTTGCGCAGCTAACAGATAAAGTAGCGGTCCGGTTCCCACCATAACAGCCTGTTTAGGTACCAAACCTGATGTTTTCATCATGATCTGACAAGCACCCGCCGTCATCACTCCTGGCAATGTCCAGCCAGAAAACGGAAAAGAGCGTTCAATTGCACCAGTAGCAATAATGATCTGCTTAGCCACAACCTTTTGTGCTTTTCCGTGCTGACTCCAATACACTGTATTGTCGTCATCAATACGCCACAACGTTGCCTGAGCTATATGTTTGATGGGTGCTTGGTTAAAAGCTTTGACGAGCGCAGCTCCACGAAGGTAATCAGGACCAAATATATCGCCGTTAGGATGCCCATTTTCTTGTACCGCTCGATAGATTTGACCGCCTGGACGTTGCTGTTCATCAATAACGGTGACGCTGGCACCTGCCTGAGCACAGCGCACAGCGGCTTTCATACCAGCCGGGCCAGCACCAATCACGCACACATCTACCACATTTTGCATTTCGACTTGCATGATTTCTCCTGTTAAGTTCTTTGGCGGCTAATCGTCATGCCGTCTTCAATCAAATTCATGCAGGCTTGAACATTCTGTTCACCATTAACTTCTACGCGACACTCAAAACAACTACCCATCATGCAGAACGGTGCGCGAGGTGACCCTGATTGCGGTGTCTCGCGTGTGTGGTTCACATCCGCAGCTAAAAGTGCCACAGCTATCGTGTCACCTTCAAATGCAGAATATTCTTTACCTTCCCAATAAAATCGAACTGAATTAGGTCGATTACCCGAGCTTGATATCCGTTGAAACTTAGAATCTGTCTTCACTGAACAACTCCAAATTTGGTGCATCAGCCGTTTGCTCTAGCCAATGAGGTAGTAAATACGAATGGACCGCGGCCAACGTAATGCCACTGTGGCAACTAATCAGGTAGGCCCCTGAGTTGGTTTTAGATTGCTGGTAAATGGGCAAACCGTCAGGCGAGATAATCCGGATAGCGCCCCAGCTACGAACCAATTTGGTTTGCGCCAAGAATGGGTACACAGCAATTGCACGTTCTGCAATGGCAGCCGTCATATCAAGAGTGTCACTGTCATCAAAGCCCGCGTTCTCTTTAGAGTCGCCGATTTGAATGCCTCCCTCGTCGACCTGACGAATAATGCCGGAAGGTCGCTTCAAGGTTGGAGCAAGCTTTTCGGTAATCAGCACCTGACCTTTCTGTGGTGATATAGGCGCAACAAATCCGAGTTTCGGACCAAGTGTCGCTGCGCCCAATCCCGCAGAAAGGATGACTTTATCGCCTTGATACTGGGAACCATCTTCAAGCGTGACCTGAAATTTACCGCTGCTGTCTTTGTTCACATCAGTTACGTTCACACCAGTGATCAAATCCGCACCGAGATCCTGTATCGCTTTTGTGTATGCCTTGAGTAGCTTTAAAGGATTAACGTGGCCATCTTCAGGGCCAAAGATCGCCCCAATCACATCTGGGCCGATATATGGATCTTCTTTAAGTAGTTGGTCTCTGTTCCAGACTTCATAAGGGTGGTCAGTGCCTAACGCTTTTCTTAGAGCCTCATATTGGTTCGCTTTGGCCATCATCTCTTTCTCACAGAAATGAAAGTCGTATCCGCCCTGTTGTTTTAGGTTGAGATCTTCACCTGTCGCTTTTTCCAGCTCATCTGCCAACCCTCTCCACAAGTTAACAGAGCGGCGAGTCCAAGCTGCGTAGTGCGGTGCATCTAACCCTTTGCTGGAGAGCCACACCAAGCCAAAGTTTCCACGAGATGCCCTATGTGCGCTGTCTCCACCGTCCAATACGGTAACTTTATGGCCAGCTTTTAGTAGCCCGTAAGCCACTGCGCAGCCCACGACACCGCCACCGACAACAATGTATTCCGGTTTCATAACATTCTCTTCAGACTGATAGTTTGGGGGCAGGCTCGCCCCCGTGAATTTGGGTTTCGCTTAGTTCAGCGCTTTGTCCAGGATTGGTTGACTCCAGTCAGAACCCATATCGCTGATGATTTGAGGCCAAACTGTCGCACGGACTTTCTCCGCAGTCTTACTCAACTGCTCAGGAGTCATTTCAACAATGGTTGCACCCGCTTCGACAAGTCTTTGCTCATTCTCTTTCTGATCGATTTGAGCCGCATCCCAACGACGAGATTCAAATTTCGCTGACGCAGTTTTAAGCGCTTGTTGTTCGTCATCATCAAGATCTGCAAGGCGCTCAGAATTAATTAGTAAGTACCAGAGTTCAAAATGCGTATTCAAAGGTATGTACGTTTTCGTCACATCACGAAATGACGCGTAATAACCTTCAGCACCAGATCCGATAACACCGTCTACTACCCCTGTTTGTACTGCAGTGAATGCCTCAGAAAATGGAAGCGGTGAACCTATGTAACCTACATTATCTGCCAATAGCTGGAAGCTCTTAACTGGAGGTACACGCAGCTTAATACCTTTCGCTGAATCCGGATCCCCTGCGTCTATCGCGTCACGGTTTAACGAGATGCCCCCAAAATAAACTGGGTAAGCGGCAAGTAACGTAATATCTTGTTGTTCAAACAGCTCTTCCATGGCGACACGAACTGGAGAGCCAGTACCATAGATGTTCTTAGCTTCTTCCCAGTTGTTGGCTAGAAACGGCAACACACCAAGTTGCATTCTTCTGTCTGTTGACGTTGCTGCTGGCTGCAACGCCATGTCGACCGCACCTACGGAAATACGTTCCTGAACTAATGTGTAATCGCCCAGTGCGTTTGCAGCGTATATTCTCAGTTTTACGTCACCATCTGTTGCCGCTTCCAAATCGCTGCTTAACTGCTTGATATCGTTATCGACAACAGTACCTTGTGGGCGAACGTGGCTGATTTTTAGCGTTGTTGCCTGAGATGGAATGGCTGCTAATGAGGCAGCAACTAACGACGCAATCACAGTGCATTTTTTCAGTGCTTTTGATGGTGCAAACTTACTTGTTTTTGTCATGGTAATTTCCTTTTAATAACCAAACACAGTAGGTAGGTACAGAGATAAATCTGACCAGAATGAAGTTAGGATCACAACTGGCATATAACCTAGTAAAATCAATAACATTGCAGGGCCAACAACCTCGGAAAACTTAACGTTACCGATACGAGCGCCTAGGTAAAGAATCGATGCGTACGGAGGTGTTACACCACCCATCGCGGTATTCACACCCATAATGGCCGCAAATTGAATCGGGCTGATGCCAATAGCAGTCATTAGCGGCAGTAGCAGTGGCGCGATGAGGATAATCGCCGTCAGATCGTTAACCACCATACCGACTAAAAAGAGCAATATATTGATGAAAATAAGGAGTAGCGCTTTGTTGTCGGTGATGCCAAAGATAGCTTCAACGAGTTGTTGAGGAATATCTTCAACGACAAACATCTGGCTAAGGATCAGGCTGAATAGAATCATAAACATGATTGAACCCACTGCCGTTGCCGACTCTTTTCCTGATTCAAGAAGCGTTTTCCAGCTCAACCCTTTGTAAATCATGAAACCAACGGGTACGGCATAGATAACCGCTACGGCTGCCGCCTCAGTCGGAGTCATAATGCCACCGTAAATACCACCTAAAATAATAACTGGCATCAACAACGCTGGAATCGCGTTAAACGTTTTGTTTGAAGCTTGCTTAATAATCTCTGACACGGTTGGTTTATCGTCCAGAATCAACGGAAACTTACGCGCCATAAAAAGGTTAATCACAGCAAAGTTAAAGGTAACCATTAAGCCTGGGCCTAATGTTGCCAGGAAACACGCCAGGATAGATGTGTCTGTCACCCAGCCGTAAACAATCATCGTCACGCTTGGTGGGATCAACAGCCCCAAAATAGATGAGTTTGCAATCAGTGCCGTTGCGTATGCTCTTGGGTAGCCACGCTTTTCCATTTCAGGAATCAGCAAAGGTCCGATAGCAGCCACACCGGTCAAACCACTGCCCGAGATTGCACCAATGATCGCACAACTTACAGAAGCTACGATGCCCAAACCGCCTCGAATATGGCCAACAAATACGTTAACGAATCCGAGCAAACTGGCGGCAATTCCGCTTCTGCTCATGATGGTGCCGGCTAACACAAACAGTGGAATGGCTAGCAGAACCGGATTCATTAATTGTCCTGCGCCCCACATCATATTCCCTTTCATCGACATATCGCCGACAAAGCTCATCACCATTAATGCTCCGCCAAAACAGAACGGTAATGGCACGCCAAACGTTAGCAATACGACTAAAACGGACACTGCTAACAGAGCTACTTCAACCATAATTTAAACCTTACTCACTGTGTAGGATGGAGACTGTTTAAGTTGACGAAACAACTTAACGATATGTATTGCGATAAAGAGAGTGATCAAGGCCAATCCAATAAATACGGAAACCTCGTGATAAAACGTTGGAATATACAGCGTCGGACTCTCTTTCCAGACTCTCCATGCGTATTTGGCGTAATCCCACGCCCAGTATGTTAACCAAGCTGAAATAACAAGACTGATCGTTTCACTAATCAACGCTAGGATGGTGTGTCCACGTTCTGTCTTTATGAATATCTCCAATACATTTGCACGGATTTGCGTGTCTTCCCTAGAAGCATTCACCGCGCCAAGCATATAGAGCCAAACAGTAGGGATTACCATTGACTCTTCCAGGCCCATGATAGGAACCTCAAAGATATATCGCGTAACCACCTGAACAAACTGCATCAACGCAACAGACGCAATCAGGCAAGTCAGCAGATATCTGAATTTTTGCTCCACAGCACATTTCCCTTTTGTTGTATTTGTAAATGTATCGTTAATTTACTGGTGACAATCAATAAAAACAAATTTAAAATTTCTCTAAAGTCATAATTTTTTCTTATAGGGTGACATGAGCAATATTTCGATCAAACAACTAGAAACATTCCGTACCGTAATGCGTTCAGGATCGGTTACTGTGGCGGCTAAAACGCTTTGCCGAACACAACCGGCGATCAGTGCCATGCTGGTGAGTCTTGAGAGTGAACTTGGGTTTGCTCTGTTTGAGCGACATAAAGGGAGATTGATACCAAACCCGGAAGCGTATTTTTTACTGGAAGAGACAGATGCGATCCTTGAGCGACTATCGCGCTCTACGCAGTTGATGGCGGAAGTAAAAAACCTCACCAGGGGTAAACTGCGTATCGCTTGCATGCCCGCAGCCGCACTCTTTTTTATGCCTCATTTAATTGCAGAGTTTGTAAAAGGCAGACCAGAGGTGGAGGTATCGATGATGATGAGAAGTTCGACAATGGTACAAGACTGGGTAGCATCCCAGCAGTACGATATTGGCTATTCGGAGCTACCGAAAGATCGCGACTCTTTTAATGTGGAGCCAATTCGACTGGAAGGCGTCTGCGCCATCCATAAAGATCATCCTCTCGCTCAAAAAGATACAATTATCCCGACCGATCTGGATGACTTCCCTCTCGCTGCCCTCTATGGTCGTCACTCGGTGAGCGAACATATTCGAATGCTGTTCGAGGAGAATGGTGCTACATACCGTCCAAGGTTTGAACTGCAAAACTACATTTCAGGACTCGAATTTGTTGAGCAGAAGCTGTGTGCCTGTATTTGTGACCCAATAAGTGCCGCAAGTTACAAGCTATACAAATCTGGGCATGGGGATATTGTGTTTCGTAGGTTTGCACCATCGGTAATATTTGATCACGCTATCCTTACGCCATCTCATAAGCCAATGTCTCAACTCGCAAAAGTGTTTGCAGAAAATATACGACTGGGTGTCGATAAGTTCGTTTCAATGTAATTATCTAGGATAAAAACAAGGATAAAGAGAGCTAGAGAAGAGGAGTTACCATTAAGCCCAAAAGCGCTTTGAGTTAAAGGTCGCGTATGTCTTACTTTACGCGACCTCATTGATATTGTTTGAATTGATTAAATGTAATCAGCGATTAATTGCTCTAATGACTTGGTTGGGCGACCGATCAACGCGCTGAGCGTTTTACTATCATCGTATAGGGCTCCATTAGATGCTCCCGTATCTGAGTTCGCGAGAACAGCGGCAAATGGTCCTGGTAATCCAGCGCCTTCTAGTGCTTTGGCAAAATCCGCTTCTTCCATATTAATGTAAGGAATTGCTTTTCCTGACTTTTCACTGATTAACGTACTTAGCTCAGTCAGTGTGTACGCTGCATCACCCGATAGCTCATAAACTTTGCCACTTTGAGGCTCTTCGCTCGTCAGTACTGCAGCTGCCGCTTCAGCATAATCTTCACGAGCTGCAGAGCTTATTTTTCCATCTTTTGCACAACCAATAAAACCACCATTCGCCAAGGCAGGCGCGACACTCGCTAAATAGTTCTCCGTGTACCAACCATTACGTAGAAGCACATAAGGTACGTTTGCCTGCAGTAAATACGCTTCTGTTTCGACATGCTCTTCTGCTAGGGCCAGCGGTGATGTATCAGCGTGTAAAAGGCTGGTGTAAGCAAGTAATTCAACGTTTGCCTGCTTTGCTGCATCAATAACATTTTTGTGTTGAACTGCACGCTGACCTACTTCGCTAGATGAGATCAGTAGTAGTTTAGTTACGCCATTCAAAGCATCGGCTAATGTGTCAGGTTTTGAGTAATCGGCTTGACGAACCTGAACACCTAATGATGTCAGTGAATTCGCTTTATCTATATTGCGAACTAAAGCCACTATTTGCTGAGGTTCGATTTTGTTCAATAAATGTTTAATGACTAATTGGCCTAATTGGCCGGTAGCGCCTGTAACTGCGATCATTGTACTTTTCCTCGTCTGTTAATGATGAGCCCGTTTGTGTATAATTTGCCACACTAACTTACTTTTAGTAAGTACGTACTTTTTGGTAAGTATGAAATAATGTGTCATTTTCAGAAAAGGCGATTGAAATCATGAGAGAAAACACGAACGAAAGTGTGGGTGGCTTGTTATCAGAAAAATTCATCCGCGGAAATGTACTCGCGAAGGAGTGCCCTTCTCGCAGCATATTGCAAGATGTAACCAGTCGTTGGGGCGTACTGGTGTTGTTCGCGCTACTTGGCGGAACACATCGATTCAGTGAACTTCGAAAAAAAATCACAGGTGTCAGCGAAAAAATGCTTTCGCAAACCTTACAAGCATTAGAGGCAGATGGATTTGTCTTACGTATTGCACACCCTGTGGTTCCACCGCATGTTGAGTATTGCCTGACAGACAAAGGCACAGAAGTCGCTCATAAAGTAGAACAGTTAGTTGACTGGATTGAGTCAAACCTGGGAGATATCTTGAACGCGCAACAACGTTATGATGAGGCCAAATCAAGTAATTGAGTAAACACAAGCTGAATGCATATGAGTCACTAAGCGGTTTCAGGAATCATATTTAACAGCAAATGCCTCAAAAGATAGCGCCTGTCAGTCGCACTAATACGCGCTTGCAGGTATAAATACATGGATTTAGTTTCTTCGTGCTCGCCCAGAGTTTTCCAAATTGAATCCAGATATCCAGTCGTAATATTTTGCACAATTGGTAAAGGTTGATGGGCGAATACCAATGCGAGCAATTGTGCTAGCTTATCGTTAACTTCTGAAAAATGATTGTCGATACGTTTCAATTCAGCATTGAGAATCGTATCGGCTCTCGTCAATAAAGACGCAGCCAATGCACGCTTACCTTTGCGTTTACTTCGACTTGAATTTAGTACCTTATCATCTTGATACCCATCATCGCAGGCCTCCAGCAGCCCACGCAATGACGCGAGAGTCGACACCATCGGGCTGCGCATCGGCTCTAACTTTTGCTCGGTTTGTTTTAGCCAAAGCGCAACGTCAAATACATAGCTCGGGTCTTGCGCAAGGTATTTATCGCTGAGTTGTGGCAAAAGTAATAGCCTTGCGATAATGGTTTCTTTTAGCACCGATTGCATAATTACTCCGGTAAAAGTTTGCTTTTCGTTTTTCCATTCTCAATGCTGGTCGCCCATTCTAGGCCCTCTTCACGAATCGTGATGTTTAAGCGAATAGCATTGTACGGGGTAGCGCTTTCTTTTACCTGAGAGCTAACCACACTGGTTTGTAGTGCTGGCGGAATAGATTGAGACTTAAGCGCGATTGCGGAAATACGGTGTCGCAATTGCTTACTCACAGACTCTAGTCGCTCATAAGGGATTTCCTGTACAGAACCACTTTTCTTTAGTGCTTTTTGAAACGCACCATCTACCGCGCGAACCAGACTTTCTTTAGTAATCCGAACGTCACCACTACGCTGACGTTCGGTTACATTTTCCAGTGCAAGTTTTACCTCTTTATCAAAGTTATTTTGAAACGTTTTAGTTCGGCTGAGTATGTCCTCATCATCTAAAGACTTAGTTAGCTGGGTCATTAAGGCTTGGTGTAAAACACGCGGACTATCGAGCTCTGCAGATTTTGCAGGGACTTGTTTGTCAATCGTCAACGGCATATCAATGGTTAGCTCCGGTACCCGCACTCGCGGGAGACTCATACCTTCGAGCAAAGGATGATCTTTATAATACTCAGCAACCGCTGCCGTCTCTTCATCGGCAAGCCTGCGCGCATGAACCAAACTGATCATCAACGCACCTAAGACTTCACTTAACTCAGACATACAACCTCCCTATTCATTTTTCAAAACATGTTAGCCATGTGATTTAAGCGGCTGATTCAACTTCTGTTATCGAGTTTTCAAGAATGCCGAGTAACTTCTCCGTACCTGCTGGCAATTCATCTTGAACGGCTCGAACATTAACGGACAGACTGTAGGTACGTTCAATTTTCGATGAACTTGACGTAGATTTTTTATACGAGTAACTCGCGCTCAGTTTGGCAGATACAGGACCCCAACCCGCTTTGACTGAAAGTTTCGTGTTTAGATCGTGTGAGGAGGAGGTTGTCGACTGTTGTACCGAGTTTATTTTTGCATTGAATGCAATCGTCGTTTCTTCAACGCGAATAAACGGAATGGGCAACATCGTCAATATAGGAACTGTCAGGTCAAACTTTTTCGGTTCAGTCCCTGTTACTTCCCCTTGATCATTCCTTATCTCAACTGCCTTCATGTAACTGAAAGTGATCATCGTTGGTTCATTGCTTTCGGCGTCAAAACCGACAGACTTAATGAAGTCAACAGATGTTTGTGCTGATTGGGCTTGGGCGCGAACCACTGCATTGAGTGGGCCGCCTATCATAGATTCAAAATCTATGCTGGATAGCTCGTCGCCGATGGCCATAATTACGCTCCTTTTCAGGCGAAATATGAACCCGAATGTGACTTCTTTATCGGGAGATATGTGTTATGAAACACGTATAATATATAGCTTCAGGTTATGCGCAATACAACCATTTGCATACATATTATTGATGTTTTTATCAAGCATAATGCTAAGTGTTTAAAATTACTTAAAGTTCCTAGCGACTTTAGTTAACCATTGCGTCGAAGAATTGCGGGGGTCAAAACTGTAAAATTGAAAAACCTGGAGAGAATACGCTTTGCCGCACATGTTGGTGATTGCGACAAAGCATTCGTAGATAGGATTGGAATATTTGTTAGTCAGCGAAGGCCATTTGAGATCTCACCGAAACCGTTGAGCCAACTCGCGACGGTTCTACATCAATTCGCTGTGCCATCTGCTCCTTGAGCTCTGATACATGTGAAATAACGCCGATCATACGACCCGTTTGCTGCAAATCAACTAAGGTTTGAATCGCAAGATCCAACGACTCTGGATCTAAACTGCCGAAACCTTCATCAATGAACAACGTATCTAAGCGAATACCGCCACTGTATGACTGCACGACATCAGACAAGCCGAGTGCTAATGCCAATGCGGCCATAAATGACTCACCACCTGATAGAGTCGCAACATCCCGCGTTTTACCGGTGTAGCCATCTTCAACCACGAGATCAAGGCCACGCCCTGCAGCTCCTTTAAACCCTTCCGTTTTACGTGCAAGAATGTATCGGCCTTTACTCATCAAACTTAATCGCTGCGAAGATTGAATCAAAACATCATCCAGAAGAACACCGAGCACAAAACGATGCAGACTGATACGGCTACCTGTTTTGCCACTCGCCACGTCATAAAGCGTACCAAAGACTTTGTACTCTTCTTCTAGCTTGCTGTTCTTCTCATGTAAGCTAGCTATATCACTGCGTACCTTTTCAATACGTTCAAAAATAGAACGCACAGAATCCAGTTTGTTTCTCGCTTCAACATACAGCGCTTGTTGAGTGTTTAAGCTGGCATTAATCGCTTCAAGATCGGGGTTTTCGAGATCATTGAGTGCTTGATTTAAGTCGCTAAGCGTTTGCTCAAGTTTTATTTGAGTTTGCTTAAATTCATCGATTTCTTTCTGCCAAGCCTGCACTTCTTGATCTGTTGCTTTGCTCTGAACGTAGCTCGCTTCATCGTCAAAGCGACTTTCATTCAGCGCCTTTTGCCAATTCAATTGTGCTTCATTAAGTTTTTGATCTGATTCGGTTAACCATTGCTTGTTGGTAGCTAACTGACTTTCGATGTTCGATTTAGACAAGATTGCTTGTTGTAACTGATTTTGCGCGGTTTCCAAACTGGCATTCAAACGCTTAATCTGCTCCTTGATTTGAGTGATTTCGAGCTCAAGTACCTCTACCGAACTGTATTTCGGGTCAAGGTTTGCCAACAATTTATTTAACTGCTCTTGATTCGCCTTGATCGTCGATTCATTTGCTGCCATTTGATTCTGCAGCTCGTTGATCTTGGTTTCGCCAACGGTGCAACGTTGATTAAGCTGCTCAACATTTTGTTCCAACTTCGGAATATCAATAGCAGTCAGCCTTTGTAGCTTTTCATTAAGTGATTGAAGTTCATCTTGTATCTGAGCTACTTCAATTGTGGCATGTTCGCCAAGCTCCCTAGCAATCTCATCCACTTGCATTTGGTATTGTCGAACGACAATGTAATGCTGCTCCAACTGGTTATTGAGCTTATTGTAAGCCGCCAGAGCATCACGCTCCTGTGCGCGAGCAGCCTGTACTTGCTCTTTCGTTACCTCATCCTCGCTAAACTGCGCGAGATGAGGATGCTCGATACTGCCACAAACCGGACATGCTTCTCCTGCTTGCAGCCTTTGAGCTAAAACCGCAGCTTGCGCGTTGTGCCATTTCAGTTCTAATCGATCAGCTGCTTGTTGCGCCTGCACATACCATTGGTTCGCTTGCGCGACCTCTTGTTGTCTGCCAGCAGTTAAAGCATCATGTTTCGCCAACTCTTGCTTCAAGCCAGATAGTTTTTGCACATCTTGTAAAAGGCGTTGCTTTTGCTTGATTTCAGCATCAATACCACCGACTAAAGCCACATCTATACGAGCTTGATCCAGTGCCTTTTGTCCCTGCTGCGCTTCTAGGGCCAGCTTGTCTTTCAAAGTGATATATTGCTGTAGTTTCGCGTCAAACTGCTGCTTTTCTTGTAACCCATTGGCTATTTTTGCTTCTAAGTCCGCTTTTTCAATCAGCTTCTCTTTCATTCCTTCGAGATTAAATTGTGACTGTGTTAATTGAGGAACTTGTTCAGCATTCTGCTTAGCATTTTTCAGCTCAGTTTCTTTGCCCGTTACAACATTCGCGGCGTCAGTTAAATTCTGACTTAGCGCTGTAATCTTGTGAGTTAACTCTTGTGATTGAGTCTTGGCGTTCTGAAGTGAGACATACTGCAACTCAATTTTACTCGCGCTCTTGGCTCTATCTAGTTGCTCATGGCGCGCGTTTATCGCTTCCGTATTCTCTAAATGCAATTCTAGTGACGCTTCCGCTTGCTCCCGACGAGTAAACTCCCCAGAAAGCGCTTGAGCTTTTTGCAGTTCCGACTTAATTCTGTTGAGCGTTTCCAGAGCGGCTTGTTCACTCTTTGTCTCTGCTTTAAGCTGCTCAGAAATGACGTCTCGTTGCTGAACCAGTTCTTCTTCTGAACTCACTCCTGCGACTTGCAATGCGCCTCGAATCTGGTTATCAAACTCATTCTTTGCTTTACTGATCGCACTCGCTTTATCCTTAAGCGCGTACTCAATTTTTTTGTAGATATCTGTCTGGAATAGCTGACCGAAAATCTCTTCACGGTCTTTCGAACTCGCCAGCAATAGCTCACGAAACTTACCTTGCGGCAGCACCATTACTTGGCGAAACTGCGTTTCGGTTAAGCCAATAATGTTAGTAATCTCGGTTTTAACCTGCGTGGTTTTACTGGTAATCAGTTTCTCGCTATCGCCGAGCTCATAGAGTGATGCCATGTGCTTTCGCACCGTCATGCCGTCGCCACGTGCTTTCGGGGCTTCTTGTTCCGGAGAGCGAATAACTCGGTAAACCTTGCCATGTAATGAAAATTCCAGTGTCACCTCTGTAGGCAGATCCGACGCCGACAAATCACATCGCATCTGAGTGCCCTGACGCTCATTACCTGTGGTTTCACCATAAAGAGCGAAACAAATCGCATCTAGGATCGACGTTTTTCCCGACCCAGTTGGACCATTTATTAAAAACAGCGGGTTGCTACCAAGCTTCTCGAAATCGATGGTTTCCGTTTTTGCGAATGGACCAAAAGCTTGCATTGTGAGTTTAATAGGCTTCATCTTTGGTCCTTACTGCTGTGAAAGTTGCTTGATGATGTCGTTGACAGCTTGCTCTTGTTCTTTTGATAACTCGCTGTCCTGCGCTTCAATAAAGAAATCACGGAACATATCAATTTCGCTGCGAGCAAGTTTAGCTTGCCCCATTTCTTGTTCTACTCCGATCAGCATGCCTGGCTTCTCAAGGTGCAAAACATTTGGGTAAACCGCGCGAAGCTTTTCCATCGGGTTCAAAATGGCGTGTTTATCCATAAGACGAACAAGCAGATAATCTTCATTCTTGGGATCCGTTTTCCCTTTCTCGATGACCTGTTCTAACTCACCTTCAATAATACGCATCTCATGAGGCGCAATAAGCTCAACATGTTCAGCAGAAGCAAAGCCTTTCTCATTAATCTCCACCAGCGTGAACCCTTTCTTTTGGTTCTGTTCGCCAAAGCTGTATTTCATTAGAGAACCAGAGTAGCGAATGTACTCTTCTCCCTTTTTCTGAGGCTGATGCAAATGTCCAAGAGCAACGTAGTCGAAACCTAGGAAATGCTCATGACTGACGCGATCAGAACCACCGATAGAAAGTGGGCGCTCAGATTCAGACTCAATCGCCCCATCAACAAAACAGTGGCTAACGAGTACGTTCTTTTGCTCTGGCTGAAACTGTTCGGTAATCTTCTCAACCAAGAGTTTATGCGCTTCATCATGAGTTGATACTGGTTCTTGATAAGCAAATCTCACTTGCTCAGGATCGTTATACGGCATGCCGTAAAGTGCTACTTCACCCGCTGATTTGGTCGTAATCAACACAGGAGAAAGCATGTCATCGAAATTGCTGATGATGTGTAAGCCTGCATTCTTCATCTGTTCAGACCCAAAGCCCAAACGTTCTGCACCATCGTGATTACCAGAAATCAAAATCATCGGCGTTTTAAGCTCAGTACAAATTCGATTCACCACCCGATCCAATAATTCAATTGCGACCGTAGGCGGTACAGAGCGGTCATATACATCCCCTGCTACCACGACCGCATCGACAGGATTATCTTCGATGTATTTGATCAACTGTTCGAGAACCGCTTGTTGATCTTCTAATAATGAAACGTTGTGGAACTGTCGGCCTAGGTGCCAATCTGAGGTATGGATAAACTTCATTCGAATTCACTTTCTGCCATAACTTTCTACTGTAACTATGGGGGCTGTCTCAACCTGAGCTCAGGTTGCTTTATTATGTTGCTAGGATATCGTGACTTTGTAAGCTTTTCATTTAGTTTGTGCTATTTAAGCGACAACTGGCTATTCAGCACTCCAGCCAAATAAGACTCCTGCCACATTCCCGTTAGGTTCGATATCAAGTTGTAACGCTTGAAAAGCAGAGTTGGGGCATTGTTTTTGTTGATGATAAAGGCTTAGGGTTTTGAGGAGAGCGTCGTCGCTCTATCAAGGAGCTGATGAAAGCCTTTTGCCCCTTTCTGCATTAGCGTGATTACCTAGAGGCAGACCGTACCGCTGGAATCGCATTACTTCTTCTCATGGTAAGCAAAAGAGAATCTGTGATAGAAAGCTTCATAATCATGGGTTCGCTGACATCTCGAACTTATCCCATAACTTGCGGTAGAAGGCTTTGTTGCGGAAATCGAATGAACTAAATCAGAATCTTACGATCAGATCAGGGACATTCGTTCACTGACTTTGATTACATGCCGAAGCCTCGCTGCAAAAGCACTAACTGGTGCAAGTACAATAACGCCTTGATCAACAGAGGTTCACTCACGTTTTGGATTGACGAAGAGGCCATATCTGAATGGAAACAATCTAAACAGGATAAACGTGATAGACCAAGATTGTTTAGTGATCTCGCTATCACGTCTGCTCTCATGGTAAAGGGTATTTTTTCCTTACCTTTAAGGGCGCTACAAGGCTTTATCGACTCTGTTTTTAGATTGGCGAACGTCCCATTGGTTTGTCCCCACTATACTTGCATCAGTCGCCGAGCTAAGGATGTAGAGGTTAATTTCAAAGCCTCATCACGAGGGGCTATCCAACACCTGGCTATTGATGCAACTGGGCTCAAAGTATACGGTGAGGGCGAATGGAAAGTGAAAAAGCACGGAACCGATGGTAAGCGTCGAGTCTGGCGTAAACTCCATCTTGCTGTTGATACTGACACTCATGAAATTATTGCAGCTGAACTGACACTTTCAGGCGTGACAGATGCGGAAGTACTCCCAAATTTACTCAAACAAACACGCCGATCCATCAAAGAAATTTCGGGAGATGGCGCATACGATACAAGGGAGTGCCACAGGGCGATTAGGGTTAAGAAAGCGATACCTCTAATCCCTCCACGTGAAGGAGCCGCCTTCTGGGAAAAAGGTCATCCACGTAATCTGGCGGTTGGTTGCCAATAGCTCTATGGTTCGAACAAAAAGTGGAAACGAAATATGGTTACCACAGGCGTTCATTGTCGGTGACCGCTATATATAGCGTAAAACAACTACTAGGCGCTTCACTCACGCTTCGAAATTACAATGCACAAGTTGGGGAGACATACGCAATGATCAAAGCACTCAACAAGCTAACAGGGATAGATATGCCCGAAACTCAGTATGTCGTTTGAAATGTAAACGATTTTGCTAGTATTCGCTCTCAAATTGAATTCCGCAACAAAGCCATAAATAAGCGTCGTTTTCTGATTGTCATTTTGAAACTTCCATTTTCTCATTTTGAGAACCCCTCCAAGAAACAATCTAACTAATTGATATTTAGATATATAAACTTTGGCACACTACCTGCAATCCTGCTGTAAACACTAGCAGGAGATACGATTATGGAACTTCGTAAAATTGAAACAAACGACACTATCATGACATGGGTAATCAACGGGAACCTTGACGCAGACGGTAGCCGCCAGGCGCAGCCACACATTGATGAAATTTTGGCTGAGCCCTCATCTCGAGAAATAGAAGTTGACTTCAGCAGGGTCCAGTTTCTTGATTCATCAGGCGTAGGTGCGATCGTGTACCTATATAAACGGCTTGTCGAGAATCAGAGAAGCATGCGTATTGAAAACGCTTCAGGCCAACCTCTCGAAATAATGAATCTATTGCGCATTAACCAAGCGATACCGGTTAACTCTCGAACTTACTAAATAACGATCACTGACAAAGGACGTTGGCATGAACTTTTCTTTCAAACACATAGCCCTAGCTGTATCTATGACTGCCGTGGTTGGATGCAGTAGTTACCCAGAGGAAGGCCGTGGTGGTCTTGGGGAAAACTACATCCAATCAAATTTTACACCCGTAATGCCAGATGAGCCCCTCGGTCCTGAGCACGGACTTCGGTTTGACTGGCAACTGACCAAGCTGCAATTAGACTCTTTGATCAGCGAAGGCGCGCGTTGGTGTTTCCCGGCTGCGGTTGTACAAGCGTTGGAGAAACAAAACCGAATCGCTAGAGAGCTTGAAGGTGGTTTACTGCTTGATGCTGCCAACGACATTGTTATTCAGCGCAAGCGTCTTAATGAACTGGAACTTCAACTGGACTATGCGACCTCACAGACCAAGTGTGTACCTCCTATGGATGAAAATGCATTTCAGAAGCGCTTAGCTATGATTGATCAACTTTATAGCTTGCTTAACGTCGATAATCAGTTTGCATTTAATTCCACAGAAGTAAATCCAAAGTATATGGGCCACCTAGCCCAATCCGCGAACATCTTAAACGAGCACCAAAGCTTAAACCTCAAAGTTACTGGTCACGCTGATTCTGTAGGTGATGGTCAGTACAACCAGGAACTTGCCATGGGACGTGCGAATCAAGTCAAGCGCTACCTAACCATTTTTGGTCTCAATCCGAAACGTATAGAAACACAATCGGTCGGCGACACGCTTCCTCTCTATGAGGGTGAATCGGAAGGTGTCCGTCTTACCAACCGCCGCGTAAGCATCGAAGTGGTGGATACTCAAGAACAAACCAAGCAGCGTTTGCAGGGAGGCTTACAATGAAATGGATTAACCTAATTGCCCTACTTCTTCTTACTTCAGTTTTCTCTGTGGCGCACGCGAATGAAGAACGAGTACAAATTGGCGATCTCATTCAGGTCAACTTACCCGGTGAGTCATCGTTAAATAAAGGCTTTCAAGTCGACAAGCGTGGCCGCATCACTCTGCCTGAAGTTGGCGCGCTATACGTCGCGGGTTACAGTGAAGCTCAGCTTGAACAAGCCGTTAAAGAATCTCTGGAGAAAGTGTATCGAGACCTATCCTCTGCATCTGTCTATATCGCTGAGCAACAAATTTTAGTCTCGGTACAAGGGTATGTGACCTCTCCGGGCGAATACACTTTATCTAAGTCTTCTGATGTCCAAATGGCCATTCACGCAGCGAGCGGATTACGCTCCGGCGCGCAGCTCAACAGTCTGTTTATCAAACGTGGCAAAGATAAGATCACCTTTAACTACAAAACGTTTCTCGATACAGGTGATGAATCACTGCTACCTGAGCTGATCTCACTTGATACGATATTTGTTCCTGCGTCTCCACTGGTCGGTAATATCGAGCAAGAGTTCGATGCGAACAAACTCGCTAACGCTGGTGACAGCGCCGACGGCCGAACAGCAATTAAAGTGTTTGGTGAAGTAAACGCGCCGGGTTCATTCAGCTTTAAAGCCAATAGCGATCTGGTTGACATTATAATGCGAGCTGGCGGCGTTACTCGCTATGCCTCTGTCGAACAAATACGTGTCATTTCAGACAATACCCCTAAGCTGTTTAACCTTAAAACCTATCTCGATAGCGGTGATATCTCATTGCTGCCGCCACTAACACCGGGAACCACCATCTTCGTTCCTAAACAAGAAGAAGAGATCAAAGCAGGCGCGAACGTGGTTTACATTATGGGTGAAGTGGCGAGCCCAGGTGCCTATGAAGGTAAGAAGAACGCGTCGTTTATGGATATTCTGGCTAATGCAGGCGGTCCTACTCGTTACGCAGAATCACGCCAGATTCGGGTCATTAAGTCCAACGGTCAGGTGATCAAATTTGATTTAACCGCGTTCACTGAAGGTCTGACTCGTAAAAGCCCGCCTAAAATTGGCCCGGGAGATGCGATCTTCGTTCCTGAGAAAACAGACATGAACGAAAAGTCTTGGCTGAAAATTGCGCCCAATCGCGCCGTCAGTGTGATTGGAGAAGTGGTTCGCCCCGGACGTGTTGAGTGGTCAGATGAAATGGATCTTATGGACTTGCTATCTCATGTTGGCGGCCCAACCCTTCGCGCGGACACCTCGAAAATTGAAGTAGTCGCCGCTGATAATCAGCTACACATATTCGATCTCGATGATTTCATTCTAAAAGGCGCGCCGAACAGCGAATTACCTAACATCAGTGCTGGTGCGATTGTACGTGTACACGATCTACCGCAAGATCCTTCCGACAACAAATCGCAATGGGTTCGCCAAAGCTCAGATGCATCCATTTATGTATTTGGACAAGTCAATGCCCCTGGCCGCTACCGCTTCACTAAGGATATGCATTTCCTCGATATTTTGTCTGCGGCAGATGGCCCAACAAAAGACGCGGATATCCACAACATTCGTATCACACATCGCGACAAAAGCTATTCCAAAGTAAGCAAGCTTAACCTATCGTTATACTTTGAGACTGGGGATGAAAGCTTACTTCCAAATGTCACCATGGGCGACACCATTTACATCCCTGAAAAAGATAAGATTTGGTTGGATCGTTCTAAGGAGTCAACGGTACGCGTACTAGGAGCAGTCAATAATCCAGGTCGATATGTATTTGACGACAACATGACCTTGCTGGACTTACTTGCCGAAGCGGGCGGCCCGTCTGATCGAGCCTACTTAGAGAAGATCTCGATCGTCAATATGTCTTGTTGCCAAGGACAAGCAAGAACCTTTGACCTGGTAGACTTTAGTAAAACTGCCAACATTTACAAACTTCCGGTACTGCGAGCTGGCGATACCATCTATGTGCCCGATCGAAACGAAAGTATCATCGAAAAAGCACGCGTGGGTCTTGAAGACATTCTGCGCCTAACGACAACCATCGTGTTAATAGGAGCTCTATAATGATTATTCCTGCAACTCATACAGAAATAGAGCAAATCTATCTTGCAGCAGAAATGCGTGACAGTCGCTCATTATGCATTACCGCATGTCAATCTGGCGATGGCGTGACTTCCGTCGTCGCTGCACTGGCGGAGCGTTATCTGCTCGCGGGTCACCGAACCTTGGTGGTGGATCTTAATACCTTCCACCCAGCTTTCGAATGCATTGATATCACACCAGACATCGACAATCAGATTGGTTCTTTGGTCGCGCACGCTTCAACGCGACAAATGTTTACCGGGTTAATCGTGCCGAACAACCAATCAGCAGTTCTGGCTTACAAAGATCCCACACATCTGAGAGCCGCGGTCAAACAATGGCTTTGCCAATACGACCGAGTTATATGCGACACGTCACCGCTGCTGCAAGTCAATAGAGGAAATATTCCTGCACAAGTCGTTGCGAGCGCTTGTGACCAGACAGCACTCGTGGTGATGGGTGGAAAAACGTCTTCCAGTCAACTTGAAAAAGCCATGCAATTGATTGATTCGCCTTCAATCACCTTGTTAGGCTCGATATTGAATTTAAAAGACCAGGCATCACTGGCTCAGGAGATGGTGCGCGAGCTGAATCGGCTCCGCTTTATCCCCAAAAGTTGGCGAGAAAAGTGGTCGCAGAATATTCTTACCAACGAGTTCCTTGCTCAGTCTGCTTAGGAGTTGCCATGAGAAAAACCTTTATCGCCCTTTCGACTCTGTTACTTTCGGCAGTAACCGTTGCTGAAACTCTTACATTTGGCGTTGTCCCTCAGCAATCTGCCAGTCGACTTGCCGAGCAGTGGGAGCCTCTCGTTGCTGAAATAAGCAGAGAAACCGGTTACGACATTGCCTTTAGCACGGCTCCTAACATTACGGAGTTTGAAAAGCGTTTGTCGGCGGGCGAATACGATATCGCTTACATGAACCCATATCATTACACCGTCTACAGCAAACAGCCGGGCTATCGGGCCTTCGCCAAAGCCAAGGATAAAAAAATAAGCGGAATTCTGGTAGCAAGGAAAGCCAACAATATTGAGTCTTTACAAGCGCTACAAGGACAAAGGCTCGCCTTCCCTTCTCCTGCAGCCTTTGCTGCAACGGTATTAACGCAAAGTGACTTGAGAGAGGCTAACGTCGAGTTTGAGTCTGACTACGTAACATCACATGACTCGGTGTATTTGTCTGTGGCGAGAGGTTTTTACTCAGCAGGAGGTGGTGTGATGAGAACCTTTAACTCATTACCTGACGAGGTTAAATCTCAGCTAGAACCGATTTGGACAACAAAACCGTACACACCACATGCCATAGCCCATCACCCGAGAATGACTCACGAACAAGTCAAATCGATCCAACAAGCGCTCAAGTCTATAGATCAAACGCTCGAAGGGAGAACGTCCCTAAAGTTATTAAATATCAACGGATTTGAATCAGCTATCGACACCGATTGGGACGATGTGAGAGCACTCAATATCAAAGTACTGGACTAACCGGAGGCTTTAATGACGTTGCGTTCTAAAACAATTCTTGGCATAGCTCTCATCGAAATTACGGCACTCATCATTCTCGTGGCTAATGCGATGACTTTTCTCTCAGATTCCAACGAGAAGCAGTTACTCCAAAGAGCTCATTCAAGTGCGGTTATGTTTACTCATGCTGCGAAAGACGCACTACTTTCTACTGATTTAGCGACGTTGGACGACTTAGCTCAAGAGTTCATCAAGTTAGAAGATGTCGCTTACGTTCGTGTGTTACGCGGTGGCAACCAAATGGCCACTGCAGGAGACCCAGCGCTACTCGCTCGCTCAATGGTCAGTGACGAAACTTTAAAAGACGTTAATGACGGTATCTTCGATTTGCACACCCCAATTGCAAGTAACGGTAATATATATGGGTATGTGGATATGGGGTTCGAGACACATTCTATCAGCAATATGCTCATTAACGCGCAGCAAGCAATCATCAGTATTGCAACCATCGAAGTTATATTGGTGGCGTTTTTCTCCTTTATCCTTGGAACCTATCTGACTAAAAATCTCACCCGCTTGACCTCTGCAGCCCAAACACTTCGGGAAAAAGGCCCAGGGTTTCAACTTAAACACTATTCCAAAGATGAGCTTGGTGAAGTAACCAAAGCATTCGATGAGATGTCGGCTAAGTTAGAACAAGACTACCAAAACCTCACTGCGGCACGGGAAGGTGCCGAACTGGCAAGCGACTCTAAAAGCCGCTTTCTCGCCTCCATGTCTCATGAGATACGTACTCCGATGAATGGCGTATTGGGCATATTAAATATTCTTGAAGAAACCAAACTCACTAACGAGCAAAGAAAGCTGGTCGCAACCGCTACTGAATCGGGCAACTTCCTCCTTTCCGTCATTAATGACATTCTTGATTTCACTCGTATGGAGTCCAATACACTCATTCTGGAAGATAAACCTTTCGATTTCAGACAGTGTGTCGAAAGCGTGGTGAATTCATTTTTGCCCGCAGCCAAGAGTCAAAACCTTATTTTACATTGCTACATTGAGGGAACTGTTCCAAGCAAAGTCAGCGGAGACAAAAACCGCGTCAAACAGATACTGCTCAACCTGATAGGCAATGCCATCAAGTTTACTCATGAAGGCAGCGTCACGGTTAAAGTTGGGTCGGAGGCGTTGGAACAAGGGCGAGTGAAAATCACCTGCCAAATCCAAGATACAGGAATTGGCATCAAAAATAGCTCGATTGATTACTTGTTTGATGAGTTTACGATGGCGGACCAAACCTATTCACGCAGCAAAGAAGGTTCGGGGCTTGGCCTCGCTATCTGTTGCCGACTCTGTACCCTTATGGATGGTGACGTCACGGTCGAGAGCACACCCGGCGTAGGCAGTACATTCACATTTGACATCACGCTCTCCGTAGCCGATGAGTTGCTGACCTCTCCAAATATTGATTCACTCCGCCAGGAGTTAATTCGTTCGAACGCTCGTATTCTGGTCGCAGAAGATAACAAAGCAAATCAGCTCGTCATTCGAGAAATGTTCAAACGGGTTGGTCTATCTATCGATATTGCCGAAAATGGCAAACAAGCGGTTTCCATGGTCCAGGAATATCAATATGACCTGATTTTTATGGATATCTCCATGCCTGAAATGGATGGCATGCAAGCCTGCAAAGCGATTCGGAGCCTTGATGACAGTAAGGCGTGTGATATCCCAATTATCGCCCTAACTGCACACTCACTGGCTGGAGATAAAGAAAAGTTTCTTGCATCGGGCATGAACGACTACTTGTCAAAACCCCTAAGGCTGTCACAACTAATTGAAAAAATTAACCTATTCTTAAATGATGACCAAGAGGAAAACCAAGATCTAAAATCAGGCCCCTGTCATTTGATTAAGCATCAAAATTCATATACAAATACCAACGTAGGTCAATCGAACCAACGTGAGGAAGCAGTAAATTTGGATTTAGTAGACGAACAGATTTTGCAGCAAATGATCGCAGACACCAGTGCCGATGTCATTCCATTGCTCATAGAGCATTATCTTGAAGAATCTCAGCAGCGTTTAGCAAAAATATATCTGGCTATGGAGTCTCAAGACAAAGAAACATTAGAGTTTGAAGCGCATACCCTAGGTAGTTCAGCTCTGGCACTCGGCAATAGATCTTTGTCCAATTTCGCACGAAAAATCGAGCATCTTTGCTTAGACGGCCAACAAGAGCAGGCTTTCAGCTACAAACAAAAACTTGAAGTTGTTGCCACAGAGTCACTAAAAGCATTAGAGGAAAGGAAACAGCAAGGGTTTATTGAACCAACACAACTATAAAGGCTTAAGAGAGGACAGCTCCAATGAAACCAAAAGTACTACTAATCGAAGACTCAACTTCTCTTGCTATCTTGTACAAACAGTATGTACAGCACGAGCCCTATGACCTGTTTCATGTAGAAACAGGTAAAGAAGCCATCGCCTTTATTGAAAGAAATGTTCCCCAATTAGTTATTCTGGACTTTAGACTGCCCGACATGGATGGCGAGCAAATTCTGGATTGGATTAACGAGAACCAAGTCCCGACATCTGTCGTCATTGCCACGGCGCATGGCTCAGTAGATCTGGCGGTTAGCCTTGTGCAAAAAGGAGCGAAAGACTTTCTCGAAAAACCAATTAATGCTGATCGCCTAAAAACCTCCATCGCTCTGCACTTGCAACAAGTTAAACTGGAGAACCTTGTCGAAGACATAGAAAACAAATTCGATCGAAACCGATTCCACGGTTTCATCGGGTCTAGCCTTCCAATGCAAGGTGTGTACAAGATCATCGATTCAGTGGCACCAACGACAGCAAGTGTTTTTATTGTCGGTGAAAGTGGTACGGGTAAGGAAGTGTGCGCCGAAGCCATCCACCGCGAGAGTAAGCGTAAAGATAAACCGTTTATCGCTATTAACTGTGGTGCGATTCCAAAAGATCTCATGGAGAGTGAAATCTTTGGTCACGTCAGGGGCGCATTTACAGGCGCGACAGCCGATCGCAAAGGTGCGGCCTCAATGGCCAACGGTGGTACGCTTTTTCTTGATGAGCTGTGTGAGATGGAACTTGAGATGCAAAAGAAATTACTCAGATTTTTGCAGACAGGTACCTTTACCCCACTAGGCGCAAATAAAGAAATGAAAGTCGATATTCGTATCATCTGCGCGACGAACCGAGATCCTCTTGTTGAAGTAGAAGAAGGCCGTTTCAGAGAAGACCTCTACTACCGCGTGCATGTAGTGCCTATTGATATGCCACCATTACGCGAGCGCGGCAATGATATTACGACGTTAGCGACTCACTTTCTTAAGCTGTACGCTAAAGAAGATGGCAAAAAGTTTAACGCAATCCACCGAGATGCAGAGCCAACGCTAAAACGCTACGCGTGGCCGGGTAACGTCCGTCAGCTTCAAAACATTATTCGCAATATTGTGGTCCTTAATGACGATAACCATTTGCGCCTTGAGCATTTGCCATCTCAGGTCACATCAAGCCGTGTGCCAAAGCAAAACACCATAGCTAAACCTGAGCCAGTCATCACTCCGCAACCCGTCGTTATCAATGAGGCTCCTGAAAATAGTCACGACGCGGTTACTGAGCCGCAAATTGAAAGACCTGTAGCAATAAGGCCAATGTGGCAAATTGAACGTGAGGCAATACAGCAAGCCATTGATTACTGTGACGGAAACGTGCTGAACGCGGCGGTACTTTTAGAGCTTAGCCCTTCTACGGTATACCGTAAGAAGCAAGCCTGGGAAGCTGAAGATGAGCAACAACTCGTGTAACGAAGTCTGGCTAGTCATCGACAGCCTGACTTTCGGTGGCATTGAAACACATGTGCTTGAGCTCGCAAATGGGCTCAAGCATTTTGAAATTCCTGTCAAAGTCATGTTTCTGAGCACTTATTCCAAACCCCAATTGCTCAAAGACAAGCTGGAATCAAGCGGCATTGCTGTCCAGTTTTTGGGCTCTGCAGGCACGAATTACTTTAGCGACTTAATTAGCCAAGTACGAAAGCAAAAACCCGCTCTTCTCCACGCTCATGGCTATAAAGCAAGCTTGGTCTGCAAGCTAGCAAGGATAATGACCGGAGTTCGCCAAATATCTACGTATCACGCAGGAGAAACTCCAACGGGTAAGGTGTGGTTATATGACTGTGTCGACCGGTTCACCACGTTTGTGTCAAATCACTCAATCGCCGTGAGTGAAAGAATCACCCAAAAGCTGATAACCAAATCAGAAAGTTTCAATAATTTTATTGATACCAAGACGCTGTCTACCTCAACAGGAAACCAAATCGCGTTTGTTGGCAGGCTAAGCCATGAGAAAGGCCCCGATCGATTTATTGACTTGGCGCGCCTAAATCAGACACAACGGTTTGATCTTTATGGCTCGGGGGCCATGCAATCGGAGCTAACACAAGGCGCTCCGGCGAACGTCAGGTTTCATGGTCACCAAAACAACATGGACGCCATTTGGCAACATATTGGCATTTTAATCATTTGCTCTCGTTATGAAGGCTTACCCATGACAGCGCTCGAAGCGATGGCGAGAGGTATCCCTGTTGTCTCACTTAATGTTGGCAATATGTCGAAGCTTATTAAACACGAAACCAACGGGTACTTAGTCGACAACGTCAATCAATTGAATGAGGCTTTAAACACCTATCTGTCCCTCGCCCCCCACCAGCAATTAGAGATAAAAAAACAGGCGATTGATAGCGTTGAACAGCACTATTCTCAATCTGCCGTCATCCCAAAAATAATAAAACTCTACTTCCCCAATAGCTCTCAATCTGATTGTCAAATTGAGAAACAATAACGCCCCACCTCAAGTCTCTTATAAATCATATTAAAAACAATCACATAGAACCACTACCTTCTTGGCATCACATTTGCGTTAGTCCTATCAAAAAGTGCAATTAACGATTTTATCCAAAGACAATGTGAGGGGTTGGCATGAAGAGAAAGATTCTATTTGTACATTATGGCGATGACTGGATCCGAGGTAGCGAGAAATGTTTGCTCGATCTCATTAAGTACATGGAACACCATCACTACGCTTGTTACGTTTGGACCAATAGTTGTGTACTCTCAAAACAGTTAGAACTGATGAATGTTCCAACTCAGCTTAATCATTTTCCACTGCTGCTTGGCTGGAAACCACCTAAATACAACGTATCAGATTGGCTTGGTCTGATTAAGTATGGTTGCGAGATCATCGAACGCGAAAAAATAGACCTTGTACATATTAATAGTGGTGCCCCCTGCCAATGGATGTTGGCCGCTGCACGAATGAAGAAAGTACCCGTCGTTACCCAGCTCCACTGCCCTTACCCAGCAAGCGACCGCCTCACGCTTGGCCTGCACCTTTCTCCTCACATTATTTCAGTCAGTCAGTACGTCGCTGAATTCATGACTAAAGATGGTTACCCTAACGAAAAAATATCGGTTATTCACAATGGTATTGATACCGTATCCCTCTCCGCGCAGCAAAAAGTCGATGTTAGGCAAGCGTTATCTATTCCGGAGCAGGATTTTGTTTTTGCGACGGTCGGCTCTCTGATTCACCGTAAAGGTGTAGACCGGATAATAACCGCAATGCGTCACGTGACTTTTGAGTATCCTAACGTCAGTCTCGTTGTCATTGGCGATGGCGATTTAATGGACAAGCTTGTTCAGCAAGCCAGTCGCCTGCACCTAAGCAATCGTATTCACTTTGTTGGCGAACAATCCAATGTCGTTGGATGGCTCAAGGGGTGTGATGCCTTTATCAGTGGTGCTCGCAGTGAAGCCTTTGGGCTGGCTGTAGCAGAAGCTGCCCTTGCTAAAATCCCGGTTATCGCGCCGCTTGAAGGTGGAATTCCTGAATTCATTACCCATGGTGAAACTGGAGTTCTGTATCCGAATCAGGGCATTGGCCCAATAGCAAAAGCGATGCGCGTACTCATCAATAATCCTGAACTATGTGAACAGTATGGAATGAGCGGTTTTGTTCACATTACCCAAAATCATGATCTATCTGTCAGTTGCCGAAAAATAGAACTTCTTTATAGAGACTTATTGGAACAGCCATTTGTAGCCAATCGGTCTCTAATAAGCACTTTATCCCCCCTCAAAACCTATGTGGTAAACCGTTTGTCGTTTGGAGGCCAGGCATGACTAGTCAAAGCAAGAAAACGCTTATTTTTGACCCTATCGCATTTAAAGGCGGCTCTAAGATTGCCACCAGTGATGCGCTCAATGTATGCCGTGTTGAGTCCAATGATTTCATTGTCGCAACAGTAGACACGGCATTCTGGAAGCAAACAGAGTTCTACGCCAAACACAATGTTACTTTGATTTCCATTTCCCCAGTTCCTTGGTTAATGAGTCAGCACAATGGGATTCTCTACTGGCTAAACCAACTGTATCTTCTATTGGTATTGCTAAAGACATTGATTGGGCATCGCGGCATTACTACGTTCATCGGCGCTTCAGGGCCAGGTATGGATATGCCAGTCTATTTGTTACAGATGGTTCTTAATATTGAAGTCGTTCAGTTTATCCACGGCAACGTCGGGCTGTCACGCTCTATTGGCTTCTGTCTTACCAGAGCGAACGCCGTGTTTTACTTACCCTCTACCCGTTGTAGCCTCAAAGCGGCACTAGAAACTTACCTTAAAGCCGCGACCAAAATAAAAGACGCCTCGACAATGGCTGAAAGTTACTTAAACTCATCGCAATATCAGTCATTTGTGAATGGCATTCCGGCATCTCGTTGGCCACAGGAATGTCAAAAAAACACGCCAGTTTACTTTTGGGCTGCATCGCTGCTGAAATGGAAAGGTCTGGAAACGTTAATAAAAGCATCCAAACGTGCCGCTATTCGTCAGTCTGTCGTACTCAATGTTTGCTACATTCGCCCCGTCGATACGTGTTTACCAATCTCCAACGCTCCGGTTTTACTCTCCCACACCATATGGTATGAAGACCCTGAAAACTTGGATGATATCCGGAGTCAATCCAACATCTTTGTTTCAACCAGCTGTAATGAGCCATTCGGTTTATCAATTCTAGAGGCTCTGGCTGCGGGTATGTGCGTTGTCATTCCTCGAGATGGCGCATATTGGGACAAGACACTGACCCACAATGAAAACTGTATTAAGTATCAGCCGGGAAACCCTGATTCTTTGTGTGATGCTCTGCTCTACGCTAGTAACGACCAACAAGCATTTCATCGTTGCAGCCAGCGTGCGTTAGAAATAGCTGTCCGCTATAAAGCTGAATATTGCTACCAAAAGTTTGCACAACACATTAATGGTGACGTGGTTACATCCACCCTTCACGCATGCAACTAATTCAGTTTGAATAGGAAATTTTGCAATGAATGTTAGCCATCTGAAAAACATCAGTTTATATGCAGTCAGCCTGTTCCTCATTAAAGGTGTGTCGCTATTTACTTTGCCTCTTATGGCCCAATACTTGTCACCGCAAGAAATCGGCCATCTCGAGTTGCTCGGTATCACAACGGTATTCTTTAGTCTGATTGTGGGCATTGCAATGCATGAAAATCTCTATCGATTTATAGGCACAATCAGTCGCTTCACGGTGCGAAAAAGAAAAGCTTCTCAACTGTACAGTGCATCGCTCGTTGCTTCTTTCAGTCTGAGTTTGTTTATCTTGTTCATTTATTACCTGGTCCCTTTTAAGCTTTCGACGTTCACCAGTGAGCAAATCCTATTTATGGCTTTGGTTTTGTGTTACGAAGCGCCCCTTGCTATCAGCCTTGCCTGGTTAAGATTGCATAATCAAGCAAGCTTGTTCTTTAAGATATGTGTCGTGACCGTATTAGCTCAGGTTTCTTTACTTGTTGTCGTCCTGACATACAAACCGGACGTGACACTCGTTTTTACCCTCAATATCGTGTGTACCTTCATACAGTTTTTGTTTTTGCACGTTTTCATCAACTTTCCATTTTCCCTACCTAACAAACAACGCTTTATTCGTTATATCCGCTACTCTGCGCCGCTTATGCTATCCGGTGTTGTGGCTTTTGGTTTAAGTGGTGCAGAAAGGTGGCTGATCGCTGGAGCAACCGATTTAGAAACCTTAGGCATGTATGCGATTGCGGCTAAATTCGCGCTTGGCGTCGGTATTCTTATCCAACCTTTTCATATGTGGTGGATGCCAAAACGTTTCGAAACCATGGACAAAAATGGAGGAGAACATGTCGCTAGCGTGACGACTCAAGGGATACTGCTGTTGTGCGTTATTTCTGTCGCTGTGGCATGGCTTAGTCAACTTTTTATTTCGTTCTCTTTACCGGACTCTTACCAGCCTGCTATCGCTTTGGTTGGAATGACCATAACAATGATGCTATTCAAAGAGCTGGTCGAGTTGACTAACTTTGGCATTCTCTACCAAAAGCACACCTCTCAGCTTTTGTACATTAACCTCGCCTCCACCGCATTGGCGATAGTGATTTGTATCCTTTCTGCTGACCTCGGCATTGAAGCAATGCTTTACGGGTTGATCGCGGGGCAATTAAGCCGATTCATATTCACAATCTGGTTTAGCCAACGTGCGTATTATCTGGATTATCAAACCGGTCCTATTTGTGCGCTGATAGCGTTAACGGTGCTGTTTCTATTAACCAGTCGGTATCATCAAAGTATCGAGGTATCCGCGTTAATGCTGCTGCTTCAGCCGTTAGGCGTTATCGCTTTTGCGATTCGGTTCCAGTTGATTTCAGGTGCTTCACTCAAACGTCTTTCAAACACGTTAACTCATTACGTGGGTCGCTCACTATGAATAGTGTCAAACACGCCAGGCCAATAATGATCATGACGCTGGTTACGTTTATGCTAGCCATGGTTTGGTATGTTATACCTCATCCAGCCATTGTCGTTGTGCTCTGCTTTTTACCGCTTGCGGCATTGTTTGTGCTCAATCAGACATTCTGGTTGGTGAGTCTATTTGTACTATTTTCCTTCTTTCGAATTCACGAAGCCTTACCCGCGCTTTATTCATTAAAAATCCCTTTACTCCTCTCTTTAGGAGCGCTTGGCGCTTTGATTTGGCACACCTTGATCAGTCGCCAGCTACAAACTTTCTGGCACCCGAGTATGACGTGGCTCGTCCTATTTTGGGGGCTTGTTGTCATAGGCATTGTCTTGTCCTCTAACCCGGGTGTTGCCATAACCTATTTTAAAAATATCTATTGGAAAATCATCATCATGACTCTAGCCATCGCTTGGTTGGTGAATACGGAAGATGCAGTGCGAAAAATCGCAACCTTGATTATCTTAGCGGGTGGATTAATTGCCGTAGTTGCTTTGTATAACTCGGCTTCTGGGATTGGTTTAGTTGAAGGCACGAGAGTCACCATCGGTCGTCAGTTGGGCTCTGTGCTTGGTGATCCGAATGATTTGTCGCTGGTATTAATGTTCCCTCTGGCGTTTGCGATCAGCTTTGCCACCACAAAAGGCATAGGCTTCTCACGTATTCTTGGTATTACCGGGCTAGTACTGGCAATGGCCGCCGTTATCGCGACACAAAGCCGTGGTGGGCTTTTGGGATCAGTTGCTGTATTTGGTATTTTCGGTCTGCGCCTGATTCGCTCAAAATCACTATTGATCTTCATCGCTGTAATTGGGTTGCTGGGACTGTTTGCCGTAGCCGGAATTTCCGACCGTCAGTCGGGCGGCGCCGCAGAAGACGGCATCGACGCATCAGCCATGGGACGCTTATATGCATGGGAAGCCGCGTTTAAGATGGCGGTGGCGAACCCGTTTAGTGGCGTGGGTTTAAATAATTTCTATTCGAATTACTACTATTACAGCCCACATTGGGACGGGCTCAACCACGCGGTTCACAGCACTTGGTTCGGCGTGCTGGCTGAGACCGGATTTCTTGGCCTGGCTGTGTTTATTGGTATGATCATTTCGCTTATTAAAACAAGCCGACAAACGCTTTCTATCTTCAATCAGCGGCAAGGCTTGGTGTCCCCTTATCTCACAGCAACAGCACTTGCGGTGTATGCGGGTGTAATTGGCACTGTGGTTTCCGGTACTTTCCTAACCCAAGGCTTCACGTGGCCGATTTATATCCTCGCAGCGCTTTGTATCGCTATCTCCCGAATTACTCAAATCCGTTCTCAAATTGAGAATACCAAAGAAACACTCAACAAATGATTTTTATATTACTGTTTTTAAACAATTAATTTTTTGGCACGCAACGTGAAATAGTCTCTTTATCACCTCAATATAAGGGACAGTATCATGTTGGCTCAGCAGTTAAATAACTTGAAAGTGTGGTTACAACACCACGAAAGCCCTTCATATCGCAAATTGTTTCTCATTTTGAAATCGATTCGTGCATGTGATCTTCCTACACCGATGTGGATGAACAAGACGGTTCGCACCGTTTATTCAGCGAGTACCTCCATTTGGAGCAACTTGGTTCGGGTATTTATCCAAACCCCCGCCTTTAAAGGTCGACTTTCTCAATATGGTCGAGGGCTTTATCTCTTTGGTGGTGTGCCTTTTGTTTCGGGACCACTTTCCATCACTCTTGGAGACGATTGCCGCATCTCTGGTCAAACAACGTTTAGCGCCAGACCCCAATCCAGTGATCCAAAACTGATTGTTGGCAGTAACGTCGATATCGGTTGGCAGAGTACTTTTGCGATTGGGAGACGAATTGAAATTGGTGACAATGTTCGAATTGCCGGTCGCGCCTTTCTGTTTGGGTATTCTGGTCACTCACTTGACGCAGATTTAAGAGCGAAAGGCTTTGGCGATCTCGATTGCGATGTTGGAGATATCGTACTTGCAAAGGACGTATGGCTAGGAACAAATGTCACGGTTTGCCCCAATGTCACGATTGGCGAAGGGACCATCGTGGGGGCTGGTAGTGTGGTCACTAAAGACCTGCCTGCTTTTGTTGTTGCTGCTGGTAATCCTGCCAGAGTGATACGTTCACTTAATCACTAAGGAGTTCACTATGCGAGATCTTATTGTTTTTGGTGAAGATTTTGGTGGCTTACCATCGAGTACACAACATCTGGTTACCCGGTTAGCAAAACAACGCAAGGTACTTTGGGTTAACTCGATCGGACTCCGTCAACCCAAGTTAAATATGCACGATGTTAAACGTGCTTGCTGTAAGCTTGTGGGTAAAAGTAAAGGTGGCTACACCGACCAACGAGAGCATCACGTAAATATTACGGTGATAAACCTTAAAACGCTTCCCGCTCCTAAGTCAGCATTCGCACGTTGTGTCGCCAAAACCTTGATGCGTCTTCAACTGAAACCCGTTATCGAGAAGCTTCAGCTGCACAAACCGATTTTATGGACTTCACTGCCGACTGCAGCCGATTTATGTGGAACTCTGGGTGAGTCATCGGTGGTTTACTATTGCGGAGACGATTTCTCATCGCTTGCCGGTGTCGATCATGAGGTGGTCAAACAGCACGAAGACAAACTCGTGGACCACGCGGACCTGATACTCGCAGCCAGTGCACCCTTGCTAGCGAAATTTCCGCAGACCAAAACTCATTACTTGCCTCATGGCGTAGATACCTCACTCTTTAGTCAGCCAAGCCAGCGTGCCACGGATTTACCCTCTCCAAATCACAAGATTGCCGGGTTTTATGGCAGCCTGTCTAACTGGCTAGATTACGAACTCATCGAGCAAGTTTGCCTCGCGAACCCTAACTGGCAATTCGTGTTTATCGGCCCAATTGAACTTCCAAGCTATCCGCTGCCAAAACTGGCGAATGTGCACTACCTTGGTCCTAAGCCACATCGCGACTTACCCAGTTACAGTCAACATTGGGATGTGAGTCTACTTCCGTTTAAATCCAATGGACAAATTGCTTCATGCAGCCCTTTAAAATTACTGGAATACTTTGCGGCAGGTTGTCCCGTCATCACTACTCCATTTCCCGCCTTATCGCCTTACAAAGCCTTGGTTTCAACCGTCACTGATTGCGAGCAATTCACAGAGGCATTAAATCAGCTAGATCGTGAATCAACCTCTGAGCGACAAAAGTCAGTCATCAACGAAAGTTGGGATGCACGTACGCTTAAATTGAACCGTATGTTGGAGTCACTATGAACGAGTTAAAACGGAGATTTATCGTCATACTCAATTCAGCATGGCGACAACGGTATGTGATTGTCGTACCCATTCTTATCCTTCCATTCGTTGGATACTTTATTGGTAAAATTGCACCGACTAACTACGTGTCGCATACGTCAATGCTGATTCAGGAAACCGCGAAGATGAATCCGTTTCTGGAAGATATCGCGGTATCAACCATGCTAAAAGAACGTCTAAATGCCTTGAGTACGCTATTGAAAAGTCGCCATGTACTCACTGCGGTGGCGAATGAGCATCAGCTTATTAACGACTCTATGCCACCAGCCAAGCGTGATTACATCATCAATCAGCTTTCAAACAGTTTAACGATCACTCAACCGGGCAAAGACTTTCTTAAAATCTCACTGACCGCTCCCCGCCCGGACGGTATGAAAGAGTTATTAGAGTCTATCAGTGAACATTTTATCGAGCAGCTTCTCGCACCAGAGCGTTCATCGATTCAGGACTCGTCAGAATTTCTCGCTATCCATATTGAGAAACGCAGACAGGAACTCGACATTGCGGAAAATGAATTGGCTGATTTTAAAAATCGCTTTGCATCGGTAACGCCGGAGATGCAAAGTCAGTCGCTAGGCCGCTTGGCTTCTCTGAAACAAAGCTACGCAGAGAAAAAAGCCGAACTCGCAGGGGTTGAAAAGAGCCTGGGTTCCCTCGATCAACAACTGTCAAAAACCAATCCCGTGGTCGGAAAAATCGAAGATCAGATCATCGAGATTCGTAGCGAACTGACTCTTCTCAAAGCGAAATACACTGAGAGTCATAGTGCTGTTCAAGGCAAAGAACGCGAGTTACGCCGTTTAGAGAATGAACGCGCCTTATTATTGAAAATGGAGCAACCTAATATCAGTAGCGATCAGCTTTGGGATATTGCCAGCAGTAATAAATTAAAAGATCTTGGAGAGATTCAACCTTTACTCGTCACCCAGCTACAAAGCTTGCAACTCGTGCGAGGCCGTTATGAATCGCTCACAGAAGAGACAAAAAGTTTAAAAGAAATGATTTCCAGTCTGGAGCAAGAAGCCAATCGATTCGGTGACAACGCGAAAACCATGCATCGTTTAGTTCGCAATGCTGAAATTAAGCGTCAACTCTATGATGAATTAATTCAACGTTACGAAATGGCTCAGCTCACAGGTTCTTTAGGGGTTTTCGAGCAAAACAAACGCGTCAAAATTATTGACCTTCCCTATACCCCTAGTCGTCCGGCGAACCTTCCGGCGATTGTATTTGTCATTGCGGGATTGGTGGCGGGAATTGGTTTAGGTGCTGGTGTTGCGTTATTGATCGAGCTGTTTGATTCATCGATCAGACGCAAAGAAGAGATCGAAGCCATTACCCAGGCGCCTGTACTCACGCACATCCCAAGAATAAAGCCGTATTAATCATAACGATTTTCAAATTGACTTTCAGCTTGAGAAATACAACAAAAAACTCATAACTCATTGTATTAATTAGACAATAAATCTGGCACACATAATGCTAATACTAGTTCAGAGCTAAACATCCGTTAGGAGCGAGTATGAGCATAAAGTCCAAAACGATTATTCACGTGGTTCAGCACCTTTCCCCTGGTGGATTAGAGGCGCTCGCACTCAACATGCTGGCGTTTTCGTCCCCACACCAGAAAGTACTCATTGTTAGTTTGGAAGGTACAAAACAAGAATCAGTATTGAAATGGTCAAAACTGAAGCCGGTTGAAAACCAATTAATCTTTCTTAACAAGCCGTCAGGCTATAGCGTTAAGACGCTGATACGGCTTGTTAAACTGTTTCTCACGTTAAAGCCAAGCGTTGTTCATTCCCATCATATTGGTCCGATTCTATACGGCTCCGTTGCTGCTCGCTTGGCCGGGGTAAAAGCTCGAATTCATACCGAACACGATGCATGGCATCTATCAGACCAAAAGCACCGCGCTTTACAAAACCTGGCACTAAAAATCGCTAAACCCTGCGTTGTTGCCGATGCACTCCTGGTAAAACAACGAATTCATCAACATTTTGATTATCAGGATGTCAGGGTGATCAAAAACGGTATCGACTGCGAGAAATTCACCACTGGCTCCAAGCACCTTGCTCGTCAACTTTTTGGACTGCCTGTGCAAAGCACAATTATTGGTACGGCAGGTCGATTGGAACAAGTCAAAGGTCACGACATTTTGATCAACGCAATGGCGTTACTCCCGAGCCATATACAGCTAGTTATCGCTGGGGATGGTAGCCAACGTATCAAATTAGAACAGCAAGTGCAGCATCTTGGGTTAAACAGTCGAGTAACCTTTCTTGGTCTTGTTGATGACATGACGCGATTTTATCAAACGCTGGACTTATTCTGTTTGCCCTCACGTCGTGAAGGTTTCCCGCTCTCTACTTTAGAGGCTCAAGCATGTGACATTGTCACTTTAGCAAGCAACGTTGGTGCAACAAAAGAAACCCTTTGCCCAAGCACCGGAGTGTTGTTTGAAAGTGAAAACTCACAGCAGTTGGCCGCCAGTATAAAAACCGCCTTAAACAAACCAGTAAAAGCATCCCCAAGACAGTTTGTCTTAAAGCATAACGACATCAGGGACATGATGCGTGCATACGAAACATTAGCTGAGGAGAAAAGCGCATGATTGATTTACTACTTACCACACTGTTTATTGTCAGTTGCGTGTTGGTTATCTATCACCACGTTGGCTACCCTGTTTTACTGTCTTGGTATTCTAAAAATCACCCTTACAAAGCCCGCAGCCATAGAACGCGTGGATACAAAAATATCAAAAGCGATCAAGGATGTTCAACCATCACTATATTGGTGCCGGCCTACAACGAAGAGCAGTGGATAGCGGACAAAATTCGCAACCTATCTTCGCTTGATTATCCAAAAAATAAGTACAAAGTCATCATCGCATGTGATGGCTGTACCGATAACACAGTGAGTATTGCAGAACAAACCATCCAAGAAGCAATTTGTTCCGATACACATTTTGAAATCCGGGCATTTAAAACCAATCGTGGCAAAGTTGCCCTGATAAATGAACAGATGAAAACTATCACCAGTGATATTACGGCATTGAGCGACGTTTCCGCCCTTATTTCCATTGATGCGCTATGGATTGCAAATACACATTTTCAGGACAGTAAAGTCGGCGTCGTCAATGGTCACTATCAATTGTTTAAGCCGGGTAATGCAGGGGAAGCCAGTTACTGGAAATACCAAAGTCAGCTTAAGATGCGTGAAGCCTCACTTGGCTCAACGCTTGGGGCACATGGCGCATTTTATCTATTCCGCACGCACCTGTTTGAATCTATAAGTGCCAATACAATCAATGATGACTTTATAATTCCTATGTCGATCGTACGTCAGGGGTATATTGCTGAATATGAGCCTGAGATGGTTGCTCTGGAGATGGAAGCCACCAACGAGAAAGATGATTTTAGCCGAAGATTGCGTATCTCTGCTGGCAACATGCAGCAGGCAATCCTGCTTTGTGAGATGTTCTTACCGAAGTACAGGGGTGTCGCATTTGCATTCTTTTCCGGCAAAGGGCTACGGCTCATGACCCCTTACCTACTTCTATTTTGTTTTGTTAGTTCTATCGCCATGATGGACAACCCATTTTTCATGGCTGCACTGGCCACTCAAATCGCGATCTATTCACTGGCGATTGTGATTTATCACCTACCACATATATTTTATCACAAAGCCTGCAAGCTACTGCTTTACATCGTTGCTGGTCATTGCGCAAATTTCATCGGTGGTATGCGCTACCTATTTGGTCTTGAATCAGGAAAGTGGTCTCGTGTGGGCCAAAAAGGAGATGTACTATGAGCAACGTATCCGCACATATTTCAATTTGGTTTGCAAAACGACTCTTTGATTTGTTCGGCGCGCTATTTGGTTTACTGCTTCTATCACCAGTAATGCCTTTTATCGCGATAGCAATCAAACTCTCCTCTTCAGGCCCTGTATTTTATAAACAGCTTCGAGTCGGCAAATCTACACCAGAGAAAATGATGTTTTTTGAAATCATTAAGTTTCGCACCATGTACCAAGATGCAGAACAACACACAGGGGCAGTTTGGGCGACGGAAAATGACCCAAGAATCACGCCAGTTGGACGATTTTTACGTAAGACTCGTTTGGATGAAATCCCACAACTTTTTAACGTAGTTAAAGGTGACATGTCACTGATAGGTCCACGACCTGAACGCCCTAGCTTCTATAGCAAACTGGAGAGTGCTATCCCTTATTTCGCTGATAGAACCTATGGCGTGATGCCGGGTATTACCGGATTAGCGCAAGTCAATCAGGGTTATGATACCTGCATTGATGACGTGCGAAGAAAAGTCGGCTATGACCACAGTTACGCGCTTTCTCTATGCTCGATGAAGTCTTGGCTCAGTATGGATATGAGCATCATTACCAAAACCATTGTGGTGATGTTTGATGGTCGGGGGCAATAATAGAGATAGGCACTGGATTTAATCATTGTGACACACAGCGATGATCGAGTTATAGGGCATTGGTTAATTACGCAAGAGGCTCAAAGGTTACCCCCTTTGTGCCTCTACTGTGCTTGAGACAACTTATTGAAACGCCTTACCATGATTAGCTAGAGTTTCTTTAGCACGCTTAATACATACGATTTATCTATCTATTGACTCCAAAGACGCCCCTGCGCGATTTGTCGCTGACACTATTTAGTTCTATCTTCTATTTCGTCGAATGCTTCAACCGAGATACGTTCAGCAATTGCACGCATCTTCTGCATTTTTTCTGGATTACGATTTTCCCAAAACTGTTCCCAATTTTCGCGCGTTCGCCATTTGGCAATAGTGAGAACCTTTTCAGGCTTATCATAGGAACGGAGCATAAAGCTACCGAGCGCACCTTCTACCGAAGTGTGGATGGATTCGGTCGCCGAACGCCAGGCATCTTGAAACTCGTCCATTTTCTCGATTGGTACACACCACTCATACACAACTCTAAACATAAAACTCCCTGTAAGATAAGCAGGTTTTAAATTCCAAACCATTTAGCACATAACGTCACGTTATGGGGTGAACCAAAGCAATGCTGAAGCCGCTGCAGCCACCTTAAATACAACTAGTACATATAACCTACCAATCCATGTGTCCAACTGCCCAGATTTTGCCGCTCATTGACTTCCTCTTCTGCAGTCTACTGATTTAGTGGCTATTCAATCATCGTGAAGTGTGTGATTGTAGTGAGTGAGTTGATTTGGCCTGTCGGTAAGAGGTTTTGCAATACCACAGGTTATCCGTTAAATGCTAATTTAGTAAAGGCTGTAGCTCGTTTATGTCCGTGCGACGTGAAGTCGCATGAAGCGCTGTTCACCGCGATAAGAGTGAACCGTTTGTATCACCAGACGACCCTAAGGCTCTGAATAAAGCAGCGAGCCTGACAATGTAACGAAGTTTGGCATAGTGCTAGACGGGAGCGAAACCGTGAGGTGATGCTCCTCCTGATAACCACGAATTGGGTGAGTGCTAGGGAATCAGTATGATGAATGAAAGTGAATCCATGTAAGGTGCGTTATGCGATGAAGCAGCGGAAGTGGTTAATACGCTGTGGCCAAAATGGCGATGGGAGTAGGAAAGAGGTTGGACAGTACTCTTTCGTGATCGATAGGCTCCCCGCACTATAGTGGGCATCTAACCTGATATTGCGCGACATGTGGAACACGGTAAGCCAGTATCGTTCCTTTGGGAAAGCTGTCTGTGAAGAGAGCCGATAGCGGTGCTGGTAAAGGAGGTTGGAAAAAGCGAATGCTGCATTGTAATGATGCAGATACAGACGGATGTCTGACACGAAAGTGTGCCCACTTCCAACTGGTCTCCCATTGCAAGATGATTTGGAAAACTTTATTTAAGAAGGAACGCAGATGATCTCTTCTCATGAAGTGAGTGCCCCTTCTGGCAGCGCCCAATGGCAATCCATCGACTGGAAAGCGGTTGAGCGCCATGTGTTAAGGCTCCAGATGCGCATTGCAAAAGCAATCCGAGAAGGTAAACACGGTAAGGCGAAAGCACTACAGTGGATACTGACTCACTCGAAAACAGCAAAGCTTCTCGCTGTTCGTCGAGTATCACAAAACAAAGGCAGTAAAACGCCAGGAATTGACGGCGACATCTGGAACACCGATGCACGTCGAATGGCGGCAGTCAGTTTACTGAGCAGAAAAGGCTATCGGGCCAAACCGCTCAGAAGAATCTATATCCCAAAGAAAAACGGCAAGCTTAGACCATTAGGTATCCCGTGTATGATAGACCGAGCGCAACAAGCGTTACATCTTCTAGCACTAGAACCTATATCTGAAACAATTGCCGACCCTAACAGCTATGGTTTTAGACCCAATCGAAGCGCAGCCGATGCAATACAGCAGTGCTTCAAATGCCTGTGCAAAAAGGGAGCAGCACAATGGGTTCTTGAGGGGGATATCAAAGCTTGTTTTGACAAGATAGGTCACCAGTGGCTACTTGATAATATCCCGACAGACAAAAGGATGCTCAAGCAATGGCTGGGATGTGGCTATATAGACAAGGGGCTGTTCTACAAAACGGCAGAGGGAACACCACAAGGTGGGATAATTTCACCCACCCTGATGTTGCTTACTCTTGTCGGACTAGAAAAGTTAACTAAGTCTATAGCTCGCAAAACAGGCAGCAGAGTAAACTTTATAGGTTATGCTGACGACTTTGTTATCACAGGGTCTTCAAAGGAAGTCCTTGTGAATGACATTAAGCCGCAACTGATGGCTTTCTTACAAGAAAGAGGCTTAACGCTTTCTGAAGAGAAAACGCATGTGACTCATATCAATGATGGCTTTGACTTTCTTGGTTTTAACGCCAGAAAGTACAAAGGGAAATTGCTCATTAAACCGAGCAAGTCCAACGTATTATCATTCTTACGAAACATGCGTGACCTCATTAGAAAACACGCAACAATCCCAGTAGCCGATCTCATCAAGATGATGAATCCGAAACTACGAGGATGGGCGAATTACTATCGCCATTGTGTTGCTAAACAAACCTTCGGCTATGTTGGCCACCAGATGTTTCTAGCGTTATGGCGATGGTCAGTCAGGCGTCACCCAAACAAGGGGCGCAAATGGATCGCACATAAGTACTTTCTAAACTATCAAGGGCAATGGATTTTCCATGGCTGGTTTAAAAAGGATGGACTGTATGGCGTGATCCGACTGTTTCAAATCGGTCAGGTGCCAATTAAGCGACATGTAAAAATCATGAGTCAAGCGAACCCGTTCGATCCTTTTTGGGAAGGTTTTCTCAATGAACGTAAGGTGAAAAACACCGGTCGCAATTCATGGTTTGACCCTGTCGCCACTGCTTTGTGAGTTGCTGGGTTACAATAACGCCTTAGTGGAGGCTTGAGCCGTATGCAGTGAAAGTTGCACGTACGGTTCTCAGGAGGGCGGCATCTGGTAACAGGTGTCGCCTATCCGACAAAAGTATGTTGTAGTGCGGAAAATATAATGCATTTACTAGATACGACTGACTTCACTACTCAGTTGAGTATTCACGCCCAATCGATCCTAAATACGCTACCAAACTTAACCATACGACTGCTTATAAAATGTGGCTAAAGTCCCCTTTTCCTTGCTAACGCCTTGCTATTATGCAGTCAGGTTACTAGCTTAAAAGTAATGCTCTGCAAGGAAGAAGAACATTGAATGAAGATAGATTGGATGCTGGTGATACAAACACTTTAGTCGTTGGTGACTCTCCGACGTCTGTAATGACGAGAAATCACCAAGCGATTTCATTAGACTCAAAGACGACTAAGATCGTTTGCCTGATATATGCGCATTGGTCGCAGACTAAGGCTACACGGTCTTATGGCTCTTGTTTATCCACTACTCTTCGCCTTGTAATCACATACCTCTTACAAAGTTCGTCACCTTCAAATTGGTCTCTCTGGTTGAAAGACTATCTTTCTGGTTTTTACCTAACCCGACTGCCTGCACCTTTTAACTATCATTTGCTATATAGGGATTAAGAGATGATCAATTTCACCTTGTTAAACAAATATATGGATAACGATGTAGAGATGATTATCACAGTGCTGTCTACATATTTAGAGGAGCACGTTAATGGTTTAGAGCGCATTAATGAGTTGTATGCCAATGAAAACTGGCCAGAACTACATTTGCTAGCACATAGTTTAAAAGGAGCATTAGAAAGTTTCGGAGAAGATACAGCGGTCACGGCGTTGCAAGAAATTGAACAAGATACGCGCAACAATATTGCACCGGATGCGTCAGATATCACTATAGTTAATAGGGAACTGTTAACGATCAATCAGCAGATTTTTGCTTACTTAGACTACATGAATAGCAAATCTGTATAGGCTTAAAACGGGGGGGATATATGGCAATGAACAATAGCAACTTTAGAGAGCTGATCGACTCACTCAAGGATTTAACGCCAACTCAGAAAAGGTACCTGATTAGCCGGACGAAAATGTCGTTAGATGACGAGTATGGCATGTTCAGAACTGAAGAACTTCTGACTCAAGAAGAGTTGGAGGCATTACTATCGCCAACACAAACTACCGAACCAAAATAATAAAAACCGTCAGTGCTAGGAACCAGGTAAAGCGATAACGCTTTGCTTGGTTTTTAGATTCTTTTTTGTAGTCAAAGTAAGAAAACTTGATATCCCCGAAAGAACAACAAGTTTCGTTAGCGACTCCCCCGCCTAAAACCAAAACAAAGCCATTTTTGCTAAACCTGACTTAGCGTTCTTTCTGATTATTGACGTAACACGTTATTCGTCGACTGCTCATCTCTGAAGCGATTGTAATCTTCTGCCAGTAATTGGTGTTGGTAACGTGTATACGATAGGGCTTCATTAGATACTACTATTTGATTTTCTTTCTCTATCAACTGCTCACGTAACTGCTCAATTTCCTGATTTTGCTGGTTATTACTGTTATACATAGCGATTAATGCAAAAACAGACATCATCAACATTGCAATTAGGACGTTATTGATGGTTTTCACTTGAATATTCATAACCCTCTCCCTGTCTCTTATCGCGCTTCTCATATTGAGAACAACGTCTTCAGACCAAAAACAAGAGGCTTTACGGCAAACAAAAAGCCAACTGTTACAGATATAAGTATAGATTAATGATAGAAAAAGAAGAGAAAATCCAACAAATTGCGTGTGTTAGATTCCAAAAAGAAAAGCAGCAAACGAGACAAACGCTTGCTGCTCACAATATCCGAAATGAATATTACCGTTAATTAGCTTTGGAATGCTTCACGAGCTGAAACTTGTTCATACCAGCGGGCAATATTTGGAGCGGTAGAAAGCACATCTATCTGAAGTGCATTGATTGCAAAACCAACGAATATAAAGCCAGTAATATCAACGATGGTGTAACGATCGGCTGCGATGAATTCGCTTTCCCCTAAACGTTTATCAAGAATCGGTAAAAACTCCAGTACGCGTGACTTAGATTCCTCACCCCACTCTTTGACGCAGTTCTCACGATCTTGATAAATCGCCGTGATGTTTCTAAATGCCTGAAATGCTGCATACAACCCTTGAAACTCAACAACACGATGCCACATTTCAACTTGAGCGCGCTCACGTTGATTTCCACCAAATAAGTTAAGATTGTTACTAAACTCCTCATCGAAATAACGACAAATCGCAACACTCTCACAAATCGTTGTACCGTCATCCAATTCTAAAACTGGCACTTTACCGTTAACGCTTTTTTGTTTGAAAGAGTCGATGAGGTTTTCACCTTCACGTACGTTTAATGCGACTCGCTCTACGTCACCACCAATTTCTTTAAGAAAAATGTTAACTCGCTTACAACTTGGCGTCATTGCGGTTTCATACAACTTCATGTTACACCCCATTCCTTTATCTAACTGTTCGGTTAGGTTATACTCTAGTCAATTTATAAACGTTCAGTCAAGAATATAATTATTAGTCAGTTCATAAGATTGGAAGATGTTTTAAGGCAAATATTTCTGGGTAGGTAACTATATGGCAAGAAAAGCTAACTTCGACAGAGATGAGAAACTCTTAGTCGCGATGGATGTGTTTTGGCGCAAGGGCTTTGCGAATACGACCATCTCCGATCTAACAGATGAATTGAACATCAACCGATTCAGTCTATACAACACCTATGGTGACAAGCAGCAGCTCTATTATGAAGCGCTTGATGCATACCTTAAAAAGGTATCGTTACCCTCACTGACAAATTTGCAAAAAGACGGTGCTTCACTACGGGAAATCGAAGCTTTTTTGACATCCTTTGCCGCGCTTCAACGCAAAAACAGTTGTGGCTGTTTTATTCAAAATGCCTTAGTCGAACACGCTGGTGAAGATGAGGATGTTCTGCGTATGGGGCATTTCTTGTTTGACCATCTCATCGACATTCTGACTGAAGCAATAGTAAACGCACAAAAGGAAACGTTGATTCCTAAAACGCTGAAACCAGCACAACTGGCGTGTTTTATTCTCAATAACATGCAAGGCATGAGGGTTCTCGGCAAAGCCAAGCGATATACCGATTTAGACACAGCGTTGTCGTGTCTTCTGGTATTAATCAGGAAGTAACATGTCATTAAACGTAATTGCAATTCGGCTCACCAGAGGCATGGATCTCAAACACTGTCTTGCTAAGATCGTTCAAGACCATAACATCAAAGCGGGCAGCATCGCTTCTTGCGTAGGATGTGTATCAACACTCAAGCTTCGCCTTGCCGGCGCAGAAAGTACGTTATCCAAAAATGAGCCGTTTGAGATTGTCTCTGTAATGGGAACCCTAACCCCTGATCATCAGCACATACACATTTCGGTTGCGGACAAACAGGGTCAGGTTTGGGGTGGCCATTTGATGGAAGGAACCATTATTGATACCACCGCAGAGCTGATCATTCATAGCTATCCAAACCTAAGTTTTGGCCGTGAGATGGATGACAAAACAGGCTATACCGAACTCGTGGTGAATGAAACTGAATGATGTTTAATGTTTGGTGGAATTAAACCTCTCTTCCGCTTCTCGGAAAATAGTTTTAACGTGCTCTACATCCCATGGGCGCTCTACCAACGTTTCATGGTCCCATTCACTTCTAGGCTCTGTCGGGGCAAAAAAGTCCCCACCGTAGACATGAATAGCGCCAGTCATTTTTCCTATTGGATTAAGAACTGAATGGATGGCCGTTTCATCAAGTACGCATATGTCTCCTGCCCCAAGGGATTTTGCGCCGGAAGCTTCAATTCCTGTCGAAGTTTTTTTCCAGAAAATATTGTCTTCTCTTCCTGTATAAATACCCACAACCGAAAACATCTGGTGGTTATGTGGCATTAAGTTCATGTACGGAGCCCAAGCAAAGTTAATAATCGTGAGTGTAGGAGATCTGTGCAACAGATGTATTCCGGCATGTTCTTGGTTTCCAAGTACAGAGATGACCTTGCCTTTGTCAGACACAGCTTCAGCGACGACTTCACGAACGGCTTCTTTCCCCTCTGCGACTGCTTTTATACAATTTTCTATTAACTTGTCAGTACTAAACATGGCAATGTCCTCCTTATCTACCAATATAGTTTCAGCCAACACAAAACTCATATGAATAGCTACAATATTCTAACAACAAGTATTGTCCCAGATAGGCCACTGGGCAAATGGTGAACATATTCAATCACTCGACAATTGACGCCCTACCTCGTCAATTCTGATAATAAATCAATATGATAGCGGTTTAGTGTTCGAAGCTGAACTCAATATATGAGCTACGCTTTTAGTCCGCGTAGATTATGATCAGCACGATAAGAACAGCGCTGATCAATGCCATTCCATTGCGGAGCCATTGGACAATATCTGTGGTTCGTACTAGCCATAAGGGAAGCGATCTATCTCCATCTTGTGGCTCATCTTGCTCTCGACTAGGTACCGTTACGACTAGTATTCCCTTTCCAAACGTAGCCCTGAACCAAGCCATTAGCTTTCGCCAGTCTTTGATTAAGGGAGGCAGTGATTTGAGCATACTTGAAGTAGCAGCGAGTAAAACGGTAAAGTACGAAATTAATATAGCGGTGAGCATAGCCTCATTGCCAGAATCCCAGAAATTTTGATCATGAGTGATAACCAGTAAGTAAACGCCACTTACAGCCTCTATAATTGAACGCCAGAAAAGTTGTATGTGAGAGAGGATACCTGGTAACAGTAGTAACACCCCCACTAAGGAGACGACTCCTTTCAATGATTGAGAGCTGAGCAGGACATTAGCGCGACTCAGTAATTTTCGGCCTGCCATTGCGATAACGATGAGTGCTACAAGGAACATCAACACATATATTAGGCCCTCGGGTGATTCGAGACCGTCTGCCCCCCAAACTGATATCACGCAAATTAAGCCAAACAGGACATAAGCGGTCCAATGCCATGGATACCACTTTGTATCGATTCCCCTTAGATGATCGGCGATATGAGTACCTAGTACAGCAAAGCCAAAGGCGGTAAAAGGTGTACCAATGTCCGCGTTGTATAGTTCCATAGCTGGGCCAGCCAATTCAGAAGCAAACGCGATTAAGGTGACAATGGCGGCTCCACGAAATCGAAAACGCAGTCCTGCGAATAAAGAGGCTAAAGGCATCGCATAAACACTACCAACCGGTGTAAGTTGGCTGACAAAATACATCCAATCACTATTAGATTGTCGGAGCAGTGACCAAACCGGGTATGCAGCCCATAGTGTTACTAAGGCTGCGAGTGTAATTCGAGGCCATTTTTGGAAGAGCGAGCTCCGACTTCGTTCATCCGATATTCCCGAAACATAACTGCCAGCGAAGTACCAACCCAGACCCGTAAATAAATCAGCAAGCGTATTGAGCAGGTAATGTACCCGGCTCCAGTCTTGGATGAGTTCAAGCACAATCCCCAGGAGAGTCACACTGGATAATGTTATTGCCACCAAAACAAAGCGCTTTCGTGACAAGCCAAACAAAAACAGCAGGAAATACAGAACTGGGAGCAGCGATAACGTAACGGTAATGTGTAATCCATTGTTCAACTCTTCGTGAGCAATCAGAACGAAAAGTGGCAGTAATGCGAAACCTGCAAAAAAACCGAGTGATGGTTTAGGCTCTATCGCCAGTTCTTTAAGTGAATACTTTGAAGCAGCAATCCCAGCCGTAACGACAGAGAGTATATAAATATCCAAATCCGGCGGAAATGCACCAATTGCCAAACCGAACCCGACAGGTAGCAAGATACCACCTAAAGCTACTGCGACCACACCAGACCATCCATAGCGAAAGCCAGTGTAAATGGCAACAGGAATACAGAGCATGCCTGCATAGATTCCGACAGTCCCAAATAAGGGAAATGAAAAGGAAAGTAGAAGGAAAACTGCTATAAGAGGGTAATATCCCATTAAGCTAACCCCGTATAATATATCCCACTATTTGTCTAGCATAATAAAAACATAATTGGTCAATATGAAATATCTGTCATCGCGTTTTTTAAAAATCCAAAACTCATTTCAAGATAGAATAATAACAATAAAGGTAATAAATACTTGATTACATTTTGAATTAATTTAACACCAAATCACTCATGACTATCTAGCCGAACAACTTATAACTTTCTTAGAAATCCCTTGGCAATTTCTGAAATTTCATGAGCTTTATCACTACCATTAATACACCGTCTTGCTCCAATAAAGTCTGTTTTCGTTTCATTAATGTAATCTGCTATTTTTCGCCCTGTAAAAGTACCTGTTTTAAAACCATGAATTAAAACAAATAGCGCTATATTAGGCCGCATCGCTATATCGGGATCTTCCACCATATCGACATCAAGCAATTGAGAATATGTCTCGTAGTTATTCTTCCAAGTAAGTTGTACAAACCCCCTTCCATAAAATGGGAAATATCTAAGATTTTTTTGTCGCCATTTCTCACTGAGCCAATATGCTTCCTTAACGGGCATAAAGGTTTGGTTGGTCTCCCACTGTGTGGTCGCTAATACATAGGCTTTCTGTGTATCTAAATCTAAACCCTGCAACATGCATTCACGCTTAATAGCCTCTATGACGCCATCTTTACTCGTAAAATCATATGAATCATCCGCTGTGATACCAGATAATTTTACCTGCAAGCGTTCAACAGATTCTTTACCGATCAAATCAGGGTTACCGGGCAGTTCATCCGTTTTAAATTCCGCCCAGGCGTTTCGTGTTTTGGGGCCAATTAAGCCATCAACGCTTCCTACTGGATATCCGAGAATACATAGAGCCTTCTGTAACTCTTCAACTTGTTTTTCAGTGAGTTCACTGATAGGTAATGGACCTTGTATAGAAAGTAACTCCGCGATTTTCATTGTGATAACCCTCTAATACCTAATTAGAAATTTATATACAATTCAACCAACTGCAGTTAAATACAATTACATTTAACGATAATAAAAATAATACATATAATTTTAGTCTACTAGTTGAATACTTTACTAATTTTATATGGATATTTGAGGCTCAATTTAATTAACTAGTTAATTTTCCTTTAAAATAAAAAATTAGAAAATTTAAGCATTTAAAACGTCAGAAATAAAACAACAACAAGCAAATATATGAAACTTAACGTTTTAACAATGTACGGTGCATTATCTATGTGTAAAATCCTAACTCTAAAATATTTTATATAGTGTTAAATAAACTAGAAGGGCTTGGTATTACAATAAGATGTTCGCAACAAAGCCCTACTCTATTGATATATATGAAATTAGAGCGTTTTATTTGACCTTCTCTATTCTGACCCTAAGGCTGCCACTATTGTTACCATATTTAAATTTCAGGTCGTTAGCGAAGAACTGCAACTCTCCCGTTTTGGTTACTTGATAGTGTCCATTTTGCCCCACAGCTTTTGCGGTATCATCGTCGCTATCAACAACAGCACAGAGCGTAAACCAGTCAGCACTTGGCACTCTGCGTAACCCTTTCATCGCTCTGATTGGAAGTTCTGCAAGCCCAAGTTGTACCTGATCACAGTTCCAACCATTACCGTCACAGCTGATTTCTTTTCCGTCATGCCACCTATCGCCATCATTTACCTTTATATGGTACTCCTCTCCTTTCTTAGCCACTATTCCAGTAAAGTTATAGTACCGATCTGCATCTATAATCCGCTCTGCAGATTGACCGACTTTTAGCTCTTCCCAATTTACGGCGGCATAATGAATGTGCTGCGTGTAGCTTGGGCAGTCGACAGGAGGATTAATGAAATCGTACCAAAGATAGTGGCGCTTATTCATTAAAGACTTAGGGCGGTAGTCATCATCTCGGTGTAATCGCTCAGCAACGGCATAGTGAATAACGGGAAACAATTCATCATTGATTTTGTCATGATCTATGACACAACAACGTCTATCGTCTAAGGTTATCCAATCAACTACTGGCCATCGGTCTTGCTGATGATTCTTGCCCAACGAGTTTGGGTTACGTTGTAAATCATCAAGGCCTATCATTCCTTTTAACCGCTCAGGGCAAGCGTTATCGATTTCTGCTTGGCTCGGCATCTTAAAATGTATTAACGGAAGGGAGTGATTCTTAGACATATGCTCTATCCATTTCATGGCATGGCTCAGAGTCACGTCTGATAACCCATCGCGGTAATATCCCCCGCCAACATCTGAATGTGCACCAGCAAACCAAATTTCATGAATTCTTTCGTGGTCGTGGTTCATTAAAGTTGGCTGAAACGCGCGACGTTTATCGTCGAGGCTGACCAAATGGATGGCCTGATTAACAATGTGTGAGAGTGTACAGCCATATTCAAATACTACGTCGTAATCAGGTCGGCTTGCGCTACTTAAGTTCGGTAAACCAATACTGGCTACCGTGTCGAATACACACAGAAAAACAAATGGCTCGGTATCAGATGTTACTTCAGGATGCTCTTTCGCAATAAGACCAACAAAACGGCGGGCTAATGCTGCCCCTCGAGAAAAACCGGTCGCGAGGACAATATCTCCCTTTTTATAGTTCTGATAAAAGTCTGCCTTTGCCTTGTTCAGGATTGAAGCGACGTCACTTTTCTCCAATGCTAAACCTTGATTGATTGCTCGTTTTACCCAACTACCATTAGTGCCAACGCCTTGGTAGTAAAAACAATGATCTATGGGCTTTAGATATGATTGTCCATAATGCTCACCACTACGAAAAAGATTGCCTCCCATCATCAAGTGAAGTTTGAGAATATTGCTAATATTGTCATCTTCTTGCTTTGCTTTATATTTAACTTCTTGCTGCGCACCTTCCGGCTCATTACCTGTACCATCGAAGTTAAAAACGAGAAAAGATCCCATAAGTCTCCTCCTTACTTTTTAGGGGAACCGACTTAACTATAGATCTCTCTATAAATTTGACTTGAGAGTAGGTTCTAAATAGCTTAAAAAGAAGGAACGCTCTGACCAACACTTTTGCGTGACACTGATAACACTCTGATTGAAAAATCTTTATACTGATTTTAAGACGATCGGTGGTCAATCTAACCGCACTTGATCGAACTCAATCGTTACCTGTTAGTGAACGTGACACTGGTAAAGAACATACAATGCAGATATGCACATTACACATGGCAGACCTATCTGCTTCATAATTTTATAAAGAAGGGAGTCATAATGGCGGCTTTTGGTACAGTGTTCATGCCTAAGATGGCATTAGCAACATTTGAAAATAATCAATGGACTGACACTCAGATCGTATCAAGCGATAGTATTTCGCTACATCCCGGCGCTCACGTATTGCATTACTCCAGTACTTGCTTTGAAGGCTTAAAAGCATTTCGCCATGAAGATGGCAGCGTACACGTTTTTCGAATGGATCAAAACGTTGAGCGCTTTGCTCAAAGTAGTAAGCTACTTTCTCTGCCTGAGATTGATAAAGAACAAGTATCAAAAATGATCGTTGATGTTGTTTCTGAATTCGCATCAGAGGTTCCTACACCTCCTGGCTCAATGTACATTCGTCCGACTCACATTGGTACAGAAGCAGCTGTAGGCAAAGCGGCAGCACCATCTCTCTCATCAATGCTCTATATCTTGCTTTCACCAGTAGGCGATTATTTCGCTGGCGGTGCTCATGCATTGCGTTTACTGCTAGATGAAACAGGTCAGCGTTGTGCCCCACACATGGGTATGATCAAAAGTGGCGGTAACTATGCCAGCGCTTTAGCTCCAACATTGGAAGCAAAACAAAAGTATCAGGCGGACCAAGTGCTGTTCTGTCCAAACGGTTACATTACTGAAACGGGTGCGGCAAACTTTCTGCTAGTTGACGGTAACGAAATCATTACTAAAGCACTAGACTCGAGCTTCCTGCACGGTGTTACACGCGCAAGTATCCTGACTCTTGCTAAAGATCTGGGTATGACAGTATCAGAACGTGAAGTATCCGTTGAAGAGTTACTAGAACGTGCTGCTAAACCGGGTGTAGAAGCGATGCTTTCTGGCACTGCGGCGGTATTGACGTCTGTGGGTACGTTAATTCACAACGGTCAGGACTTTAAGGTGGGTTCGGGTGAAATGGGTCCAATCGCCCAAAAACTACGTCAAGCACTGAACGATATTCAGTGGGGTAAAGCACCTGATACTCACAATTGGCTAACTAAGATTGCTGATGGCCCATCAAATCAGTAATTGAGCGGAGACGAGCCATGAAAATAGCCATCATTGGGTCAGGTGCCATGGGTTGCTTATACGGAGCGTATTTAAGTAAAAATCATGATATTTACATGATTGACGCTCAGGAAACTCAGGTACAGGCTATCCGGGAATCTGGTATAACGATTCAACAAATGAACGGAAAGACGGTTGTTTTCCCTAACATCAATGCTTTTGTTTCTGGCGAGTGTCACCATGAAGTAGATATGATCATCCTTTTTGTGAAATCTACTTATACCGACATTGCACTAGAACAAAATAAAGACCTGTTCAACGATTCTACTGTGGTTGTCACCCTGCAAAATGGTGCAGGTAACGACAGAAAGATAGAAAAATACGCATCCCAGAAAAATATCATTATCGGAACGAGTAAGCACAATGCGGTTAACCTTGGTAACGGGACAATTAAACATCCCGCAGCAGGTATCACCACTATAGGCAGTAATCACGATGCCAACTCAGTTGTCGATATCGTTGCTGATGTTTTGAGAGAGGCGAATCTTGAAGTTGAAGTCGCTGATGATATTCAACGCATCATTTGGAGTAAGCTGCTGGTTAACTTGTCAATAAATACATTTACCGCTATTACTCAAACACCTATCGGTTACATGATTCAAAATCAGTATGCTTGGGATTTTGCAAAACGATTAGTGTATGAAGCGATAGAAGTTGCGGAAGCTGACGGAACCTATTTCGACCGCCGCGAAGCGTTAAACATGGTGAAATCAGTCTGCGAAACCGCAGGAGATGGTTATTCATCCATGTATCAGGACAGAAAAAACCATGTAAAAATGGAAATTGATGCTATTAATGGCGCGATCGTAGAGCAAGCAAAATTGTACGGTGTTCCTACACCTTACAATACTCTGATAGTCGATTTAATTCATGCAATTGAAGGGGCTTACGATTTGTATGATTAGGCTTGCCTATAAATACGAACGTGTAAATACTTTGCTCGTCACTGTATCATAGAGTTCCAAAAACAAAGGCCAGTTTACACTGGCCTTAATTTTTTCCTTCCGTTATACCAATCATAGTCACCTGCTCTACATCGATATCAAATCTAAAAAAATAGCTAAGCTAGGTGTTCACGAAAAAACGTAATCGTACGATCCCACGCTAAAGCGGCTTCTTCAGGGGCGTAACGACCAGTAGAGTCATTATGGAATCCATGATTAACGTTCTCATACATGAACGCAGTATAATTTACGCCATTCACTTTAAGCTCTTGCTCATAGGCAGGCCAAGTGTCATTGACGCGTTGATCAAGCCCGGCAAAATGAAGCATCAAAGGGCCTTTGACGTGTTTACGAATCGACTCTTCTGCTGGTGTCCCATAAAAAGGTACGCCCGCATCGAGTTTGTCAGGCATAACCGCAGCAAGCATATTGACGATGTAACCACCAAAGCAAAACCCCACCGCACCAAGTTTACCGGTACTGTGTTCATACTGCTTAAGGAAGTTTGCCGCCGCAATAAAATCCTGCTCAATCTTGGCTCTGTCCATCGTTTTCTGCATCTCTCGGCCATCATCATCATTGCCGGGATAGCCTCCAAGAGGATAAAGCGCATCGGGAGCAAAAGCGATAAAACCATCTTTTGCCAAACGTCTTGCTACATCTTTGATATAAGGGTTTAACCCTCTATTTTCATGAATTACTAAGACCGTTGGAGACTTGATGGTTTTTTTATTAGGCATTACCAGATAGCCGCTCCCCTCACCGTGTCCAGAAGGGGAAGGAAAGGTTTGATAGGTCGCTTTGATGTCGGGATCGTTGAAAGAAACTTGTTCCGCTAGAGCGTAGTTAGGAGTCAATGCTTCAAGCAGTGCTGTCACACTAAAACCTAAAACGGCCAGACCGCCAATTCGATTAATAAACTCTCTGCGCGATATCTTGCCGTGAGCGTATTCGTCATACCAGTCAAATGCCTCTTGGGGGATAGGATGCGAGACCGTTTCACCGAAAGAAGTGTGCTTTAGAACCATTATCCTTGTCCTCTGTTGCGTTTTGAAAGCTGAGTTAACCCCCTTAATAGCTATTTAATAGGCATTATTTAAAACACGTTCGCCATAAGGGGAATTATGAAGCTGATAAGTAGCCAACAAACCACTAATCAATCTAAACAAACAATAGATAAAGGATTCGAATTTAACAATTTAAATACAAAAGATTACTAACGCGAGTAATTAAAATGAGCACTCACCCTCTTACATACTCCTCCCAGAAAGAAAACGCACGTTCATAGGCTTTTTCTCGATCTAGCAACTCGGCAAAAAGCACAACGGTCATCGTTGCGAGCACCGTATTGGCCATCTGTGTTAAGTCATCTTCTGCAGTCTCAAAAGGACACGTTTCCGGCATCGGTACTTCTGAGAGCATTTGCTCTGTCCAGTAATGCGAAGTGACGCCACTGGTTTGACTTAACCATACAGTTTGGCTCACTTTAGGATTGTATTCAGACTCACCAGACTGACCTTTGAAAGATACGACGGCATGACGAGTCTGACCAATCTCATGCTCTACTTCAGCATGGAGTTGCTGGAACCCCGGATGAAAACTGCCACGAATGCCTATCTCCGCTTGTCCGGGATTGAGTGCACGAACAACTGTGTTGATTGGTGTTCTTAGCCCATAACGGTTTTTCCAGCCAATCATCTTTTCAGCCTGAGGTGCAAATACACTCAGAGGAAGATAAACAATATTCTGAGTTTCCAGTACACGCTTCGCTTCTTCTGTCGATTGCGCTTTTACTATGCCAAATTTGTCCAGATAGTCCTCTGCATGCAAACGTCCAGACTGACGATCATGGTAACCATGCAACAACACTTTATACCCGTTATCAGACAGAATTTTTGCCGCAAGAAGATGCCATGGCTCCCCCGCTGCTTTACGCTTTCCAGCATAACAAGGCCAGTCAATATCAGCACCGATAGCGGGCATACGCGACTGGAATGCTTTAACAAAGCCTGCAATTTCTTGCTGTGTTTCATTCTGTACACGAATGAGCATCAGCAGCATTGCCATTTGGTCGTCATCAAACTCATCATTTAAGTACTCGTCCATAACCCGATAGGCTTGTTCAAAGTTAAGAGGCTTTCTACCTCGCTCTCCACGACCTACCGTTCTGATACATTCCTGAATGCTGCTCATATTCCCTCTAATTCCGCGACTGACTCTACGGTGTTTAATAACTCTTCTCTTAGTTTTACCACGTCTCCCATCACAATCAATACTGGGTTGATTCCTTTCAGTTTAGTTGTGAGATTATTGAGCAGATTCAGTGTCGATATTCGCACTGCCCACGCCCCCATTCATGAACCTAATCATTAGGATGTCCTTAATGGTAGTTACTCTGACACATACGTATCATTTTTAGACTCTCAGCCAATGCTGCGTCTTTCATGCACGACAATCTGGAATTTTGGGGATAACGTCGGTCACCAATGATTTCTTGAGAATTCACTTCTAAGCCACATCCAACACCACAATAAGGACAAGTGCTTTTTTGTATCCTTGTGACATCTCGCCTCCTGCCGTTTTCGGCCGTCCCGTTAACAAACAAAAAAAAACCTCTCCCGAATCGAGAGAGGCTGCACTGCCTTAAACGCTGTTAGTACATATATAACAAAAAAGTAATACCCTATCCCGCTTCTCCGCCTGCTAAGGAGAGCGGCGCATCGAGTTAACGATGAACAATTATTACATTGCAATCGAAGTGCCAACTTTTATATTCCTTACATATCAATACGTTGCAATATATGGGTATTTTTACACTCCATTTAGTCGCACTGATAATGTGCAAATGGAATTCATTTTCGTGCAGAATTGCTCAACTGGCACCATAAGCAACCTTGTTAGTAAGCATCAAAAAGTTATCACTATTACCCTAAGAGGATAGATTTTCAAATCCAGAAATATGTTATGGGTATAGCCTATTCCTCTTTGATTAAAGTTTAATCACAAAATCAAAAACTATAAATTCATTAAAAATAAGATAATAGTTTCAATTTGAAAATCTAAAATAGATATAATCAACTGGTTTTTGAAAATATTCATGGTTTGAAAAGTTACGATATTGCCTTTTTAACAGTATGATTCACCACCTTTCTCATGTGATCAGAATCACTAATAAATGTACCATCTGCCATATTATTTATTACACAAAGGCAATTCTTAAGTGAAAGAGTCTCAAAAATCCTTAAGTTCTAGCAAGTTAAACACAGCTACCTGGTCGAAACATGATACACATTGGGTATTGAGTTTATTTGGCACTGCTGTTGGTGCCGGCATTCTATTCCTGCCAATCAATCTAGGTATTGGTGGTTTTTGGCCTTTAGTGACAATGGCTATCCTCGCTTTCCCGATGACATACTTGGCACACCGTGGCTTAGCACGATTTGTCCTTTCTTCAAAAATTAAAAATGCCGATTTTACGGATGTGGTAGAAGAGCATTTTGGTCCGAAAGCAGGACGTTCAATTTCTTTACTTTATTTTCTTTCCATTTTCCCGATCCTTTTGATCTATGGTGTGGGTATTACTAACACGGTTGATAGCTTTATGCTCAATCAGGCTGGTATGGAATCCCTGCCTCGACCTCTGCTTTCCGGCGTTCTGGTTTTTGGTTTGATTTCAATTATGATGGCTGGAGAGAAAGTAATGCTGCGTGCATTTGCCGTTATGGTTTACCCATTGGTTGCTATCCTTGCCTTGCTATCGTTTTATTTGATACCGAACTGGACTGCACCGGTGTTAAACGCGCCTGAAGCCGCATCTTTTGCAAACACCATGTGGTTAGCAATACCTGTTGTCATTTTTTCTTTTAGCCACGCTGCGGCCATTTCCAGTTTTGCTAACGTACAGCGCCGTCACTACAGGAAAGATGCAGAATTCAAAGCTGAGCGCATTCTGCATCGCACAAGCATTATGCTGATTGCGTTTGTACTGCTGTTTGTCTTCTCATGTGTTTTAGCACTTTCCCCCCAGCAGCTTGCCGAAGCAAAAGCCCAGAATGTATCGGTTCTTTCCTATCTGGCGAATGCCACGGAAAACCCATTCATCGCAACACTAGGGCCTTTAGTCGCATTTGTAGCTATTACTTCGTCATTTCTCGGTCACTTTTTGGGAGCAAGAGAAAGCCTGAACGGTTTACTTACAAAGAATTCAAACTTGCCACAGCGCCGAGCTGATATGGTAACCGTTGTAGTGCTGTTTTTGTCGATTTGGATTGCGGCCATTCTGAACCCAAGCATACTGGGCATGATGGAGGCACTTTCTGGACCTGTAATCGCGATGATCTTATTTATCATGCCAATGATTGCGGTATACAAAATAGAAGCTCTGAAGCAATATCGTGGAAAACTTTCCACTTACTTTGTACTAATGACGGGTGTTGTTGCGGTGAGTGCTTTGGTTTTTAGCTTGTTAAGCTAATTTGCTTTGAATTTTTGTTACTTTCAGGGGAATACCTTATATAAACTTAAGGTAATTCCCTGAATATTGCCTCGTTTTCAATGTAGATACTGATGCTCTACAACTCTGTTAAAGAAGAGTGAAAACACCCGCCATCATTAGCAATGATGCGATACAAGTACGACTAATGATGCCGAAGTGCGAAGGTTGAATCATTTCATTATGCATATGTAATCTCCTATTCCCTGTCTAAAGCCGCTTTTTGCGGCTTAATAACACTATGTCCAATATAAAGTTTCTTGGCAACCCATGGGAATATTAAATATTTATGACAATTAGTTGTACATTTAAATATTGAGACACATAGTGTGATTTATGTCACATTTAATTGTTGTTAAAAGAATAAATAGTGTTTTTGAACATACTCATTAACGACTAGTCATCCACCAACTCGAACTTAAGTTACTTTTCGAAAAGAATGACCTCAGTACGAAGTTCTGCCTGTTCTGTCTGTTCTGAGCTATTTAAGTAGCGCTCAATTCCAAGCGGTGAAGTCTTCACCTTAATGCCACTATGACGGGTTAAGTTCATTGCCAGTGCCCAAGCGTTTCCCAGCAGTTGATACTCTCCACGATGTTCTACCACAAACGTATCACACTCACGTATCGTGCCTGAAACAAACCCTTCTGGTGCAGTAACCTCCGTCTCTAATGGCAGACAAGTGATAAATTCGAACTGACCAGTATTCACATCGATTGATTGGTAGTAGCAAAACAGTTCGCCGTTCACTGGCAAGTTTTCGCTAGCGGCTAACTCTCTCAATCGCTCCATATGTTCGCTCAAGATAGAACCCAGTTGGGGAATAATGCCAGAGCCTCTGATACCGACATAATGGATGGTTGGTTGCTTGCGATTAGATATCTCCACGAGTTCTGACAGAACTTGCCCTGTTTCTAATTGGCTTTTGAGCATCCTAAGTCCCCGATCAAAATCCATCTCGATGATCGACTTAGATAAGCTCTTAGCAAAAAATAGATACCAAGGCACAGATGAATGCATTTGCCACTCGACCAAACAACCATTTTGTGACGGCGTCACTATAAAGGTAACTTTACCATGACTTTTCATCGGGCGGAAAAAGTGGAGCTCCATATCCAACCGATGTTCTTGAGTACTTTCTAATACAACGGATCCCGCGCCTATGCGTTTACCGTCCCATTCATAAGCCGCTCCGACATGCCCTTGTTCACCGAGATAGTCGAGTTCACAACCCGGCTCGAGAATGACCCATGGCGACCATACTGGCCAGTTTTTAAAATCCTTAAGATAGTCGATGATCTCTTTTTGAGATTTGTCGATTTCAATACTTCGGCTGACCATATAAGCAAGCATATTCACTCCTTGAATTTCCCCTTCGCTATATTCAGTCTACTGCAAATTCCAATTTTTTCTTGTTTCACTGGAGGTTAGGAATAACTTTGCTTTCAGGTCATAGGTATATAACTCGCACGCCACTAAGCTGAATCGCAAAACAACTTTATTGCCTAACAAATTCACTCAACTCAATTACACTTTATCTATATTTTCAGCCCACCGGGGGACAGCAATGAAAAAACGTAACTTAGCTCTACTTCTGCTTCTTTTTGGCTCAACAGCTACTTTTGCAGGAGTTTTGGATCCAGACTGTGATGCAGAGAAGGCAGCTAAAGCCGCAGCAACAAAAGCGGTAGTTGGTGTTGGCGGTCGTTGTACACCGAAAGAAGCATTAAAAGATACGGCAGCTGATAAGATTCCAGACGACGGGCTTGCAGGCAAAGCCGTAGATGCTGTCACTCCGGAGAAAGAAAAGAAAACGGTGAAAGATGTCACTAAAAAGTTGAGTAATTAACCTGTCGAACCTTCACCAGCTCTATTCCCAACCCACAGATAACAAAAGAGCGTCAACCGACGCTCTTTATTTTATGAAATTGCTCAGAAGATATGATACTAGTTATGCCGCTGCTTTTTCACCAATCCAGTGGTAATGGTGGTTAGCTTTCTTCCCAACCAGTCCTTGCTCAGCGAGCGTTTCAAATACCGTATCAACTTCTTCAGCGGATAATTTAAACTGCTTTGCTACCGCTTTTTTAGTGCAGGTTATCTGACGCGTACAGAGCGCATCGCTAACCTGATCCAAAAGAGGTTTTGGCTCATCAGGTTCTTTAGCTTCTTCAACTGGCTGCGATTGAACCACTAGTTCTTGCTGTTCTTTAATGTGAGGAAGATAACCAACTGGTTCTGGCTCAATATCGCGAATTCGTTCTAACCTAACACCTTCGTGACGACGATAGAAATGACGGAAACGTTGCTCTTCACCAATTAAGCCAACAAAAAAGGCAGCAAAGAAATCAAGTAAAATTGATAGGAACACTACCAACCCAAGCTGAGCCTGCTGAGAGGTCGTCCCGAATGCATTCGCTAAGCTGTCAATCAATCCTATCACCGAACCCTGAGTTACTGGTGGTAGACTGTCACGCTCCATCGCTAATCGTTGTTGCTCTTCACGTAGCGCATTATTCTGCTCTTGGATACGGGTTACCCCTGTGGCGATACGCTCCATCTCTATGTATTTCTGAGCAGCAATATTATTGAGTTCAATTTGCTGATCGATGGATGCGATCTGACGATTGAACGCCTCAACTTTCGCCTGTTCAACTGAGATATGGCTTTGTGCACTGTTAGTCGCACTGTTTATGCCACCAACACTTCCGCCGATGGAGATCACAGCAAGCACAGAGTAAAACACTAATGCGGTAACCGCACCGGTGTAGTTTCTGTGTGCACGGCGCTCACCATACTCGTACCACGCATAAAATTTGCCAGCTTCAAAAATGATTGCCAGACCACCAAACAAGGTCTGCATCATTGGGTCTTCGTCAATAGACAAAAAAAGCAAAAGTGAAAAAATGGTCGACGCTAAAATAGCCGCGCCAGTGAATGCGTAAACACTCACCATAGCAAATCGGCCTTTAGGGTATCGAAATTCGATCTGTTGTTCGTATTTCATTGGAGAATTTCTTAAGAATGCGCCCCCTACATTCAAATAAGGACACGCTCAGGCATATACAAAGGGGTAAGAGAATACCGTATCCTTTATTAAATTACTGTCATAATTCCGTTAATGGCAAACAAGTGCGGAATAGATGTTCAGTTTGACTTGATATCCTGCAAATCTAGCACGTAATTTCATCAGCACTTTGACCTAAAACCAAAGCCTACAACGCGTTGAAAATTAGCGTTGGTCAGTAATTGTGCTCGCTCGCGAATGTAACGCGGAAAAATAATACAAACCAACTACACTTGTATCACTTTTTATAAATCTCACCGTTACATACGTAAGGTTATTTGTTAGTATTCTGCGCCGACTCAATCCAGACCCCAAACCGCATGGAAACCAGCCACGTACAGCATCGAACTCAACGAATAGCAGCTCTAGCGATCATTATCGCGGTGTTGTTTCAGCTGTATCTTGCTTCCACTGCTGTCATGAACCCAACTCAAGTCCATAGCAAAAACTGGCTTAATGAGATTCAGAACGAACAAGTGCTGCTGTGTACCGCAGACGGATTCAAATGGGTCGACATCAATACACTGATTACAGCTAACAGTGATGCTTCATCAGAGTTTATTGATGGCCTTCATTTACATGATGGTTTCCAATTTGAGTGTCCTCTGCTCCAATCAGTGCAGTTCTTCTTGTTGGTCGGTATTGGGTTCTATCTGGCCACTATTCATTGGTTACGACGTGTCAAAAGCTCGCTAACTCTGTACCAGTTTACTCAATGCGGTAAGCTCGTTTACAAGCATGTCGCACCAAAGCAATCTCCTCCGTGTACTTTTCCTGCCTGAGCTCATATTGATCAATCAGGTTTAAAAATAACAATAACCCCAAACCCATTACTGGATGAGGGGAGCCCATTATTTTCAAAAGGAAAACACACATGCTTAAACAGATTAAAACCCTTGTTACCACTCTTGTTGCTTTAATTGCTAGCCCAATGAGCCTTGCTCACGAATATGAGGCAGGCAATATCCAAATTGCTCACCCATGGAGCCGTGAAGCACCACCGAATGCACCTGTTATTGGCGGCTTCTTACAGCTTAATAACCATGGTGATAAGGAAGACGCATTGATCGCAGCGGAAAGCCCTGTCGCAGGACGTATCGAACTGCACAATCACATTATGGAAGACGGTGTGATGAAGATGGTTAAGGTCGATGAAATTACTGTCCCAGCAAACGATACTGTGGCACTGGAGCCAGGAAGTTTTCACTTGATGATTTTTAACCCGACGCAGACTCCGAAAAAAGGTGACCGTTTCCCTGTGACGCTTACGTTTAAAAAGGCAGGTAAAGTGGAAGTAGAAATGGCGGTAGAAAGCAAAGATCACATGGAAAAACACATGAGCCATTAATCACTCGGCAGATTAATGATAAAAATAGCCCGACCATTTGGCCGGGCTATTTTTTATACTACACACTCTAAATATGTCATTTCAGATCTCAAAGGCGAGAGAGAACCTCAAAAGCACAAGCGGAAGCATTACCCTGTAACTTAATGTTTCTTACTTGAAACACACCTCAGCCCAACGTGCTAACCCTGCGGTAACGGAGCCGAAATAGTTACCACTGACCACAGGAATATTCGGTAGCACTGTCTGTACCGCATCGCGCAGAATTGGTGAGCGAGCCGAGCCGCCCGTCATAAAGATCGCGTCTGGTTTCACACCCGCCTGCTCTACGGCTTCGGTGACTAACGCCGTCATCTTATTTTTCGGCGACTGAATGGCTTCTATCATGTCATTACGCTGGACATCCACCTCGATTAACTCCGACAGTAAGTTAATACCAACACGGTACGAATCCTGATCCGAGAGCGCTACTTTCGCCTCTTCAGCGCGTCGAACAATGTTGTAACCCAAAGACTCATGATAAACCTCAAGTAAGCGTGCAAGCTTGTTTGGTTCTTGCGCCTGTTTGTGTAGCAGTTTTAATGCCGCCAGGTTTTCACGAGAATAGAAGTCACTCTGAGCTTCTACATTGTTAATCGCAATTGGATTCCAGAACTGAGTGGTTGGCATAACAATGCCCGATTCCATTTTGCTTTCCATGCCAAACGGAAACATCAGTTGTTTAAAGGCCAGAGCAATATCCAAATCGTTTCCGCCAATACGCTGACCGCTGTGTGCGAGCAAACTCGCCGTTCTGTCCGCTTTACCAGCCCATGATGGCCCCATCTGAATCAGCGAGCAGTCCGTTGTACCACCACCGATATCGACCACGAGAACCGTCTTATCTTCGGTCAATGTCGCTTCATATTCTAAGCCAGCGGCCACTGGTTCGAACTGGAACTCTACATTTTTGAAACCAGCCCGCTTGGCCGCCTTCAAAAGAATACCTTCCGCCTGAATGTTGGCTTTATCGCCACCGCGGCCATGGAAGTTAATTGGCCGACCTATTACTGCATCGGTAATCGTCTGCTGAGCGTCATTTTCTGCCTGTGACTTGATGTTATCCATCATGGCGCAGACCAGATCTTCAAAGAAGGCTATTTGGACGTCACGTAAGCCAGATGCCCCTAAAAAAGACTTCGGTGATTTCACGTAGTATATGTCGCGAGGATCTTCTAAATAACGATTAAGAGCTGCTTGACCAAAATCGATGTCTTCAGGCTCCAGTTCGATACTCTCTTCTCGGTTTAAATTAATCGCGCGGCGAAGAACTTGTTCTCCAACCTGATCTAACGGTTTGATATCTCGATGACGAAATAGATGTTCAGACACCGACTCACGAGTCGGAGCCGCAAGTGTGGAGGGAATGTAAGGGTTACTCTCTTCAAGCTTTAGCAACACTGGCTCACCTGATTCCATTTTTGCCACTGAACAGTTTGCAGTGCCATAGTCAAAGCCGATATACATGGATCCTCCCACTGACGAAAAAAGGTCGGCAATGCTAACTCAACGATGCATGAATTACTACTGTACAGGGCTTTATTCTTTTCCTTTAGGTTCCTTTTTCCTCGACGGTAGTGCGAAAACGACCAGCAAAGCCAAAATAAAAAAAATAGGCGTGAGTTTTAGCCCTTGCCAGATGGAATAACTATCATGGAACAACCAGAAAATACCGACCGTCAGCAAATACGCAAAGTAACTACAGAACACTAAACTGATCGCGGCAAATCGTGCCCGATTAATGATTAAAATACGAACCAGATATTGGCTAAGAATACCGGCACAATGCATCGCAAGTTGCCAATTAATCACAAAGAACGCCAAGGCTACGAATCCAGCCACCAGCATGGCATCATAGGTATTGATTTCAAAGTAGCTACCAAATCGGCTAATAATGAAATGGTATTCGCCCTCGTAAACGGTTGACCATGAAATCGCATTAGCTGCTGCAACGAAGTTAGCGAAGTATGCAATAGCATAAAAAGAGGTCTGGGAACTGAATGGCTGGAAAACTTCAGAACGGTAACCCTGCCACTCTTCCTTATTATCTGTGGGGCCAACCCAATTACGCTCTCTGTCTGGCGCTGGCTCTTCGAACGCTGGACCATTGCGAAATAGCAACCAAAAAATATACAGTGCAAGTACGACCAGGAGTATTGTCAACATACCCTTCCCCCTCTTAGTTAAGTCGATTTCACTGCCAATGGTGCTGGGTTCGTAAACTTCACTTCCCTTTTATTATCAACAATTCGCAGATGTAATCTGCATCAGGCAATACATTGGTGTTATCAGATTTTTATCCGTTACACCTGTGTACAAACGTGACTATATTTCCGTTACCTCCGACAAATACACAACTCAATGTGTAATGAGATGCGGTATAGCGAAAACTCTTGTAGGTTTAGCACAAAACAGGCAGGAATGCCGCTGATAGGAGATACGGAAAGTACGGTAAGCCTAGCTGAAATATTTGAGCCTGAACTAGATTCTCTATCCTAGTCCAAGCTCTAGAATCGCTAGTAATGGTTACTAAACAAGCAAAGCATCTGCTAAAAAGACGCTACTTTCCCAATTTTTCTTCAAACACGCCCAACTCACGCCCAAGCCAGATAGCATGCTCCGTATAGTCGAGTCGCTCTTGCTCACTCACCGGTCGAATAAGCACCGAAAAGTCACCACGAATGATATCTAACCAAGCGATGAACTCTTCGCTAATCGACTCGAGATGTATCTCAAACATCGGCATTTTGTGGGGGCCTTGCAACTGGCCGACTAAAGGACAAACACGCAGAACATCCTGACGTTCTTGACGAATGATCTCATTTAACGCTTGTGCTTTATCTTGCTGTCGCAATGGGAAATAAACGTGGGCGCGATACATAACTTCTCCATAATGCACTCTATCTATACACAAAAGCTCAGTTTTCACCGTGAGGTTCTTGAGTATAGCGATCTAAATAATCCGTTGTCCTGCTAACGCAAGTTGTTGGAATAGAAACTACTTCACTGTGCCGCAACACTACCTTGAATCCTTTCCATAGGGAAGAAATTACCCACTCCCGGGCTCCTCAGCTATCAAGTTTCAATAATAATGGTTCAGTTTGTTAAATTTTACAGCCTAATATTGTTACAAATAGTAGCCAATATTTAGTGATTACCTTCAGAAATCAAAATCCCGCCCTCAAAAAACCAGCATATAACTCTATAAAACCTTGGTGTAAGCAAAACTTTACTGTTGGATAAAAGTCAAATTAAAGCATAATTTAACATTTTGTTTACACTTACTATGTCTGGTTATACCAAGATCTAATCAAAGGGTTAGGCGCTCAGTAGCAGTATCGCTAGCGCTTTGTGTTTCAACCAAACACAGCTTTGTTAAAGGAATAAATGACTGAAAGGATGATAACGGTCATTAACAAACGCAACCTGAGGCATAACCTTTTACGCTGATATCAAAGTTTGAGTACCCATACAAACTTTGGTTTGATAATGAACAGCTGCAGTCCAAAAGACCCGCAGCGTCAAAAGGAGCTTGAGATGAACGTTCAGGCATTACCCATGCACCGGTTTATCGACCATCATGGGCACCTAGTCAGCCAACTACCCAACTGGGCTGACATAGAAACATTGGTCGGGTTTTACCGAGACATGGTATTAACTCGTACCTATGATAACAAAGCCGTTGCTCTGCAACGCACAGGTAAATTAGGAACCTATCCTTCTCATCTTGGCTCTGAAGCTATTGGGATCGCAGTCGGCCGTGCACTTAAAGCCGACGATGTATTCGTGCCTTATTATCGCGACATGCCTGCTATGTGGTGTCGTGGTATTGGTATGGAAAAAAATCTTCAATACTGGGGTGGTGATGAGCGCGGTAGCGATTTCGCACCAGAAGGTAGCCCTATTCCAAGTCGAGACCTGCCATTTTGTGTGCCTATAGCGACTCAATGCACACACGCAGTGGGTGTTGCTTCCGCACTGAAGATTCAAGGCAACCACGAAGCGGCCTTGGTCATGTGTGGCGACGGTGGTACCTCAAAAGGCGACTTCCTGGAATCCATCAACTGTGCAGGTGCGTGGAATATCCCTCTCGTATTTGTTGTCAACAACAACCAGTGGGCGATTTCTGTCCCTCGTAGCCTCCAATGTGCCGCTGAGTTTTTATCTGAAAAAGCAAAAGGCGCTGGTATTCCTGGCATTACCGTCGATGGCAATGATGTTGTAGCCATTTTTGACGCCACCGTGAAAGCGCTTGAAAGAGCAAGAAAAGGTAAAGGTGCGACACTGATAGAAGCCGTCAGCTATCGTCTTAGCGATCACACGACGGCTGATGATGCGACGCGTTACCGTAATGCAGATGAGGTTCAGACCGCATGGCAGTTTGAACCTGTAAGTCGACTCAAAACCTTCTTGATCAACCAAGGTGCCTGGAGTGATGAGCAAGAACAACAGTTACTTGCTGAGTGCAAGGAACAAGTCGAGTTAGCCGTAAAACGTTACTTGAACATGCCAGAGCAGGCTCCGGAGTCTGGCTTTGATTATCTTTATGAGTCTCTTCCTCATGAATTGCATTCACAAAGAGATGAACTCATCAACAAGGCAATGCGAATGCAGGGAGGCAAACATGGCTGAACTCACGTTAGTTGAAGCAGTAAACCTCGCACTGCATCATGAAATGGAACACGACCCAAGCGTAGTCGTCCTTGGTGAGGACGTCGGCGAAAATGGGGGCGTATTCCGTGCTACAGTAGGACTCAAACAGAAATATGGATTGAAGCGAGTCATTGATACACCGTTAGCAGAAGCCCTGATCGGCGGTGTAGCGGTTGGGATGGCAACCCAAGGTTTACGTCCGGTTGCGGAATTCCAATTCCAAGGCTTCGTCTTCCCTGCAATGGAACATTTAGTGTGCCATGCAGCACGAATGAGAAACCGCACTCGCGGTCGTCTTAGCTGCCCGGCAGTATTTCGTGCACCATTTGGTGGTGGTATTCACGCGCCTGAGCATCACTCAGAAAGTGTGGAAGCACTTTTCGCTCATACGCCGGGGCTCAAAGTCGTCGTTCCTTCGTCGCCTCAACGCGCATACGGCCTACTGCTAGCCGCGATTCGCAGTAATGATCCGGTCATGTTCTTTGAGCCAAAAAGAATCTACCGCACTGTGAAATCTGAAGTCATCGATAACGGAGAAGCCTTACCTCTGGATACTTGTTTTACGCTACGTAAAGGCCGCGATATCACATTGGTCACCTGGGGTGCGTGTGTCGTAGAGTCCTTACAAGCGGCTCAGACATTGTCAAAACAAGGCATTGAAGTAGAAGTTCTAGATCTCGCCAGTATCAAGCCTATCGATACAGCAACTATCTTCCGTTCACTGGAAAAAACCGGACGCCTGCTCGTGGTTCACGAAGCGAGTAAAACATGCGGTGTCGGCTCTGAGCTATTAGCTCGTACCGCTGAACACGCGATGTGTTTATTAAAAGCACCACCTAAACGGGTTACTGGAATGGATACCATCATGCCTTACTATCGTAACGAAGATTATTTCTTAGTTCAGGAAGAAGATATTGTGAATGCAGCACGCGAGCTCGTGGAGGATTGGAAATGAAGAAGTTTAACTTACCCGACCTCGGCGAAGGTCTCGCTGAGTCAGAAATCGTAAAATGGCACATAAGTGTGGGTGACATGGTCGATGTAGATCAAGTCATCCTGACGGTCGAGACTGCAAAAGCAACAGTAGATGTTCCTGCACCTTACGCTGGCAGAGTAGTCAGCCGCCATGGTGAAGAAGGCGATATCGTCAACATTGGTGCTTTACTTCTTGAAATCGATGAGAGCGGCGCGGAACATCAGCCATCCTCTGAGAAGAAAAAGGTTGAGCAAAGACAGACTGCAGACGCCGCCACGGTTGTAGGTAACGTGTCACAAAAAGCACAAAACGTAAGCGTCGACGACTTCTGGGTTGGAAGCACCGACGGTACATTGAACAACAACCTAATCACTGCTCTGCCTTCTGCTCGCTTGCTCGCGAAGAAACTCGGTGTGGATTTAAATGCGATAGCTGGTAGCGGGCCAAATGGTTTGATCATCGATTCCGACATCTATGATGAAGCAGGTAAGCAACGTCCGGGGACTGAGGTACTCAAAGGTGCACGTCGTACTATGGTTTCTGCCATGGCGGAGTCTCACCACAACGTTGCTTCTGTTACCATCACCGAAGAAGCATTGCTTGAAAACTGGGGACCAACGGAAGACATCAGTATTCGTTTGGTTCAGGCTATCGTCCATGCTTGTCAGGAAGAGCCTGCATTAAACGCGTGGTTTGATGCAGAAACCATGACACGTTGTGTTCATACTACCGTTAACCTCGGTGTCGCTGTCGACAGTCGTCATGGCTTGTATGTTCCGGTTCTGCGTCACGCCGACGAGTATGAACCAAAAGACGTTCGTCGTTGGCTCGATCAAACCGTAGAACGTATTCGCGAAAGGAAGATCAATCGTGAAGATTTGCAACATGCAACCATTACGCTGTCTAACTTCGGCGCAATTGGTGGCATATTTGCAACACCCGTCGTTTCACCTCCTCAAGTCGCGATTGTCGGAGCAGGTCGCATCATTGAACGCGTAGTAATTAGAGATGGAAAAGCGATCGCGGTTAAAGTCATGCCGTTATCAATCACTTTTGATCACCGTGCATGTACGGGTGGCGAAGCAGCAAGGTTTACCAAAGTGCTGGCTGAGCATCTTCAGAGAGCAAGTACTAAATAACTTTTAATCAAGTTCAGAGGCTTCCAGTATGGGAGCCTTTTTATTTCTAAGCCCAATAAGTCCTGATATATAGGAATATCGATTTTAAAGCCTCTATAATGACGTGACAATGTAACCTAAATTTCCTACAAACACCGTTATCCAACTTGAATATCTTTCGCCTTTGGCTCACGTTTACGTTAACTGAGCTATAGTTCTTTATATGACAGTAACATAGATGAACTTGATAGAAAGGAAACAGACACATGGAAAGAGAACGCATGGAGTTTGACGTCGTGATCGTAGGTGCCGGCCCTGCGGGTTTAAGCACCGCTTGTCGGTTAGCTCAACTCAATCAGCAACGCCAACACGACCCTCTGTCTATTTGCGTGGTTGAAAAAGGCTCCGAAGTTGGTGCTCATATTCTTTCTGGTGCCGTGTTTGAAACCCGAGCTTTGGATGAACTCTTTCCTGACTGGAAAGCGATGGGCGCACCGGTATCCGCCTGCGTTCAGAACGATGAGTTTTTCTATCTGACGACACCACTCAACCATATCCAAATACCCCATCCCCTAATACCAAAACCAATGCATAACGATGAAAACAACTACGTCATTAGCCTTGCAAACCTATGCCGCTGGATGGCTAAGCAAGCAGAAGAACTTGGCGTAGAGATTTTTCCTGGCTTTGCAGCGGCCAGTATTAATTATGATGAATCTGGAGCCGTCACTGGCATCAACACTGGTGACATGGGTCTGGATAAAAACGGGCAAGCTAAACCCAACTTTGAAGCAGGCATCGAGCTGAAAGCAAAATACACGGTATTTTCCGAAGGGTGCCGAGGTCATTTGGGAAAGGAGCTGATCCAAAGATTCGACTTAGATGCCGGAAAGCAGCCGCAGCATTACGGGTTGGGAATTAAAGAGATTTGGCAGCATGAAGATAGTACAGACGAACTGGCCGGAAATGTGATTCACACAGCAGGCTGGCCATTAAGCGAAACTAAAACGACTGGTGGCGGTTTTCTTTACCATATGGAAGACAATCAAATTGCCGTAGGGTTAATCGTTGACCTCAATTACGACAACCCATATCTGAGTCCATTTGACGAATTCCAGCGCTTTAAACATCACCCAGCCATCAAAAAACAACTCAAAGGCGCACAACGTGTCGCATACGGTGCCAGAGCCATTGCAAAAGGTGGGTTGTACTCTCTGCCTAAACAGCAATTTCCCGGCGGTCTATTGATTGGTTGCGATGCTGGCACACTAAACGTGGCGAAAATCAAAGGAAATCACGCTGCAATGAAATCCGGACTATTAGCGGCAGAAGCGATCGCCCATGCGCTGTCACATTATTCATCAGAGCCAGATTATCAATCGCTGTTCGAGGAATCCTGGCTTTATGAGGAGTTAACGGAGACGCGTAATTTTGGTGCCAATATTCATAAGTTTGGCAGCCTGTTTGGTGGTGCTCTTTCCACTTTTGAGCATAATCTTTGGCGACCACTGTTTCACAAGCCGCTCCCATGGAAAATTTTAGATAATTCGCATGATGATGAGCAACTCAAACCGATCAGTGAATGTCAGCCAATTGAATACCCTAAGCCAGATGGTGAAATTAGTTTCGATAAGCCTTCTTCGGTTTTTCTATCGGGTACACAACATGAAGAAAATCAGCCATGTCATCTAGTACTGACCTTCCCTCATATTCCAATAGCGGTAAATCTGAAGATGTTTGATGAACCTAGCCAACGCTATTGCCCTGCAGGTGTGTATGAAGTGATTGATGTCGAAGGAAAGCCAAAGTTTCAGATCAATGCGTCGAATTGCGTGCACTGTAAAACTTGCGATATTAAGGATCCATCGCAGAATATTACCTGGAAAGCACCTGAAGGAGGTGGTGGCCCGAACTATCAGAACATGTAACGTCTTAAGTGGTCTAAGCTTTAATCACGGTAAACGTTTATGACTGAATAAATCGAGTCGAAACTTTTCTTTGATCAGGAAGCTTAAGCATGTCTGACAATAATGGAAGAACAAGTAAAGATTCTGAAAGTATTACACAAACTGTTTTAGAGATTGTTCAGGATCTAGCGCTTGAACTAGATCCTGAATTCCTCTCATCAGTTTCTGTAAACATAAAGAGCGACCTCGATCGTGACCTGTGCTTTGACAGTCTTACTCGCGCAGAGCTTTTAACTCGTATCGAAAGTAAATTTGACGTTTCTCTCCCAGATAAAGCGTTATCGAGTATCTCATCGCCTCAAGATATTGTGCATGCGGTCTTACAAGCGGTTGCTTCAGATAAAGCCGCTTTGCTCGGTATATCGACGAGCGAAATCAAACTCGATTCAGTCAATAATCTCCCAACAGAAGTAAATACCCTTCAGGCTCTGCTCGACTGGCACGTGGAAAATCACCCTGCTCGGCCTCACCTTTACGTCTATCAGAACGCTGACGAAGTGGTTGAGGTCAGCTATCAGAAACTTAAGGATCAAGCACTTAACGTTTCCGCAGGACTTATTAATGCGGGTATAGAACCAGGCGATTGCGTCGCGATCATGCTACCAACTAGCACCGATTATTTTTACAGTTTCTTCGGAATACTCTACGCCAGAGCTATCCCCGTACCAATCTATCCACCAGCTAGAATTCAGCAAATTGAAGATCATTTAACTCGCCACGCCAGCATCCTAAACAACGCGCAGGCGAAGTTATTAATCACGGTTCCCGAGGCGAAACCCCTTGCTCACTTACTCAAATTACAAGTTCCCTCCATCGATTCAATTGTGACCTCTCACGATCTTGAGAATACATCAACGGCTCCTGATGTCGGTGTTGCAAAGAGTGATGACATCGCTTTTTTGCAATATACATCAGGCAGTACTGGTGTACCGAAGGGCGTGACACTAACTCATTCGAATTTATTGGCCAATATTAGAGCAATGGGAAAAGTCATCGGTGCCAAGTCCGACGATGTGTTTGTCAGTTGGTTGCCTGTCTATCACGATATGGGGTTAATCGGTGCATGGCTTGGAAGTCTTTACCATGCGATTCCTTTGGTGATCATGTCACCGCTGCTCTTTTTAACTAAACCTCAGCGTTGGCTGTGGGCTATTCATCGACATCGGGGAACGCTTTCTCCTGCTCCGAATTTTGCTTACGAACTCTGCGTTGCTCGGGTGAAAGAAAGCGATCTGGAGGGATTGGATCTAAGCAGTTGGCGACTGTCGTGGAATGGTGCTGAACCAGTAAGTCCGAAATCCATCAAGAACTTCACTGAAAAATACGCCAAGTATGGTTTTAAACCAGAAGCAATGTCCCCTGTTTACGGCTTGGCAGAATCGTCTGTTGGGCTCACCTTTCCTATAAAAGTCAGAGAACCTCGAATTGAATATTTCGAGAGAGAGACATTAAGTCAGTTTGGGCGGGCAGTACTTGCACAAGAAGAAGATAGTGATGCGATCCCCTTTATAGGACTAGGGTATCCACTGCCCGACCACCAAATTCGTATCGTTGATGAACTTGGAAAGGAACTGCCTGAAGGAGAAGAAGGCTCACTTGAATTTCAGGGACCATCTGCAACCCAAGGCTATTATCGTAATCCCGACCAAACAAAAATGCTCTATCATGATGACTGGTTGGTTACAGGTGATCGTGCCTTCACACTAGGCGGTGAACTGTTTATCACCGGACGCAGCAAAGACATCATTATAAAAGCAGGACGCAATATTTACCCCCATGAACTGGAACAAGCGGTAGGCAGCATTGATGGGATACGTAAAGGCTGTGTCGCTGCATTTGGCTGTCACGACTGTCATTCAGGCACTGAAAAGTTAGTAGTTCTTGCGGAAAGTCGCGAAACCGATAAAGGAAAAATAAAACAGTTCAAAAAGAAAATTAACAAGCTTGCACTACGCTTACTCGGCAACCCAGTAGACGATATTGTGATTGGGCCGCCTCACGCCATCCCTAAAACCTCCAGCGGTAAAATTCGTCGAAGCGCTTGTAAAGAGCTGTATGAGAAAGGTTCATTTTCAAAGCAACATAGAGCGCTATGGCTACAAACCTTGAATTTAGCTGCTGCTGGGATCATGCCACAATTACGTAAATACACGCGCACTCTAGTAGATGTAGGATACGCCGCCTATGCCTGGTTAGTCCTCGGATTACTATCTGCTATCGTCTGGACACTTGTCGCTATACTTCCTAACAAGGTGATGTGCTGGAAAGTTACCCAGTGGGGCGCGAAAGCGTTAATTAAACTGACGGGTACAAAGTGCACAGTGCAGGGAAAAGAACACCTACCGACACAGCACTCCCCCTCCATTTTTATCGCGAATCACTGCAGTTATCTCGATGGCCTGGTAATTGTGGCAGTGACAGGCTTACAGTGTCGCTTTGTAGCAAAAAGTGAACTTTTGAATAACCCGTTTACCCGAATTTTCTTAACTAAACTCGGCACAGAGTTCGTTGAACGTTTTGACGTAGAAAAAAGCGTTGTAGATGCAAAAAAGCTTGCTGTTGATGCCGACGACTGCCAGCCGCTGGTTGTTTTCCCTGAGGGGACGTTATACAGAATGGCTGGTCTGCATCCATTTCATATGGGCGCATTTATTGCTGCCGCAAATTCAGGTGTACCCATCGTCCCTATCACCCTGTGTGGCACCCGCTCAAAACTCAGAGGTAATTCTCTGTTCCCACGCCGAGGCGATATCAGTGTGACCATTAGCCAGCCGCTCTGTCCTCAGGGTAATGACTGGAATGCGGCGATTGAACTCCGTGAACAATCCAGAGCAGAGATCCTTAGCCATTGTGGGGAGCCAGATATGGCGCATAACTCGACACAGTGAGAATTCAGCCAAAATAAACGGTTATCCCATTGTTCTTTAGGAAATCAATATCCACTTTAGGAGCCGAACTGTCGGTAAGCACAATAGAAATCTGGTCAATACGCCCTATCGTTGAAGGAAAGATCTGTCCGAATTTACTGGAATCTGTCAGCACAATGTTTCGACGATTCTTAGATAAAATGGTTGCCGCAATCTCAGCACGCATCATATCGCGGCTGGTAAATCCTGTATCCGGTTGAAACCCATCAATACCAAGAAAAGCGGTACTAAAGTGAATATTTTCAATACAGAGTTTAGTCAGCGGACCCACTAAGCTTTCACCTTGATGTTGATACACACCACCGAGCAGAATGATGTTTGCTGCAGTGTTACGTATCAGGTGCGCAATATAGGCAGACGGCGTAATGATAGTCACATCGCCTCGTTCGGCTAATGTTCTTGCCAGTAGCGCATTGGCACTCCCACCTTCAATTAACACCGTTTCATTTGGTGCGACTAAGTCAGCCGCTTTATTCGCGAGCGCTTGTTTGATATCGAAACGCACTTCCAACCGGTTATCGATATCATCACTTTGCAAAGCCATCGCCGCACCGTGAACGCGCTTTAGATAGCCCTCTTTTTCGAGAAAATTGAGATCTTGTCGTATAGTCACACCGGAAACACCTATGGCTTCCGATAACTCAGTAACCTGAACTCGTTTGCGATCATTAACGAGTTGTAGGATTTCATTTTGCCTAGGATTCATAAGTCCATCTTCAAAAAAGAAAAGAGGCACAATTATAATGCCTCTTTCTTTCATTTGAAACTAAAGTGAAAGATTAATCACAACTCATGCTCTGTGCGCGCAATGATGTCATCCTGTGCATCTGGAGACAACGCCGTAAAGAACGCGGAATAACCCGCTACGCGAACCACAAGATCACGATATTGTTCCGGGTTCTTCTTAGCTGCCAGCAAGGTTTCGCGGGAAACAATATTGTATTGTACGTGCCAACCTTTGTGGTGGTTAAAGAAGGTACGAATCAACATAGAAAGCTTTAATTTATCCCCTTCAGAAGCCACCGATGCTGGGCTTAATTTCTGATTAAGCAGCACGCCACCCAAGATTTTATTGGCCTGGATTTTACCTACTGAGTTATACACTGCAGTTGGCCCTAATCGGTCTGAACCAGACGCCGGACTCGCACCTTCTGCCAGTGGTGTTTTTGCTTTACGGCCGTCAGGCGTCGCCATTGTTGAAGCACCAAATGGGACGTTAGCAGAGATACTTGATGTGCCCGCGTAGTAACCACCGCCGATAGGACCACGACCATGGCGGGTGTTGACAAACTGCGCTAGCTCATCGATGTACACTTGGTAAGCATCGGCCAGCAGTAGATCGACATAATCATCATCATTACCGTATTTCGGCGCGAAGTTAATTAAACGTTGGCGAAGTTGCTCGTTCTCAATACCTTCGAAATCTTCCGCCAATGCTTTTGCCAACTCAGGTTGGGTGATCTGTGCATCTTCAAAAACCAAATGTTTAATTGCCGCTAAGCTATTACCTAAATTGGCGATACCAACTTGAAGACCCGATACCCAATCGTATTTCGCACCGCCCTCTTTGACCGTTTTACCACGAGCCAAACAATCGTCCACGAGTGCTGAACAGAAAACATCTTGCGCTTGTTGTTCTAATACACTATCCACAACGGTATCAATCTCAATCGATTTACGCGTGTAGTAACGGATCTGTTCTGCCCAGGAAGATGTGATTTCTTCGAAGCGACTAAAGTTACCTTTCGCTAAAGACTTAGCATGCGGAAGGAAGGCTTTACCTGTCGTTGCATCCACACCTTCGTTTAGTGCAGCAAGCAAGATACGCGCAAAGTTAATGAAACTCATACCTGTACAACGGTAGCCCCATTTGCCTGGTACTGCGGTTTCAATACAGCCAATAGAAGCGTAGTTGTAAGCGTCTTCTTTCTCTACACCTAACTTGATGAACTCAGGAATCACAATTTCATCGTTGTTGAATGCTGGCATACCAAAACCGCATTTAATCACTTCGATACAGCCCATCAAGAATTCTTGGTTCAAACCTTCGTGATAACGCACACTTAAATTAGGTTGTGTAGAACGAAGCTGACCGCAAGACTCAAGAATCGCCCACGACAGTGGATTCACAGCATCTTCTGGTTCGCCATTTTTATTTAGCTTTTGGCCTCCTATACAGACGTTTTGGTACAGAGGAGAACCTGCCGATGCTTTTGAGTGTGCGCCAGAGCGGATTTTGTTTACTTCCAGCAACTTCAACCAACAACTTTGTAGCAGTTCTAGCGCGAACTCTTTGTTCATCACTCCATTTTCGATGTCACGCACGTAGTACTCATTGAGGAATTGGTCCATTCGACCAAATGACACCGAGTGGCCGTTGGACTCAATTTGCAGCATCAACTGAACAAAGTAGCTCAACTGCAACGCTTGCCAAAAGTTAGTCGGTGCGTGGAAAGCAACATGACGACAGTTATCAGCAATCGCCTCAAGTTCAGCTTTACGCTCTGGACGCGTTTCTTCTTGTGCCATTTCAAGAGCAAGATCCGCGTAACTTACTATATGGTCCTGAATCGCGATTAAGACGATTTCCACCGATTTATAGAACTGCTCTTTCTTCAGGCCCTCAAAGGTAGACACATCATTGTTGGCTCTATGCTGGCGAACTTCGTCCAGCAAGCCATTCATGCCGATCTTAAGAATTTTTTCGTTATCGACTGCTAAGTGTGCATCGCCTGACGTCATATTGCCTTCGGCTTTAATGATGGTACTGGCTAAGATCTCCTGCTGCTCATCAGTAAACAGGCCATAACAGCGATCTTGTACCGTTTTGCCTCGCCAATATGGTGTGATTGTATGAATACTCACTTTATCTTCTTCGGTTACTGCGAAGCCCGCTCCGGGACGATCTGCCAGTTCATCAATCTCGGCTTCAATCCAACGTACTGTGTATTCCGGGAAAATAGGTGCAGCACGTACCTTGCTCGCCTGGTTACCAATAATCAGCTCATCGTGCTTAATCCAAATAGTACGAGTACGCAAATGCTCTTGTAGTGCTAACGCTCGCTGAACAATCACAGGCTTGTCTTCGTTTGCCTGATATGCACGAGTGTACGCCTCTGCACGCTCTGTACAGATAGGTGGTGTAACAACATTCACCAATGCAGATTTATGCGCTTTTATGCGTTCTGGTAGGGTGTTCAGGTTCATGGTTAACCTCTTACAATCACATTAAGTTTGGTATGTTTGCTGGCGTATTGCGTTGCGCTTTCTAGTAGCTCTAGATTATTTAGGGGCTGGTCAGAACACTCGTAAGGCATATCGAGCAAACGGTATTTGTTGATGCCGAGGGTGTGGTACGGCAATAAGTGAAGCTCTTGGCAGCTTTCTAATGAAGCGGCAAAATCAATAATATCTTTCAACTCTTCGATAGTGTCATTGAAACCCGGAACCACAGGCACACGAATCACAATACGCTGTGCTATCGGAGCTAATTTTCGGAAGTTGTCTTTGATGCGTTTTAGTGAACCTTTAGCCCAACTTAGAAACTTCTCTTCGTTGGTGTGTTTGAGATCAGCAAGCCAGCAATCAATATGTGGTGCTACTTTTTTTACATTTTTCCACGGCACATGCATGCACGATTCCACCGCCGTAGAAACTTTGTTTTGCTGTAATCTCTCTGCAAGTTCAGCGACTAAATCTGCTTGCATCAAAGGCTCACCACCAGAAAAAGTTACGCCACCTTTGCTCTGTTCATAAAAAGGCTTATCCTTCATCAACTCCTCAAACAGTTGATCTGATTTCGCTTCTTCCCCGCATACTGTCAGAGCTTGAGTCGGACAAACATTCTGCATCGCAATCAACTGATCCTCATTAATGGCTTTTCGGTTGATAGTGATTTGGTTGTCTACACGTTTGATTCCGTCGCATACCCTTTCTTTATCGAGAATGCCTTGAGAAACCATCTCATCGTATGCAGAGACACAAAGTTGGCAGTCTTCCAGACAGATGCGTTCATCAAATAACAGTGAGCGTTTTTCACTGCGGCTTTCCGGATTCTGGCACCAAGGGCAAGACAGACTGCATCCTTTTAGAAACAGAATGGTACGTATACCATCTCCATCGTGAGTCGAGAATCTCTGAATATTGAAATACATCTCTGTTTGCCTCTTCGCTTACTTATTCCTCTACAACGTAACTCTTCGTTTCAGTAGCTACATTTTAGCGTGGTGTTTTACACTTCACTTTCGTTAAATGAAATTATTAAACTTTCAAATGAAATTTGATTTGATCAAAATCAATATCTGTTTCGATTGTCAGATCTATAGTGTCACCATCGTCAAAACAAAGATTTTGTTTAAGGTAAAAACCATGATTGAACTCTACTTAGATACTGCCGACGTAGCAGAAGTAAAACGCTTCAACCAATGCCTACCACTAAAAGGCATTACCACAAACCCAAGCATTTTGGCGAAGTCAAAACAAGGGTTGAATGAAACCCTAAAAGGCATGCAAGATGCACTCGGTGGCACCCCTCGCTTTCACGCTCAAGTCGTCAGTAAGACTGTCGAAGGAATTGTTGAGGAAGCTCGCCAAATCAATGAACTTCCTTACGATATGGTGGTGAAAGTGCCAGCAACTGAAATCGGGCTATCTGCAATTAAGATAATGAAAATTGAAGGAATTCAGGTACTAGCCACCGCAATTTACTCTGCACAGCAAGGTTTCCTCGCTGCACTATGTGGCGCAGATTATTTAGCGCCATATGTAAACCGAATTGACGCAATGAACGGTAATGGAGTGGAAGTGGTTGCTGACCTACAATTGCTGCTGGATCAAAACCGACTTCCAGCAAAGATATTGGCAGCTAGTTTTAAAAATACACAGCAAGCAATGGAAGTGATGAAACTAGGTATTGAAGCGATTACATTACCAGTAGATGTTGCAGCGCAAATGTTCGCTCACCCAGCGGTTCAGCCTGCTGTGGATCAGTTCGAAAAAGACTGGAAAGAGGCATTTGGCAGCAAGCTTTCATTTGAAAGTTAATGAAAAGATTACGTTTGATGCGCCCTTGTGACAATGTCACACTTTAGGGCACATTAATCGCCTTACTCTGCTCTTTGGGACGATTGTTCTCACTGGATGGTTTACCGGATTTACAACCCGAAGCTAATTACTTTTCTATATTCACCACAATAAGTTCGACACCATGATCTTCCATCTGCTTTGCGATATTTTCCGGCGGTCGACGGTTGGTGACAATAAAATCGATGTCAGACCACGAACAGGATTGAAACATCAGCTGAGTATTAAACTTGCCGTCTTCCGCAATGCAGATAACCTGAGTAGATTGATTCGCCATTGCCAACTTTAGGTTGGCATCGTTTTCTAAATCCGTCGTGATACCCGACTCAGATAAAGCACTCACACCAATGAAAGCTTTGTTCGCCTGATACTTTCTTATCTGCTGTGTGGTCATATCACCGAGTATGGCGTGAGAGAAATCATCGAATGTTCCGCCCAACACACATTTTTTGATATTAGCTTTATCTCGAAGTTCAGTTAGACCTTCAAGAGAGTTTGTTATTACGCTAGATGACACATCGAGGTAGTGAGCGAGCGCGGCGCATGTAGTTCCAGCATCAAGAAACACAATGTCATGTTCTTTCACGAGCGAAGCCCCAAAGGCAGCAAGCTTTTGTTTAATCGGGTTCGATTTGGCTCTCTGATTATAAGAAAGCGTCACTTTTTTATCGTCTAGGATAGCGCCACCACGTATCCGCAATATGCCTGGATGGTTAGCCAACTTAACCAAGTCTCGCCGTGCAGAGTCATAAGAAATGTCGTACTGGAGGCAAATCTCTTCTATCGTTATTTTTCCATGGCTTTTTACATGAGCTTCTATCTCAATCAAGCGTTCTTCTTGAGTCATTAAACACCACACTCTGCTTAGTTTTATCTCAGTGTAACGTATTCCCCTTAAGTTAAACACTTGAATACGCGTAAATTCACTTATAATTATACGTGTTTATATTCGATTTGTACGTAAAGAACGCCTTTTATCACTTGAATATACGTAAGTAAATGTGCAATATTAGATTTTTAATTACGCGTTGATACGTAAAAGTAAGCATTAATGCACGGTGTATAAGTGATTTTGAAACGAAACACTGATGCCTAATCGCTATTCGTTCGATCGAGACGATTCCGAATCAAAGGCATGAATCCTTTTGTGCCCACTAACTAAGAGTTAGACGTTATGACTTTTTCACCAATAAAAACCGCTGTTATCGGTTATGGGTTTTCCGCTAAAACTTTCCATATCCCTTTCGTCAGTGCACTAGATGAATTTGAGCTGGTTGCCATTAGCACCAGCAATGGCGAGGCTGTCGCAAAAGATTGGCCAAGTGCGCAGCATTATGCAACAGCGAGTAATATGCTTATCGAATCTGACGCTGAACTGGTCATCATCACAGCGCCTAATGATGTGCACTTTGAATTGGCTAAGCAAGCGATTGAAAATGGTAAGCACGTCATCATCGAAAAGCCGTTCGTCACCAATGTTGCGGACGGTGAAACGCTTATCGCACTGGCGAAAGAAAAAAACCGCGTATTAAGTGTTTATCATAATCGTCGTTGGGATGGCGATTTCTTAACAGCGAAGAAGCTAATTGAAGAGAAACGTATCGGTGAGCTGAAGCATTTTGAATCTCACTTTGACCGTTTCCGCCCTGAAGTACGTCAGCGCTGGCGTGAACAAGCGACAGATGGTGGTGGCATTTTATTTGATTTGGGCTCTCACTTAATCGATCAAGCACTCGAACTATTTGGTCAACCCGACGCTATCAGCGCAGAATGTAAGATGATGCGTGAAGGTTCAACCAATGTTGACTATTTTGACGTTGTAATGCATTACCCGAATCACTTAGCGATTGTACATGGTGATCTATTTAGTGCAGGTCCTAATAAACGTTTTACTCTCAAGGGTACAAAGGGCACCTACGAAAAATACGGGTTGGATCCTCAGGAACCACGTTTAATTGAAGGTGTTCTGCCGACCGAACCGAGCTGGGCAGATGAAACGTCGGATAGTTATGGACGCTTTTATAGCGAGGATTCTAGCGAAACCGTTGCCACAGAGAGAGGTGGTTACCAACATTATTTCATTAAAATGGCTGAAGCGATTCGCAATAACACCGCCCCACCAGTTAATGCTGAGGATGCCCTGTGGAACATCAAACTTATCGAATTGGCGATGGAAAGCAGTCGCTTAGGTCAAAAATTGCCAGTAAAGAATGTGTGAGAGCAAGTAAATGAGCAAAGACATTTTATCAGAGCTATTAGAACAAGAAGCGGAATTACAGTTCAATCAATTTAATCATGGAACAGCGTGGGAACTCGGCTGCTCACTAAAATCGGCAGCAGAGGAACGGTCTGCAGCGGTAACGATTGAGGTTTATGCGTTTGAGCAAGTTCTGTTTAGTTACGCTATGGCAGGCACCAGTAAAGACAATCAAGACTGGGCCAGACGTAAGCGTCAATCCGTTCTGCGCTTTGGTCACAGCTCTCATTATCTTGGTCATTACAATGCTTCTAAGCAACGTGACTTTGAAAGTCAGCCTCATATCGATGCCAATGAATACTGCGCTCATGGTGGCGCATTTCCTATTCGCATCAAAGGAAGCGGACTTGTTGGTGTGATCACTGTGTCTGGATTGCCGTCAGAAGAAGACCACAATATGGTGGTCTCAGCGCTCAGAAAACACATCGGAGATTTGTCGTAGATTGCGCTTTGTAAGGTTAAGAAACTTAATAAGCAGATTTATGGTCTTCATTCTAGTGAGTCGGCGAATATTTTTGCCGACTCTCTGTCACTTTCTACACTAATCCCGACCACTTTCATTAAACTCTTTAACTTGAAAATCTAATTCCTCCTTCCATTTTATCGGTAACTCCCTTTCAATTTCACCTAGGAAACGGGCTGTATCGGCCGTTGGATTCACTTGATGTGCCGCTTTTGCCCACACATAGCTTTTAGCCAACAGTTCAGAGCTATCAGTAGAGCTATTTTGCAACTTCTTCCAATACATCTTCGCCGTTGGTCCATATGCTTTTTCAATATGACGAGATGAGGCGAGTTCCATTAAATATAGCGCTTTATTATTGGCGTATTCATCTCCATTTTTCTCACCGACAACTCTAAGGTAAAGGCTTGCAAGCTTATAAGCAGCCTCCCCAGAGCCATTGTTTATGGCCTGCGTATACCAAAACTCCACTTGCTCTAAATCGAATACTTCTGAGTTTGATATATAGATGTCTCCAAGTGTGACCTGAGCTTTGACTGCACTTCTCTCGGCGGCTTGCTGACACCACTGTATTGCAAGCGACAAATTTCGTTCTTGCCAGTTAGTGCCTAGGTATAAACGACCAATATCACAGGCAGCCTCATAGACCCCACCCTCGTACGCTAACTTGAACCAATCGCTCGGATGCTCATTTGAATCAGGTGACTTGATTTGCATGATGCAATAGCCGTACTCCTGCTGGGCGACTGGTATCCCTTTTTCAGCGGCATACAAAAATAAGTCACATGCTTTACCGATGTCTTGCTCTACCTTTCCCCAACCGTGTTTATAGAATAACGCTGACGCAAAGTTAGCCTCAGGAGAGCTTTGTTTAGCTAATCGAGTAAATATCTCAAACGACTGAGAATAGTCCCCACTCGCAAGAGCTTCATACCCCTTCGCCAGCGAATTGTTTTCATTTTCTGCAAAATTTTCAGATGGGTAACCCAGACTACAGATGATCAAAACAAGTCGTAACTGGCCCCAATTAAAAGTGTTATACATTCAGTTAATTTCTCGATGGATAAATACCCTGAAGCGCAATCACCCAGCTTATTGCAATATATGGCATACGATTTTCATGAGACTGACTACCACCAGCACTAGATACTGTTGTCGAAGCATTAAGGTTGTTTGCCGCCACTAAACTAAAAGAAACCGAATCAGGGCTCATCATAATATTCGGCGCTTCAGTAGAGTATTTCGACTCGGCAAGCGAGCTGCCAGCTGGACTTCTTGTATTTGACTTATCATTAAATGCGTGAAGATTAATCACTCCGTCAATATCTATGTCACCAGATATTATCGTAGATGCCAAATGAGAGTGAGATGGCAACTGTAACTCCGAAAGGGTCACCGTCTCAGAACCACCACGCGCGCCTATCTGATAATTACTCAGACCGGGTCCATTTCCCCATCCTATGACGGCACGTCCGCGAGTGTCAGGCAAACCAAACGTTGTGCGGCCATCTCCGCCATACGTCGTTCCCAAAATAGAGAATAACGCAGTATATTGTGATATCGACAAAAGCTGACCATGGGCCAAACTATAGCCGCGAGGAGCAAAGTTTCCTGCGAATACACACATGCTTCCAAGAAGCTGTTCGCCGTCGCCGCTGCAAGCCAAAGCGTTTGAACTAAACATAAACGATGGTAATAAACTCGCAGTAACTAATAATTGTCTTGTGAACTTTTTCATAATCCGGTTCCTTTATTAAAAGGTTTAGGAAGCAATATTTAGGGATCCACTATCAGTACAATAAAAATAACTATTAAATCAGTAATATAATTTCCAAATAATTATTGATTTTAATTGATTCCTCAAAGCGTCATTAGTTAAATTTTATTGACATAAAAGTTAATTAATTGTGGCATTGTTACAGTATAGGCGGGATTTAAAACGTGATTGGTTGTTTTACATCATTAATTTATTGAGACCAATAATTAGTGATACAACGGATTTGGCTTTACATGTTATGCAGAAGAAAATCGGAAGCTTTAAAATATTAGTATATTCTTAAATACTCGGTGGAAAAGCCGCGCCGATAAACCATACTTTTAGCAGGTCTATTTCCTATTCTGGAAATCGTTCACTTTAGTGCGGGATGCCAAATTATGGTTAAAACAATTTTTCACCAAACGCTGGCGGACAATGCCAACCTGCAATTAGAACCACACAAAGCAACACTCTCCCCTCCTTCCATTAAAGGATTGAGCTCTGGCGGCTTGAATATTGGGTACGAGGCATTAGACCGACACCTTAACCAACCCAGTCAAGACAAACTGGCTCTGCGTTGGATCAGCAAAGAGAATGACGTCGTTGATTTCAGCTATCGAGAACTCAGCGAGCAAACCAACCGTTTTGCAGACCTCTTATCAAAACTTGATTTACCACGAGGTAGCCGCGTTTACAGCCTTGCAGGGCGCAGACCGGAACTTTACGTAGCCGCAATGGGAACACTCAAAGCGGGCTGTGTCTTTACCCCACTATTTTCTGCCTTCGGTCCGGAGCCTATTCGCTCCCGAATGGAAATCGGTTCGGCAAATGTGGTCGTCACCACTCAGAGTCTATATCGTAAAAAACTCAAAAGTTGGTGGCGGGAATTACCGCATATTAAAGCTATATTACTCATCGATGGCAGCCCGGATGACGAGCCTGGATGCTATGACTATCACAAGCTAATGGCTGATACTAACCCAGCCCATTCCTGTGAGCCGACACAACCTGAAGACATGGCGCTACTGCACTTTACCAGCGGCACAACGGGTAAACCTAAAGGCGTTATCCATGTTCATCAGGCCGTACAACATCATATCCACTCTGCCTTTTACGCGTTGGATCTTAAGCCTGATGACATCTATTGGTGCACTGCCGATCCGGGCTGGGTAACAGGGACAACCTACGGCATCATCGCCCCGCTTTGTCTTGGGGTCACCATGATTATTGATGAAGCCGAATTTGATGCCGAGCGTTGGTATCAGATCTTGCAGGATCAGCAGGTCACCGTTTGGTATACCGCGCCTACCGCGATACGTATGCTAATGAAAATCGGTGATACCCTGCCTAAGCAATTCGATTTGTCACATTTACGCTTTATGGCCAGTGTTGGCGAACCACTTAATCCTGAGGCGGTTGAATGGGGTGAAAAAGTCTTTGGCATGCCATTTCATGACAACTGGTGGCAAACCGAAACTGGCGGCATCGTGATTGCGAATGTTCCTTCAATGCCCGTCAAACCAGGTTCGATGGGTAAACCCCTTCCCGGTATTGAAGCTGGCATTGTCAATCAAAACGATGATGGCACTTTACGTGAGGAGACCGAACCCATGCAAGTCGGAGAGCTTGCACTCAAATCCGGTTGGCCTTCCATGTTTCGCGGTTACCTGAATCAAGAAGAAAAATACCAGTCCTGCTTTAAAGGTGAATGGTATCTCAGTGGCGATTTGGCGATGAAAGATGAAGAGGGCTATTTCTGGTTCGTCGGTCGTAAGGATGACCTTATTAAATCGTCCGGCCACTTGATTGGCCCATTTGAGGTTGAAAGTGCGTTAATGGAACACCCTGCGGTGGCAGAAGCTGGTGTTATTGGCGTACCTGACCCCGTTGCAGGACAAATCGTTAAGGCCTTTGTTGCACTTAAGCCGGATGTCAAAGCAGATGAAGAACTTCTGCAATCTTTGCTTGGTTTAGCTCGCAAGCGTCTCGGTGCTGCGGTAGCGCCGAAAGAAATCGTTTTTCGTAGCAACCTGCCAAAAACACGCAGTGGTAAGATAATGCGCCGCTTGCTTAAAGCACGTGAACTAGGCTTACCTGAAGGGGACATTTCGACATTGGAGAGTGATGAACAATGAACAAAAGACTCCATATCAATCGCGAACATTTGCTCAGGCAGTTAGAACAGATGCTGCGTATTCGTCGTTTTGAGGAAAAATGCGCTGAGCTTTATGCGTTAGAAAAAATTCGTGGCTTCCTGCATCTCTATATTGGTGAAGAAGCCATAGCCGTTGGCGTAATGTCTGCACTCAATAAAGATGACCAAGTTGTGGCGACCTATCGCGAACACGGTCACGCACTTGCCCGCGGCATGAGCATGGGAAGCGTATTGGCGGAAATGTACGGACGTACTAATGGCTGCAGTCATGGCCGTGGTGGTTCGATGCATCTGTTTGACAAGAACCTGAACTTCTACGGCGGCAATGCCATTGTTGGCGGAGGCCTGCCACTTGCTACTGGCCTTGCGCTTGCGAATAAGAAAATGCAGCGCGATGCCATTGCGGTATGCTTTTTTGGCGAAGGCGCTGTTGCCGAAGGTGAATTTCACGAAAGCCTTAATCTCGCGGCACTGTGGGAGCTTCCGGTCCTGTTCATCTGTGAAAACAATCGTTACGCGATGGGAACGGCGCTCGCGCTATCCGAATCCAACACCAATATTTCACAAAAAGCGCGAAGTTACGGTATTGAATCCACTCAAGTCGATGGCATGAATGTGGTTGATGTGGAAGCCGCAGCCCTTGAAGCCGTTGATTTTGTCCGCGAACAGAAAAAGCCTTATTTTATAGAGTGTCAGACCTACCGCTTCCGTGGTCACTCAAGTTTCGATACTCAACTATACCGAGATAAAAGTGAGGTCGCACTTTGGGAAGAGAAAGGCCCCGTTAAACAGCTTATCCATTGGCTGCAAAAAAACAGCCATTTTCAGGATCAAGAACTCTCGGACATCGAAGCTAAAATTGCCGATGAAATAAGCGAAGCGATTACTTTTTCAGAAAATGGCGAATTGGAGCCAGTCGAACAACTCACCCGCTTTGTACATAGCCCCGGAAACCAGTCACAACCGGAACATTATCCCTGTAGTCAAGCCCCCGACAAAGTGACTTATCGAGAAGCACTCCGGGCAGGGATCATCGACGTACTGAATAATGATCCAAGGTCTTTTCTTATGGGAGAAGATGTCGGACGTTACGGCGGTTGCTATGCAGTTAGTAAAGGGTTGCTTGAACAATTTGGCCCGGATAGAATCATTGATACACCGCTTTGCGAGTCAGGTTTTGTCGGCGTAGGTGTGGGAGCTGCACTTGGTGGTATGCGCCCTATTATTGAAGTCATGACCGTGAACTTTAGCTTACTCGCGATGGATCAAATCATTAATACCGCCGCGACTCTTCTCCATATGTCTGGGGGGCAGTTCAATGTTCCAATCGTTATTCGTATGGCTTGCGGCGCAGGTAAACAACTCGCAGCACAACACTCACACAGCTGGGAGAACTTCTACGCTCACGTCCCTGGACTAAAAGTATTGAGCCCAGCAACCCACAATGATGCCTGCTATATGCTCAGTCAGGCGATCAAAGATCCCGACCCGGTCATCATTTTTGAACATGTCATGCTGCTCAATGAAGAAGGCCAAATCACCGAAGTACCTGATGCGCAAATGGACAAAGCATTGGTTCGTCGTGACGGTAAAGACATTACCCTGATCACCTATGGAGGCAGCCTTGGAAAAACTTTACAAGCCGCGTATCAGCTGGAAACAGAGGGCATTGACGCCGAAGTAATTGACCTGCGATCACTCAGACCGCTGGATGCCAACACCATCATTACCAGTGTTTCGAAGACTCACCGTGCCGTTATCATTGATGAGGGTTGGTACACCGGAAGTCTGGCTGGAGAGGTCAGTTCGATCATCATGGAAAACGCGTTTTGGCAACTGGATGCTCCTGTCGGCAGAGTTTGTACGCAAGAAGTGCCGATACCTTATCCCCACCATTTAGAGCAAGCCGCCATTCCTCAAGTGGACAAAATTGTCCGAGCCGCAAAAGCGGCACTAATGGCGCCTGATTGGCAGGAAAAATAAGGAGAATCAGCTCATGGGAAATAATAAGCACGATGACTCCTTAATTGATATCGCCATGCCTGCGCTAGGTGCCGACATGCGGGATGGTACGCTGATGGAATGGCTAGTAAAGCCAGGAGATCGAGTAGAGAAAGGCGACATCATTGCGGTGATTGAAACCAGCAAAGGTGCGATAGACATGGAGTCTTATCATTCGGGTACCATTACAGAGCTTCTGATAGAGCCGGACATCAAACTGCCTGTCGGCAGCGTTATAGCTCGAATGGAAAGCAACACACCCGTTTCCCGTGTTGCAGACATTAAGTCTTCCGCAATATCACAAGACTCATCTGAACCTTTAACTGGTGCAACCGATGAAGAGTTACCTCCCTACTTACCTCCAAACATAGCTCCTAAAAGAGATAGAGCAGCTAACTTTGAACCCGGTTCGAGACGTGAACCCCCCCCAAAACGTGACATTGTAACCAATTCAGAACTATTAAAGCACATCGACGTAACCGCCAATGCTGCTGACAATCAGCAACGTCAGTACGCATCACCCGTCGCGCGAAAAACCGCACATCTATCTGGAATTGAACTTTCAACACTGGCTGGCAGTGGTCCATACGGCGCCATTCTCTTGCGTGATTTGCCTAAAGACGCCTATTCTCCTACTCCACCACCTGTGGTTAAAAGCGCATCTGAAATACAACAGATGTCACCAATGCGGCAAGCCATCAGTGATGCTATGAGTCGCTCGAAAAAAGAGATTCCGCACTATTATCTCTCATTAGACATAGACCTGACTAAGGTACAAATATGGCTGGCCGCACAAAATCAACAGCGCGAGCCAGAAAATCGGTTGCTACTTCCTGCAGTTATTCTTAACGCCATTGCTCGTCAGCTCGTCAAATTCCCCGATCTCAACGGCTTTTATCAAGATGGACACTTCACCCCTTCTACAGAAGTGAACATCGGCAATACAATCAGTCTGCGTGAAGGCGGTTTGGTTATTCCGGGCATTCTTAACGCTGACCAGCTAACCGTCGATCAAACGATGGATGCATTACGTGATTTAGCGCAGCGCAGCCGACGCGGACGACTTCGCAGCTCCGAGATTAGCCAGACCACCATAACGGTAACCAGTATCGGGGAACGGGGAGCCGACAGTATTACCGGTGTCATTTACCCGCCTCAGGTAGCGATCATAGGACTCGGCCGCCAGCGTCAAGCCCCGGTAGTAAAAGACAACCAAATAGAAATCGGCGAGATCATGACAGTCACACTAGCCGCAGATCATCGCGTAAGTGACGGCGTCACTGGATCGCGTTTTCTGCAAGCTCTGGCGAAGCAACTTCAACATCCGGAGGCTTTATGAACAATATCAATATACCAACCACGATTGCCGAAGCGATAAAACATATCGCGCCTGAGATTGAAATGGACGAAATCGATCTGGATGAAGATTTGCGCGAAGAGTGCGATCTCGATTCGATGGACTTTCTTAACCTACTTTCGTCTCTGAAAAAGACCACCGGCGTCAGTATCCCGGAAGGAGACTACACCAAGGTCCGCAGTTATAACCAACTGAAAAACTATCTGCAGGAACGATGTCAATAAGCGCTGCAATTTCGCGTCTATGACGGCAGACAGAACCTTACAACAGAATAAAGGACGCTGACTATGTCTACACAAAATGCGCAACCGTTGATATATCGCTATCAACAACTTCATGCTACAGATGTCAGCCTCGTCGGAGGCAAAAATGCCAGTTTAGGTGAAATGCTCAGCCAGCTTAGTGAAAGTGGTATTCGTGTGCCAGATGGCTTTGCCACCAGTGCGCAGTTTTTCCGAGATTTCTTACAGCAAAATGAGCTTAACGACCCTATTACGGGATTTCTCAACCGAATGGATCGCGAAGAGATAAGCCTTGCTGAAGCCGGACGAAATATACGCGCACTCATCAGTCACGCAAGCTTTACCCCAGAACAAGAGAACGCCATTTTGGATGCGTACCACGCGCTATGCGAACAAATTGGGTTGCCTTTAGCTTCAGTCGCAGTTCGAAGTTCCGCCACCGCCGAAGATCTGCCAGAAGCCAGTTTTGCTGGCCAGCAAGAGAGCTATCTGAATATCCGTGGTGACCAACAGGTGCTTGAAGCCTGTAAGCAATGTTTCGCTTCTCTTTATACCGACCGCGCCATTGTTTACCGTCAAGAGCAAGGATTCGAACATCAACAAGTCGCTTTATCTGTCGGTGTGCAACAGATGATCGAATCGCAATGTGCGGGGGTAATGTTCAGTCTGGACACCGAAAATGGTTTTCCGGACGTGGTTATGATTAACGGCAGCTGGGGACTGGGTGAAACCATCGTTAAAGGCTCGGTCACTCCCGATCGATTTATGGTTTATAAACCACTGCTTGAACAGCCTGACAAACGCCCGATCATTGAAAAGCAGCTCGGCAATAAACTGGAAAAAATGCTGTTTAATGAGCCAGGAAAAGTAGAACAGCCGACCATAACCTTGCCAACCAGTAACGAAGAGCGCAGTCAACTTGTATTGAGCGACGATGAAATACTGCAACTGAGTAACTGGGCAGTGATCATCGAGCGCCATTATGGCTGCCCTATGGATATGGAATGGGCAAAAGACACCCAAACTCAGCAATTGTTCATGGTTCAGGCAAGGCCAGAAACGGTGGAATCACACCGCGATGCGGCTCTGTTGGTCAACTACAAACTGGAAAAAACCAATGCCCCCGTGCTACTCGAAGGTGCCAGTGTTGGTGGTGCAGTTGCAATCGGCCAAACCTATACCGTGTTGTCACCCGATGACATAGACTCATTCCCTGAAGGCGCGATTCTGGTCACTGAACGCACAGACCCTGACTGGGTACCGTTAATGCGCAAAGCGGCAGGGATCATTACTGACTCCGGTGGGCCAACAAGCCATGCGGCAATTGTCAGTCGTGAGCTTAAAGTGCCCGCGATTGTCGGTACTGAACACGCCACACACAAACTCCAATCAGGACAAGTCGTGACACTCAGCTGCGCTCAGGGTGCTGTTGGTCAGGTGTATGAAGGCGAGGTCAACTACACCACTCAAGAGATTGATCTCAAAGCTCTGCCTTCAACCAAAACGAAAATCATGATCAACGCAGCGATGCCTGACGGTATTTTCCACTGGTGGCAACTGCCTACGGCCGGGATTGGTTTAACCCGTATCGAATTTATCATTTCCAGCCATATTGGGCTTCACCCGATGGCCCTGTTACACCCAGAACAAATCACCGACCCAGAGGTAGAAAACGAAATCCGTACCCGTTGCCAAGGATTTGCCACACTGGCGGATTATTTCGTGGATAACCTTGCACTTGGCGTCAGTAAAATCGCTGCAAGCCAATATCCTAAACCAGTCATTGTGCGTATGTCTGATTTCAAATCGAATGAATATCGCGGCTTACTTGGCGGAGACTTCTTTGAATTGCATGAAGAGAACCCGATGTTGGGTTTACGTGGTGCGTCTCGCTATTACCACCCTCGTTATAAAGAAGCGTTTCAACTAGAATGCAAAGCGATATTAAAAGCCAGAGAAGAGATTGGCTTTGATAACATCATCGTCATGATTCCATTCTGCCGTACCGTCAGCGAAGCAGACAAAGTGCTGGAAGTGATGGCAGAAGCAGGACTCAAACGTGGCGAAAATGGGTTGCAAGTCTATGTGATGTGCGAAATTCCGTCGAATGTTATCCTTGCCGACCGATTCGCTGAGAGGTTTGACGGTTTCTCGATCGGCAGTAACGACTTAACTCAATTGGTGCTAGGGATTGACCGTGATTCTGCTGAACTCAAACCAATGTTCGATGCTCGGGATGATGCAGTTAAAACCCTGATTGAGCAAGTAATCCGTGTCGCACACAGCAAAGGATGCAAAGTCGGTATCTGTGGTCAGGCACCTTCGGATCATCCTGAGTTTGCCGAATTTCTTGTCACTTGCGGCATCGATTCGATATCACTCAACCCTGACTCCTTTGCTAAAGGTTGCACCGTTGTCGCCAAAGCAGAACAAGAAATTTCGCAAAGCAATAAGCTTTAACGGAATAATATTTAACGCAAACCTAAACAGCACTAAACAGTCAGAAATTCACTTACTTCGGCCCAACGTAATGTTGGGCCATGAGTGCAAACATAGTGGTTTTTCAGATAGCAATGTCCGCATAATCCCACCGCGCAATGCATTCTTCTTTCGACAGAAAGATAGATGTCTTTTGCGTCAATGCCATAGGAAACCAAATATTCACTTACCACACTCATCATGGCTTCTGGTCCGGCAACCAATACACAGTCCGGCTGTTCTCCAAACGATTGTAAGACTTTCGGTAAGATGCCTATCGCCGTGCCAACATAGTACTCTTCTTCGTCCAGTCCGGAGAGATCTTCAACCACATTGAATATAGGAACACAGTGTTTCCAGTGTTCTCGTTCTGGTGTTAGCAACAAGGTTTGCTTACTGCGTGCTGCATACACGACCTCTAGCTGAGTAAAATTTTGCTGGTCGATAAGTTGTTCAACAACGCTCACCAGAGGGGCAAGGCCGCATCCTCCACCGATAACAAGAATCTTTTTGTCTACCAAATCGTCGGTTTGCCAACCGTGGCCAAATGGACCTCGGGCGCCAATGATTTCGCCTCGATATTTAGTAAACAGAGACTCAGTAACTGCGCCCACTTTACGAACTAAGGCCCGAAAGTTACCAAACTCGTCAGGTAACTTCGTAAAGGTAAATGGCGCTTCGCCCACTCCGGGCACACAAAGCATGAAAAACTGACCACTCGTGGCTTTTGTCCATTTCGGGTTTTGCTCTAGTAAGCGAAAATTGTAATGACGGGTATCTTCCCCATCATCGTAATAATCGATAATCTCAATGCTGTCTGGAGTTAAACTAAACATCATCGACAATCCTTTTCATTAATGAATGTACGCCAATAACTCCGGGACACGTCTGTTCACAACGACCGCAACCCACACAACCATAACGTCCAAATTCAGGTACAAAATCAATACTGAACTTGTGATACCAAAAACGCTCGACCCTTTTTCCGGCTTCCTTAGAAGGATTATGAAAACTGGCTTCGCGTTGAAATCCCTCGTATAAGCAGGAATCCCAAAACCTTACTTGAGAAACAGTATCGTCTCGGGAAACATTGGCATCTTCAGAGCCCTTGTTCTCAGTGATACTGCTCTTTGCGATATTGCTCTCTGTGATTGAGCGGGTACCATAGCAAGAGCATGTCGGACAAAGCGTTGTGCATCCGGAACATCCTAAACACTGAATCCCGACTTGTTGCCAAAACTCCTCTGGCACTCTACCCTCACTGACTTTTTCGATCCCTTCGATGAGATAACGATCATCAGGAAAAGCCTGCTCACAATGCGCGATGTTCTCCCAACGTTTACTCCGATGGTGAGTCGAGGCCACCTTAAGATCTAACCCTTGAAGCGACTCTTCTCCAAGCTTTGTCAGGACCACTAATAACCAATGATCTTCATCGAGAGGGTGAAGCGTTAAATCTGCCGTCTCGTCGCGAACACTCGGGCCAGCATTTACCGTCGGACAGAAGCCGTTCTCACAAGGCATCGTGCAATCCATTCCGATGAGTAAGGCTTGTTTTCGTCGAGTCTGGTAGTACGGATCTTGTTCAAAGAACTGATCCTGATAGTGAATCGCCACCAAATCACAACTTTGAACGCCGAACAAAACAAACGGCTCAACGTTTGGTAACGTCTCTTTAAACATCTTACCATCGAATACATACAGAGGCTCGTGTTCAGTAAAGAAGAATTCCTTTGCCGAATGGGTAGGCTTTTGATTCACAAAGGGCGGCAAATCATGTGCAAGCACACGCTGCCAATAGTAATCACCCGCTCCCTGTTCGCTATTGGCTACAACCTGATAAAGCGCCCGGCTTTGCAATAAATGCAATCTGAGAGCATCCAAAGAGTCTAATAAGTACGTCTTAGTCATTTTAACTCTCCCGGTCTTTCCCAAGCAGCGAGCGGTTTATGCCCTGCTGGCAGCAGTTCAACCTCCACTGCGCAGGCTTTTAATTCGGGCATTTTGGTAACCGGATCTTGCGCAGTATTAGTGAGCTGGTTAGATGGAGCCTCTTTAAAGTGATAAGGCATACTAACCACGCCAACTGGCACATCATCTGTGATGATTGCCCGCGTTTCGATGTAGCCGCGTCTTGATCGAACGCTGACCGGGCTATATAAAGAAATTCCCAATAGGTCAGCATCTTTAGGGTTAATAAACAGAATGCCCGGTGGGTTTTCCCGCTCCAATAAGGGTGATTTGCGTGTCATCGAACCACACCCATAATGGAAATGCAGTCGATTGGTGGTTAACAGTAATGGAAAGTCAGAATCCGGAGACTCATCTATCGGAATGTACCGCACTGGCGTTAAACGAGCACGCCCGATCGGAAACTCCTTCTCGTGGAGAACTGGTGTTCCTTCAGGAGCAGAATCGTTACAAGGCCACTGCAAACCATGATGCTTATCCAACTTCGAGTAAGTCATCCCTTGGTACTCTGGCGTAATGGCAGCCATTTCATCGAACACTTCTTCACTGCTTTGCCAATTCAGGGCCTCACTGCCCATTTTTTTGGCGAGTGCTTGCAACCACTGCCAATCGGCCATCGATTCACCGAGTGGAGACATCGCAGGATTGATTAACTGCACCCGGCGTTCACAATTAGTAAAGGTGCCCGACTTCTCCGCAAAGGAAGCCGCCGGAAGAATATAGTCAGCCAGCTTAGCGGTCTCTGTCATCGTCAGTTCAGCGACCACCAGCAAATCCAGTGATCTGTAAGCGAGTCGAACATGGTTTTGATCAGGATCCGTAACCACCGGATCCTCACCAAACAGGATTTGTGCTCGAAAGTGCCCTTCCATTGCGGTTTTGGTCATACCTAATGACGTTAAACCCGGTGTCGATGCAATATCACAGCCCCAGTAGTCAGCGAATCGCAGCTGGATATCGCTATCGTCCACAGATTGGTATCCGGGGTAGACGTTAGGCAGACAACCCATATCACAGGCACCTTGAACATTGTTTTGTCCACGCAATGGGTTAATACCCGTTCCCGGTTTCCCAATGTGTCCGCAAACCAACGCCAAATCAGCCAGCGCAATAACATTGGAGGTACCGCTAACAAATTGGGTAATGCCCATCCCATACAGAATCATAGCTCGGTCGGCTTGACTATAATATTGAGCTGCCCGTCGAATAAGGTTTGCTTCGACACCAGTAATACGTTCTACCGACTCCGGTGTAATACGCTCTACGTGCTCTGAGAGTTCATCAAAGCCCTCGCATCGATTTGAAATGAAATCCTCATCATGCCAGTGATTACTCAAAATCACATGAATCATGGCATTGATCAGCGCTATGTTGGATCCCGGAGTCAGTTGCAAATGTAAATCAGCTAACTTAGCTAAACGGGTTACTCTGGGGTCGATAACAATTAACTTCGCACCTGCCAGTTTGGCACGTATCACCTGCCCACCAAGGACACTGTGATTTTCTGTCGGATCAGCCCCAACAACCACAATAACGTCCGCTTCAAACAGGTCCTTGGCACTGTTGGTCATCGCACCAGAACCAAGCACTTGCTTCAAACCTGCCACCGTCGGGCTATGACAAATTCGAGCACAATGGTCGATATTGTTGGTACCTAAAACTGCGCGAGCGAATTTCTGTGCGGCATAATTGTCTTCGTTGGTTGCTCGGGCGCTGCTTATCACCCCTGTCGCGTCAGAGCCAAACTCTTCAATAATCTCTAAAAGTGTTGAGCTGATTTCTTCAAGTGCTTCATCCCAACTTATTGGTATGAATTGATCTTTACAGCGCTTCAAAGGTTGAGTAATTCGATTTTCTGGCGAAATGGCGTAGAGGCTGTTCCACCCTTTTTCACAGAGCTGACCTTGACTAATTGGATGCTCTTTCAAGGGGCTGATCCCACAAACCTGACCATGTTCATCACAAGAAAGCAGCATCCCACAGCCAACACCACAAAATGGGCACACCGTTTTAGTGGGTTTAGGTCGAATAGCAATATGATTAAGCAGTGGAGGCGAAGGTTCTGCTTTTAAGCCACCCGATGAAAGAAGATCAGGTGCTTTTGGTGAGTTTTTTCGCTGAGAGCTCATAACCTTAACCTTGCTACGTAAACCTACATAAATTATAGCAGTCCTCAGTTACTCGTTAGGCTCTTAGCGCGAGAAGTGGTCATAGATACATTATTCTCCAGTGGCAATTAATTATTCTACATTGTAGGACTCACTCATTTTGAGCAGAAGGATTCAGAACGTTGTCCCGCTTACAAGTATCAGAAAAGTAAAGAAGCGCATCACGCTTCAAGAGGTTATTTGGGGCTATAATTATCAATCGATGAGCATATTCCCGCGTGCCACCATCAGGAGGCTTACACATGGAAGAGACAAGTGACCTTTGGCACAACAAATCCGTCGAAGATACGTTTTCTAAGCTTTCCAGCCTACCAGACGGACTGACTCCTCAAGAAGCGGCGCTACGTCTCTCTCAGTTTGGTGCAAATAAACTCCCGACCAATCATGGACGTTCAGTATTTCAACGCTTGCTTAGTCAGTTTAACAATGTGCTGATTCATGTGTTGCTAATCGTTATGGTCGTCACTGCTGTTCTTGGCCACTGGGTGGATGCAGCTGTTATCGGGGGCGTGGTGATAATTAATGCCATCATTGGCTTTCTTCAGGAAGGCAAAGCAGAAAACGCACTGAATGCGATTCAAGCCATGCTTGCCCCTAGTGCCTTGGTTTTACGCGAAGGTCATCAAATTAATATCGATGCAGAAGAATTGGTAATTGGTGATGTCGTTATCCTTCAATCAGGTGACCGCGTCCCTGCTGACCTTCGATTGTTTCGTAGCAAAGGCTTGCAAGTCGCTGAAGCGGTATTAACTGGAGAGTCAATGACAATAGAAAAAAACACTCTCCCTGTCGGTTCCGACAGCGAATTAGCTGACCGTTATTGTATGGCCTATTCGGGAACCATGATTACTCATGGACAGGGATCAGGTGTTGTCGTCGCAACGGGAGTACACACCGAACTAGGAAAAATCAGCTCTCTGGTTTCTCGTGTAAAACCCGCCACCACTCCACTACTTAAACAGATTGCGCAGTTCAGTAGATGGCTAACCACTGGCATATTAATCGTCGCATTCACGACCTTTGCTTACGGCTTATTGATCCAAGGCTACCCCATTACCGAGATGTTTCTTGCTGCGGTCAGCTTAGCCGTCGCTGCCATTCCGGAAGGATTACCCGCAATTATGACCATCACGCTAGCCATTGGCGTGGAGAGAATGGCAAAGCGAAATGCCATCATTCGCCGTCTACCTGCAGTTGAAACTCTGGGGGCCGTCACGGTTATTTGTACCGATAAGACCGGCACCCTAACCCGAAATGAAATGACAGTGCAAAAAATCATTACCTCTCATACTCAGTTTGAGATCGGTGGTACGGGGTTCGATCCTCATGGTGAGGTGACCGTTGATCAAAAATCCATTTATCCAGAGCAGCATCCATTCCTTATCCAGGCAATTCGGGCGGCCGTGTTGTGCAATGATGCTACCATCAGTTTGCGTAATGAAAAATGGCAGATACAGGGTGACCCGATGGAAGGAGCTCTGCTTATCGCCGGTATGAAAACAGGCATTGATGCTGAAACGGAAACAAAAAGCTTTCCCCGAACCGACCTTATCCCATTTGAGTCCGAACACCGCTTTATGGCAACACTACATCACAATCATGAGGGCGAAGCATTCATATTCATCAAAGGCGCACCAGAACAGGTTCTCGACATCTGCAACCGACAACATGTCGATAAAAATGCCGATAACACAGTCACTGAAATTGATCGAACTTACTGGCACGACCAAATAGCAGCGATGGCTAAACAAGGGATGCGGGTTTTAGCCATTGCTTATCGACCAACCAATTATACTCAACTCGAACTCAGCTTTGATGACGTCAGTGACAACCTCATTATGCTGGGACTGTTTGGCCTGATCGATCCACCAAGACAAGAAGCTATCGATGCGATAGATGTATGTAAGAACGCCGGCATACGCGTAAAAATGATGACTGGCGACCATGCATTGACAGCACAAGCCATTGCCGGACAGATTGGCCTGATCAATCCTCACGAAACGCTTACTGGCCAACAAATTGATGCACTGACGGATGTGGAGCTATTTGCTGTCGCTAAAGAAGTGGATGTCTATGCCCGTGTTAGCCCCGAACATAAAATGCGTCTGGTAAACACACTCCAAAAGCATCAACAAATAGTTGCGATGACCGGAGATGGCGTCAATGATGCGCCCGCACTCAAACGTTCAGATATTGGTACTGCGATGGGAATTACTGGCACCGACTCTGCCAAAGAAGCTGCAGAAATGGTCCTCACCGACGATAATTTTGCGTCTATTACCGCTGCGGTTGAAGAAGGCCGAGCCGTCTACGATAACCTGAAAAAAGCGATTCTGTTTATTCTCCCGACTAACGGCGGTGAAGCTCTGGTCATTCTGGCAGCCGTAGTCTGGGGATTTAAAGACCTGCCCCTCACGCCTATTCAAATCCTTTGGGTCAATATGATCACCGCTGTTACACTCGCGTTAGCTTTAGCATTCGAGCCTAAAGAACCTAACCTAATGCAACGCAAGCCGCGTAATCCGAATACGCCTCTTTTGACTACTCACCTAATTTGGCGCGTGATCTTTGTGTCTCTCATATTAATGTTTGGCACTTTAGGTATGTTTGTTTGGGAGATGGGGCAGCAAGAAAATATCGCCAAAGCCCGTACCATAGCGGTAAACACATTGGTGATGTTTGAAATATTTTATTTGTTTAATACCCGATTTATCCTCGAATCTGTTTTTTGCCGTCAAGGATTAATTGGCAACCTCTATGTGTTAATTGCTATCGCGGTACTCTTTGTCTTTCAAGTCTGCTTCACTTATCTGCCTTTCATGCAGGTATTATTTGGAACAACAGGACTGGCATTTGATGTATGGCTACGGATTATCGTGGTCGCATCTTCTGTGCTCTTTTTAGTTGAGCTGGAAAAGTATTACTTAAATAAGTCGATACCAAGAAAAGCCTCAACGCCTAGGTAATTACGAAGGTAAATTCGCCGGTTAATCGCCCGTCAACGTTTATTGGATCAAATTGTAGATAATCGCGTGATTTTCCACCCCACCACTCATTACCTGTCTGGCCTTTTAAGTAGAGCTGTGTGGTTAACAGTTCTCGCTCACCACGCCACAATTTGACATGGATATGGGGAGGACGAGAGCTATACGGCACTGGATACAAAGTCCGGAATAGATAGCGCCCGTCATTTCCCGTAACAGCGGCACCAAAGCCAGCAAAATTAGGGTCAAATCTGTCATTGCTTGGTTGATTCGGATGATCATAGATCCCCTGCCCATCACACTGCCAGATCTCCACTTTGACACCAGAAACAGGGTTCCCTTCCGTGTCGACAACCTTACCGAGCAGCATAATTGGCTCACCTACCAGCCCCTCGTTGTGCAAAATTAAATTGTCACGAAGTGGTATATCCACGACCGGATAAAACGGCCCTTCCGTTTGTGCAGGCGTTGGTTTTTTCGGATTAGCCGCTTTTAACGAAGGGGCAAACAGCAGCATCCACAAAGCTAAAAAGTGTCGTCTTTCCATGATGTCACCCAATTTATTGACTGCTTTAATTGTGGTGAACACTGAGAGATTTTCCACTTTGTATACGTTGGATTGGTATCGAATTGATATTGAAGAAGAACAAGTAACGATGATTGCTGTTCTCTTACAACATTAAACCTGTTTGGTCAAATTAATTGGCGTATTTCTGAACCAAACCAAGAACCAAGAACCAAGATAGGAAAGTAACACCCCGTATTAGTATCAGCATCTGACAAATCGGCAAAAGAAACACAGCCAATGTAGCCCTACATGTTCGACAAGCTAACTTTTCTCTTTTTTAAATTTTACCCAATAAATCACTATTCAGGAGCGCTGTAGAGATGTGGACTACATTATAAAGCGACGGTAATTTTTAGTTCACTCACCGTCAATACAGGTAAAAATAACGGAGGAGATTATGAATATATCTAAAGTGTGTATACCTGTGATTTTTGCAGGACTCGCAACACTATTTGCATCGGCTGCATATTCGGCCCCGCCCATCCAAGCTATGACCATAGAGTGTAACTGGGGGACATTGACCATGGAGGCCATCAAAGACACAGACTTTGAGCAAGGCAGCCATTCAGCTGACCCTTCGGGTGATGGTCATGGACCAGGTACTGCTGACGAGCCGCGAAGAGGGCTTGCCAATGTCGTTGAGCAGGGTAATTTGGAGCTCACTTGCCAGTTTATTGAGGATTTGTTACTCCAGTAGTTTCTTTTGTAAAGATACACAATGAGCCCACTTAGGTGGGCTTTTTTAGAGGCTAACACTTATGACAGTTTCTGCCATCATTTAAGCTCGGTAATTACTGACCAACAAAGTGGTTTAGTAATGACAACAAGTCCCCCTAGCCGTTTAGTCAGTTTCGGACATGGTAGTTTTAGTTTTAAATGTCACCGTTTCAATTTAGGATTAGACATAGTAGACAGAATCTAAGCCTTTGTTGGCAAACGCTCTCCATGAAATCGCGTTTAACAAATAAGCTGAAGTTACGAGAGTAGAAACATCAAGAAAAATAAGGAAATACAATGAAATTTGCAATGTTAGGTGCAGGAGGCATCGGTTGTTATTTTGCAGCTCGACTTATTGATGCGGGTCATGAATGCGTATTAGTCGCCAGGGGTGAGCACTTAAATTCATTACAAAAAGATGGTCTGAAGCTTGATCACCCTGATTTTCAGTTTAATGCCCCAGTTGAAGCTACCGACGTTGTTGGTTTATGCCGGGAATATGATTGTAATAGTTTTGATTTACTCATCCTTGGCGCAAAGAGCGGAGCAACCGAATCAATACTTGACGAAATGAAGTCTTGGCTAGCGCAAGGAAATGTCCCTGTTCTGTCCATTCAGAATGGAGTAACAAATGAGGAGTTCATTGAGCAACACGTTGGCCGGGAGCGGACAATTGGTGGTCTGGGCATTTATATCAGCGGTCATATTGTGAGTCCGGGCCATATTAAAGTACAAGGAGCAGGACAAATTGACTTTGGAGCCTGGCCCAATGCGGAAAGCAATCCAACCATGGCGGAGCTTTGTAACACATTAGAAGCTGTTTTCACCGATGCAGGCATACATACTCGTCTTTATGATGATGTCCGTTATGCGCTATGGCGTAAACTTGTTTTGAATAATGGTGTTAATCCTCTGACGGCATTGACTGACCAAAAAACCGGGATGATAACCAAAGATCCGATTTTAAGCCGAACAGTACATACGATGATGGAAGAGACAGCTAGAGCCGCAAATGCTGCTGGTGTAAATCTATCAGACGTTGATGTGGAAGAAATGTTCGATTTGATCAGCAATTTTGGAGATATCAAAACTTCCATGCAGGTGGATATGGAACGAGGCCGTAGTTTGGAAGTAAACGAAATCTGTGGTCCGGTGATAGAGTATTGTCGAAAAATAAATCAACCCGCAGAAACGACTGAATTGATTTGCAGATTACTGGTAAACGCTAACGAACTAAGAAGCGACATTTAGACTTATACACCAATTAATATTTATATCCTTTGTTGCACTTGAACTTTCCGAGCTGACTAGCATCATCGAAACGAAATAGTGAACATAAGAAGCCGGGATTCTGTAAGGGGTTATGACGAGCTGAACTGAGACAGAACCTGAACTAAACTCAAAGAGTTGAAAATATACTTGCCGATAGTTCATCAACCAAACTGGAATATTTGTGGTTCAACATTCGTACATTTAGTGCCGTACTCAATTTACCTTTTACCTCGGAGAACGATATGAAACGTAAAATGTTACTTGTCTTGGTGCCCCTATTAGCCACAGCCAACAGCCTGCTAGCTTCTGAAATCCCGGTACAAACCACAGATGGTAGACTGGTCGGTGATAATGGAATGGCACTTTATACTTTCGATAAAGATGCAACCAACAGTGGGAAAAGTATGTGTAACGGTCCCTGCGCAATGAACTGGCCACCGCTCTCAGCTTCCTCTGAAGCCGCAGCTAGCGGGGATTTCAGTATCATCAGTCGTGATGACGGAAGTAAACAATGGGCGTATAAGGGTAAACCTCTTTATTATTGGGTCAAGGATCAAAAGCCCGGTGACAAAACTGGTGATGGTTTAAGTGGTGTTTGGCACCTAGCCTATCCATAGCATATTGAGTAGTAGCCAATAACGACTAAGATTATTGTTTAACTAAATCCATGAGGATGGTGATGAATATAAGTGCCTGCCTTACCGGCAATATCTTGCATATTGTTGTCAGCATCACTCCTCATCCGCAATTCTACAAGTTACGCTGTCACCTTTAAATCTTAACGGGCCGGTAACTCTATTGGTTAACAGGGCTTAGTGATTTCTGCACCTCCTTTGCACTACGCACATATCTGAATAATTACTTGTATAGCAGACAAATACAGAAGCTCGTACCCAAAAACAAACGAGTCAGCTAAGGGCTAGCTGACTCGATGATGCGCTTGTTCAAATTAGAAGTGTTAGCGTACAAATGTAAACACCGCCACACAGCACGATTATTTAATACTTATTAACGTCCGCGATAAGACCTTATTGACGCGGTTATAACAAGTTCTAAAAGCAACACTCGTGTTTCTTTATTGCCTTGCTCCCCTTGGAATCCTTGTACTCCCTTCAGTGATATCTAAGGTATCTGCTGACCAATCAGACCTTGCTGCCCTAGTGCTTATTGAATACACTGAATCCTCTGAAGTTCCAAAACTCTTTGTGAACCTTGAGCGTCTTGAATCCCTTGAGGATATTGTAACTTGGCTTAGTTGTGGCTCTTGCGAACCAGTAACTCCTTGTTCCTCTTGACCTTCAGTAAGCTCCATGTTGATAGACCTATCGTCAGTGGAACGTAGTTGTGCTGTCTTGATACTAGTACCCTTAATTTTGATGTCTTGGCTGTTTTCTTCGTTTACATGGACATCTTGAAACAGAGAGGCTTTACTAGCTTCAGCCTGCGGTGTCAAAGAAACCGTCAGCACAAGTAGTATTAGGGGTAGTAAAGGTGTAGATACAATATTCTCATGAACGTTGCTTACGGCAAGGGTTGAACATCGAGCCATAGTAGCCTCCGATATAATGGATGACGTAGTTTTTACCATGCTCCACGGTCTGAAATTCGGCCGTACTGATAAAAATATTATTTAACCTGATTGAGATTAGGATGTTTTTTACTGAAAAATGTCTTAAAAGTGAGATTTTTTAAAGCACTATGGGGAGCTTAAAATTCAGGCTAAATGTAACAACCTGTTTTATTAAATATTCACAACGGTGATTTAAAACTGGTACGACCAAACTCAAAAGAAAAATAAGTATTGTATTTTATATGATGATTTAGCAAACAGAAGTCTTCGTTCGATAGGGTTGCTTTATCTATGTTTTCATATATTTCAAATAATTATTTATCAAATTTGAAATAACCATACTAAACCGTTCATACTCCACATCGTAAGGAAATAAGGATGTTAAAACCGCTAAGGCTCACCATTGTCGCCTCCACTCTTCTGTTTTCAACTCTCTCGGTTGCCAGTGAACCTATTTTTGCACAGGCATCTAAGGGAAGTTTCAACGATGCTGCTATTACCAAACTTTTTGAGCAGCAGCCATCGCTAAGTGCCCCCGTGACGTTTGCGGGTACGCCAAGCAATACCTTCAGACAATCTATCGACAATAGTGCCCTTGCCTTTAGTGCGGTCGAGAACAGCACTATTGACGGACGTCTAGTGCAGGCCACCGTGGAAGCCTTTCAGCAATATCGACTCGTCGACGCCAAGGCGTTCATCACGACGCCGATCGAAATGTGTGTATTGATGAACCGTCAGGATGTTGCCAATCATACAGCCATCACCATGATAGCTTCCCACCCTGCTGCCCTGAAACAGATCAACGGCTGGAAAGCTGGTTTTCAGCCGAAAGAGTTGGAGATTCCCGAGGGAACCGCAGCGGCGGCAAGGCTCGTTGCTGACCGTGAGTTACCGGCAGGAACAGCGGCTATCGGTGCCTGTGTGCTCGATACCGTCTATACCGAGCTGGAAGTCGTCGAGAAAGGAGTTCAGGATAACAAGAACAATAAGACCTCGTTTCTGCTGATGAAGGTTGAGCCGCGTGAGGAGAAAATCAGCGAAGCGCAGGCTCGTGAAGAACTCGCCGCAGCGATTGAGATCGGCAAGAAGTTGGCAAAAGGCAAACAGTAAAACGAGATAGCCGCCACTGTGGGTACCTATTCACTGGAGGTGGCTTCAAAAAAACCGATCTCGTCCCGAGTCATAAGCATGACGCCATCGTTATAAACAATCATTATAATTTATGCCAATCTTGAATGTAATCGTTTACAAAAATCGTTGACACATATCTAAGAGTTAATTCAAACTTAAGTGAAATCATTAGCATATATGCAGATTGCATATCATCATTAATTCGCAAATGATTCATTTTTGTTGTGAGTTTGAGCCTTGATAAACCTGACAAATGTGTATTGAGTGTTTAATTAGATAAAAAGTTCAGGGATATGAAAGAGAAGAAAAATACTGTTGACCAAAGTGATGGTAAGAACCAGCCTGAGATACCTCACGATGTTTGCGGTGTTACAAGAGAAGCCAGATTAGTTAAAATTATTCAAATGAAACGTCGAACGCAGCTACTGCAAATAATTCAAGAAAAACAGAAGTGCAACCAGAATCGGCAATAAATGTTGATTCACTCGCGAAAGCATAGTTCAGCAAATATTGTAATCCGTTCATAGACTGTTCAGCCATAATGCGAGTATTAGGCAATCCCCATTTTTGCTAAAGAATCTACCACCATTAATATCCGTAAAATTGGCCTTGAGATAATCGTCCAAGGCCACATGTAGTTATCATTTTCTTGTAATCTATACGGTTGGAATTATAAGGAGTCATCATCACAAGCGACTTACCGACTCAAACCGATCGTAAAAGTGCTTATCAAACCATGAGGTTTATTGTTCCTTAGCCACAGATTCCCACCGTAATTATTAGCAAGTGCTTTGGTTGTCGCCAAACCCAACCCCACATTAGAACTGTCTGTATCTCTGGCTTTATCAAGTCGACTAAACGGCTTTAAAACTTCTTCAAATTTTGAGGGATCAATACCTATTCCGGTATCGGAAACCGTAAACTCAACACATTCAGGCAGCTTCGTAACACTTAATCTAATCTCACAATCTTCGCCGCCATACTGATAAGCGTTGCTAATTAAGTTTTCCACCATTCTGCGTATCGTTATTGGAGGCATCGACTCAACCAAATGGCCCGGACTTGTGTAGTGAACCGTTACAGACTTATCGTCAAATTCATCCACGATAGTCTGTAACAGACTATCAATATTTACACGCTGCCTTTCCTCTAACTTGCTGTCATCTTTAGCAAAGCTCATTGTCGCTTTGAGCATTTGTTCCATGATCGAAATGGATTTAAGCATTTGCTGTTTATCTTCTGTATCCTCTGCAAATTCTAATCTGAGACGAAGGCTTGTTAGCGGTGTTCTTAAATCATGAGAAATGGCCGCAAGTAAACGCGTCCTTTCTTCTATAAACTCAGAGATATCGACCTGCATCTGGTTAAATGCCGTGACAGTGGGAATCAAATCTTTCGGCCCTTTATCACTGACAGGTGTGACTTTACGGTTCAAAGCAAACTCTTTTGCGGCTTTTCCCAAAGTTTGAACTGGTCTTAGAGCACGGTGAATAATAAAAATAGACAGCGTCAAAGTTACAAACATGACGACAACTAAAGCGACGATCACGCTGACAGACCAATGCGCAATGTCTTCCTGAATGCCAGACGAAAAATTTAACCACTTACCGTTGTTCAACTGAATCGAACCATCAATTGTAGCCAGATAACCCAAGTGAAAATCCCTTGGCATTTCCATAACGCGTCCAGACATCATGGCGTTATGCATATCGCTCATGTTCATGATTGGACGAGCTCTTTTCACTAACGATAGATTGACCTCTTTTATCCCTTTGTCCCTAAACTTTTCTTGCAACAGCCTCGCTTCCTCAGAATCCACGTTAGTTTCTACGACCTGTGGATTTGAAGTAATAGAAAGGGAAAGATCCGAGCTGCTGCTGGCTCGAACAATTGAACTATCCAGAGATTCTGGAGTTTGGCCTAGTATGTCAACGACTGACAGTACCCTTTGAACGGCAGCGGCAGAGGAAAGCAAGCTCAAACTTTTAGAACTTTCAGATGATAACAGATGGATGGAAAGGTACGAGCTGATACCAAAACCAATTAACACAATGGCTCCGATTTGGTATATCAACCGAAGGCTCCGAATCCACTTAATCATGGCTGACCTCACAACTCAGTTGATACCCCCCGCCCCAAATCGTTTTTATCAGCTTCGGGTCTTTAGGGTCGGCTTCGATTTTCTTGCGCAGCCGGCTAATGAGCGTATCAATCGCTCTATCATAGACATCCGCACCTCGTCCCTGAACCAACTTAAGTAAATTTTCTCTTTTCAGAACAACATTAGGATGAGTAAGAAAAGCTAATAATAGTTCAAACTCCGTGGAGGTTAAGGAAACCAAGACTCCGCCCTGATCAAACAACTCTCTTGTTGTTACGTTGAGTGACCAGCCTGAAAAAACATAATTTGTATGCGTTGTGGATACTTGTTCATTGACATTGGGAATCGTGAAGTGACGTCGAAGTACCGATTTAATGCGAGCCAACAATTCTCTGGGATTAAAAGGCTTAGCAAGGTAATCATCAGCCCCAACCTCTAAACCTACAATACGATCTATTTCTTCACCCAGAGCAGTAAGCATGATGATCGGTATATTTGATGCTGCTCTAATTTCTCGACACAAGGTTACGCCATCTTTACCTGGCAACATGAGGTCCAGAATAATTAGATCAAACCGCTGATGGTGCATGGCTTTCGCCATACCGTCTCCATCACCTGCAGTGACAACATTCAAACCATGCTGAGTCAAAAACCGCTTTAATAAGTCTCTTATTTCCTGATGGTCGTCAACAACCAAAATTCGATAGGCTTGTTCCATCAAACAACCTCAATGGCTTATACACATTATTCAATATAAACATTTCAGAAAAGGATGTGTGACAAAGTGTGTCAATCTGCGGGATTGCCAACATTTGTAAGAAACTAAAGGGATTGCGACACACTTACATTATCAAAAATTGCTGTAATGAAAATGAATGGAACAGTTGGAGGATGAATGATGAAAACGTTAACTAAATTATTGGCCGCCGCGAGTGTATTGGCTATTTCAGCAAGCGTGTTCGCACATATGAATAACGGCGATAACAACTTTGGTTCTATGCACTCAATGATGAACCCGGATAGTCCTCAGTATCAAGCCATGCTCAAACTTCATGGTGATCCTGAGGCCATGCAAGCATGGATGGAAGAAATGCACGCTAACCCAGAAGCAATGCAGGAGTGGATGAACCAAGTCCATGGTGGAAACTTTAACAATAAACGTGGAAGAGGAGACTGCTTTGGAAACCGTTTCAACGAGCAAGAAAACGATCAAGAAACCCCTAGCTCTGAATAATTAAAAAGCGGGCTATAAACTTAAGCGAAAGGTGAAATAAACGCGGTAGAACCAAACGTAGACATTAATAATGGCAATCAATTTAGCGTACAAGTGCTAATCACCTATCACAAATATTGTCTAGCCACCGAGTCAGTAGGCCTTAGTTATCTTTCAGTTGGCAAGAAACAGTTAGCAAGAAACATTCAGTCAAAGAAGCACTTACTGAAGTGTTTCTTGCACTGCCTTTAACCCACAACGGGCAAACCTTGGCTAAGCCTGAAGATAAACAACCATTTTTGCAAACATAATAACGACGTAAAAATTTAACCATGAGAAGTATGTGGGTTTTTCACGCAAAAATCTGTGGCAATCTAATCTGATTGAGCAAAACACATACAATGGAGTTGTTATGTCTTTTTCTTCAGAGAAAATACTACCCATAACGGCTAATCAGGATAGGTCAAGAGGATGCTTGATAGGATTAGCGGTCGGTGACGCACTGGGTACTACATTAGAATTTCAGCCACCAGGAACCTTTAAACCACTGACTGATATTGTTGGTGGAGGACACTTCTGTTTAAAAAAAGGGTACTGGACGGATGATACGTCTATGGCGTTGTGTTTGGGCCATAGTCTGGTTGAATGTTTAGGTTTTGATGCCCGGGACCAAATGAACAAATACTGTGATTGGATGAATAACGGTTATATGAGCAGTATTGGCGTTTGTTTTGATGTTGGTGTTGGTGTGTCATCGGCATTACGTCGTTTTCAAAAGACAGGTGACCCGTACGCGGGGTCAAAAGCAAGGTGGAGCTCAGGAAATGGTTCTATCATGCGTCTTGCTCCTGTTCCCATTTTTTATCAGCGAACACTCTCTGATGCGATGGAATTTGCAGCAGAAAGCTCTCGCACGACACACGGCTCTGAATTGTGCCTCGATGCCTGTCGTTTGCTGTCTTCCATATTAGTTCATCTTATCAATGGTGGAGAGAAGCACGGTTGTTTTGAGCTTCCGTACCAACCACAAACAGAAGAAGTTCAGCTTATAAAATCGGGCGCTTTCGTCAATAAGACGTATACCACGCTAACAGGAAGTGGGTATGTCATTGAGAGTTTAGAGTCTGCCTTGTGGTGTTTTATTAATACCGAGTCATTTGAATCGTGTGTTCTGGCTGCCGCCAACCTTGGGAATGATGCTGATACAACAGCAGCGATCGCCGGGCAGTTAGCCGGTGCTTACTACGGACATAGTGGGATACGCTCTGACTGGTTGGATGTACTTTATATGCATGATGATATTTTTGAATTGGGAGATGAACTTTTCAAACTTTCCCAGCAAATTCATAAGGGGAAAACGACGGAGGAACGTGAATGACGGAGTTGGCTATGTTGCAAACTACTCACTATTTATGTTCTCTGGAAGAAAATGAGGTACTTCAGCAAATATGCTTACCACTTAATCATTGTAATGTTCCTTCCTGGCTCCTCGCGAGCATCGCCTATCAGGACAATCCGATTCCTTTGGAGATAGACGGTATTCATATTTGGTATCCCAAATTATTTAATAACCTTAAAAACATGGATAGTTATGAAACTCGGGCGGAACATTTTAAGAACTTCATGACTCAGCTTTTTCATTTGTCGAAACATGATTACAACGCGCAAGAGAACGCGGATCCACCACCCAGACCAAAGGTGAATTATCGGCGTTTGTTATTGGGGTGGTTGTTTGATTCTGATAATGAACAAGGAGCGGCATGGCGTAGCTGGGTTGAGTCACGTTTTGGTTTATTAACCTGTTTCCATCGAGAGTCGCTACATGGCCCTGATACCCCTGAATACCTTAGATTCAGGCAGGCTTGTACCCGAGCGACATACAATACTAACGAGCTATATGCACAGTTAGATTTGCTTTATTGCTTTTGTCAGCATGAGTTACGTTTACGATATAAGGGCAGTGAACATGTGACCTTATATCGCGGCTGTGCTGAGTTACCTGAACACACTATTGATGGGCAGGCAGTAAAACTGTTCAATAATTTGAGTTCGTTTACAGCTGATGCAGAGAGTGCACTCCGTTTTGGTTCTAAAGTGTATGCCGTTGAGGTTCCTCTTGCCAAAATTGCGTGTTTTGAATCGCTACTACCCCATAGCTTACAGGGAGAGCAAGAGTTTATGGTTTTGGGGGGGCTATACAAAGTTGAGCGATTAAAACTGTAACGCTATCACATGAAATGCGAGTCACTGTCGTGAGTAATGCTAAATGACCGAAATGACAAAGCGAAGTAGATAACTTTGTTGTTCGAGAAGGATTGGCTGCAGACGCAGCCAAAGGAATGTTGTTGCCTATTCACAGGCAGAAGGCTCATATGTGTTAGGCCGAAATCGGGAGCTTCCAGACTATTCGACATCCTTTATTGCAGTACCTTAACTCTAAATTTGAGAGCCTAATCGATTGGTTAATAACCAAAAAACGATGAAACAATCCTATATGCTACAAAGCTCAACTGGAAGAACAAAATATAGGAAAGATGTTAATGAAAGTCAGATTAGAGCAACTAAAACAGAGAGCTCTAAATAGAGACTTTATGATGGTGCAATATTTAAATACTATAAAAAACAAAATTTTAAAATTCACGAATAAGCTGTTTCTATTTACAACTATATTCATTTTCGGGGGTTATTGTTTTTTAATATTATCTCGCGAGCACTTTGTGACGATCAGCCACGAGTTATTTGGCGAAACTATCTACATTATGAATTCGATCTTCTTAGATATTGCGCTCAGCAAGCCTCTTATATTACTACCAATAATGGCATCTATTGTCGTCATAAGTAACCATAGTAAAAACCAGACCTTGTACAAACAACTACACTACAACCTAGTAAGTGCTCTACTTTCAACACTTATAGTAAGTGTAATACTGTACTTGATATATGTTCGGTAGACTATTCGGCATAAAGAATAGCGTGGATTCCCTTCCCCGAGATAAATGCAACTAAGAACATAATAGCCGCAACGACTTACCAATTAAGCCATTTCAATACAAAAGCATTTTCTTTGCGGATGTACATACGGCGCAGCTCATCACCAAGAATAATCAGTAACGCAAAAGGAACACTCAGTAGTATGTGCCAGGTTTGCAGCGGAGCTGTACCGAAAAAGGTATTACAGATAGGGACATAACTGATTAATCCAAGTAATAGTAACTCTGTAGAGATACCAAGTATTACCAGTCGATTGGTCAGAATTCCCATACTAAATAGACTTTGGCGACGAGTACGGCAGATTAGAACGTTAGCGATCTGGCAAATAATAATGGATGCAAAAAATGCTGTGACGGCGGTTTGATACAAGGGGTCATTGGCTGGCAATGCCGAACCCCATTGCCATCCGCCTTCAAACAGCACCATGAAGAAGCAGAAAAAACCAGCGCTGGCTTCGATAATACCAACGACGCCATAGCTTCTGAAAAGCAGGTTCATCGTGAACAGTCTTTCCTCTCGGGGACGTGGTGGCTGCTGCATAACATCGGATTCAGGCTTTTCTGAACCCAGACCAAGCGCCGGTAAAATATCGGTTCCCAAGTCTATTGCGAGGATCATGACCACGGTCAACGGCAAAGGTATATCTAATAAGACATAAGCGATAAATGGCAAGATTTCCGGTACGTTACTCGTCAGGATATAAGCAATGAACTTTTTAATATTTTCAAATATCGCCCGCCCTTCTTCGACGGCGGCAACGATCGTGGCAAAGTTGTCATCCATTAAAACCATATTACTGGCCTCTTTAGCGACATCGGTTCCCATTACGCCCATAGCGACGCCCATATCCGCATTTTTAAGTGCGGGAGCATCATTAACTCCGTCACCAGTAACAGAGACGACTTCTCCCAGCGATTGTAAGGTACGGACAATTCGTAATTTTTGATCAGGATTGGTTCGTGTAAATATGATCTCCGGCTCTGTTAATCGTGCTTGTAGCTCCGAGTCAGACATACACGCTAGTTCATCACCACCAATGACCGTACCCTCCCCCTTGACCAATCCAACCTGGCGAGCAATCGTCTCTGCAGTAATGGCATAATCACCAGTGATCATAATGACCTTAATTCCCGCCCGACGACAACGACGAAGTGCATCGGGAACCTCAGGTCGAGGGGGATCTTGCATACCGATCAATCCAATCAGAGAAAATCCGTTTTCACTATCCAGTGATGGCTTGCTTAGTGGGAGAAAAGCTATCGCTAAAACTCGTTGTCCGCGTTTGGCTAAACGCTGAAAATCATCAAAGAAATGCTGCCGGGTTGCGTCGTTCATTTCTTGTTGCTCACCATCGAGCAGATAAGAATCGCATTTGTGTAATACTACTTCAGGCGCGCCTTTTAACCACGCGACGTAGCTGCCGTTATCGGTGGTATCACTACTATTGATGGTGATCATCCGCCGAGTCATAGAATCAAATGGGAATTCATGAAACCTCTGTTTTGTATTATCGACATCGGTCAACCCGTTCGCGTAAACCAATAAAGCCCCCTCAGTCGGGTCACCAGTAAAACCTTCCTGACGCAAATAAGCGTTGTTGCAAAGCACCATGGCATCCAGGAGCTTATCCACCCCCTGTTGTTGCATGATGGAACGGTCCCATACCACAAATTCCCTTTGGTTCAGAATCACTGTTCTCACACTGATGAGATTCTGCGTTAGCGTGCCTGTCTTATCGGTGCAAATGACCGTTGTGCTGCCCAGAGTTTCGATACTTTCCAGATTTTTGACTAGGGCTTTTCTCTTCGCCATTCGTCTATTTGCCATCGTTAAAGCAAGCGTTACGGTTGGCAACAAGCCTTCTGGTACATTCGCGACAATAATACCAATGGCAAAAATGAGGCTGTCGATTTGTCCTTTACCGATAGCGACACTAATTGCAAAAAAGAGCACGCCTAATACAATGGCAATAAATCCGATTATACGGGTAAAGCGTCGTAGCTCCTTGCGTATAGGCGTTTCAACTTCATCTGTTTCCTTAGTAAGTTTTACCACATGGCCAAACTGAGTATTCATACCCGTACTGTAAACAATGGCCTTGCCATCACCGCTTTGTACCAGTGTTCCGGAAAACACCATATTACGGCTTTCGAGTATGTTAGGACTGGTTGATTCAAGGTGACGTAATTGTGGTTCGCTTTCACCGGTTAAACTGCTGAGGTCGATTTTTAACTGGGCGTGTTCGAGCAGTCGTCCATCAGCACAGATGCGATCCCCTTCAGACAACAGCATGACATCGCCAGGTACGACAGTATCAGCTCGTATACTTGTTGCCTGACCATCACGGAGCACCGTCACCATTTGTGGTAACAACTTACCGAAGCTTTCCATGATCCGCTCCGTCTGATGCTCTTGAATATAAGTAAAAATCACGTTGAGCAGCACAACAGCAAATAGCGCATAGGCAATGTACAAGTTACCCTGACCGGGTTCGAGACGTTCGGCAACTAAGGCCAACAGACCACCAATAACTAATAACACAGCAAAGTAATTAAGAAATAAGCGCAAGAACTTAATGAGTTCGGACGTTTTTTCCTTAGCTTGTAGATTATTGGCACCGTAGATTTCAAGGCGTTTTATAGCTTCAGAGGAAGTTAGCCCTTCTTCACTTGAAGAAAGATCGTCTAACAATAAATGGATATCAACCTGATGAGCATCATGTAAATGGAGCTTCTCAGTTTGACCGGAATCAGTATCCACGGAACGTTTCTCCATATAGGGAAAACAACCGAAAAAAGTAGAGGCCTCGAAAAACAGGGACCATATAAGGCCTTTTATAGTGCAGTGTATTTCTCATACTGACTATTCAGCCAATATCTACGGACGGAGCTTCTTGCCTAGTAGATGTTCGAGACTGAGGTAAAACTCCCTTCCCTATCAGCTTGGCGCGTCGTGGCTCAAGTGAATAACAAAAGGAGCTTTATATCTCTATACGTATTTTATTTTTTAGGTAACCAAGCAGTACGGTCAATATCCAAATCCGGGAACTCATCTGGGTTAAATTCCGGATGTTCAGCACCAGCTGCAAGCTTTATCCTGTAATCTTTCAACAAGCGCATTGCAGTTGGGAACAACATTATTAATGCAAGCAAGTTCACAATGGCAAGAATCCCCATCATTGGATCTGAGAAGAAGAATACAGAAGTCGCTCCCGGGGCAACTGCGCCGATAAATACGATAGCAATCACCGCAATACGTAAAATGTGTAATGACAACTTACTCTGAGACATAAACGTGAGTGCGTTCTCACCCAAATAGTAGTTGTAGATAACAGAACTGAACGAGAACAACAAAATTGCACCGGTCAAATAGTACTGTGACCAATGCCCAAGATGTGAGACCAAAGATTGTTGAGTAAGTACAACACCGTCAACACCTTCTGCTCCAGGAACATATACATCCCCAAGTAAAATGACAAAAGCTGTGCAGCTACATACAACAATGGTATCGATAAATACAGAAAGGGACTGAGTAATACCCTGACTAATTGGGTGCGATACATCCGCAGTTGCCGCTACGTTTGGCGCAGAACCTAAACCTGCCTCGTTAGAAAACAGACCTCGACGAAGGCCATTCGCCAGTGCAGCCCCCATACCACCACTTACGACTTCCTCAATACCGAAAGCGCTTTTAACGATAGTTACAATCACTCCCGGAATCTCAGTGATGTTCATAACGATAACCACAAGCGCTAAGGCAACATAGGCAACCGCCATAATCGGTACCACGACATCGGCGGTTTTTGCGATGCGGTGAATACCACCATAAATGATAAAACCGACGACCAATGAGAGAAACACACCAGTGTATAAACGGTCAACGCCAAGGCTGTCGGCTACAGCCCCGGCGACGGTATTGCCCTGAAACGCGTTAAATCCGATCGCGAAAGAGGCAATCAAACATACGGCGTAAACGTAGGCTAACCAGCGATAATCTTCACCAAGACCATGAATAATGGTTCTGGCAGCGCCACCACGGAAATCGTCCCCTTCTTTTCGTTTGTATAGCTGTGCAAGTGAACACTCAACAAGGCTGGTTGCCATACCAACGAGAGCCACAGCCCACATCCAGAATACGGCACCCGGACCACCTAGTGTGATAGCGACGGCCACACCCGCGATGTTACCACCTCCTACACGACCACCAATGGAGAGTAAAAGCGCTTCACGGCCAGAGATTGCTTTTGCATCTGCAGTCTGGTTTTTCGTTAGTAATACATTGAACATGCGCTTGAAGAATCTGAACTGAACAAAATCAGTTACGATTGTGAAAAAAAGACCAAAGATCACTAGGAAAGGCACAAGAGCCCAGCCCCATGTGAGGTCTCCGATTATGCCGAAAAATGATTCAAGAATTTGCATCATTCCTCCTCAAAATAATTACAGGCTGTCTGGTTTAAAGCTTATTTAACTGATAAATAAGATCATTTGGAAATTATTGTTTCTATTTCATGATAATCGGAACGTAGCTTTTCTTTTTTCGATAAAACATCATGTATCTACAATGATAGTCACGGAATGTTAGGAGAGGAAAAAAGATTATCTTCTTAAAATATAATGATGAATGTTGTCTCATCTCTGATTAACCAGCAATGGTTCATCAGAGTAACGTGTAGCTTGGTTTAAAAAGGTTTTGAAACTGGTGACCTAAACCTATACCAAACATTTAGCGGAGGTTAAAACGTAAGTGTATCTCGGGTCTGTGAGTCCAGAAAATATCAGATTTACCAATAAAAAATGCCTCTATTCAAGAGCCTTGAATAGAGGCATTTTTGTAACCTGATTGACTCGGCTTTATACGGCTTCGAATGCCAAAGCTTTCTTCTCAACCTGACGGAAGATAAGCGTAAGAATACCGTTTACCGTCAGGTAGAAAGCACCCGCAACACCAAACACGGTAAGGGTATCGTATGTTTGCGCGTTAATTCTCTGCGCGTAGCCCATTAGATCCATAATTGTGATCGTACTTGCCAAAGATGTCCCTTTGAAAACCAAGATCACCTCATTTGAATATGCCGGAATTGCTCGACGGATGGCATACGGAAGCAATACTTTTAATGTCGACGATTTGTTCATCCCTAGTGCACGACAAGCCTGCCACTGACCAGAAGGAATCGCGTTGAATGCGCCTTTAAATAGCTGAGTACTGTACGATGCGGTATTTAAAGCCAGTGCGACCATCGCACAGAACCAAGGTTGGCTTAACCAAGTCCACATGAAGCTTTCTCTGATCGCATCAAACTGGCCCGGACCATAATAGACCAAGAAAATCTGAACCAATAACGGCGTGCCAGTGAACAAAGTGATGATGCCACGGCTCAGCCAATGCAAACCTGGAGTACGCAGTATCAGCGTTAAGGTCATCAATAAGGCCAGAATACAACCGACAACCAGAGAAGCAACGGTCAGTTGAATACTGGTACCAAGACCTTCAACCAACTGCCAAACATGTTGTTCGTTCATGCGGTTGCCTCCTGTCCCATGCTCATACCTTGAACAGAAAACTTCTTATCGATCAGTTTCACCGCTCGTTGTGTTACCAAGGTAATCACCAAATAAACCGCAGCCGCAGTCGCGTACCATGTGAAGGCCTCATGTGTTGCAGCTGAGGTAAGCTGAGCCTGTTTAAGAAGATCAGTCACACCAATCAGAGAAACCAATGCAGTATCTTTAAGCAATACCAACCATTGGTTAGTGAGGCCCGGAAGCGCGTGCCTTACCGCTTGGGGTAAGACAATGCGTACAAACGCTTGTGCTTGGCCAATCCCTAATGCACTTGCCGCTTCTCTCTGCCCTTTGCCAACTGCTTTCAATGCACCACGGAGGGTCTGAGAAGCGTAAGACGCAAAAATCAGTGAAAGTGCAATCACACCAGACAAAAACGGGCTAACCTCAATAAAGTCTCCAGTGATCAAAAACAGAACCTGAGTTGAACCAAAATAAATGAACAACACAACAAGCAGTTCCGGCAAGCCGCGTATTACCGTTACGATGGCTGTCATTGGCCATTTAACAATTACTCTACGAGACATTTCACCACTGGCGAATACCACTGCCAGAATCAAACCGACTAATAGGCTTGCAAAAGCTAATTGGACCGTCATCCAACTAGCTTGTACAAGTGATAGAGAGTAACCCGTTAACGCCATATTAGTTACCGAAGTACTTATTGAAGATTACGTCGTATTGGCCGTTCGCTTTTACTGCTTTAAGAGCTGTGTTTAATTTAGTCGTCAATTCTTGATTGTCTTTGTTTAATGCGATACCAAAACCATTACCAAAGTATTTTGCGTTAGTCACACGCTCACCCACGTAGGTTAGGTTGTCTTCTTTCTTAAACCACTCTGCTACAACCGCTGTATCACCGAAAACTGAGTCGATACGACCATTTTTCATATCAATGAATGCGTCTTGATAGCTTGAGTAAGGTACCGCAGTCACACCCGGAAGTTGCTCAAGAAGGTAAGTTTGGTGAGTTGTACCATTTTGAACACCAATACGTTTTCCCTCTAGCTGGGTCTTATCCGCAATTTTGCCTTTTACAGAAACAAAAGCAGCTGAGTTATCGTAGTACGAGTCAGAAAAGTTTACTTGCTCCAAACGTGCATCAGTGATGTCCATTGCAGAGATAGCCGCATCGTAACGTTTGAATTTTAATGCAGGGATCAGGCTGTCAAAAGCTTGGTTATGGAAGCTACATTTCGTTTCCATTTCTTTACAAAGTGCGTTAGCAAGATCCACATCGAACCCTTGGATTTGGTTATTCTCATCCATGTATTCGAATGGTGCGTAAGTCGCTTCCATCGCGAATTTGATTTCTTCTTGTGCCGCTGCATTCGCAGAAATAAGGCCGATAAGTGAAGCTAGTAAAATCTTTTTCATTGCAATACTCCGTGTGTACGTCTTAGGCTGACACTCGCAATGACAGCCGATCATCTGTGATTGTTTATTACTGTTTTGGTTTTAGTGTTTTAAGTAATCTGCAAACTGGGTAGTTTGAGGATTAATAAATGCGTCGTTTGTACCATGCTCAACAATATGTCCTTTCTCAAGGTACAAAACATGGCTGGCGATCTTCTTGGCAAAGTCCACTTCGTGTGTCACCACAACCTGAGTAATGCCAGTTTCACTCAAATCCTTAATGATCTTAACAACTTGGTTAGTGATCTCAGGATCAAGTGCTGCGGTAGGTTCATCAAAAAGAAGTACTTCAGGTTTCATCATCAACGCACGAGCAATGGCAACACGCTGTTGTTGACCACCAGATAGCTGCATCGGCCAAGCTTCTGCTTTATCCGCCAAATGCAATGTCGCCAAAATTTGCATCGCCTGCTGTTTTGCTTCGTCTTTCGCCATACCAGAGATTTTGACTGGTGCTTCAATCAAGTTCTCCATAACTGTCATATGTGGCCAAAGATTGTATTGCTGGAACACCATACCCACTTTACGGCGAAGTACTAAACCTTGCTTCTCTTTGATTTCAGTTGAAAAGTCGAAAGCGTCATTTGCGATGTTTAGCTTGCCGTTATCTGCACCTTCTAAAAGGTTTAGAACACGCAGCAGAGAGCTTTTCCCTGCCCCACTCGGGCCTAATAACACCAGCGTTTCACCGCTTTCACAATTAAAACTGACATCGTGTAGAACTTGTGTATCACCGTAGGACTTATTGATCCCGCTAACCTGAATACTCATGCTGTCATACCGCATTAATTGTTACTGGGTATTAATTTTACCAACAAGTCTTTTTTATGCAATATAAATGTATAAAAATATACATTGTTAATTTTTTGTATGAGAAACTGGCATCATAACAGAGCTTATGACTGGTTTGACGAGTAGAATTTTAACGAAATTTATTGAGAGAGAAAGCAAGTTATCGCTCATGTATAGATGGGGCAAAAAGGGTACAAATGAGGCTATTAACGAACACAATTACTGCACCTACTCTGTACAAACCAGCCTAGGATTGTTTCTCCCCCACAACTCAGCGATATTTATGAGAGTTGTGGGGGAGCCTATCGTTGACCAACGTGTTAACAGAGACAAAACAAGTCGACGAAATCTTTATTCAAAACTCGTCACTCTGGCTTGATGTTTTGATTCATTCTGAAAAGGTTCGTTGGATCATATTTCTTCTTAATCGCTTGTAAACGCGCATACGTCGGTCCATAAGCCGATTCTGTGCGTTCTGCTTCATCCTGAGTTAAGAAGTTAATGTACGCTCCACCACTGGCAAACGGCTTGGTTTTATCAAAGAACTCTCTCGCCCACGCAATACACCGTTGGTCCTCAGATTCTGATTCCCAGCGACCATGAACATTAAGCACATAATTAGCATCACGGCTAGAATAAGCCATCGCATCCGGCGCAGGACGAGAAGTAACACAGCCAATTGAGGCGATAAAAATCTCACATTGCGTAGATGGCAGCTTACCTGCATATTCTATCGTCGCGTCAATCACTCCTTCACTTACCTTTGTAAAATTATGAGACTTCCAATAGTTACGAGCTCCGGGAGTTAACAACGGATCAAAGGCTTGCTGCCATGCAGCATATGGTTGTACACCAATATGCTCACCATGCGCGTCACCAAACGATCGAAGCGGCGCAATCAGTTTTTCACCTTCAGAAGGGTCTCCTACATAACACATTGCAAGAACAACCACCTCTTTACCATGAACACTTTCTGGTAAGAATGGCAAAGGCGGTGCTTTACGGGTTACCATCCAGACACTGAGTTCTTCTGGGGCTGTTTCAGTAAACTTGGCAAACTGACTTAGGACAGATTTTGCTTGGTCAAATGGGAATACAATTAGGCCGCTGAGAACATCCGGGCCAACGGGGTGAAGTTGATACTCAAACTGAGTAACAATCCCAAAATTGCCGCCGCCCCCTCTTAACGCCCAGAACAAGTCTGCGTTTTCAGTGTCACTGGCTAATAACTGACGGCCATCTGCTGTCACTACATTCGCTGAAACAAGATTATCAACCGTCATACCATATTTACGGCTTAACCATCCAAAACCACCGCCAAGTGTCAGACCTGCGATACCCGTCGTAGAATTGATTCCGACTGGAGTCGCCAATCCGTAGTTTTGTGTCTTCGCATCAATATCGCCTAATGTGCAACCCGGCTCCACTATTGCTTTTTGAGCAGTTGGATAAACCTGCACTTCATTCATCAGTGAAAGGTCTATCATCAAACCATCATCACATACGGCACTCCCCGCAATATTGTGTCCTCCTCCTCGAACTGAGACGAGTAATCCATTATCACGGGCGAAGTTTACCGATTGCGCAACATCATCAGCAGACTTACAACGAGCGATCATTCCCGGTTTGCGATCTATCATCCCGTTCCAAATTTGTCGTACCTCATCATAAGTAGGATCATCAGGTAAAACGACATCGCCACCAAAATGTTTTTTAAAATCTTCTACCTTAGAGTTTTCGATATTTTTCATACAAGTTGCCTTTCACGTTTTACATGAGCACTTGCGAACATTTGAATAATACTATTTAAAACTATGTCCAAGCCCCTCATATTTAAACGTTTATTCAGAGTAGCTATTTCCAGTTAAATAATTAACGCTCTACAACTCAAAATTTATTTAAAGTAGAGAGCACACCGTTTATTTTAGGTGAAATATACAAATGAGCTATTATCATATTTTCTTGAAAACTCATCCGACCTCATTTTCAAGTAGCATAAAATATAGAGCCAATATTCTAATTTACTTATACACCCACTAACACGTTAAAAAGCGATTAAAGTGTATGAACAAATTTGCTTTATGGTGCCGAAAATTCGTCTCATTACTGATAATTTAGTTAAATAAATGTTAATACCAAATCATAACAATCACTTATGGGTAAATTTCCCTTTTATGCACTTCAACACTGTTCGACATCAATAGTTTGAATCCGGTGCAGAGACTTTACTGATTAGCATGCACATCAGAAGGAATTATTCTCACAAGAAAAAATCCATCTAACCCATTGTTTATAATTAAAATAGCTAATCTAAAATCACGCTCATCTATGTTCACTAAAAGTGCCAGAAAGATAATCAACAATAGTGATATTTATTCCATAAATGACATTAAACCAGTAAGTGTTATAACTCTCTATTAACATTCATATGAATTATACCTGACATGAAAATCATTCTTCACGCCAGCAAAAAAAGGAGAGCATTAATAGAAAATTAGGAATATGGCATTAATTTATATGGAATAAATTTTATGAAGTTTAGTTGGAAGTATTAATCGATGTTTGAGCTGTTACGTCCAATACTTCGGTTTAACAGGATATGAGACATGATAATTAAACCCTTTTCCTCGAAGTTAGCCACCAGCACGCTTTTACTAACAATGCCTGGAATTTCTTATGCGTTTGAATGTACGATGGGGGCGCCCAATATATGTGCACCTGCGACGGTAATTGAGGCCGCGGTCCCAAAACTACTTTCAACAGTAGCTCCGGGTGATGCCCCGCTTATATTGAGAACTACCACGTTAATCACAGCAGCATGGTTTGATGCTATTGCCCCTTATAGTGAAACTGCAGTTGGCGTACATTCCAATTTAGGTCGCCTTGATTCTGGTGGTAATGATTCCAATAGAAACATCGCTATCATGTACGCGAGTCACAAAGTTCTGAATAGCTTGATGCCACAGTTCGCAAATGATTGGGATAGCATGCTTCTATCTGTAGGGCTAAACCCAAATGATAGCACCTTAGACCCAAGTGTAGCGGTAGGCATAGGCAATTTAGCCGGACTTGCTGTTGTCGCAGCTCGGGAGCATGACGGCATGAATCAGCTAGGTACGGACTGCAATCAGTACTATCCAAAACCCTATGCGGACTGTTCTGGCTATAACCCAGTCAACACTGCGGAAAGATTAATAAATCCGCGAAGATGGCAACCAGACACTCTTACTTCAGGTAACGGCATCTTTTTTTCTCAACAATTTGTTACCCCTCAACTTGGAACGACTACACCTTTTAGTTACGAACAACCAACAGTAATGGCACCTGTTCCTATTAGATCGTACGCGATGACCCCGAGTGGAAAGCCATTTCCTGCCTACGTAGAACAAGCTAACGAAGTGTTAGATGCTCAGGCAAATTTAACTGATGAGCAGAAACTGTTTGCTGAGTTTTACGACAATAAAATCATAAGCTTAGGTTATTCAACATTAGCAGCTACTTTTCATTATCACTTATCATTGGAACAATTTGTTCAGTTAGATTATTTGGTTAACGTCGCAGCATTCGATTCTGCTATAACGATCTGGCATAACAAGCGCAAATATGACGCAGTAAGACCGTTTAGCGCTATTAGGTATCTCTATAAAAACGATGATGTCGTCGCATGGGGTGGTTCTGGGATGGGTACAGTGACTGACCTAAAAGGTAGCGAATGGCGTCCATATCTACAATCGGCGAATCATCCTGAATACCCTTCTGCAAGCGCCAGTTTTTGTCGTGCCCACGCTACTTCAACTAAACGATATCTGCAAGAGGAAATCGGACTATCATATGACGATGCTAACGACCTAAGTTTTTGGCAGCCTGGAGCCTTACCTCCTCAATTCGAAGTTTTAGATAAGCAACCTGGCTCCTCGCTGGTTGAGCCAGGCGCAACACCGCAATCTCAAACCGTTTTGGGCTGGAATACCTGGGATGATTTTTCTGACACCTGTGGATTGAGTCGTTTGTGGGCGGGAGTCCATTTTTACGATTCTATTCCAGCTGGACAATCCATCGGGGATCCAATTGGTTCTAATGCCTATGATTGGTTGAAATCATATATAAATGGTACGCCAAACTAACACGATGTTTTGACTGATAACTAAGCATCCATAAATAACTCGTCTTTCTATAGGTAACAGCAATATCTTTTGGACACCTTAAAAAGACGAGTCTTCTTAAAGATATTATTTAAACGTCGTAGACGTAAGTTCTAAATTTATTTTTTAATGATCCTTGTTGCTCTCCCGGACATACCCTATTCCAATCACGATTTTCGCTTCCCTTTAGCACCAGAATTTTATAAATGTCAGCACTTATCCGAAAAAAAGTTAACACAAGAAAGAGATGACTTCACTGTATGTCATTGTACGTGCTCTACTTTGTTAGTCTTCTACAACAGGATACTTTCCCACAAAAGTTCTTTTTTCGTTTAATAAACAAACTCCTTTCTCTTTCATTTTTTTGATTAGTGCTTTTACTTAAAAATAAGAACCATGATTGATAGGATTCTCTTATTAAATTAATCGGTCTAATGAATGTGATAACTATGAAAAACCTTACTATTATCAAATTCAAGTTACTGAGATGTATCGACATTAATTTCTAGATGAACGACTTAATTTAAAAGACCTCTAAGTTGTCTGTTTAGATAAGAACTATTATTTCACTGCTACAAAGGACACCCTATGAACAACAGCGATAAAAATTCAGCAGGAAAATGCCCTGTGATGCACGGCAGCATGACATCTACAGGTTCGACCGTGATGGAATGGTGGCCGAACGCTCTTAATTTAGACATTCTTCATCAACACGATAAAAAAACAAACCCACTTGGTGAAGACTTCAACTACCGTGAAGCACTGAAAACGCTTGATGTAGAAGCGTTAAAATATGATTTGAAAGCACTGATGACTGACAGTCAGGAATGGTGGCCTGCAGACTGGGGACACTACGGCGGCTTAATGATCCGTATGGCTTGGCACTCTGCTGGTAGTTACCGAACTGCGGATGGTCGCGGGGGCGGTTCAACAGGTAACCAGCGTTTCGCTCCACTTAACTCATGGCCAGATAACGGCAACCTAGACAAAGCCCGTCGTATACTATGGCCAATCAAGAAAAAATACGGCAACAAAATCAGCTGGGCAGATTTAATGATTCTTGCAGGTAACATGGCGTATGAATCAATGGGCTTTAAAACCTTTGGTTTTGCGTTTGGCCGTGAAGATATCTGGCATCCAGAAAAAGACATTTACTGGGGTTCAGAAAAAGAATGGTTAGCTCCGAGTGGTGGCGAAGGTACCCGTTACTCCGGTGAACGTGACCTCGAAAACCCGCTGGCTGCAGTAATGATGGGCTTGATTTACGTTAACCCAGAAGGTGTAGATGGCAACCCAGATCCACTGAAAACTGCGGCTGACATGCGTGTCACTTTTGCCCGCATGGCAATGAATGATGAAGAAACGGTAGCGCTCACCGCAGGTGGCCACACGGTTGGCAAAGCTCACGGTAATGGCGATGCTGCAGATCTCGGTCCAGATCCAGAAGGTGCTGATGTTGAAGAGCAAGGCCTTGGTTGGATCAACCACAAATCTCGTGGTATTGGTCGCAACACAGTAACCAGTGGTATTGAAGGAGCATGGACGAGCCATCCGACTCAGTGGGACAATGGATATTTCAAAATGCTGCTCGAGCACGATTGGCAGTTAACTAAGAGTCCCGCAGGCGCTTGGCAATACGAACCTGTAAATATTGCAGAAGAAGACAAGCCAGAGGATGTTGAAAATCCATCTATCCGTTACAACCCAATGATGACGGATGCAGATATGGCACTGAAGGTTGATCCTGAATACCACAAGATTTCTGAGCGTTTTTACCAAGACCAAGAGTACTTTAACGAAGTCTTTGCACGCGCTTGGTTTAAGCTGACTCACCGTGATTTGGGCCCTAAAACTCGTTACATAGGTCCAGACGTGCCAGCTGAAGATCTTATCTGGCAAGACCCGATTCCTGCAGGTGTAACCAATTACAACGTGGATGCGGTCAAAGAGAAAATTGCAGCAACGGATTTAAGTGTTTCAGACTTGGTTGCTACAGCTTGGGATAGTGCTCGCACATTCCGTCATTCGGATCTTCGCGGTGGTGCTAATGGTGCACGAATTCGCCTAGCGCCTCAAAATGCATGGGAAGGCAACGAACCAGAGCGCCTTACTCGAGTTCTTGAGGTATTAACTAAGATTGCTGACGAATCAGGTATCAGTGTCGCAGATACCATCGTACTCGCTGGTAATGTAGGCCTGGAAAAAGCAATTAGTGCCGCGGGATATGACTTTACGGTTCCATTTGCTCCTGGCCGAGGTGATGCAACTGCGGACCAAACCGATATTGATTCATTCGATGTCCTTGAGCCTTTGGCTGACGGATTCCGTAACTGGCAGAAACAGCATTACGCTGTTAAGCCGGAAGAAATGCTGCTTGATCGCGCACAGCTCCTTGGTCTGACTGGCCCGGAAATGACAGTTTTACTAGGTGGTATGCGTGTACTGGGAACAAACCACGGCGGTACTCAACATGGCGTCTTTACAGACCGAGTTGGTGCACTGACAAACGACTTCTTTGTTAACTTAACGGACATGTCATACTCGTGGAAACCGACTGGTCGCAACTCTTACGACATTTGTGACCGTAAGACTGGCAAAGCGAAATGGACAGCAACACGCGTTGACTTAGTCTTTGGTTCGAACTCTATCTTGCGCTCTTACGCTGAAGTGTACGCTCAAGATGACAGCCAAGAGAAGTTCGTGAAAGACTTCATCTCGGCATGGACAAAAGTAATGAACGCTGACCGATTTGATTTGGTTTAAGTACTGATTTAACTCCTAAAAAATGCAATCAAATGCATATATATTTAAAAGCCGCTGAAGTCAGCGGCTTTTTGTTTACAGTGTAAATCTTTTACAACTTGCCCCAAACCTATGGGAATGGATCACTGCCTGTCTGGACATTAATGCTAACTAAAGAGTCGTTATCCACTTCAATAGTTGTGGCTCTATACCCTCTTGTACCACGACCTGAGCCACTTCGGGAGAGGCCATTACCTGCCCATATAACGCCTGAATAAACACCGCATTCTACTTGAGTATTCTCATCATTATCGCTGTTACATCCCCATAGAGTGGAAACAGATAGTAAAGTGACAAACAGGAACTTGTGTTGTTTCATTCTTGTTGTTCCTATTCCAAGTTAACAAAACGTTGTTCTGCTATACCATTTATCAGGTTTATGTGTACCAACGGATGTGATACAACACTTCCCTCTTGGTTTAAGCCTGAGGTGGCGTAAATGGAATCACAGCATCTTCCTGTTAATCTACGATTGCTTTGCAGTTATGTTGGAAGCGTATCTGAGTGCAGTCGAAAAATTGGTATCAACCGCCAACAATTTTCAAAGTACCTTAATGGTTATAGCCATCCATCCATGCAAAGCTTAAGAAAGATCTGTGACTATTTTGGCGTTGATAGTGATGAGGTTTATTTAGACCCAGAGCAATTTAAAGACCTCATTTCGACTCACAAGAAAAGCCTAGCTCCCGAGAGTCTTATGGAAGACAGTCCTTCTGGTAAACGCTATACCAAACAGCTAAAGAATATGATGGCTGAGTCTTCCCAATCTATCGAGCGCTACCTCGGTGACTATTACTACTATTACATGACTCCTTCGTATGAAGGCTGCGTCAGTAAGGGATTTGCTCGCCTGTCGGTGCAAAATGGCGTTGGATATTCCCATTTTTATGAACGAGCGAATCCAGAGCAAGCCATGCTAGAAGGTGCAGAAATTGGCAAGTTCGTCGGTCTAGTATTCTTGCTCGGTGAACGATTACAAATCGTCGATTACAGTGTTCATTGTCAACGTGCCATTTCGCAAACCATTTTATACGGAGCAACGAAAGGCAGCATTAACTTGCTGTCTGGATTAACAATGGGGATTCAGGGGCGTAACTCACGCATCCCTTTTACGTCACGAGTGGTTTTTGAAAAAATCAGCGATAAACCGTCGTTGAAAGAGAAGTTAAAAGACGTTCAGTTAATTGAAATAGACAGCGAGAAACTATCTCCCGCTATCCTTTCACGATTAACGTCTTCCAGCAGTATCGATAATCAGCACATCTTTACGGCTGCAGAGAACTTTTAAGGAGCAAGCAGGTAGCCACTGCGGATAATGTTTTCACCAGCAACGTTGCCAATTAGCATACCAGCCGTTGCCGTACGGCGATTCGTTCTGGAATAGACGCGCCCTGCTTGAGTCACTGTCACCTGCTCAACCTGATCGGTGATTGGATTAATGACCTCAGCAAACACCTGACCGGGTTCAACCCACTCACCCGCTTTCACTTTTAGGACGAGCACCCCACCCTGTGTTGATTTAAGCGTCTCTACCGCAGCGAGATCGCTGCTTGGAGCTAACCTCGAAGGCACTGTTGCAAAGTCACCTTTGATGACACCTAGTGTATGAAGGTAATGAAGGATGCCTTGGCTGTCCTGGTCTGCATATTCATCGTAAACGTCTGCCTGGCCTCTTAGCTCTACCGTCGTACCAACACAGCCTCTAGGAATGATGTCACCAAACTCTGTATTCAAACGCTGCCAAACCATATCGACACTACAATCAAATGGATTACCGCCAGTGTCATCCGCCAGCATGTTAACTTCCGAACCCAGTAAACGAGCCAGTGGCTCAATACCTTCCCATGAATAATAAGTGCTATAGAAATGAAGTATCGCTTCAAAGTCACAATGTAAATCAAGCATAACATCAGCATCATGACTTAACATTTGCAGTGCTTTTTGCTGAGATTGAAACTCTGTTTCCACGTGCCAGTTATCCAACGCCGTTTTCATAGCGGTGCGAATTAATTGTTTATTCGCTTCTTTATCGTCAGTCAGTTTCCCTTCAACAGCCTGCTTCACTTCGCTAAAGGTATCAAAATAACCACGGTTAAAGTTATGCCCATTCTCTAATTCATAGCGACCGAGATGAATATCCATGAGATGTTGGTTTTGACCAATTGGATTAGCCACCGGAACTACGACAATCTCTCCGATAATCTGACCATCAGCTTCCAACTGGACAAGCTGTTGTTTTAGTTTCCATGCGACCAGCATGCCAGGCAATTCATCAGCATGGAGTGACGCTTGAATGTAGATTTTTTTTCCGCTTCCCGTTTGGCCAAAGTGAAAGCTGTCGATATAGCGTTGAGTACCAATAACAGGTGAAATCAAAGGCGTTTGTTGATGCTGCATAAAGACTCTACTTGCTTATTATCATTTAGAAAAGGCAGTTAAGAATGCTCAACTGCCTTTGTTTTTTTATCTGTGAGCGGACTTAATGCTTACTTACTGTAAAGCTTTAACTCACCGAAGTATTTTTCTTGAATGCGGTCATAGGTCCCGTTAGCACGGATTCTTTTCAAACCTTCGTTGATCACATCAGCCAACTTCTGATCATTCTTACGTAATGCGATTGCAGAATCAGCAGGAAGCAGTTCGTCCTGAACTCGCGTGTTAGTGAAGTCATTGTGCTCACCCGCTTCAATAAAGTTGAACTGAGCTTGGATCATGTCCTGAAACGAAACATCAATACGGCCACTCACTAAGTCTGAATATACCGCGTCCTGATCTTGGTAAGTTTTCACTGTTGCACCGTGGCGTCCAAAACGTTCGCTCACATATTCTTCTTGCATGGCGCCCAACTGAACACCGATTGTCTTACCTTTTAGGGACTCAACGGTTGGTTCGAGATTGTCTTCCGCCTTGCTCAACATAGATGAGTACCCTGTCCATACGACATCCGTGAACAGCACTTGTTTCTTACGTTTTTCAGTCAATCCCAAAGAAGAAAATACCGCGTCAATTTTACGAACTTTTAAGCTTGGAATCAGACCATCAAAGCTAGATGAAACCCATTCACATTTCTTGTTCATCTCTTCACAGATGGCATTGCCAAGGTCAATTTCAAATCCAACGATTTCACCCTCTGGGGTAATAGATTCAAACGGAGGAAAAGTCGCATCAGTACCAAAACGAATGGTGTCCCCTGACGCGTATGTCATTGCAGAAAAAAGAGAAGATAAAGCTAAAAGTAGTACTCGAGATCTTTTCATAATTACGTCCATGATTATATTTACAACTTTCTTTACTCTATCGAGCGTATTTCTGCATGTCTATGTCAGGCTAGCAACAGCACTGCAGCAAGCTGGCGCTCATGAGCATCAACTAGCATCACATGTATTGATACGTAATCCCCTTATTGCGGTTCGAAACCTCATCACTCTTAACCTAATAAACACATTCACTTGTTAAACGACAATTAACAGTTGAATTTGGTAACGTTCTCAATTAGTTTTAGCCATCCAAACGGCTAGATATCTATAAGGTATAAAAATGAAAAATAAAGCGATGTTGATCCTTGATGGTGGAATGGGGAGAGAGTTGAATCGTCGCGGTGCGCCATTCCGTCAGCCAGAATGGTCAGCTCTGGCAATGATTGAAGCGCCTGATACCGTAAAAGATATTCACTCAGACTATATCCAAAACGGAGCTCAGGTAATCACCACAAATAGCTATGCCTTAGTACCTTTTCATATCGGTACACAGCGCTTTGAGGAACAAGGCCAAGCATTAGCATCCCGCGCAGCATTAGTAGCACGAGAAGCAGCGCAAGGAACCGCCGCTAAAGTTGCAGGCTCACTTCCCCCTTTATTTGGCTCATATCGCCCGGATTTATACGACCAAGGACATGTACGCGACCTGGCAACACCTTTAATTCGGGGAATGGCTGAGTCTATTGATTTCTGGCTTGCGGAAACACAAAGCTTAATTGCGGAATCCATTGCTGTGAAACAATTGGTAGACGAACTTACGTCAGAAGAAAAGCCATTCTGGGTTTCCTTCACGCTTGAAGACTCCGAACCAACAAGCGAACCATGCTTACGCTCAGGGGAAACAGTTAAACAAGCGGTAACCGCGATGGCAGAAGCAGGTGTAAGCGCAATCCTATTTAACTGCTGCCAACCGGAAATAATTGAAGAAGCACTAAACGTATCTGCACGTACACTTGCGGAACTGGCCTCATCTGAAATACGCATTGGGGCTTATGCAAATGCATTCCCTCCGCAACCAAAAGATGCAACAGCAAACGATGGGCTTGATGAGATTCGTGACGACTTAAGTCCGGAAGCCTACCTGATATGGGCGGAAAAGTGGCGTCAATCTGGTGCGTCTATCATTGGTGGATGCTGTGGAATCGGCCCTGAACACATTGCTAAGTTAAGTCAGCATTTCAAAGGGTAAGGTTAAATATGTCGCAAGGAAATCGAATTGGTTTAACCGCATTAACGGCTCTCGTATTCAGCTCTATGGTAGGCGCTGGAATATTCAGTTTGCCCCAAAATATGGCTGAAGTAGCGGGACTTAATGCGATGCTTGTAGGCTGGACGATTACTGGGGTCGGAATATTACTTCTGGCTGGCTGTTTCCTTCACCTATCCCGTCTTAAGCCAGAATTAGATGGCGGAATTTATGCCTACGCTAAGGAAGGTTTCGGAGATCTCGCCGGTTTCCTTTCTGCTTGGGGATATTGGTTATGCGCAACTATTGGTGTTGTTGGCTATCTTGTTGTCGCTTTTGCTGCCCTTGGTGCATTTGTTGATACACCTGATTTCACGCTATTCGGTGAAGGCACAACCATCTACGCCTTTATCGGTGAATCCGCAGTGTTATGGGCTGTTCATTACTTAATTTTAAGAGGCGTGAGTCAAGCAGCTTTCATCAATTTATTGGGAACGATAGCAAAGAGCTTACCTTTAGTTATTTTTATCTTTGCCGCTTGCTATTACTTCGATGCGAACACATTCCATATCGATACACAAGGTCAACAACTTGATCAACCATTTATGGAACAAGTCAAAGGGACGATGTTGATTACACTTTGGGTATTTACGGGTATTGAAGGTGCCGTCATCTTATCTAGCCGTGCGAAAAAGCGAAAAGATATCGGACGTGCGACTTATCTGGGCGTTATAGCCGCTTTGATTTTGTACGTTTTGATTTCTCTGCTTTCACTGGGTATCGCTTCTCGAGCAGAGATCGCCGCAATATCTAACCCCACAATGGCAGGATTAATGGCGATGATGACTGGGACATGGGGAAAGGTCCTGATCAGCGCGGGATTAATTGTGTCAGTTTTGGCTTCTTACCTAAGCTGGATTTTGTACTCTGCCGAAGTGCCTTACACTGCTGCTCAATACGGCGCATTTCCAAAGTTTTTCGCTAAATCGAATGACTCCGGAACACCGAAAAACTCTTTGCTACTTACTAGTTCCGCCGTCCAGCTCTGCTTGATACTTGTCATGTTTACGGGAGAAGGCTATAACACACTGGTGTTGGTTTCGACCTCAATGATTTTGATTCCGTATTTCTTGGTCGGGGCGTATTTGTTAAAGCTCGCTGTGATCACTAAGGCGAATTTCAAACTCAAATTAATTGGATTTGGTGCAAGCATTTATGGTCTCTGGCTAGTGTATGCCGCTGGTATAGATACGTTGTTATTATCAGCAATTCTCTATATCCCAGGCATTTTGCTGTACGTCTACAGTCGACGCAAACACAGACAACTCGTCACCACTTCGTAAAACAAGCCCAGTTAGACATTAAAAAGGATGGCTGTCATGCCATCCTTCCTTGAATATCAGGTCGAATTGCCTACCCTAGGACGTCTTCCTCGACGCAACTGCTTTTCAAACTGTGCATGATTTTGTCTACGAGCTGAGTCAGACGCGCTTCAGATGGTTTTGTACTCGCAAACGATCGCAAGCCATAAATATTCATAACCAGAAAGTCACTCAACAACTCGCAGTCTGTCTGAGGATCGATCTCATTGTTCGCTTTTGCCAGCTCCAGTTTAGATTGGATATTGCGTTTCCACTGCTCGAGCATATTACAAATGATTTGCTCAACCTCTTCATCTTGCTGGTCAAGTTCGCTTAAAGACTTTTGCAATAAGCAACCTTTACCGGTTTCACATTCGCTGTATTCGATAATGTCATGAAGATAACGTTCAAAACCAGGCAAGATATGTTTGGGATCATCAAAGAATTGTTCAAAAGACTGAGTCTTTGTCGTTGCATAGTGATCGAGAGCCGCAAGCAGCAAGCCCCTTTTGTTCTCAAAGGCACAGTAGATGGAACCCGGATGAAGCCCGGTCGCACGCTTCAAATCCTGCATGCTGGTTTTATTGTAGCCTTTGGCTATGAACTCATTCATCGCTGAGCTTAAAACATATTCTCGGTCGAATTCGGCATTTCTCATCTGGCAAGGCTCTGTAACTTTTCAAACACCCTAAGTTTACTGAGGTTAACAAGGTTTCACAAGCAATTTGAATGAACGTTCAAAAAATATCTTGAATGATCATTCAAAAAAGGGTTAGCATATTACCACAGCATTCATTAGGAGCATTCTCATGACAAAAACATTATTTGAAGCCTATAAACTCAACGACAAAATCACACTTAAAAACAAAATTGCGATGGCGCCACTGACGCGCTGTATGGCAGACGATGATCTGGTTCCTACTGACGCAATGGTGGAATACTACGCGAAACGTGCAGACGCAGGTTTGATCATTTCCGAAGCAACGATTATTCGTCCCGATGGCCAGGGCTACCCGAATACACCGGGACTTTATACGCAGGATCAGTTAGCTGGCTGGAAAAAAGTAACTGATGCGGTGCACGCAAAAGGTGGTAAGATCTTTGCCCAACTTTGGCATACTGGCCGTGTGGCGCATCCGCATTTCTTTGGTGGAGAGTATGTATTAGCTCCATCTGCGGTAGCGTTTGATGGCACCGTTCCTCGTATGCGCGAGCTAGTTTACACCGTGCCAAAACCAGCAACTCACGAAGAAATTGCTCAATTGGTAGAAGACTACGCACAGGCGGCACAAAACGCTATCGACGCAGGATTTGACGGCGTTGAGATCCACGCAGCAAATGGTTACCTTCTGGATCAGTTTCTGCATTTCGATACGAACCATCGAACAGATGAGTACGGTGAAACACCAGAAAATATGTCACGCTTCCCACTTGAAGTGATTGATGCAGTTGTTGCCCGTATCGGTGCAGACCTTGTTGGCTTACGCGTATCCCCTGCTGGCTACATGCATATAGAAGCTGACGCTCGTGACCGTCAGGTATTTGATTACTTCCTACCAGAAGTAGAAAAGCGTAACTTGGCTTACCTGCATGAAGGCATGTTCGACGATAGCGTGGAGTTTGAATTCCTTGGCGGCCGTGTATCTCAATACCTACGAGACACTTACTCAAAGACGTTGATGGGTGTGGGTGGCTATACAGCAGAAACTGGTGCAGAAGCAATCCAAGCGAATAAATTTGACTTGGTTGCCATTGGTCGTCAATTTATCGCGAACCCAGACTACGTTAACCGTATCAAGGAAAGGAAAGAACTTGTCGAGTACGATGCAGCGATGCTGGAAACGCTGGTTTAATTCTTTAAGTTAACATAGATATAAAAAACGGCTCTTTATGAGCCGTTTTTTTGATGGAGTGAAAGCATTGTTTAGTGAAGGAAGGGAATTTTTCCTGAGCTGAATTTATATCGCAAACGGAAGCAACTCTACTCCTAGTACTCCACTAATGCCCATTACCACCAGCAAAGAGACTTTGAACACCGACTTCGACCAAACAACATAGTTGTCGTCGTCGATGCTTCTGAAAGTGACTTTTGTCCACATAAAGCAAACAACTGCTGCGACAGCCAGGTATTCATATCCTGCTTCGCCAAGCAAAAATAATCCCAATGAAACTGCGCCAAAGGCGACAACGTAAGCTTTCATGTGACGATGCGCTTTATGGATACCCTCTACAACAGGCAGAACTGGAATACCTGCCTCACGGTAATCCTGCATACGGAACATGGCAATCGCGTACGAGTGCGGCATTTGCCACAGGCAAAACATGGTAAACAGCAGAATGGCTTCTAAGCTAATGAAGTTCGTCACCGCCAGATAGCCAACTAATGGAGGTACTGCGCCAGAAATACTTCCAACTAAGGTGCCATATATCGAATTACGCTTGTACCACATTGTGTAAAAGAAAACGTAATACACGTAACCAAGAAGAACGACAACCGCAGAAAGCGGATTGACAAGTTGAAACAGCAATGCCGTCCCAACCAACAGCAGAACCAATGCATAGACAAACGCGACATCAATATTAATGTTACCTTTCGCTAACTCTCGATTCTGAGTACGCGCCATCTTTTGATCGATATCGCGGTCAAAAATATTGTTCACCACACAACCTGAAGCAATAACAAGCGCCACACCAGCCAACGTTGTCAGAAACAACGTCAGGCTCGCAGGTTCTGTTTTTGCGGCGAGGAAGAACCCCGCCGCAACAGAAATCAGGTTGCCGAAAATAATGCCCGGTTTGGTGATAGACAAATAACTTTTCAGCATACCTTGGCCTACAACTTCATGTTGACGGTCATGTTGTAGATAATCCAGACCGAACCAGCGATCAGAATAAGCACAACAATGGCAGTAAACATCAGTGACACCAGGTTCCAACGACCATCAGATGTCTTCGCTTCCATATGCAAGAAGTATTTGAAGTGAACAAAGATCTGAACCAGTGCACAGCCAAATAGGATCGCGTATGTCGTGGTCTCTGGCAGAGATTGCGTCCAAACAAAGTAGAATGGAATCACTGTTAAGAACAGTGACGCAATAAAGCCTTTAACGTAATCAGACGCACTTGTTTCGATATGTTGTCCCATTACATGACCCCCAGTAAGTAAACGATGGTAAAGACACAGATCCAGACAATATCCAGGAAGTGCCAGAACAGGCTCAAGCAGTTAAAACGCATCGCCATGTTATCGTTCAGACCTTTAGTCGACAGTTGGTGATAAGCGATCGCCAACCAAATCAGACCAAATGACACGTGCAAGCCGTGCGTGCCTACCAGAGTAAAGAACGCAGAAAGAAACGCACTTGCCTGAGGACCGTAACCTTCAGCAATCAAATGATGGAATTCGTAAACTTCCATGCAGATGAAGCCAAGACCCAGTACAAAGGTAATTTGCAACCAGCGTTTAAGACCAGCGACATCTTTACGTTTCATCGCGATCATGCCAAAACCAAAAGTGATACTACTGAATAGCAGCAACATGGTTTCAACAAACACGAAAGGCAGTTCAAAAATATCTTTACCTGTTGGGCCAGCAATCGAGTTGCTTGAAAGTACTGCGTAAGTTGCAAACAAGGTTGCAAACAGTACACAGTCACTCATCAGGTAAACCCAGAAACCAAACAGTTTATTGCCGTTGGTATCGTGGTGGTGATCATGGTCATGATGAGCAGCGACATTAGTTTGCATACGTCACCTCCAGATCATCTTTGTTTTCGTTGTCTTTCACTGAACCTTTCTTCGCTTCTTCAAGCTGAGCACGACGTGCCGCTTCAATCGCTTTGATTTCTTCAACTTCAACGTAGTAATCCACGTCTTCGTTGTAACTGTGCTTGATACAAGTCGCGATGATGGCAACAAAACTCAAACCAGCCAGCCACCAGATGTACCAAATCATGCCAAAGCCGAATAGCAGTGACCATGCTGATACGTAGATACCAGTTGCTGTGTTCTTAGGCATGTGAATACGCTCGTATTCCACTTCCTTAGTCGGATCAAACTCGCCACTTTGTTTTTGGTACCAGAATGCATCCAGCACATCACCTTTTGGAAGGTGTGCAAAGTTATAGAACGGCGGTGGTGAAGACGTTGCCCACTCAAGAGTACGACCACCCCACGGGTCACCGGTAAGATCACGGTTTTGATCGCGGTCACGAATACTTACGTAGATCTGGATGAATTGAGACAATACGCCCAGTGCAATCACTACCGTACCAGCAGCAGCAACCGCCAATAGTGGGAAGAATTCTGGGTTGATTTCTTGGCTGATACGACGGGTCATACCCATGAAGCCCAACGCGTAAAGCGGTAGGAACGCCATCAAGAAACCAATGATCCAAAGATAGAATGCACGTTTACCCCAAGTTTCATTCATGGTGAAACCTGTTGCTTTCGGGAACCAGTACGTGATTGCGGCGAAGCAACCAAATACCACACCACCGATGATAACGTTGTGGAAGTGTGCGATCAGGAATACTGAGTTATGCAGAACGAAGTCCGCACCCGGTACCGCCATCAAAACACCCGTCATACCACCAACGGTAAAGGTGATCAGGAAGCCTACTGTCCACAACATCGGAGTCGTAAAACGAATACGTCCTTTGTACATGGTGAATAGCCAGTTGAAGATCTTAACCCCGGTCGGGATAGAAATGATCATCGTGGCGATACCAAAGAAGGCATTTACATTTGCGCCTGAACCCATTGTGAAGAAGTGGTGTAGCCAAACGACAAACGCCAGAACCGTAATTACTATCGTTGCCCATACAAGCGAGGTGTAACCGAATAGCTTCTTACGAGAGAAAGTCGCCGTTACTTCTGAGAACACACCGAAAATCGGAAGGATCAGGATATAAACTTCTGGGTGACCCCATGCCCAAATCAGGTTGACGTACATCATTACGTTGCCGCCAAGTTCATTGGTAAAGAAGTGCATACCCAGGTATCTATCCAGCGTCAGAAGCGCGATAGTTACCGTCAGAATTGGGAACGAGATGATGATAAGGATGTTTGCACACAGAGATGCCCAAGTGAATACAGGCATTTTCATCATTGGCATTGAAGGCGTACGCATGCGCAGGATAGTTGCGAAGAAGTTCACACCTGTTAGCGTAGTACCAACACCCGATATCTGTAGCGCCCAAATCCAGTAGTCAACACCAACGCCCGGACTTGCTTCAATTCCCGACAATGGTGGATAAGCCAACCAACCAGTACGGCCAAACTCACCAAGACCAAGCGACATGTTCGTCAGGATCACACCGACAATAAACAGCCAAAAGCTTAAGTTGTTCAGGTACGGGAAAGCCACATCACGCGCACCGATTTGTAGCGGAACAATGATGTTCATCAAACCAATAACCAATGGCATAGCGACGAAGAAAATCATGATCACGCCGTGAGCCGTAAAGATTTGGTCATAGTGTTCTGGTGGCAGGTAACCTGCTTCACCCGCAGATGATAGCAGCTGCTGACTACGCATCATTACCGCGTCAGCAAAACCACGAATTAGCATTACCATCGCAACCGCGATGTACATAAAGCCTAGTTTTTTGTGGTCTACAGAGGTAAACCATTCATTCCACAAATACTGCCACTTACCCGCTTTAGTTACCGCGTAAACCACGGCTAAACCAACTATAGCCACTACCGCTAAGGTGATGACGATAATGGGTTCGTGGAATGGAATTGAATCCAGAGTTAATCTTCCAAACATTGCGATTATCCTTGGTTTTCAGGCATACAGTTCATAGAACCAGGATGCTGAGTCACGACATTGCTGAATAGGAACGGAGGTACACTTGAGAACAAAGTAACCGGCTCAGCAATACTAGGTTCAGCTAGCGTGCTGTACTGTACCCAGTCTTCGATACGGTCTGGACTCGCTTTTACTTTCTGCACCCAGTTGAGGAATGCAGCGCGGTCAGGCATAGCCGACGCAGTGAACTTCATTTGTGAGAAGCCTTCCCCACTGAAGTTCGAAGCAAAGCCCTTGAAGTCACCTTCATGGTTAGCAATCAAATTTAACTTGGTTACCATGCCAGGCATCGCGTAAATCTGAGTACCTAAACGTGGGATGAAGAACGCGTTCATGATGTTGTCGGACGTCAGCTTGAACTGCACAGGAACATCTTTTGGAAACGCTACGTAGTTAACCGTCGCAATGTTTTCTTCCGGGTAGATGAACAGCCATTTCCAATCTAGTGCAACCACCTCTATCGTCATTGGTTTTACATCACTTACCAGAGGCTTAGAAGGCTCCAGTTCGTGGGTAGAACGCCATGTGATAGCGGCTAAAACTGCAACGATTATGATAGGAATAGTCCATACCACTACTTCTATTTTTGTCGAGTGCGACCACTCTGGGGCGTACTCTTCTTGGGTGTTACTTGCTCGGTATCGGTAGGCGAAGTAAACCGTCATTAGAATCACGGGGATCACGACGATCAACATCAGCAAAAGAGCAGTGATGATCAGCTCTTTTTCCTGGACACCAATAGCACCTTTGGGGTCAAGCAAAGCAGAGTTACATCCTGAGAGCAAAAGTATGACGGACGCCAGACTCCCCCTCGATAAGATGCGTTTATATCTTGAGGCTTCCATTAACTTTCTCGATGGTTGTCTGGTTTCAAAGCAAATGCCAAGAACCAGTTGTTATAGTCATTAGAATGTTTATGTGTTGAGCATATGCGACATTGGACGTCAAAATATAAAACCACACTTTCAGTGTGAGTTTATTGTTACACTTTGAAATACAATGTTACATTCGGCCGCATTATGAGGAGTTAGAAGTTAAAGCTCACGAGTCATATCTGAAAACTAACATTTCATTTATCATTAAATTAGTAAAAATTTAGCGCATTATGATCGTGTCTTTAGGTAGCAAGAAAGAACTGTTACACCAGAAAAAACGGGGCTTGAATGAGGAAAATGAAGTGTGACTATTGATGGTTTAGTCATTCAAAAAAAACGAGCACGTTGGTTAAAACTCAAACCAACGAAATGTGATCTAGATCAATTTAACAATTTCACGTAGTTTTTACATGGTATTTATCCATGAGCCACCATAAAACTAATACATTCATAATAAAAATAGGTTAGTCTGAAACTAGCTTACCAAAGGGTTAGATGAAATTAAAAACTCCATAAAATTAACACGTTACAATAGAAAAGCTTCAATTAAATTAATTACATCCGCAGACCTCCATCCACTTCTAGCACTCTTCCAGTAAAGTATTCATTTTCAAGGATGTATTTAACAGCATGTGCGATTTCATTCGCCTTAGCCAATCTTCCTATCGGGATCATTTTTTCGAGACGTTCAATCACTTCAGGCTTCATGTTCTCAGCCATTGGAGTATGTACAACACCCGGTGCAATTGCGGCAGCGCGAATACCATACTGTGCTAACTCGCGTGCCCAAGTCGTCGCCATGGTGGCTACAGCGGCTTTGGAAGCGGAATAGTTGGTTTGACCAATGTTACCCGCTCGCGCAACACTTGATATGTTGATGATCACACCACGAGACTCACTTTCAATCATTCTCACTGCAGCCTCACGACCACAAAGAAAGGTTCCTGTCACGTTTACATTCATTACCATATTGAACTGTTCCAGAGACATCTTGCTGATCACACCATCTTTTACTTTGACCAGTAGGCCATCCCTGAGTACCCCAGCGTTATTGACAAGCCCGTTCAATTGCCCAAAATCTTGGAGAATATCGTCAAACGTAGCTTCGACTTGCTGCTCATTGGTTACGTCTAACAGGTAAGTTAACGCCTTAGCACTTAGCATTTGACATTGCTGTTGAGTCTCTCGTAAACCGCTTTCATTGACATCAAGCAAAGCCAAATCAGCCCCTGCACGAGCGAGAATAACCGCCATCATTTGTCCAAGCCCCTGCCCCGCACCGGTGATTGCTATGACACTGTTTTTTAGATCCATACCTTCACTCCAACACTTGATGACGACTCATACGCACGTTGCACCGTTTGCCAAACTACAAAAACCAACGCGTCTCAATCTTCTGTAATCAGATTCCGGAGAACTCATTTAGGCCTGTCGGGAATGACGGAGAGCGTTGATACAAACTTAATAGCGCAACATCGTCATTCCCAATTTCCAATCATTTTTGGTTCTTATAAAACTCAAACAAACTTGAGAAATCGAGCTCGCCATAACCACTTGAGTTATGGAAAGCATATAAGTTGCGTGCAAGCGAGCCCATCGGCACAGAAGAGTGAGTTTGTAATGCCGCATCTAGACCTAACCCTAAGTCTTTCAGCATTAATTTGCTCATAAAGCCCGGTTGGTACTGATGACTTGCCGGAGAACTTTCCATCACTCCCGGACAAGGATTATAAAGTTCCAACGCCCAATTTCGTCCCGAGCTTTGCAACATAATATTCGACAGAACTTTAGGGTCCAAACCATGATCAATACCAAGATTCAAGGCTTCACAAGTACCCGACATCAAGATCCCGAGCATCAGGTTATTACAAATCTTCGACATTTGACCATCGCCTGCTTTACCAGCATGGAACACATTTTTACCCATGTATTGCAAAATCGCATTAGCTTTAGAAAATGCCTCGACTGAGCCACCAACGATAAAAGTCAATGTTGCTGCTACTGCCCCAGCCACCCCGCCAGAGACAGGAGCATCAACGAATAACAGTTTCTTATTTGCGGCTTCATTGGCGACTAATCGTGCCGAATCCGGATCGACGGTGGAACAATCAATCAATAACGTATTTGGAGAAACAAGATTGAGAACCCCGATCTTCCCATACAAATCACCGAGGTAGGTACTTCTCACCTGTGAAGCGGTTTGCAACATGGTGATGACAGTGCCAGCCCCATCAACTACTTCTTGCAACGAACTTGCGACAACCGCGCCAAACGGCTCGAGCTTTCTTGAAGCGTCGGTATCCAAATCAAACACTTGCACATGAAATCCCGACGCCAGTAAATTCTGCGCCATTGGGGTTCCCATGTTGCCTAATCCGATAAAAGCGATGGTACTCATAGTGATTCTCCTTCATTTCCTAACTCAGCAAGTGGATGTTCATCTTTTGCCCAAAGTGAGGTAAATAGCGTATCAATCAAATCTTCATCGACTTCCGAGACACTTTTAAACATCCAATTTGGTTCGCCATCACGGTCGATCAGTCTCGCTCGAACGCCTTCTTTAAACTCTCCTAGTAACGCACCGCGAACCGAGAGCGTAAGCTCTAATCGGAAGCAATCCGCAAGCGGTAAACTGTGGAACTCTTTGACTTGCCTGAAGCAGATATGGGCCGTAATTGGACTTCCGGAAGCAAATGACTGTTTGGCATTTTCTAACCACTGATTAGTGCTCTCCATTGCCATGATTCGCTGCCCAATAAGGTTTAAATCGAGGCCTTTACACGCTTCTCTAATTTGTTCCAAACACGGACAAATTTGTGTAGTTGGTTTACTATCGATGATCTCTTCTTCTAACAATGCCAACAGCGCATCCACAAGCACTTTCGGGCTCTCAGTACCCCAAGAAAGCCTTTGCAGTTCCGTGAGCAATGTCGGGTAATGTTCCTCTAAGAGTAACCAGTCGGCAAAACCTATTGTGACAGCGTCACTCGCATTCACTGTCGCTCCAGTCAATCCAAGAAACAGTCCCACATCAGGATCAATTTGGCTTAAGAACCACGTCCCACCGACATCGGGATAAAGGCCAATGTTTACTTCGGGCATCGCCAAACGTGATTTAGGGGTAACAACTTTATGACTCGTTCCCATAAAGAGCCCCATACCACCACCCATGACGATACCCTCACCCCAGCCGATTATAGGTTTGTTATAGGTATGGATGAGATAGTCGCACTCATACTCTAATGTGAAATAGCGTGTACAAAATTCTGCAATAGCGTCTTTGTTTTCATTGTGCATGACATGATAAATAGACCTAACGTCACCGCCCGCACAAAACGCTTTTTCGCCTGCACCAGATAAAACCACACAGACCAAATGAGAATCGTCTTTCCATTTCAGTAACTGATCATGGAGTTGGGCCAACATGTCATAGGTCAGTGCATTTAGAGACGACACATTATCTAAGGTCGCAACTCCTATACGATGTATACCGTCTAAACACTCCAATTCAGTGATCGTTACCATCCCAGCCATTTGGCCTCCTATTGGTTTTTCCAGTTCGGTTGACGCTTTTCAAGAAAGGCACGAACGCCTTCCGTCTGGTCTTCTGTATCAAAGAGATTGAGGAATAACTCTCGCTCTTTGATTAACCCATGCTTTCGAGGAGCTGAACGCATGTTCTGAATCAGGATTTTGCACGCAGCCACAGAAGACGGAGACTGGTTTGATACTGACTCTGCCATTTCCATCGCTTTATTCAACGATTGCCCTTTCGCCACGATCTCCTCTGCTAAGCCTAGTTCTTTTGCTTGGATTGCGCTGACTTGTTCACCACAAAGAATCATGCGTTTAGCCCAACCTTCCCCAATTATCGCGGTAAGATTTTGTGTGCCACCAGCACAAGGGAGTAAACCTACCTTAGCTTCTGGTAATGCCAGTACGGCTTGTTCTTCGACCACGCGAATATCACACGCCAAAGCGACTTCTAATCCACCACCCATGGCATAGCCGTTAATCGCGGCAATTGAAACTCCCCTAAAATCGGAGAGTGTTTCAAAAGCTTCGCCAAACGATCGTGCCATCTCTAATGCAACCGCTTTGTCTCCATCGGCAAATAACTTGAGATCAGCGCCCGCCGAGAAGAACTTTTCTCCACTTCCCGTGATCACCAGTGCGTAAACGTCTCGATTTTGATTGAGTTCCAGTACAAGTGATTTCAGCGCCCTAAGGCTCTCTGCTGTCCAGGTATTCGCAGGTGGGTTGTTCATCGTAATCACAGCAACATGATTGCTAATTTGGTGTTGAATAGCTTGTTGAGTTGATGGCATATCCCGAATCCTTTCCAAATTAAAATGTTTGAAAACAGAATTACAGCAATGTCGACGCTTCCGAGAGCAAACGGCGTGCAATAATCAACCGCATGATTTCATTGGTGCCTTCCAGTATTTGGTGTACTCGAACGTCACGGAAATAGCGCTCCATCGGGTATTCTCTGATGTAGCCGTAACCGCCATATAGCTGCAGCGCCTGGTCACAGACTTGAAACCCTACATCGGTAGCAAATCGTTTAGCCATCGCACAGTAAGTCGTTGCATCAGAGTCACCTTTATCGAGTTTACTCGCGGCGTAACGTACCAATTGCCTTGCTGCAACCAGCTCTGTTGCCATATCGGCTAATTTAAATTGCAGCGCCTGAAATTGGGCCAATGATTTACCGAACTGTTTTCGTTCCTGCATGTACTGAGCTGCATGATTGAGTGCCTGTTGCGCGGTTCCGACTGAACAAGTTGCGATGTTGATGCGTCCACCATCCAGCCCTTTCATTGCAAAGATGAAACCTTGCCCTTCTTCACCCAATAAATGATTGACTGGGACGGCAACGTTTTCAAAAGTGACGGCGCGAGTCGGCTGGCTGTTCCAGCCCATTTTGGGTTCCTTACGTCCGTAGCTTATGCCTGTCGCATTTGCCTCAACCACAAAAGCTGATACGCCTTTGGCACCTGATTCTCCGGTTCGCGCCATCACGACCAATACATCAGTATCACCTGCGCCAGAAATAAACGTCTTACTGCCGTTGAGAATATACAGGTCACCTTTTTTAGTGGCAGAAGTGGTCAGTGACGCAGCATCAGAACCTGCATTTGGCTCAGTCAGACAGTAAGAGCCCAACCATTCACCAGTGACTAATTTAGGACAAAATTGCGTTTTAATTTCGTCACTGGCAAAACTGGCTATCATCCAGCTCACCATATTGTGAATGGTCATAAACGCCGTTGTCGATGTGCAGCCCATGGACAATTGTTCAAAAATGATTGAGGAGTCTAAGCGGCTGAGGCCCAATCCGCCTTGTTCTTCCGGGGTATAGAGACTTAAAAAGCCTAACTCACCCGCTTCTCGCAATACCTCTTTGGGAAAGATCTGTTTTTCATCCCACTCCGCAGCCATTGGCGCTAAACGCTCCTCGGCAAACTGTTGAGCCGTATCTGAAAACGCACGTTGATCTTCATTAAGTTCAAAGTCCATATCAACTCCCTGTTGCCAGCTTAGCGTAGCTGGATTGTGAGATTTGGCCCGCTTGGAATATCATCATCGAACCAACGCGAAGTAACGGTTTTAGTTTCGGTATAGAATCGGACGGCCTGCTTACCATACGCATGAAGATCGCCGTAAAAACTGCCACGCCAGCCAGTAAATGAGAAAAACGGTAATGGAACTGGAATCGGTACATTAATACCAACCTGACCCACCTGGATCTCGTGTTGAAATTTTCGCGCCGCAGCCCCGTTGGCCGTAAAAATCGACGTCCCGTTGCCATAAGGATTGCGATTAACCAGCTCAATCGCTTCTTGCAGGGTGTCCACTTCCATACAAACCAACACAGGGCCAAAGATCTCCTGAGTATAAATTGACATATCTGTAGATACGCCTCTGAACAACGTCGGTCCTACCCAGTTACCATCAGGGAATCCATCCACCTCGCATTGACTACCATCGAGCACACACACTGCTCCTTGCTGTTTACCCAACTCAATCAAACCTAATACGCGTTGTTTTGCCTGCTCGCTTATCAGTGGGCCATAGGCGGCATCTTCATCATCCCATGCTCCCGGATGAATGTTCGCCATCTCCTCTTTAAGATCATCAATCCACGCTTTAGAGTCACCAACAAAGACCGCGACTGAGATAGCCATACAGCGCTGACCTGCGGCACCAACCGAAGATCCAACTAAGTTGTTTATTACGTGCTCTTTGTTGGCATCTGGCATGATCACCATATGATTTTTAGCGCCAGCAAACGCTTGTACACGTTTAAAGTTCTGCGTGCCTGTCGTATAAATGTATTGAGCGACAGGAACAGACCCAACGAAAGAAACCGCTCGAATGTCATGATGTGTGAGCAGAAAATCTACCTGCTCCTTGCGGCCATGAACGATCTGTAAAACGCCTTTTGGTGCGCCTGCTTCTTCAAACAATTCAGCAAGGCGAACGGAAGTCAGAGGCACCTGCTCGGAAGGTTTGAGAACAAAAGTGTTGCCGCTGGCAATGGCGATTGGAAACATCCATAGAGGGATCATCGCCGGAAAGTTAAATGGTGTAATACCGCAGCACACACCCAAAGGTTGAATGAGCGAGTAACTGTCAATATCGGTCGCGACGTTTTCAACCGTTTCACCCATCAAATTGCTGGCAATATTCGCGGCTTGTTCAACAACCTCAATCCCACGCCAAACATCCCCTTTAGCGTCGGCTAAAATCTTACCCGTTTCGTGTGAGAGCAATATCGCAAGTTCATCATGATGTTCTTTCAGCAAATGTTGATAACGGAGCATCAATCGTGCACGCTCAGAGACAGCCACATTTTTCCAGGTCTGAAACGTCGATTTAGCGCTGTCGATTGCAGCATGCATCTCTTCATGCGTTGAGCACGGAACGTACGCTATCACATCATTAGTGGCAGGGTTGGTGACTTCTATCCAATCTGTTGTTTGAGATTCACGAAATTCACCGCCAATAAATAAGGGAACAAAACGAGTCATCATCTACTACTCCTTTACTGCCATTTCTGAAATTAAAGCGGAACTTCGATACCGATAGCTGTCGCTTCTCCACCACCGATACAAATCGCAGCGATACCTCTTACAACTTTTTTATTGCCTGAATCGCCGTCTACCCCTAATGCCTGCAACTGACGCAAACTGTGGGTCAAAGTAACCAAAATACGCGCACCACTCGCACCAATAGGATGTCCTAGCGCACATGCCCCGCCCTTGATGTTTACTTTGCCTGGATCGAGGCCCAATTCAGCAATGGCAATTTGCGTTACAACAGCAAAGGCTTCATTAATCTCCCAAAGGTCAATCTCATCAATCGACCAGTCGAGTTGCGATAGCAATTGCTCAATTGCGAAAACTGGAGCAAGGGTAAATTCTGCGGGTTCTCTGGCGTGTGTCGCATGACCTCTTATCACGGCCAGTGGAGGAAGATGGTGATGGTGGGCAGTTTCTTCGTCCATCAGAACGAGTGCGGCTGCACCGTCTGAAATCGCGCTTGAATTTGCGGCAGTCACTGTACCGTGGATATCAAATGCAGGTTTAAGTTGGGCGATTTTTTCGAAGTCAATCGAACGCGGATGTTCATCATAATCCAGAACCATGGAAGACGCTTTACTACGAATTTCTACTGGAGAAATTTCATCATCAAACAGCCTTTGTTCTTGAGCTTCTAGTGCACGTGTCGCAGACATCGCCGCCCATTCATCCATTTTTTTACGGGTGAATTTGAGTCTGTCTGCGATTTGCTGAGCATACACCCCCATCAACAAACCTTCGTAAGCATCTTCTAAACCATCAAGGAACATATGATCATAAACGGATTGATGTCCCATCCGCATACCACTTCGAGCATCTTTCATCAGATACGGGGCGTTGGTCATACTCTCCATACCACCCGCGACTGCGGTATGAATGGTGCCCGCTTTAATTAAATCATGCGCCAGCATCACGCTCTTCATTCCCGAGCCACACACCTTGTTGATGGTGGTACAGCCAGTAGAAATGGGCAGCTCGGCCTCTAGTGCTGCCTGCCGTGCCGGAGCCTGACCGCAACCAGCCGGCAAAACGCAGCCCATAAAGACTTCATCCACTGAAGTGATGTTAACTTCTTTGAGCGCACTTTTAATCGCAATAGCCCCTAACGCAGGAGCAGAAAAGGTTTGTAGTAGCCCCTGAAAGCGTCCGATTGGTGTTCTTTTCGCACTGACAATCCAGATGTCATTTTCCATGATTCCACATCCTTACAAGGTGTATCACAGCGCACGAATTTGCCCATCACAATCGCTCTCAAAACCCTTCATAACCGCTAAAGTTTCAAATCAAACGATGAATCTTTCGCACTGTGATTTCTTGACGTTTACGTAAGCATAGCACTAGCCTTTACTGTGAGGTAAAGAAACAAATTGATAAAAGCATAAATTTCCTCCGACCTTTCACCACAGAGGTCCGACTTCGAGAAGCTTGTTTCTTGTTTGTTATTTCAAGTAAGTAAGTTGAGATAAGTAATTTGAGGTAAGTGTGTGATGGAAAAATACAAAATTAGCGATCTTGCTAAAGAATTTGATATTACGACGCGCAGCATCCGATTTTATGAAGATGTGGGGCTGATTGAGCCTGAACGGCAAGGTAATATGCGCGTTTATCAGCGCAGAGACAAAATCCGTTTGAAACTCATTCTGAGAGGTAAACGGCTTGGCTTTTCACTCGCAGAAATTCGTGAACTTTTTGACCTGTACGATCTTCAACAAACAGACGAGCAACTGCTTAAAATGCTCACTATCATTGAAGAAAAACAAGCGTTGCTCCAACAACAGATGAATGACATCAACGTTGTGATGGGTGAATTAAACGCCGCCAAGGAACGCTGCTTACAGACGTTGCAGAAGCACAATAAAATATCCACGTATCCCTGACTTTAATCCTGTTACAGGGGAAATGTTATGAAATCCGCTTACACCCCACTTAATTTTGGCCTCGGAGAAACCATTGACATGCTCCGGGACCATGTCAATGCCTTTGCTACGGAGCATATCGCGCCGATTGCTGCACATATCGATCATAACAATCAGTTTCCCGACTATTTGTGGCCGCTGTTTGGCGAGATGGGGTTACTGGGTGTCACGGTAGACGAACACTACGGTGGTGCTGGAATGGGTTATCTCGCTCATGTCATCGCCATGGAGGAAGTCAGTCGCGCTTCCGCCTCTGTAGGGCTTAGCTACGGTGCCCATTCCAACCTTTGTGTTAATCAAATCTTTCGAAATGGTACGCAAGCACAACGGGAAAAGTATCTACCTAACTTAATTAATGGCTCTTATATCGGTGCACTGGCGATGAGCGAACCGAACGCCGGTTCTGATGTCGTCAGTATGCAGCTTAAGGCAGAAAACAGAGGTGACCATTTTGAGTTAAACGGCAATAAAATGTGGGTCACCAATGGACCTGATGCCGATATATTGGTGGTTTACGCGAAAACCGATCCAAGCGCGGGTTCGCGAGGGATTACCGCATTTATTATTGAGCGAGGATTTGAAGGTTTTAGTGATGCGCAGAAGCTCGATAAATTGGGTATGCGCGGCTCCAACACTTGTGAGCTAGTTTTTAAGAATTGTGTCGTGCCCAAAGCCAATATCCTCGGTGAAATAAACCGAGGTGTGGAAGTCTTAATGAGTGGTCTTGACTATGAACGAGTGATTCTCGCTGGCGGCCCTTTGGGGATAATGCAGGCTTGTATGGATATTGTGGTGCCTTACGTTCACGAGCGTAAACAGTTTGGCAAGTCGATTGGTGAGTTTCAGTTAGTTCAAGGCAAACTTGCCGATATGTATTCACGAATGAATGCGGCGAAAGCCTATGTCTACACGGTCGCATCTGCCTGTGACCGTGGTGAATGCACACGTAAAGATGCGGCAGGCGTCATCCTATACAGCGCGGAGCTTGCCACACAAATGTCGCTGGACGCCATACAACTTCTGGGAGGTAATGGTTACGTCAATGAGTACGCAACCGGGCGGCTACTGCGCGATGCCAAGCTGTATGAAATTGGTGCGGGAACCTCTGAAATTCGTCGCATGTTAATAGGGCGGGAATTGTTCGAGGAATCACGCTAGTCACGAGATCACTCGCCCTGAAAAGGAAGTCTCTATGGCCATCATCAAAAGCAAGACCAAGCCAACTGACGAGCTGTTTCTTTCTAACAAAGCGGCAATGGAAAAATTGGTGAATAAGCTCCGCACCGACATTGAAGGCATCAAACAAGGCGGCGGTGAGAAAGCCATTTTGCATCAACAAAGCAAAGGAAAGCTGCCTGTTCGCGAACGTATAACGAAATTACTCGACGATGAAAGTGACTTTCTTGAAATCAGCCAATTTGCTGCATGGGAAGTGTATGAAGAATCCATACCCTGTGCAGGCGTAGTAGCAGGTATTGGTACGATTAAAGGCGTTCAGTGCATGGTCATCGCCAATGATCCTTCGGTTAAAGGCGGCACTTACTACCCTCTTACCGTAAAGAAACATCTGCGAGCGCAGGAGATCGCTCAACGCTGTCGATTGCCCTGCGTCTATCTGGTCGATTCAGGCGGTGCAAACCTCCCGCATCAGGCCGAGGTGTTCCCCGATAAAGATCATTTTGGGCGTATCTTCTTCAATCAAGCCAGAATGTCAGCTAAAGGCATTCCCCAAATTGCCGTTGTCATGGGGCTTTGTACCGCAGGAGGTGCATATGTACCGGCGATGGCTGATGTCTCCATTATGGTTAAAGAACAGGGCACGATATTTCTCGCCGGGCCACCGTTAGTAAAAGCAGCGACAGGCGAAATTGTGACTGGTGAAGAGCTTGGTGGTGCTGATGTCCATTGCAGAAAATCAGGAGTCTCTGATTATTATGCAGAAAATGATGATCACGCTCTGATGCTAGCGCGCGAGGCCATTGCCAACGCCAATCAACCCAAACTCAGCAAATCCGAACACACCAATCTACCTCCACGTTACAACGCTGAAGAAATGTACGGTATCGTCAACGCTAACCTTCGATTGTCGTTTGATATACGAGAAATCATTGCGCGCATCGTTGATGATTCGGACTTTGATGAATTCAAAGCGCTGTATGGCAGAACACTCGTTTGCGGCTTTGCCCGTATCCACGGTCATTTAATTGGTATTGTTGCTAACAACGGTATTCTTTTTTCTGACTCTTCACAAAAAGGAGCACACTTTATTGAACTGTGTGCCAAACGCAAAACTCCCCTGCTGTTTCTACAAAATATCACTGGTTTTATGGTCGGTAAGAAAGTTGAGGAAGAAGGCATTGCTAAACACGGTGCGAAGCTCGTCATGGCAGTTGCGTGTGCTGAAGTACCCAAGTTTACCGTCATCATTGGCGGTTCATACGGTGCCGGAAACTACGGAATGTGCGGTCGAGCTTATGATCCGACCATGATTTGGATGTGGCCAAACGCGCGAATTTCGGTAATGGGTGGGGAGCAAGCGGCGGGCGTCTTGACGCAAATTCGTAAAGACATAAAAGAACGTCAGGGAGAAAGCTGGTCAGAACAAGAAGAACACACATTTCGAAAATCGATCATAGACTTGTATGAGACTCAGGGACATCCGTACTACGCCAGCGCAAGATTATGGGATGACGGCATCATCGATCCTAAGGACACTCGCCAGGTATTGGCTCAGGCGCTCAATGCTGTACTTAATGCGCCCATTCATGACAGTGAGTTTGGCGTATTTAGAATGTAAAAAGTAGGATGTAAAGAAGCAGAATGTAAACAAAGCTGATTGTTACTAAAGCTAATTTTTAATAAAGGAAAGCATCATGCAGGAAATACCACCGAGCATTATTCCCAATGCCAAAAGGCAAGATGAAGTGCTTTGGCACGTCAATGACTATGGTGTGGCTACTATTACCATCAATAGACCCAAGAAGCACAATGCGTTTGATGCCTGCATGATCGACCTGCTCATACATCGGCTTGACTATCTGGCACTAAGAAACGATGTTCGTTGCCTGATTTTGCGCAGTAATGGCGAGCATTTTTCTTCTGGTGCCGACTTAAACTGGATGAAATCCATGGCCAATAGTACTCGCAAAGAGAATCTTGTTGATGCGCAAAATCTAGCGCGTTTGATGGAAACTCTCGATGCTTTCCCTCAACCAACGATTGCTGTTGTTCATGGTTCAGCGTTTGGCGGTGCCTTAGGGTTAATTTGCTGCAGCGATATTGCCATAGCGAGCAAGAGCGCTAATTTTTGTTTAAGTGAAGTAAAACTTGGATTGGTTCCGGCGACGATTGCCCCCTATGTCATGCGATCAATGGGAAATCGCCAAGCTAGGCGTTACATATTAAGTGGCGAAGTTATTTCCGCCGATGATGCGCAGCGCTTTGGTATCGTACATGAAGTCAAAGACGCCAGTGAAATTGAAGATACCCTTAATCAGTTGATTGACTCTCTGCTTCTGAATAGCCCTGATGCCATGCGCAAGGCTAAAATTCTGTGTCACCAGTGCCACCATAATCCGATTGATTCAAATCTCATTCAGTACACCAGCAGAGTCATTGCCGATATCCGTGTTTCACCTCAAGGGCAAGATGGTTTACAGGCATTTCTCGAAAAACGTCCCCCGAGTTGGGTACATAGCGCTGAACAGGAGGACAAATGAAACTGCCTTCGAAGGTGAATATTGTTGAAGTGGGTGCGCGAGACGGATTACAAAACGAGTTACCGGTCTCGACACACACCAAAATCAGACTGATCAACTTGTTGTCGGATACCGGGTTAACTCATATTGAAGCTGGTTCTTTTGTTTCACCTAAATGGGTACCCCAGATGGCCGATTCAAAAGAGGTGATGCAGGCAATCACCCGACGAAGCAATGTCATCTACTCAGCGCTTACCCCTAATTTACGTGGCTTTGAACAGGCTATGGAGTCTGGAGCAAATCAAGTGGCTATTTTCACTTCTGCTTCTGAAGGGTTCTGTCAGCACAACATTAATTGCTCAATATCAGAAAGCCTGACTCGATTCGAGCCAGTGATCGCTCAAGCAACGAAACATGGAATCCCTGTACGAGGTTATTTGTCGTGCGTTATCGACTGTCCTTATGATGGTTTTACCAAGCCCGAAGAAGTAGCGAATATAACCACAAGTCTCATCAATATGGGCTGTTACGAGGTATCGCTCGGTGACACCATCGGCACTGGCACTCCAAATCGTGTCAGAGAACTGCTGGAAGCCGTCATGACTAACGTATCAAGCCAACAATTAGCCGTTCACTTCCATGATACCTGGGGACAAGCTCTAGCCAATATTTATCAGGCCTTAACGATGGGCATTAATACCATTGACAGCAGTGTAGCCGGACTTGGCGGGTGCCCTTATGCTCACGGTGCTTCAGGCAACGTAGCCACCGAAGACGTCCTTTACCTTTGTCAGGGCTTGGGTATAGAAACTGGAGTAGATTTGGAGCTGTTAGCGAAAGCAGGCTGGATGATCAGCGAAGAGTTGCACCGCCAACCGACATCTAAAGTGTCACTGGCATTGCGTCATCGCTATGAGTAATAAATAGTCCGCCATTTCAGACACCGATCTCAAGCTAGACTTCGTATTTGGCTTTAATGCCGATGTCAAAATGCAGCGGCATTCTCCACTTAGCGATCGATAAATACCCCATGATCAAACCGGCTAACAACATCGCGATAGCGGCGAGAGTCAACAACTCGAAACAGAGCGCGAAGGTAGAAGCTGCAAGAAGTATCGGGACAACTTTTAAACCTGGAACCTTGAAACAATAAGACTCTTTAAGCGCTATGCCGGAGAACGTTACAAAGACAAACCCAAGCGATAACCAAGCTCGGCTTAAATCAAAATCACTCAGCATAATCAGTAAACCAACCCAACTCGACCAGCTGATCGCTAACCTAACTGACTTGCTATAGATATGAATATTAGCGGCCGAAAAAGCCGCCGATATGCCAATCATGACCAGTACAATGTGGTAGTGCTCATCAAGTCCACTAAACCATCCGAACGACAACACGGAAAAGCCAATTAGCGACAACGCAAAAAGGCTGATACCTGTGCGATACAAACAAACACTCAGCTTATCTAAAATATCCAATGTTTCTTCATAATCGGTATCTGCCATAAGGATTTACCTACCTTGATTTAGCTCAGTCGTCATTAAATACGCTTTGGAAAGCGGAACCTGCCACCAGTGCGATAAATAACAAGCGAAAGTAAAATAAGTAAACAGCCGATGAATTTGTTGGTGGTCAGCACTTCGCCATACCAAAGAATACTCAGCACAACCGTCCATACCGGCTCTAAAATCATAATCAGCGCGGCATTGCCTGCTTGTACAAACTTCTGCCCCATTGTTTGCATCACATAGCGCAGACTGGTTGCCAGCAAGGTGCTTAACGCGAACCACCACCAAATCGAGGTATCCACTTCGCTTGGAAAAGTTTCCACAAAATAAGAGACAATCAGCCCGAGACATCCTGCCCAAAACAGTTGGATACAAGTGAGCAATAACACCGGCAACTTTTGCGAGTACTTGCTGTTTACATTAAAGTGTAGCGCCAGAAGAAGAGCCGCGATAAGAAACCACAACTGGCTCGCAGATTGTTTCCAGCCATCCGCAAGGGAAAGACACGCCAGACCGATAACCGCAATTGGCAGTGATAACCAAAAGATACGCTGCGGCTTTTGGCGAAACATAACCCAAGCAACAATAGGGACAAAAAGCATCGACAGGCTCATGATAAATGCGCCCTCGCCTAAGGTGTCACTGATTGAGATCGCATAAATCCAAGTCATGACCGCACCGCCAAGCAGTAAACCAACAACACTGGCGGAGAACACATCTCGCAATTTCGCTGAAAAAAGTGGTCGGTAGCACAAGGGTAACAAACAGAGAGACGCGATGGTGAATCGCGAACCGATAAAACCGAACGGAGGAAGCCCCTGTATGGTTTCTTTTGAAAATATCCAGCCAAGTGCTGCGATCATTGTCGTGACAACAAGAATGATCGTCGCTTTGCGTTCTGAGTTGTGCATAATTACTCACAAAAATATCCGATGAGATGATCATCAGACGGGCGTTTAGTATCGAAAAAAGTGTATGGAAGATTTTGTGTTCAAATCGCAAATGCTGACAAGAAATGAATGGTGAAAGGAAAACGTTAACATTTGCGAAACGAAAGTATTATACATGGACAAGAGTTTTTCAGAAGAGTTATACCCAAATAACTTCGAGATGTTTGGTTGAGAAAGAAAGACTTGGTTCGGAGACATGGCTCGCACCATCGTGAATACCATTGCCAACCAAGCAAATTCGATAACGTCCATAGAGCGATTAAGAATAAAAAAACCCTTTCCACTAAAAGGAAAGGGCTTTGAATTAGTTCCCAAAATTTGCCGCTTTACAGCAGTTCTACCGATTGTTGAGCGATAACCCACTCTTCATTAGTAGGAATTACAAGTACTTTCGTACCAAGTAGCTCTGATTTGCCAATCTCCCCAGAGTTGCCAAATCTTGCAGCTTCGTTGCCTTTTACATCTTCAACAAAGCCGAGCAGATTCAGATTCTTCAGCACTTCACGGCGAATATCCAAAGAGTTTTCACCGATACCGCCAGTAAAGATAATCGCATCTAAGTGGTCTAAAGGAATAAGGTAAGAACCAATGTATTTTGCAACGCGGTAAGTAAATACCTCAAACGCTAATTTAGCGCCTTCATGGCCCTCTTCCATTGCTTGTAGAATACCGCGAGCATCAGATGTCACCCCAGATACACCCAAGAAACCAGATTTCTTATTCAGCGTTTCGAATACTTGCTCTTGAGTCCAACCTTTTTTCATCAGGAACTCGATAATACCTGGGTCAAGGTCACCAGAGCGAGTGCCCATCATTAAGCCCGCCAGCGGTGTGAAGCCCATTGATGTATCTACCGATTTTCCATCTTTAATCGCACAAACCGATGCACCATTACCAAGATGAACCGTAATGAAGCTCGATTGTTCTACTGGCTTGTTGAGCATTTTTGCTGCTTCGCGGCTAACAAAGTAATGACTGGTACCGTGGAAACCGTAGCGGCGGATACCATATTCTTTGTACAGCTCATGTGAAATCGCACCTGTAAACGCTTTTTGAGGCATAGTTTGGTGGAAAGCAGTATCGAATACAGCAAACTGAGGTAGGCTCGGGAATGCTTCAATTGCAGCACGAATACCGATTGCACCTGCTGGGTTATGCAGTGGAGCCAGATCTGAAAGTTGTTCTATTTCATTAGTTACTTCGTCTGTAATACGAACGGTTTTCGTGAACTTCTCACCACCGTGCACAATACGGTGACCTACCGCCACGATGTCCTTAGCCAGGCCCAACTCTTCTGTTAAACCTACCAGTTTTCCGATAGCGATTTTATGATGGCTACCTTCACCTTCGATAGAAACTTCGTGTTTTTCGCCGTTGAATTTCCAGCTCATACGAGAGTCTGGAAGGCCAAAGCATTCACCCAGACCACTGAGCACTGCGTCACCTGAAGCCGAGTCAATGACCGCAAATTTTAGTGATGAGCTACCTGAGTTGATCACCAGTACAAACGAATTAGACATGAAATAGTTATCCTGTTGTGGAGCAGAGGTTGTAATTGCGCATCCGCGCTGCGTACTTGTACATCTTGTTTGTCTTTCTATTATTCAATAATTTTTGAATCTTTCAACTATCTTTTAATCTCGTTATTCTGATTGAGCAATTTTTATTGATCTAGGACAGTTTTTGATTTTATTTGATACTTAAAAAAATCAGGAAATAAGAAAAATCTGTGACTTCACTGACTTGTCTATTTTACAATCAATGAGCTAAGTTATTTATTAGATAAATAAAACTACAAATATATAAATAAATCATAAATAAATCGGTGGTTAACGTGCCCAAAATCGCGCTTTTACTCGTCAGTGTAGGCTTACTTTTGCTTTGCTTCGGTTGGCTAATGACAAAAAACATTCGCTCAAAAACAGATGTTGCTGGGTGGACTTGGTTATTGGTGTTAATAAGCTACTTCATCGTAGCCTATGCAGCGTTCCTGTACACCGTTGCGCAGAACCCAACAGTGTCAACGCTCGAAACTGGTATCGCTTTGCTCTTATTCGCTGGCAGCCTATTTGTCGTATTTGTCATAAAGTTCAGTAACGACTCCATCATAGAGTTACACACTCTTGCTAAACGAGAAAAACGCAATGCTTTTCATGATTCTCTGACAGGTCTACCTAACCGAAAATATTGCTTTGAAATGATTAACGAGCGCATTGAATCTGGTTTGCCTTTTTCCGTTATCCTTTTTGATGTGGTGAACTTCAAACAAGTTAACGATGCAATGGGACATTTTTGTGGTGACCAACTGCTGATTCAAATTGGAAAGAGACTGCAAGATACGCTCGAAGAAGGCGACAAAATATTCCGAGTAGGTGGTGATGAGTTCGTGATTCTTACTTCTTCCGCTACAGAGCAGTCAGGCATGAAACTCATAGAAAAATTGAATACGGCCTTGTCTGATCGCTTCCATCTCGATGAATTTCAGGTTTCTTCAGGTGTTGTCTTTGGCATAAGTACTTATCCCCAAGACGCAGAATCCAACGAGCTGTTGATCAAACATGCTGATGTCGCCATGTATCACGCTAAAAGTAACGGCTATCTTTCTGCATTTTATAACGACAGTATGAATGTCGGTGCCAAATACCAATTAGAAATTTCTTCACGTATACAATCTGCTCTTGAACAAGATGAATTTCGCCTGTTCTATCAGCCATTAATTGACGCTCGTACAAGTTTAGCGGTTGGCTTTGAAGCGGTGATTCGTTGGCGAGATAAGGAAGGTAACAACATATCTCCCAATGATTTTATCCCAATCGCCGAGCGTAGTAACCAGGTTAACAACATCACGATGTGGGTTCTCGGTCAGGTAGAAAAAGACCTGAAGACCTTCATAGATAAAGGCATTAAGCTGCCGATTCATGTCAACTTATCCGCAAAAGATTTGTCATCGAACTTGTTGCTTACTCGATTAGAAGTGTTATTGAGACAGAATCCAGAATTCTCCTCACTTCTCAGTCTGGAGATCACAGAAACAATGGCGATAGACAGGGTCAAAGAACTTAACCCGTTGATCAATGAAATTAAGGGGCTTGGCATAAAAATCAGTCTGGATGATTTCGGTACTGGCTACTCGTCTTTATCGTTGTTGAGAGACCTACCTGTTGATCAGATTAAAATCGACCGATCTTTTTTATCAACAGCGAATCGTACTGAGGGGTCCCGATCGATTGTTGAAAATACAATCGCACTTGCCCATGGGTTAGGTTATTCCGTGGTGGCAGAAGGTGTACAAGATATGGATACACTGCACTTCTTACGTAATCGTGGCTGTGACATTATCCAAGGTTACTTGTTTTGCCCTGCTCTTCCACTCAATGAAGTGATTAACTGGGTGACAGAACACGACGAAAAACAGACCCAATATCTCCGCGCTTAACATTCAATACATTAAAATTTTAATATAAAAAAGCCGAGCATTACGCTCGGCTTTTCCAAATCAGATTTTATCTTACCTAGATATGTCTAATATACAGGTTTGATTATGCTTCTGGTGTGCGACGAGCACGGCCGTGACCACGTTCACCACGGTAGTTACCACGGTGGTCACCACCACGGTTACGATCGAAGCGACGTTCAGCAGTACCTTCACGGTTACCTTCGCGGTTACAACGGAAACCACCTTCACGACGGCCACCTTCGCGACGAGCACCATCACGGTTACCATCGCGGTTACCGCCTTCACGGTTGCCACGGAAGCCACCTTCACGACGACCGCCATCACGACGAGGAGCACCACCATCACGGCGACCACCACGAGATTCGCGGAAATCATCGAAATCACAAACTACCGCACCAACATCTTGTTGACGAATGCGTAGTTTGCTTAGCTTGTTCGCAGCGTCAGAAGTCATTGCTTTTGGTAACTGTACGAATGTATGACCTTGAGCCAGTTTGATCGCACCGATAGAACCTTTGCCTAGACCAAGTTCGTTCGCCAGAGCACCAACGATGTCTTTAACTTGAACGCCTTGCTCACGACCAACTTGCAGCTGGTAAGTATCCCAATCTTGGTTACTAAAGCTACGAGAACTACCACTACCACCTTCACGACGATCGTCACGACGCTCTTTACGACGTTGCTTGTCACGCTCAATCGCTTCAACCATTGGGTCTTCGCCAATGTAGAACAGAGGACGCTTACCTTGTTGACGCTTAAGAAGCATTGCAGCAAGTGTTGCTGGGTCGATTTCAAGAGAAGTTTGTAGCTTCTCTACAAGCTCAGCAAACTTGTCTAGTGATTTGTGTTCTTTCTCAGCTTCTAGCTCAGCACCAAGTTGAGCCAAGCGAGCTTCTGCAACTTGGTCGCGCAGTGGAAGTTGGATCTCTTCCATAGAAGACTTAGTTACACGCTCGATAGTACGAAGCATGCGGATTTGGTTTGTACGAACCAACAGGATCGCTTTACCTTTACGTCCAGCACGACCTGTACGACCGATGCGGTGGATGTATGACTCAACATCGAATGGGATGTCGTAGTTAAATACGTGAGTAATACGTGGAACGTCAAGACCACGTGCAACAACGTCCGTTGCTACTAGGATGTCGATAACACCTTGTTTGATGTGATCTACAGTACGCTCACGTAGAGACTGAGGGATGTCACCGTGCAATGCAGCTGCTTTGAAGCCGCGTGCAGACAACCAGTCAGCCAGACGCTCAGTGTCTTGACGAGTACGTACAAAGACAATAGATGCATCTGTTTCTTCAGTTTCAAGAAGACGAGACATCGCTTCATCTTTCTCTACGCCCTTCACCACCCAGAACTGCTGTTGAACTTTGTCTACAGTATGGTTCTTACCGGCAACGTCAACCATTACAGGTTCACGAAGGAAGCGCTCAACGATGTTTTTCAACATTGGGGGCATAGTCGCAGAGAACAGAACGCGTTGTGCTGAGTCAGGAGCGTGCTCCATGATTGCAGTTACGTCGTCCACGAAACCCATGTTCAGCATTTCGTCCGCTTCATCAAGTACGAAAGTATTCACTTCGTCCAGGTGTAGACGTTCACGGTTGATAAGGTCTTGAACACGGCCAGGCGTACCAACAATAACATGCGCGCCATTCTTAAGTGCACGCATTTGATCTACGATAGAAGCACCACCGTAGATTTCTAGAACTTTCAAACCATTGATGTTTTTACCAAGGTTCTTCATTTCAGCGGCAACCTGAATCGCTAGCTCACGCGTTGGTGCAAGTACGATTGCTTGTGGTTTACGTTGATCAAGATCTAGTTTGTTTAGAAGAGGCAGAGAGAATGCTGCCGTTTTACCTGTACCCGTCTGTGCTTTACCCAGCGCGTCAACACCTTCCAACAGGTGTGGGATTGCCGCAGCCTGAATTGGAGTTGGTGACACGAAACCCATTCCGTCTAGAGCAGAAAGGATAGAATCATTCAGCGATAAATCACTGAATTGAATAACAGAATCTTGCATTGGGATCCTACTTAATTAAACAAAAAAACAGTCCCATATGCTCTTCCAATTCGATACTGATTCATCCAGTTACTAAATCCATTCAGATAGGAATTAGCACAGTACACAACCGCGATAAGCCATTAGGGACGACTAAGGGAGGCGGATTATTCCTTAAATGCATAAAAAAAGCCAGAAAAAATTGAAATACATCACAATTTATTCTCTACCGCGGCACTTCCTGCATATTTTACCGCCAACCCACCATTCTCCTTAGAGAGACGCACTTTGAAAATTGGCCATTTCATCACCAAATCAAAGTAAGTTTACTCACTTTTTATGCCTATTAACTTAGGCTAAATTAACAGTGAAATTGCGCTCTACAGGTAGTAATAATAGCTCGCAATGATTATAGTGTGCCCAACTCCATCGGTAAGTTAAGTAAAGATGTTTCAAGATAACCCGCTATTAGCCCAACTTAAGCAGCAAATCCAAGAAAACCTGCCAAAAAAAGAAGGTTCGATCAAAGCAACTGATAAAGGCTTTGGTTTCCTTGAAGTGGACAATAAAACCAGCTTCTTCATTCCGCCTGCGTACATGAAAAAGTGCATGCATGGTGACAAAGTCGTCGCCATTATTCGTACAGAAAACGAACGCGAAGTCGCAGAACCACAGGAACTGTTAGAGCAGTCTCTTACTCGCTTTATTGGCCGAGTAAAAATGTTCAAAGGGAAGCTGAATGTCGTTCCTGACCACCCTCAGCTTAAAAAACTGTCGTTGAAAGCGAAACTGAAGAAAGGCCAAAAGCCAGATAACTTCAATGAAGGTGACTGGGTTGTAGCCCATCTTATTCGTCACCCTCTAAACGGGGATAACACCTTCTTTGTCGAAATCTCAGAAAAAATCACTGATGCTGACGACAAAATCGCACCTTGGTGGGTAACGTTGGCACAAAACGATCTGCCAAACTCAGAGCCAGCAGGTATCGAGAACTGGGAATTAAAAGACGACGCAGACCTAGAGCGCGTCGATATGACTCATGTACCTTTCGTGACAATCGATGGTGAATCCACCAAAGATATGGACGATGCGTTGTACGCTAAGAAGACAGAATCTGGCGATTTTGAGCTAACTATCGCGATTGCTGATCCAACGGCTTATATCACGCCTGAAGACCAAATGGACAAAGTTGCACGTGAACGTGGCTATACGATTTATCTGCCAGGTCGTAACATTCCTATGCTACCTCGCGATCTCGCTGATGATTTATGTTCATTGATCGAAGGTGAAATCCGCCCTGCTCTTTGCTGCACCGTAACTGTGAGCAAAGACGGTGTGATTGGAGACGACATTAAATTCTTCGCCGCTAACATCAAATCTCACGCGCGTCTAGCTTATGACCACGTCTCTGACTGGCTGGAAATCGGTGGTTCAGACGTGTGGCAACCATCAGAAGAAATCTCTGCTATCGTACGTGATCTGTACGACTTCTCTCTTGCTCGCGCTGACTGGCGTGAAAAGAATGCCGTAGTATTCCCAGATCGTCCTGATTACCGCTTCGAACTAAGTGAAGACAATGACGTTATTGCGATCCATGCAGATATGCGTCGCAGCGCAAACCGTCTTGTAGAAGAGTCAATGATCACAGCGAATATCTGTGCAGGCCGGACTCTGCGTGAGAAATTCGAAACTGGTGTGTTCAATACTCACTCAGGTCTTAAAGCAGAGAAGATTGAAGAAGTAGTTCAATTAGTGGATCCCGAAAATCAATTGGGGTTCACCGCAGACACAATCTCGACTTTGGAAGGTTTTGCAGCATTGCGTCGTTGGTTATCTACTCAAGAAACCCCTTATCTTGATAACCGCATTCGCAAGCTCCAAGCCTATAGTGAAGTTGGTAACCAGCCACTTCCTCACTATGCAATGGGCTTAGATATCTACGCGACGTGGACTTCCCCAATTCGTAAATACGGTGACATGATAAACCACCGTATGCTGAAAGCCGTTATTCTGGACAAAGAGCCGGTTCAAAAACCTGATGATCAGGTTGGCGAGGAACTGGCATTGCACCGTAAGCACCACAAAATTGCGGAGCGTAATGTTTCTGACTGGCTATACGCACGTACTCTTGCGGAAGAGCCAGGTAAGCAAACTCGCTACATAGGTGAGATTTTCGATATCAATCGCGCAGGCGCGCGCGTACGCCTCCTTGAAAACGGTGCAGCAGCATTTATTCCTGGCGCGCTGATTATTGAAAACAAAGAGCGCATTGAGTGCAACGGTGACAACGGTACTATCTCTATCGACAAAGAGGTAGTGTTCAAGCTTGGGGATACACTGGAACTCGTTCTGGCTGATGTGAACCAAGAAAACCGCAGTTTAGTTGCCAAACCAACTCAGGTGTTCGCTGAACAACCAGCAGAAAAAGAACAACAAGCTGTTAGTGAATAACACTTAAAGGAAGCCAAAAGGCGCTCTAAGAGCGCCTTTTTTATATCTTATTTACAAGGAGATACCTGTATCCTTAATCCCAGAAGCAAGCCTTAGGATCGGTTGCAAGCTCACCCAACAGTACTTCTAGAGACTCGCTATATGGCAAGGTTTCGTACGGTACCCACTTCAAATCCCCCGTACGATAGCTCGGTATATAGAAGCGCCACAATTGCGTTTTATCATCAAACAAAATCTTCGCGACCGGAGACGTATATTCACTGTGCTGAGAATCTAATAGAAAATGAGCTCGATAAAGCTCTACCCCATTTTCTATTGGTTCATAAAGACACTTACCCAGCTCTACAGGCAAATTAGCGTTACGTTCAGAGCATAGCGAGTGAACTAACTTGTATAAACGACTGGTCGCTATTTGAGACACAGACATGAACGTTCTCCTGACAGGTAGTTCTTAGTATACACCCTTGTACCATTAAAAGCGGGGGTGGTTGTTCGAGCGTTTCTCGTCCTATGAGTGAAATGTAATTCTTTCGACCCAACAGTAACTCCCAATACTACTCTAGTTGAATATAGATACAACAAATCACAACGCCAAGCCGTGTCGATTCACAAAAGTGTAACCTGAACGAAATATCATAAGCGCTGCTTTATACCGTATATGGAGTTTAATATGTTTCGTTTTACTGTGGCGACTCTGCTAGCCATGGCCATTTCCCTTCCTTCAGCTATGGCGAAAGAAGTCAACATCTCAGGCTCGACCTCCGTCGCTCGTGTAATGGACGTGCTAGCTGAAGAGTATAATAAAACGCACCCTGATGATTATATTGCTGTTCAAGGCATTGGCTCGAGCGCAGGTATCACCATGGTGAACAAAGGCGTCGTTGAGATTGGAATGAGCTCCCGATATCTCACAGAAAGCGAAAAAGGTGAAGACCTTAATGTTTTCCCAATCGCTTATGATGGTCTGGCGATTGTAGTAAACCGTGCAAACTCTGTAGAAAACCTGTCTCAACAGCAAGTATTTGATATCTACAAAGGTAAAATCAAGAACTGGAAAGAAGTGGGCGGTACAGATCAACCTATCGCAGTTGTAACTCGAGAAGCTTCGTCAGGCTCGCGTTACAGTTTCGAAAGTTTAATGGGCCTGACCAAAATCGTAAATGATCGTTTGGTTTCAGATATCAGCCCAAATAACCTGGTTGTAAACAGTAACAGCATGGTGAAAACCATCGTAAACCATAATACTCGCGCAATCGGGTTTATCTCGGTGGGTTCAGTTGACCGCTCAGTGAAACCTATCCAGTTTGGTGGTATTGAGCCTACGCCAGAAAATATCGCAAACCACAAATACACTTTGGCGAGGCCTTTCCTGATTCTGTATAAAGTTGACGCTCTAGACAAAGCGGGAAAAGACTTCGTTGCGTTCTTGAAATCTGAAGAAGGCCAAAAAGCCGTTGCGGAATATGGCTACACGCCAGTAAAGAAATTCGATCAGTAAAAAACAGTTAAACAAAAAGAGAGCATTTTCATGCTCTCTTTTTTAATTCCATTAGTCGTTGATTAGAAATGTAACTGAATAACTGAAATAACGACTGCACCCGGACGACGCACACCTTCAATTTCAACTTTGATTTCACGCTCAATCTCAAGACCTTTCTTGATTGGCGTTACTTTAGTCAGCGTACTCACCGCACGAACGTTATTACCCGCTTTTACCGGATAAGGGAAACGTACTTGGTTTAAACCCAAGTTTACGACCAGCTTAGCTGTTGGGAAGAGAGGCCTATCTGAATCAACCGAATCTGTAAGTCTTGGTAGTAATGCTAAGGTTAAGAAGCCATGTGCAATGGTCGTTTTGAATGGTGACTCTTCAGATGCACGCTCTGGATCAGTATGGATCCATTGCATATCTTCGGTCACCGCACCAAATTGATTAATGCGAGCTTGAGATACATTGACCCATTCACCAACATGAATCACTTCACCGATTTTCCCTGCTAATTCTGCATAAAGTTTTTGAGCTTCAGGATCCATTACGATTGGAGCAGGTTGAGGCGCGACTTCTTCATTTATTGCTGGCTGCTGGTGATCGCGCACTTTCGAGAACAGGAAACTGTGTTGAGCTTTATCCAAAAAGTCACTCCAATAGTCGCGTAGCGTTGGAGACATCCAATTCATAAACTCGGATTGATGAGCAGAAATCGCATCAACTTTGTCTTTAAATAGATTTGTGACCTTCATAAACACCCTTAGAAATTTTAAGCACAACTGGCTCTACCAGTTAATTTTGAATTAGTTCACAGTATGTTGCAAACACTTTCGGGCGAACACATGTATACTCAAAGCATATAATTTCTTACAATTCATGAAGATAACAATAAAACACCATTTTATTGAATTCTATCAAAATGAAGTAAATACTCTACAAAATACCCTTTTTAAACGACCTTTTATTCTTTCTTACCTATCACAGCATAGACCTGTGATTACAAAACAAGCAAACAGTTCTTTTTCGTTAGTTCAAGGCTTTACAAGTTTTGCGTCACTCACTATTATACCTCCCGTAACGGAGAGATGGCTGAGTGGTTGAAAGCACCGGTCTTGAAAACCGGCATACGTTAATAGCGTATCTAGGGTTCAAATCCCTATCTCTCCGCCACTATTCAAAGAACAAAGCCGCTGATTTTCAGCGGCTTTGTTCGTTTCTGATCCGCCATCCTTTCACTGTTATCTCCTCAATACGGTTCTGCAAGCGAGTAACTGTTTAAACTTCGACGTTACGAGCATACCAGTTAGACTTTAGTAACATCGCTATCCTTTGCGCCCGTAACCCGATCTCCCCTTCAGATTCTGTCATATTAAGATATATGTCAGGCTTAAAGAGATTCGATAATGGTTTTCCAGGCTCACTAACTAATAAGTGAACACCTCGTGTAAACTGTGCTCTGGACACAAGTTCTCTATAAGCTATAGAAGAGATTAGATTCGTCATTAGATTACGTGGTATTTGAGCTTCACAGCCAATTTTCATCAGAACTTCATACAGTGTCGCCCTTGGAAATCGTTTCAATGCATGGTAGACCAAGTTTAAACAATACAGGGAATAAACAACCAATGACTTGTTCTGTTTTAAAGGCTTTAAAACATCTGATGAAGGGATACCTTCACTGCTTAAATTATTGATTATGATTTTTAGAATACTTGTTCTTTCTTCTTTGGTTAAACCATCAAGCTCCACAACAATGCCATCATTCCTTTTGTTTGATGACTGTTCGCCAATTAGTTTTGGCCTAATACGCAAAGCAAGAATTCGAAAGAACCATCGTACATCTGAATTGAAGACGTATGAAGGCCAAATAATCGCTTGCAGTAAAACTGAAATAAATAATACGGCAAGAACTCCGAAGAGAACCCCTAAATAACCTATCTCAAAATAGCGTAATAGTAAGGAGGTCCCCTGTAATAGAGGGAAGTAAAACAAAACTAACAGTCCAGCTCGCATATGTTTCAAGGCAAACCAACGCCAAGGTGCCTCCAACCAATGCAGGGTTAATTGAGCCATCAAGAAAAAATTCAAAACAATCGCTAATGACACTCCCAATGAAACACCAGGTAACCCCCACCATGATCCCACATAAGCACCTCCGGCTACAGCAAAAGCGTAAATCGCCAGTATAAAAGCCCTTTGATAGACCAAGCCAGTTGCCTTAGTTAAGGGGTCATTCACCTTATATCCCATACGAAAAATAATGGTGCACGACAATATCTGCAATGGTAGCACTGTCTCTGACCAACCAGATCCCAAGATAAGGTGAACAATTTCCGGCCCCAGTACGATGAACAAGACCGACATAGGAGCCATTACTGCTGAGCTGAGTGCTACGGCGTTGCCATAATAATCTTTTGCTTTTTTTCGATCATTTTGCAGCCGGGAATATAGAGGAAACATGATACGTTCCAACACCTGACCAATCAGCATCGATGGCATGCCAACTAATTGATATGCCCTGCCGTATATACCAACAGCAGCGGAACTCATTGTTGCAGCAACAACCAGATAGTCGACCTGAGTAGCAATATATCCCAATACTTTAGCGACACTAAATCCGCCAGACATCCACATAATTTGACGAAAAGTTCGATAATGAAAAGCCATTATCAGCGTTTTAGGCTTCTGCCAGATCATAAAGATGCATTTGACTCCAACCTGAGCTAAATATGCCCAAACCAAAGCCCATACACCAAAATCTTCCAGTGCCAAAATTACGCCAACCAGTGTATAACCAAACAAAAATGACATCATTTCTGCGAAAGCAACAGATGAGTACCTGAGTTCACGGTAAAGCAATCCTTCAGCGACCAGAGACGGTGCCTGAATGACAAATACAAATGAAAGAGCCTTAATAACAGGGATGATATCTGGTTCAGATAATGCTTTTCCTATCAAAGGAGCAAAGTAAAACAGTAAGACGACAGCACAAAATGCAAAAAACCATGAAATCAGTGAAGCGGTTCCAATATCTTGTACAGACAAATGTTCTCTCTGGATAATAACTGGTCTTATCAATGACTCTGTAAATTGACGCCCTAAGCCAACAACGACCAATGTTGCTGTGACCAGTCCAAACCCTTCCTGACTGATATACCTAGCCAATACCGCAAGCAGTAATATTTGGCCGAACCCCTGAGTTATCGCTGCCACTGTGGTTATCGCAGCACCATCGAGCACACGAGAAGAATGTGATTTGTCATTTCCCATTTAATGTCTTCTTAATCACATCGATGACACTTTTAACCGTATCAGCGTAAGTCTGTTCAGTATCAATCTGGTAGATTTCTTCATTACCCATTCGATGCCAGCTTTGCGCATGTAGGCGACGAGATTCTATATACCCATCCCCTTCTTTGTCTTCTTTGACTCTCTCTCTGTTGCGCTGTTTTGCTGTTTCAAGAGAAACACTAAGCTGAAAAACAATATCTGGGGCTGGAATTTGCTTATATATTCGATTTTCTATCAATGCTAATTGATTGTATAACCACGCCTTGAACCCTTTTTGATCTAGATGCAAAGTAAGCCTTGCGCTGTCCACCGCTCCAGAGCGATATGAAGGGTAACGGTCACATACAATAAACATATGATTATTGGCAGCTCTATGACTGGAAACTAACAGTTGACGACGATCCCAAGCAATACAGATATTCCAGAGAGCATTGAGCAGTTCTGAAAAGCAAATAGTGTTTCGTTGGGGTTCTTCCACATCGCTGATATCAGAATTTTGTGGCGCGGTAACATAACCCTTTAACCTTGATGTCCTACTTTTTGGAAACAGCACTTTCACCAAGGGTAATAATATACGTACAGGATACGTTAACCAGGTTGCGGGTGGTTTCCCAACATGTACGACACGGACTTTGTACATGGATGCTAGCCAGCCTTCCAACTCACGAGCTATCGTAGTCTTACCCGTCGCTTCAGGTCCCACTAGTGCTATCACCGCTGCACGACCAATCCCCTGTTCATGCTCTGCCATATATTCATCCACTAATCAAAATTTCAATAATTTTATTTACATCAGAATTCTGATAGCCATTAGTAACGACAGGTTTAACATTGCTACAGGAATTAACGGCGACTAACCTTGGTCTGATTTCAGAAGATGCTGTAATGCATTCAAATACTTCTAAGGCATGACTGATGAAGGCTTCCACCGCTTCAAAAGAACCAGCTCTGATTCGTTCATGACCGCGAACCACCGTTCGCTCTATAAGCACTCTTTTAGGTGCGGACACTAGTATCACAGCGTCTGGGATAGGTATCTGTGAGAGAAGCTTATCTACTTGTTTTATATCAGGAGAAATCGACTCATAAACAAACAAATAGTGGACAATATGTAAGATGCCTTCATCAAGAACTACAATATTCTCCGCATTGTCACAATGACTAATCAACTCATAAATACCGATATTTCGAAGCACTATCCGTGCTATTTTTATCCGCTCGCGTAAACTGACGGTAGGAGGAAGATGTTTCAGGTAAGCGAAAGATAATTTCAGTATGGGTATGTTTTTACGACAATAAAGTAAACAACAGACCAAACCGATCAGGTTAATAGCAATTCGCCTAAGCATCACATTTTTTAACCAAGACAGATGTGTGGCCCGCAAAACAAACGTCTGCGCAGCTATCACTTCAGGACGCTCACCCTGATGCTGGTCGACTATTTTTTTCAGCAACGTCGATTTCCCGGAGCTGGTACAGCCTATTAACTCGACGATCAAAATATACTTCTCCCCCTAAACTAAAAATCATCGATTTTATTTACACATATCATCAAACTAAAACGTTATCGCTACTTATAGTGGCCGTAATAATCATTATAATATTTGTAGTGTGAGGTAAATGGGTCATCCAACCCGTTGGCAACAACTTTAATCGGTTGATCTTTTACCCGCAGCAGTTTCTCTATGCCGCTTTTAATCTGCATTATCTGTGTCGAACCGGTTCTAACCACATAAACCACCATGTCGGTATAGGTGGAAATAATTTCGGGATCACTGACTAACAGAACTGGTGGGCAGTCAAGAATAACCCTGTCATATTCTGATGCTAACGATTCCAGCAGGTGCTTAAATTCAGAAGACCCAATGACCACCTTAGAATCTTGAGTCTGGGTGCCGGCATGAATTACCTTAAAGTTTTTATGTTCAACCAAACAATCTTCTAAACATGCTTTTCCTTCAATTAACTCTGCTAATCCCGGAATCTTGGCGTCAATGTTGAGCCCGCTAGCCATTACCGGGCGGCACAAGTCACATTCAACAAGCACAACTCGTTCGAATAGACCGCAAACATAAGCCAAACTCATCGCAAGGTTAGATTTGCCTTCATGGCTCAAACTGGATGTCACCATAACCGTTTTATTCGGTTTTTCACTAAGGATTATCCCGGCACGCAAAGAATGCATAGCTTCGAGAAAGCGTCTCTCAGGGACGTCATCTCTCAACTTATTGAGCAATAAATTGGGCTGTTTAGATTGCTTAGTTTCAAGCATCGGTACAACACCCAACAACTGATATCCCAGCTTAAGTTCAACGTCCCCGATATTAGTCAGACGGTTATCCATTGCGTCACGGACAAATGAGATAAAAACACCAAAAAATAAACTGACCGCAAAAGCCATCGAAATAGTTAAAGCTTTCTGTGGCTTAAATGGTTCATAAGGTACGATTGCTGGGACAATTATCCTGGCATTCACCGATTGGGCATAAGTCAACTCCGTCGTTTCCTTTACTCTCTTCGAAAAGAGCGCATAGAGCTCACGATTCGTGTCAACTTCTCGTTTTAAAGCATCCAGTTCAGAGGCTTTCCTACCCAATTCATGATAGCGATTTTTTGTTGCTTCAATGGCCTCTTGAATAGAGTTCTCATTAGCGGCGGTAGCTTCATATTTTGTCTTGATTCCTTGAATGACGCTTGTTGCCTGACTGAGTAAATTATCCTCTATGATTTTCACATTTTCTCGTGCGGCAACCATCAAAGGATGACGCGACCGATAGCGAACGCTAAGTTCTCTGACTTTTTGTTTGGCCATTCCTAGCTGGTTCTTAAGTTGCTGTATCAAAGGATCATTGAGAATTTCTGGAACGGAAGGCATAGAATTAACTGTCTTAGAAGAGTCCGAGCCCCAACTCGCTACCTGCGAATAAGCATTTTTTGTTGAAGATAGTTGCTGTTGAATTTCGACCAACTTGGTTGTTAATTCATTCAACTTCAAGGAAGGCAAATGTTGTAGACCATCTGAATCAACCAACTGTTCTTTCTCGCGAAAAGCTTGAAGCTCCTGCTCAGACTGTTCAAGAGTGCTTTTTAAGGCTGAAAGTCTATTGCTCATCCACTGTTCGGTAGACTTAGTAATAGATAGTTTTGCGTCCAGAGCACTCTGTAAATAAACATCAGCATGAGTATTGACAACAGCAGCGGCCAACTTAGGGTCTGTAGAACTGAACTTTATTTTTACTAACTGCGTGTTGTTTACCGGAGCAATTTCGAGATTTTCAAAATACTTCTCAAGCGCACGATTCATTGGATCTACGGGTATTATCACTTCTGTTGTTGGCGCAGCAACGCCAAAAAAATGAGTCACCCAATCCCTGGCATCACTCAGATAACCGGAAATGCTTTCAGTAATAAAGCCAACACTGAATTTATCATTGTCATTCCTGGTAAGAACATCAACCAAGCCTAATTTATTGATAACTTCCTCAGCTAAAGGACGAGACTTCAGTATCTCGGTTTGAGTTTTATAGAACTCGTCATTATTTCTGCTATCGGGAATATAGATTTGCTCAATGGAGATCATTCTTGGCGTTTCAGGTTCGAAAATGACGGTGGCACTAGTCTTATAAACTGGTGGGATGAGTGAAACTACAAACGCAACGAGCAAGGTGGCAACTACAGATAATAGCAGTATTTTCCACCAGGCTCTCTTGATCACAGCAAAATAATCACGAAGGGACACTTGATTTTCCCTGCTCCATGGTGTGTCTTGCTCAAATTGTGGTATGTTGTTGTTAAACATGATTAAACAAGCTCCGAGCTAAAGTGATCAGATCGTCTGCTTTACCAGATTGATAAGATCTACTTATATTGACTCCTGGTTAATAGCCATCTCTGACAAAGTCGATAATTCTGCCCTTTCACACAAACCTTCTACTACTACGACTTTTTAACCCCGGCCTGACTGCCGTTGACTCAACCGAGAATGCCTGAAACTCTCCTAAAAAAGTTGAGCTAACCGAAAACGAAAGTAAGTCAACAAAAGTTCAGCTTCATATGATTACCTTTCTACGAAATCGCTATTTAACTTTGCTTTATTTATATTAGTATAGGTAACGAACATAGACGAATGGACAGAAAGATAAGAGACAAAAAAAGCGAAGAAAAAGACAGTCTGAGGCCCCATAGAATCACTCATCATATTAGACAGCAGATAAGCAATTATAGAAATCTTGCAAATTTTAGCTTTTTTATTACCCGACGAATTGTCAGGCATATAAATACGATATGAAACTATTGCGTAAATAAAACATATTATAGTGACAAAACCAGCGGGTCCAAACATCCGCATATAATCTATTACTATATTATGACTGTGACGTATAGGATCAGGTAAAGTACTGGTTAATCCTTCACCAAGATATGGGTAACTGGTACCTACTTTCCACGAGTATTCCCATATTTCTATTCTCGACGCAACAGTACGGTATTCAAGCACAGTATCTGGCGAAAGAGTAAAGAGAATTTCGAAAAGTCTTGGATTAACAGACATTAAGACTCCGCTCTCTTTTATTAGAAATAACGCTAAAAAAAGAAAAATAATCCCAAAAATAAATTTAGTCATGTTCTTACGGGCAACAAAAAAAGACAATAAAATTAAAAAGGAAACAATAATGTTTGTTTTAGACCCTGCCAATAGCAGCAACATAAAACAAACACCTACCATAGCTAAAGCGAAAAGCTTGTTGATCAATCGTTGATGCGTTTCAATTTTATCAACGTAAAAGATAAATGTCGTTGTTACAACAATGGCTAACTGATTTGGATTTGCAAAAAGACCGGTATATCGATCATAGCCTTCATAGTAAGAAGTTCCAAGATTAAACCCTGCTTTCTGCATCAAAGCGGCTATAAAATTAAGTATCAATCCTACAGTAATAAAAACATAAAAATGCTCAAAAAAGGTATTATCATTATAAAAAACAAAAGAAAAATACAGATAACAGGTAATGAAAATTATCAGAGAAATTAACGCTCTGGACACTATTCCTTCATCAGAAAGCACCACGCTCAAAACATGTAGAAAAAATAGCATCAATAGTGAAATGAATAACATGCTATTTTTTCTTGCTTCGTAATGGTAGAAAGACAACATAGTCTTGTCTTTCAATATGATGAAAAACAACATGGTAAAGCATATCAATATGTATACATAAGTAAGACTCACACTTGAATTGCCGATCCTCATCAGGCTGGGCATACAAGCCAAGGCTATACCAATTATCATCAATGATGCAAAGGTGTTTGTTAAGTAATGTCTGTTCATTTTATACCATGTTTCCTACCAAAATTCGTATTCAACAGCGCAATCCTAATACTCTCCCTTATATAACTTTAGCCACTTCATTTTTACATCGTTAATATCAAAATCATTTTTTGCAAGTTTGAATGAGCACTGCCTCATATTTGAAATACGCTCAGGGTCATTTTTTAATGTTTGGATCGCGTAGATATAATCGGTGACACTATTACATGCAAAGCCATTATTGTACTCACCACTGACACCTTCATCTCGTCTAGGAGATAAGCAATCCAAATTTTGGAGACAAGTTGAAGTTACTATAGGCATAGCTAGAGACAGTGATTCGATCAAAACCCGTGAAAGTCCCTCCCACCTTGAGGGATGAAATAACAGTGAAGAATGACTTATTTTATTAAATAACTCAGATTGTTCAGTAAAATCTACAATATTAACGTTATCAGGTAACTGTCCATATTTCTTGATGACAGAGTCAAAATATCGGGGGTCAGCCGAACCTATCCAAGTAAATTCACTGTCTTTTAACTCTCGAGCAACTTCTAAAAAAATATCAAATCCTTTTTGGTAACAAATACGCCCGACTGAGATAACTTTAAACATATGATTATCAGGAGATTCAGGCATTTCTTTAACTGTTACTGAGTTATTGATATTAGAAATATGCCTAGTGAATTTTTTTCCCACTTCATATTCCCCCATACCACAGGTTACGGTATGTCCAAATAAAGACAAAAACATTTCAACGAGCAAAAAAATGAATCTACTGACAACATTCATATCTTGCCTAAGAAAGGCATATCCTCTTGGAGAATAGAAAACAAATGGTATATTTTTCCCTATCGCTGCGAGACGTACGTATAGACCACCAAAACTGCTATGTCCATGAATAGCAAAAGTGTCTTTATCAATAAACTTACGTATCAAAAGTGCATTTTTTAAATGACGTAACGCCCCTTTGGAAGACATCTCAATCCAGGTTATATCAGAATCAATATCTTTAATTTCTTCTTGTGTTTCATCACGACGGCAGTAAAAAACTGTTATTTCATAGTCTTCCTTAAGCAGGGAACACAGCTGTTTGATCGATTTGGCTGTTCCATATGCAAAGCTTTCTGTAACCTGAATTATTTTTCTCTTGTTATTATTGTCCATGATTCATCCTTACCGATTAGCATTTATGATGAATACCTCTAATACGCGTCATGTATAAATATTTTGAATGGCGTTAGTAGCAATATTTTCAAATCAAGCAACAGGCTCCAATTATTTATGTATTCAATATCATAAGTCGCTCTTTTTTCCATAAGATCCAGAGTTCTAATAGTGCAATCATCACCACCTCTGTATCCGCAGATTTGAGCTAGTCCGGTAATTCCGGGTTTGATGCGGTGGCGCAGCATAAAGTCTGGAATATATTGGCTGTAAAATTGGTTAACTTCTACAGCATGAGGTCTAGGACCAACAAGCGACATGTTACCTTGTAACACATTAAAAAGCTGTGGTAGTTCATCAATGCTTGTTTTACGAATAAACTTACCTACGGTGGTTACACGAGGGTCATTACGCTTCGCCAACTCAAACTCACTGTCAGCCTTTGGCGTATACATAGAACGAAACTTCCAGATCTCAATATAACTGCCATCCCAGCCGTGTCGTTTTTGTTTGAAAAACACGTTGCCAGGTGAAGTGATTTTTATCGCCACAGCTGTCACAATAAAAACAGGTGACAGAAGAATCAACATTACAAACGCAAGTACCCTATCCATTAAAGATTTGATCAACACTGCCGTAATTTTTTTCATTGGGCTTCCGGAAAGAATAAGTAATGGCAGTCCGGATAACTCTCTGATACCTCTGTCAATGGTATGAATTGACAATATATCCGGTACCCAAATAATATCGACACACTTATTATCAAGAAGATTCACTATTTCCTCTATTTGATTCAACTCTCTTAACATTAGAGTGATATACACTCTTTTAATGTTATATTTTTCAATAACTTCGCGTATATCACTTATGTCACCTAAGACGGGAGCAGAATCATCCCATGACTCTGAAGTCTTTAAAACACCAATCACATTTTCAGTAAGCCATATATTACCGTGAAGATTAGCGAGAAGATTTTTGCTAAGGTCATTGGTGCCAACGATCAAACAAGGTACGGAGTTAGTAACGAGAGAGCGATATTTTTTTGATACGAAATAGATCAAGCTATAACCACAAGCTTGAATGACTAATCCACCTATAGACCAGATAATGAATACATCTGAATGAAAGTCGTTGAAAGTGTCTATCAGATAAATAAAGAGCACCATAAATACTATAACGATAAACCAAGCTTTACTAAGAACCCAAAGCCCGAATAATAGAGTTCTTCGGCGTCCAAGCAATATCCCGCCTGATTGATGATAAACACCAACCATCTGAAATACGATGAAGATGGTCAAGCAGTTAATGATTGCCAAAATTTTATAAGTTTCAATATTAAATTCATGAAGCCAATAGCCTGCTCCTATCAAAACTAAGCAAGACGAAGCCATACTTAAGAAAAGTTGCACGTGAACAGACAGTGTTTCGTGATATCGATACAGCCTTTTATGCGCATACTGTTCAGTGAAATAATTCTTTTTATTGTCCCCCATGTCAGGCATTTTAAGTCCCACCATTACTGTGATTATTGACAAATCTCAGTATAGTGAGCATTTGAATCTCTGCACTACATCACAAAATTATTTTTTTCGATTCTGACTATTTAAATTTTTTCAAACGACAAAGTAATAAATTTAGAAAGGCTTGTTGTGATGAAAGATATCACTCGTGATTGTAGAGTTTTCTACCGTACAAAGCTTTCTTCTCAATTCTTGAGGCTAGCTAATCCTATGATTTCATACGATTAATATTTATGAAACGACACTTTCACGCCACATAAATAGTTACCTTCAGTGTGAAAAATTAAAGCCAGAAAAGAGTTGTAACCAAAGCCAAATTTGCGCTGCTTCATACTTTAAAAAACTACCGCTCAGCGAACCAAATGTATTAATGTTGAGAATAATTTAAAATTTGTGTATCCAATTTATTTTATAAGCTCACCATCGATTTGCTTTTCTTTTGTCAAGGTTCTAATTCAAACACTGACGTCATCGACACAAGAGAAGAGGATTCCATAAGACGAGAGCCAATCTAAAAGCGTGTTCATAACATCAATATTCCGTTTATCAAACGCATTTGAAATCACTCGTTTATAAGGAGGGTCCAAAACCAACTACGATTTTTATTAATTACAAATGACCACTGATCATCGATTTCACAAATGATTTCAATAATAGCGTTGTCGTATGAGATGGTTACTACTAGTCTTGGCGAGAGTTTTTTAAAGTATTTAAAACGGTGGCATGGCAATGTTCAACACTCGTCCAGTTCCTTTGACGCCAGAGCTGATCATTGCCATATCAACAATTTTCTCTTTAATGCCTAGTGAAAGGCTTCATCTACGTACTCCACAATTGAAAAGTTCGCTTGCAATCGAGGCAACAACACACAGATAGCTTTATAGCCAATATCGTTTTTACACGCTAAATAAGCATGGTTAAATAAGTTATACCTTTTTAGTGCCATGGACTATTGCAGAAAAAGCAACGATATTGGCTCGTTGTAGTCTATTTGACCCATGATCCACAAATTCGCTTACTCTGAATTAGGTAGAAAGTCCATTACCAAAATGCGTGGTTAAGGAATCGTAGCCCCAACGTTTTCCTAACTACACTACCAGTTTCGCACTCGAAGCGTACCCTCAGTCAATTCATTAAAGCCAGTAATCGTCGGTAGCATCAAACTTATAACACGGTTCCAACGCGCTATTGGAGCAGCGGTCACATAGACAACATCATAAGGCTGTAAATCAAATTCAGTACCGATGACCAACGCTGACGCATCTTTTATGTCAAGTTGATAGAGATCTGCCAAACGCTCCTTCTTATTATTAGAGATACGAATCACGAATACCCCTGTTGCGTCTGCCGAAAGTTCATTAATACCACCCACACTACTTAATGCTTCAGTGAGACTCATCCCAGATCGATCAATTTTCAGTAACTTCGGATCATTCACATCCCCCATTACAAACACCTTCTGTGAATCATTACGGGGCACATGAATAATGTCGCCTGCTTCCAGTAGCCGATTTTGCGTGAGGTCACCACGCTGCATTAACGCATAGAGAGAAATTTGTTGTTCCTCGCCATTACGAGTCAATGTGACGTTACGCCAGTCAGCATCTGGTGCTAACCCTCCCGCATTATTAACGGCATCCAATAGCGTTAATGGGACATTAGTAATAGGTTGTTGGCCTGGAGAAGATACCTCACCAGTGACATAAGCTTTTTGCGAACGAAAAGCTGCGACATTAACATCTACTTGAGGCCTTTCGATGTAGTCATTAAGTTTACGCGCAATTTCTCCACGGATTTGTGTAACGGTCTTACCGCTTACCTTTATGGATCCAATGTAGGGATAGAAGATGGTACCGTCAGCGTGTACCCAATTCCCGGCCTCCGATGCACTGCGGTACGAGCCAGCAGGAATGGTCAGTTCCGGGTGATCCCATACCGTTACATTCAAAATATCACCAGATCCAATGGTGTATTCATAAGTAGCGATTTGTCTATCTAACGCGCTGTTTGGCTGCGAACGTGCATTGGTAACCGTTCGAAAACTAGCGACAGAATAGGCGTCTAACGGATAGATATTGATTTTTTCTGATACTTCACTGCTTGAGGCGTCAGATTCAACAACGGTCTTATCACCTACGGAAATGTCTGAGCCTGGTACTATAGTGCAACCGACAAGAAATGTCGGTAGCACTATGGCTATTAGAAGAAATTTATTTGATTTCATGTGTGCTAACTCCCGTGAATACCATTCGCCTCCCCCATTCGGGAAACTTTTGAAGACAAGGGACTGCTCTGCCTTGTTTCTATTAATAAAAGTAAACATATGTACTTTAAGCAAGGCCACACTCTGATAAAAATCAAATAAATTTTTAAGGATTAATATCTCTAAAACTCATAACTTATGTAACATTTTTGCAAACTATTAAGACTTTGTTGATCTATTTTAGGAAAAATAATCATTTATCATCAATCTTTCCGCATTAATTAAAATACTTATCCTATTTTCTTAAAAATAAGAACATTATTAATGATATTAGCAATTATATATTTATCACTGAATTATAATTGAATGTGAATGGTAGTCACCATGGAAACTATTTGATTTTATAATTTATTGACGCAGTATTAACGGCAACAAAGGACATAATATTATGTTTATCAATAACATAAAAAACAAAATAGCTGAGGTATGTTTTTGTTCCAAAGATAAGACTATCGCTACTAACACATCCATTGTTCTTATTGTATTTTCAATATTATTTCCTTCGTATTTGATGGCAGATGATGTACAGGCAAACCTTATTCAAGTCATTGATACTTCAAATTATCCAAGTCCCGATCCTGCAGGTATTGTTTATTTGCCATCAGAAAACAAATTGTTGATGACAGATAGTGAAATCAATGAGATGGCTTGGCTTTTCCCCACCGACCAGATAAACGCCTTCAAAATTGATCCAATAACTGGCGGCGTGGTAGTGAATGGTCGCTATTCGACAATTCCGTTTAGTGATGAACCAACCGGTATAACAATCAACCCAGACAACCATCACTGCTTTATTTCTGATGACACAGGTACCAAGTCAATTTATGAAATTGACCCGGGTGTAGATGGCGTTTGTATGACATCTGACGATATCGTCACGTCATTTTCTACTTCAGATTTTGGCAGTAATGACCCTGAAGATGTCACATACGGTCAGGGTTTCTTGTATATTATTGATGGCGTATTAGATACTATTTTCCGTGTCGCCCCTGGCACTAATGGTCTATTCGACGGAGTCGACGATATTGTCACCAGCGTGAATCTCAGTAGTTTGGGAGTGACCAATCCTGAAAGCATCTACTACGACGCCACCACAGATACACTCTATTTAGTTGATGCTAGTGGACAATTTGTTATTCAGATCACCACAGATGGACAACTGGTTCGAACTATTGATATTTCCGCTGCGAGTCCCAAAAAGCCTTCCGGAATAACAATAATACCTCCAAGCAATCTGGGAGACTCCATCATTGTCTACATTGCTGCTCGTGGTTGGGATAATGACAGTGATCCACTTGAAAATGACGGTAAAATATATGTCATGGAGATACCGCCTTTCACGCAGGGTAACTCTGCACCAATAGTCTCAGCAGGAGCAGATCAGTCAATCACTTTTCCTAATCCCACAACGCTCGCAGGTGAGGTTTCTGACGATGGCCTTCCGAGTAGTACACTGACCAATCTCTGGACGGTGATCAGTGGTGAAGGAGAAGTTACCTTCGAAAATAACAGTGACCCACAGACTGCGGTTTCATTTTCTGCAGCCGGTAATTACGTATTGCGACTGACTGCCAGTGACGGAGAACTGCAAAGTTACGATGAGGTTACTATCAATGTTGCCCTGCAAAGTGGCCAATACGTTTTAAGTCGCCGTATTGAAGCCAGTACTGATGACGCCGAAGAAAAAGCAGATGGCCGTGTATCCACATCCAGTAGCGATTTAGAATTGGTCTATGATGGTACGGATCAAACTGTTGGTATGCGTTTTAATAATATTGACATTCCACAGGGAGCGACTATTACAGCGGCATATATCCAGTTCCAGGTTGACGAAGTGAAGTCGACTGACACGATTCTTACTATTGAAGGTGAACTTTCAGCTAACGCAGCGGGTTTTGTAAAAGAGAACATGAACATTTCCTCACGGCCTCGTACTAATGCATACGTCAATAACTGGAGCCCTAACCCATGGTTAATAGTGGGAGAAGCTGGAACAAATCAGCGAACTCCTGACATTCAACCCATCATTACCGAAATTATCAGCCAAAGCGGCTGGGCCAGTGGTAATTCACTTGCCATTATTCTTTCAGGAACGGGGGAACGTGTCGCTGAAGCATATGACGGCGACCAGAATGCTGCTCCTTTGCTTTATGTAGAATATTCCTATATTCCGGGGAACCTGCCACCAGAAGTATATGCAGGTGAAGATCAATCAATCACGTTGCCTGATTCGGCATACCTGGTAGGTGAGGTTTTCGATGATGGCATCCCTGGTAGTACATTGACGACAAGCTGGAGTAAAGTCAGTGGCGAAGGCGAAGTGACGTTTACAAGCATTAACGATACGCAAACCACAGCATCATTCTCTGACCCTGGCGATTATGTATTACGTCTCACAGCCAATGACGGAGAACTCATCGGTTTTGATGATGTTTCCATAACCGTTATTCAGGAAGGCGCTCAGATATTAACGCGTCGTGTAGAATCCAGTTCTGACGACGCCGAAGAAAAAGAGGGAGGTCGCGTATCAATAAACAGCAGCGATTTAGAACTTGTTTATGACGGTTCCAATCAAACTGTTGGTATGCGTTTTAATAATATAAGTATCCCCTCAGGGGCCACCATTACAGCGGCATACATCCAGTTCCAGGTCGATGAAGTGAAATCAACTGTCACGGATCTTACTATTAAGGGAGAAAAATCTGCCAACGCAACGGCGTTTGTAAGAGAAAATTTAAACATCTCATCGCGTCCACTTACTGAAGCTACGGTGAACTGGAATCCTGCCCCTTGGGAAGTAGTTGGCGAAGCAAGTAGCAAACAAAAAACACCTGATATCAGTAGCTTGATTATTGAAGTTATCTCCCAGGGTGATTGGATAAACGGTAATTCACTGGCTATCATTATAACCGGGACGGGTGAACGGGTAGCTGAATCATACGATGGTGACCCAGCGGGTGCTCCTCTGCTCTATGTCGAGTATACGCTGAATAATTGAGTTGTCTTAAATTAGGTGAATCGAATGTAAATGAAGATAGGATCATCCCATCAGCATTGATGCATAAGGAAGCAGAGAGAATGGGTATAGTCAGTCCAGAATTGAAATCCGTTGACGGACTAGATGTCGTCGCCAATTTTTTCAGTAAAATGGAACAACTGAATGTCTTGTACTGTCACTGGAAAAGTAACGAACATTTGCGAGAAGGGTTACTGGGCATTACTGATCTCGACGTTTTAGTTGAGAAAGGTAAAACCCGGATCCTTCACAGAGCACTGTTTGACTCTGGATTTAAGCTTTTTAATGCGATGGCAACTCATGGATATCCAGCTGTAGAAGACTACCTAGCCGTTGATGCCTCTACAGGGAGAATGGTTCACTTACATCTTCACTACCAATTAATTTGTGGTGAACCACACCTGAAGGGATATCGTTTGCCTTGGGAGCATCAAATAATTTTAGGTCGTCGCTACGATGAAAAGGAAAAAGTCTATGTGGTAGAACCCCATATGGAAATGCTCCTCCTTATTGTTCGTTCCATAATGAAGTTCCGAACCAGAGACTGGGTGCTTGATAAATTCGGTAAATCCTATTTCCGCGGAGAAAGGCTAAAGGAATTTCTTTGGTTGAAGGAACAAATATCCTCTTCAGGCATGAATGAACTGACTGGATCCCTGTTAGGAGAAGCTGCTGCGACACAAATTGAAAGCATCATCTCCACAGACGCCCCTTCTCTTCGCCAGATCCTACACTTCCGTGAAAGTGCCAAACAGAGTATCAAACTTTTCAGAACATATTCTCCTTTACATGCAAGATGGCGTAGAACCGTGCGCGAGTTTTATTGGATATGTGGTGGCATTAACAAGAGGTACATTCATGCCCCTATCCCGCTGCGCCGAATCAGTGCTAGTGGTGGCTTGTTAATCGCGATAGTGGGGAGTGATGGCTCCGGTAAGTCAACACATGTAAAAGCCGTTCAAAAATGGTTGTCCTGGAAGATGGACGTCATTAGCCTCTATTTTGGCAGCGGAGATGGATCGAGTTCTTTGCTACGCTGGCCGTTAAAGCTAGTCGCTAAACTCTTACCGAAGTCCCACAAGAAAGAGATAAATTTAAATCACAGTGAGATTGATACTAAGCGGGAAGAAAACAATCCGTCAAAACCATCATCGTTTAAACTATTTGCCAAAGCTATCTGGGCGACAACTCTGAGTCTAGAGAAGCATCACAAGCTTCGCAAGGCAACGTTGGCCCGTAACCGAGGGATGGTTGTACTTTGTGACCGTTATCCGCAAAATCAAATTATGGGATTCAACGATGGTCCTCTGCTCAGCGAGTGGTTAAATCATCGGTGGAAGATACTTCGTGTTCTCGCCGAATGGGAGGGCAAGCCTTATCGTGAAGCAGAAACTTATCTTCCAGACGTTGTGATCAGGCTGAATGTGTCACCAGACGTTGCGGTGCAAAGAAAATCAGACATAAGTTATGGGCAGTGTAATAAGCGTATTAACGCTATAAACAGTCTCCAATACCCAGCACCTACACGAGTCGTAGATATTGACGCAAACCAACCAATCGAACAGATTTTACTTGAAATTAAACATGCAATCTGGCGTGAGTTTTGAGCTATGTTGCTTTCCGGTGTGGCCCCGGAAAAGCAAACATACTCAATTAAGGCTCAACAGTGGGTAAAGTCGTCGTAAAGGGGAATACAGCGTACTCGATCTCGTCGGAAGCCAAAGGGAAAGCACCCATTTCGCCGCCAAGTGAAGAACCAACTAACTCGCCATTAGGGGAGCAAAGGCTAGCACCTAGTTCATCAGTGCCTGTTACCTTACGACAAGTAACGGCTATTGATTTACCCACTCCCGGACTTTCACTCGTCAGAATAAAATCCGCAAAACCAAACACCTCGGAATCTGGTTCTAAGGCCCAATATTCCTGAGTCTTATCCACGATGTTCAGGATAAAATGACTAAACTTAGGATTACTACCACGCTTTGGTATATCACCGATACTGTTTTCCTCAGCACCATATCGAAGAGATAAGTCACCGACAGTAGATTTGCCATCTAGTAACGGCTCACTATCTTGTTCATTAACTTTCCAATATAAATTACCATCGATTATCTGATCTTTGCCTAAATCATAGGACTCTATGATTTCACCATTAATCATAACCACAATGTTATTAGCAAAAGTACTGCCATCCGGATATTTCGGAATGGGCACAATACCTTTGTGAGAGTTAAGCATTACCAACGTATTCTGATAGTAATGGGCATTTCGTGCGGCATAATCACTACCCGCTTGCTTAAACATCTTTCCATAACCGAACTGACTGCCTCCGTTCCATGAATTTATCCCCTCTTGGCGATTTACAGGGTGATCGCGTAATAATAGTACGACGTTTCGGTAAAAAAGTAATGGACCTGTCATGTGATCGGTATCCTGCCCTAGAGACACCGCAACTAAACAATTTAAGATAAAGTTATCGTGAATGACTATCTGGCCGATGTCATCCGTACCGCCATATTTAGCAACCCCTTCCAACTCAAAGGCATCATCGCCACAGTTTTCGATACGATTGTCGTGAACAAAGATCCTGTCTTCGCCATTACTTGTTGCGATCAAATCCTGGCCTGAACCTCGAATCAAGTTCCAAGAAATAAACCAGTTTTTTGTACCTCCTTTTAAATTAATTGACGTCCCTCTAGCACGTGTTGCCGGCGTGGGATCGTCTTTCATGTCACTCCAAAAAATCCAATAAGGATCATCACCCAAAATCTGTGAATGGGTCACCGTGATATGGTTGACATCATTATCCTTAGTTGAAATCGTCGTATTACCCATCCATGCGGTAATACCATCAAAGGTCACATCATGTGCACCGTCATCGAGCTCAATGGTATCTTTAGCCTGATTGATAGTTATATCCTTAAAAGTCAGATAACTCCCTTTGACCAACAGCGTATTGGACTCTTGAGACAAAATAATTTGAAAGTTTCTGGGATCACTATTCTCATATTCAAATACCTGTCCATAGCGAGCCTCTGCATCTCTCATCGCTTCTGTCTTTGAAAGGCGAATATGACATCTACCGTCTATTACCATAGTGCCGGGACCTACGTAAAACGCACTTCTTTTTCCTTTGTACTGATCCGTGGTCGCACGAAAATATTTTTCTTCTTCATAAGGAATAAGTTTAACTCTTTCATTGACATAACCGGGAATCCCTAAGATATATCCGTATATATCTTCACTATCGCATTTTTCAACTGAACGATATTCACCAAGCTTTTCATTCACCAACTCCCAGTCTTTATTGCCCAGTTCTCGGAACGCCTGATAACCCGAGTCAATAATCGCTCTCTCACCTTCAACAGAAGAAATTAAAATAGGCTCCTCTTGTGTACCACTGGCTTCAACTTCCACTGATTCATAGTATGTCCCACCGTATAAATAAAGAGTGTCGCCTGGTTTCAAATTCTTAACAGCATGATTAATAGTCTTATATGGGCTATCAGCCAAACCGGAACCTTCATCGTTCCCATATGGAGCAACGAAATACGTGTTTGCCCATGACGCTGGTATAACTGCCAATGCTGACGTAAAAACGCAACACATTAAATAAATAGATTTTTTTAAAGCCATAATTCAATGCCTAAGTACACGAAGAAAACAATGTTTCTTCAACAACTTTCAAGCCACTAATAAAGAGGTGGGTACGATCTTATTTAAGATAAATATTTACACTTATAGAATAGTCAACACTGCATAGAGCATCCACACTAGCTTTAAATAGATGCTCTATGTAAACCCGCACATTTGGCGGCCAACACCGCCCGAGATGTTCTCGTAAGTAGTTCGAAATGTTGATTTTGAGCCTTACTTTTCAGCAGACATCTGAATCCTTTCTTGGAACGATCTCATTACATTACTCAAAATTATAAGTAGTGATGAGGAAGCACACTAATCCGAAATGAATGATATCCAACTATTGAGTTAGTTGATTTAGGGCTGAAATAAAGAGCCAACTGATGTGGGCTTTATCTCAATGTCGTGTGTGGCCAGATGACCCACGTAGTTTTTCTTTCTCATGGCTTACTCCTGTGTTGAAGAAAAGTAAGACAGAGAAGGCAAACACATATTTTCAAGCCGAAATATTGGATACCCTATATTTTTATATGATCAAGATCGCTTTATTCAACGAACTTCAATCCACTTCCTCTCTATTAAAAAGATCATACGGACCTTATTTACAAGTTTAGTCGCCCCTAATATTGGATAATAAAAACAATAAGTTAATATAAATTGTGTCTCAATAAAAACAAAAAACACAGAAGATACATATTAATATTCTCGTTAATCACAGACTTTTTTCATAATGAATATTAACAATGAAAAAACAACCTGAAACCGGTCACAAATATTTACCTAAAAAATAAAACATCCATCTAATGTGAGCTCACGCAAATATTTCTTTATTTCACTCCATAAAATTAAACCAAGCAAAGGAGAGCGGATTTACCAAACTCTAATAAAACTTTAATTAAAAATCGCTTTAATCTTCAGACTTTAATTCAATATAAAACAAGAGGTATAAAAATGAATATTTTCGGCACTATGCAGAAAATGGGTAAATCCCTAATGCTGCCAGTTGCGTGTATGCCTGCAGCGGGGATTTTACTTGGTATCGGTGGTAACTCGGAGGTTGCTAAATTCTTACCAGACATTGTTGCACAAGTCATGACCGAAGCAGGTCTTGGCGTGTTTGCCAACATGGCGCTTTTGTTTGCTATCGGCGTTGCTCTGGGCTTCACAAAAAATGATGGTGTAGCTGCACTGGCCGCAACACTCGGCTATCTGACGATGACACGCGTACTTGGCGTAGTGGCAGAAGGCACAAACGTTGGGGTATTTGGTGGTGTAATAATGGGGTTAGTGGCCGCTCATTTATTCAATAAATATCACAATATCAAGCTACCTACTTACCTAGGCTTCTTTGGCGGTAAACGTTTTGTACCTATCGTAACATCACTGGCTGCCTGCTTTGTTGCCGGTATCCTTGCGATTATCTGGCAACCGATTGGCGCTGGTATCGCTGCATTCTCTCACTGGGCCGCTTACCAATCTCCTGAGCTGGCTTTCGGTATCTACGGCTTTGTTGAGCGTTCACTTATTCCATTCGGTCTACACCACATCTGGAACGCACCGTTCTTCTACGAAGTTGGCTCATTCACTACCGCTGCAGGCGAAGTAGTCACCGGTGAAATTCCACGTTACCTAGCGGGCGACCCAACTGCGGGCAACCTAGCTGGGGGTTACATGTTCAAGATGTTTGGTCTTCCTGCTGCGTGTCTAGCTATGTATGTTACAGCTAAGCCAGAAAATAAAGTGAAAGTTGCTTCTATCCTTGGTTCAGCAGCACTGACTTCATTCCTGACAGGTATCACTGAGCCAATCGAATTTGCCTTCTTATTCGTTGCTCCAATCTTATACGTTGTTCATGCTCTTATTGCGGCAACAGCATTCCCAGTGATGATTATGCTGGGCATCAAGCACGGTACAACATTTAGCCACGGCCTGTTCGATTTCACTTTACTGTATGGCAATTCTTCAAACGGTTGGTTGCTGATTGTTATGGGTCTTGTTTATGCGGCGATTTACTTTGTTGTGTTTACTGCTCTTATCAAAGCACTGAACCTAAAAACTGTCGGTCGTGAAGAAGAAGAGATGAGCGAGACGGCAGCAATGGAAACTTCTGAGCAAGCGAAACTAGTACTAGAAGCTTTCGGTGGAAAAGAAAATATTGACGCTATCGACGCATGTATTACACGCCTGCGTATGACGGTAAAAGATGAGTCGAAAGTGGATCAAGAACGCTTGAAAAAGCTCGGTGCAACAGCAGTTGTCCGTCCGTCTGAAAACAATTTACAAGCCATCTTTGGCACTCACTCTGAGATTCTGAAAGGGGAAATAGAGCCTCTTCTATAACACCCCAATAAACAACTACTGGATGCTCCTGTAGAAGTTTAACCCCACTCTTCGGAGTGGGGGTTTTCGTTTGATACGGTAAATAAATTACCCGCGTTACCTTCCCTGCCCATTCTTTAATTTCGGTCGCTGCTTTAAAGTTCTGAGCAAGCCAACCGTGATCCTAATCTTGTTTTAGTGTTATAACTTTTGAACAATAAACAATCGCGATTGAAACCTAGGTTATAATCGTCGAATTGAATATAAGTCACTCTGCTTACCACGAAAATTTAAAACATGGACATCAAGCGCCTTCAGTACTTTGTAGCCTTGGCTAAAAATGGCAACTTTACCAAAACGGCCGACCAACTGGATATTGCCCAATCAGCACTCAGTGTTAGCATGCAGAAACTAGAGAAAGAAATTGGTCTCAAGCTCATAAATCGAAGCAGCAGACAGATTCAACTCACTTCTGATGGTATGAGGTTCCTGTTCCATGCTCGGAGAATTTTGGAAGATGTCGAACTCGCTCAGATTGAAATGGATGAACTAAAAGGGCTCGAACGCGGGAAAATCGATTTTGGTGTTTCTGCGATGCTTGGGTCTTATTTTTTCCCTGAAGCACTGTCAGCCTTTAACCAAGCCTATCCCAACATTCGCATTCATATTCAGGAACACGGCACGGCGACACTGGAAAAAATGCTACTAGAAGGTGCTTTAGACTTGGCATTTGTCCGTACAGATAAACCCATAGATCAACTCAGATATGTATCGTTATGTCCTGAAGAGATCGTCGCCTGCGTTAACGAGAGTCACCCTTTTGCCCAATTATCGAGCGTGACTCTTGAACATTTCTGCGAGCAGCCTCTTATCCTGTTTCGGGAAGGATATTTACTGCGTGAAGCCGTCAGCCGTTATTGCCGAAAGTACAACTTAAAACCAGATATACGCTTTGAGACCAACCTGATAGAACTAGTGAAAGCCTTAGTGAAGAAAGAAGCTGGTATCAGCACATGCCTGAGGCGAATAGTGCAAGAAAATGATCCACTGGTTTGCGTACCGTTTGATCCAGCGCTTAAAGTCGAATTTGGAATTGGCTGGAAAAGCAGCCACTACCTGTCCAATGCATCTCGTGCATTTTTGAAATTTATGGAAGAGTGGTATCAACCGAAACACGTCAAATAACGTATTAGAAAAATGCCCTCTGTCGTTTTGGAACGGCTGAGGGCTATGCAGTACGGATGTGTCGCTAATCCGCACGAGCCTGTAATGGGTTATGCTCTTTCATGTGATTCAGCACTGTGACGATAAAGATACCGACTGTTGCCGCCATGTTGATCACTTCACTGTCTCCAAATGCCAACACCAACGCACCGATGAACAGTATACCTCTTGCTAACGCAGATAAAGGGTTAAACAATCTACCTTCAATACTGCCGGCAAAAGCAACGATCAACGCAAATGTGTAGATCACCGATAAGGTAAACGGGAGCACAGAGAATTCCTTAAACCAGATAAGATCGCCGTGTGCCATCATAATTGGAATTAAGAAGAACCCTTGCGCCAACTTCATCGCCTGAATCGCAGATTTCATTGGCGACGCATTCGCGATCCCCGCTCCGGCAAAAGCTGCCAGTGCTATCGGCGGAGTGATATTAGAGGTCTGCGACAACCAAAAAACGATCATGTGCGCCGCAAGCAGGCTGACGCCTAAATCGGTCAGAGCTGGTACAGCCATTACCGACAACACGATATACGCTGCGGTAACAGGCAACCCCATCCCCAGAACCAAAGCCGCCAACGCCACCAGCCCCAGAACAGACCATAGCTGGCCACCGGACATTGCGAGCAGGAATTGAGTGAACTGCAGACCAATCCCTGTTTGTCCAATGACGCCAACGATAATACCAGCACAAGCACAAGCCACAGAGATAGGCAGAGCCATCAGTGCGCCTTCTTTCATTCCCTGCAAGATCAGGCTCAATGATACCCGTGTCGACTTGCGCACCATCGCGGCAGCGAGAATTGCACCACACCCGGCAATTCCGACAAGCACAGGAGAATAACTCAACATCAATAAAACCGTAATGAATACTAATGGAGCTAAGAAGTGCCAGCCTCGAACCAGAACGATTTTTATGTTTTCTATCTGAGCCATACCCTGCAGGCCAAGCTTACACGCCATCAAATGGATATAAAGTAACGTTGAAAGAAAGTAGAGAATGGCGGGAACAATGGATACCAAAAGTATTTCTGAGTAAGCGATACCTGTAAACTGTGCCATCACAAAGGCTCCAGCCCCCATCACTGGAGGCATGATTTGCCCGCCCGTTGACGCTGCAGCTTCTATACCTGCCGCCTGCTCTGGTCGGTAACCCAGCTTTTTCATCATCGGAATGGTCAACGAACCCGTTGTGACCGTATTCGCAATAGCTGAGCCAGAAATTGATCCTAGTGCAGCAGAAGCAATCACGCTGGCTTTTGCAGGACCACCTCGATATTTTCCGGCCAGAGCGAATGCACAATCGATAAAAAACTGGCCGGCTCCGGTGACCTGAAGAAAGGCTCCAAATAACACGAAGGTAAACACCACTCCAGCAGCAATCCCTAACGGTGCTCCATAGACTCCGTTAGTAGAGAAAATATGAAAACGAATCATCTCTTCGACAGAAAAGCTTTTACTCGCTATGGCATCTGGTAAGTGAGAACCAAACATGGCATAGAGAATAAATACAATCGCCAGCCAAGACATCACCGCGCCGACAGTACGTCGTGTCGCCTCAAGCAACATTGCAATTACAACTATCCCTGCAAATGTGTCAGTGAGCTGAAGGCCGTCCATCAGAAAGCTCATATCATCATAGTCAAACACGCTAATGCGCCAGGTTGCCCAGATAGTGAGTACCATACAGCACAGATCTGCCATCCTCCCAAGCAGGTATACAAACGTTGTTTTGCTCAGAGAGAATGTTGGTTTAACCAAGAATACCAATACCAGCACCCAGCTAATGTGGATGGGACGAAAAGTGGGCGCAGCTAACGACGCAGTAATGCCTTGCCAAATCTGAAATGCAGATAACAACACAGCAAAAACGGCAGCGACGGCAATCAAACGCTCAGTAACCAAAAGGTTCCAGTTTCTATTGTCTTTCATTCACTGACCTGCCCTACTGTGCTTGCTTACTCAGCTGCTCTTGAAAATATTTTTTGGCCCCCGGATGCAGAGACACAGAACTTAGCTGATCCATATTTTCAACCGTAGTGAATTTTGCAACACTGAGTGCATTTTGTAATACCGAAGTATTTTCAAAAATTAAGCGGGTCATATTGTAAGCCAGTTCTTCATCAAGTCTTTGATTAACCACCAATACATTCCAGACAGCTGGTGCGGTAAAACTTTCTACGCCGTTATATATGCCTTGTTCAACTTTTACTGATTGGTATGCAGGAAGCGCATTCACAATAGATGTCATGTCTTCTGCGGAGAAGTCGAGCACTCTGATATCTCGAGTCAAAGCCAGTTCTGTGATCGCGCCAAGTCCAGTACCACCAACAAAAACACCGGCATCAATCTGACCATTAGCAAGAGCTTCTGCGGTTGCGGAAAAGTTTAGTGACTGAACATTCATACTTTCTTCATCAAGATCCAATGCAGAAAGAATGCTTTTGGCGCTGACTCTGGTACCTGACCCCGGAGCACCCAGAGACACTGTTTTCCCTTTTAAATCTTTCAGTGAATAAATATCGGAATCCGCACGAACAACAAACTGTACAACATTTGGATACAGTGCCGTCAGTACTGCAACATCAAGCGGACGAGAGAATGGTTTGCTACCTTCGTTAGCCTGAATAACTACGTCACCCATCGCGAGGCCCACCAGCTGCTTATCCTGAACCACTTTGATGGTGTTCTCTACAGAAGCCGCTGTAACTTCAACCCGCATATTAAAATCAGGCAAGTTCTCACTCCAGATTTTTGCCAGAACGCCACCATAAGGGTAATAAGTTCCGCTCTGGCTCCCTGTGCCTATCGTGTAATTTTCTGCCTGGGATCCACCCACTACGCCTAACATGGAAAGTAACAGCAGCGTTTTAATTGTTTTTTTCATAATGTCCTCACGTTATTGATCTGTATAAACACTCCATGTCGGCTTTTACACACCATTAACAATACTGACAAACCCGAATCCTAGCTTTTGAGATATTAATGAATAAAAGTTGCTGCAAAAAAGATGAAAAATGGCATTTTTCATTCACTCAAGTGATTGAATAAATCTCTTTTATTAATAAAAACGAATGAAAACCACTTTTTAATCCATCTACCCATCCAAACTATCTATTTTTTAGATTGAAAGTATATTTTCTATATATTGAACATATCGAACCAACGCTGTTAACCTTTTTGCAACAGACAATAACCAAGGATCAACGGGGTGTGCCCAAATAGCCCGCTCAACACATAGTGATAGGCAAGCAATGTCTAGCACAAAAAATCAAAGGCTAAACAGGAATACCTCTTTCTGAAATTAAAGGAATCACTATGACATTAAGTATCAAAGACAGCGTAAACTCGGAACTTCAAGGAATCACCATTAACCCACATCCGGCTAATAGCCGCTTGCAGGTCGTTACTCTTGGAAAAGACTTATTGGAAAGGTTTAATGATTTGACTTGTGAGTGGGATCTTCAAGCCATTGAGTACAAGCCATTTCTTCGCTTTGCCGTAGCAGAAGCCCTCGATAAAGCATCCGATTATCAACTCGGTAAGCTGTTAGTACAGATTATGGACGACCGTACTCATGGCGCATTTCTTCTCGAAGCATGTAAAGAAGTACAAGCAGAATATGAAGACACAGAGATCCAACGTCGTTACTTTGTCAAACTTTCTACTGCTATTTCGCACATGATTGGATTGCCAAACTTTGATGCTATGTACGGTAAATATTATGCGCGTTTTACTGTGCGTAACGTTGACGACAGTGACAGCTACCTACGTCAGGCTCACCGCCGTATGGAATTGCATAACGACGGTACCTACGTCGACGAGCGCACAGATTTTGTATTGATGATGAAAATGGAAGAAAGCAATATGCAAGGCGGAGATTCGCTGTTACTGCATCTCGATGACTGGCAGGACTTAGACAAATTCTATAATCATCCAATGGCAAAGCAGAATATCACTTGGGGAGCGCCACCAAGTAAAAACACCGGGTACGATATTGAGCACCCAGTGTTTTTTGAAGAAGATGATGACGGTAAACCACACTTCCTGTTTATTGACCAATTTGCTAAACCTAAAAATCGACGTGAAGGTTTGTATCTGTATGAAATTGGTGAATCTCTTGAACATGATCCAAGCTGTTTCAATGTTCGCGTTAATGTTGGATCAATGCTGGTCATCCACAACCATCGCTGGCTACATGGACGAGATAAATTTGTGCCACATCCAGATCTAAGCCGTGAATTGCTACGTCAAAGAGGCTCATTCTCTCGCTAAATTTTACTGAGCCCAGGCTCTACCTAAGTTACCAACCAACATAACAATAATTAGCCCGTGCGCTCTAACACGGGCAATACTATTTGGAGATTTTTAATGGAAAAACCATACGACTACGTGATTCTAGGGGGCGGTATTGTCGGAATATCAACAGCATGGCAGCTTAAACAGCGCAACCCCAACGCACGCATTCTTGTGTTGGAAAAAGAATCAGCAGTATCCATGCATCAGACAGGACATAACAGTGGTGTTATTCATGCGGGAGTTTACTACCAGCCAGGCAGCCTGAAAGCCCAATTCTGTCGAGAAGGTGTTGAAAAGACAATTAATTTTTGTGAAAAGCATGATATTCCATACGAGCAATGCGGCAAACTATTGGTTTCCACAAACCAAGTAGAATATCAGCGAATGCAAGCACTGTATGAGCGCTGCGCCCAAAACGGAATTGAAGCTGAGTTGCTTGATGAAGCGGAACTTCGAAAGCGCGAGCCAAATATTACAGGAAACGGCGCTATTTACGTCAAATCTACGGCTATAGTTAACTATCGTCTGGTCACTAAGAAAATGGCGGAAGAGTTTGAAGCTTGTGGGGGTGAACTGAAACTGGGTACGGAAGTTCAGGATATTGAAGAAACCACAGAGAATATTATTCTGCACTGTCGAAATAACAATACTTCCCATACCTACCACACCCGATTCCTAATCAGTTGTGCTGGACTGATGGCAGATCGTATAACCCGAATGCTCAATATTGACACTGATTTTCAAATAGTCCCTTATCGCGGGGAGTACTATCGCTTGCCAGCCAAATACAACCAGATAGTAAATCACCTAATATATCCAATTCCAGACCCCGACTTGCCGTTTCTTGGAGTGCATCTGACTCGAATGATTGATGGCAGTGTCACTGTAGGACCGAATGCAGTCCAAGGCTGGAAACGTGAAGGGTACGGGAAATTCAACGTATCCCTGCGTGATATTAGTGACATGCTTACTTTCTCTGGATTCTGGAAAGTCACGCGCAAGCACCTAAAAACCGGACTGTCTGAAACCTGGAATTCTTGGTGGAAACCAGGCTATCTTAAAATGGTCCAAAAATATTGCCCTATGCTCAAAGTCAGCGATCTCCAGCCTTATCCCGCTGGCATCCGTGCTCAGGCGGTCCTCAAAGATGGTTCTTTAGTACACGACTTCCTATTTGCGGAGAGTCCACGCTCACTACATGTTTGTAATGCTCCGTCGCCAGCCGCTACTTCAGCCATTCCAATAGGCAACTACATTTGCGATATAGTAGCTGAAAAAACAGAAGCAATACTTTCTGATGCTGCCTAATAGAACTGTTACCCGTTCTCTGAGAAAGTTAGAGAACGGGGAGATTTTCTATAGCTAGTAACAATTAGAGCTTTGCCAGCAGTTTGTTTAATTCAATATTCAACATCACTTTTGAGTTCTCGTAATCGTCCCTTCTAGTCCACAACTATTCATAGAGAAAAAGCAGCCTGCTTCCATGTTGGCAACGAATTCATGCCTATTCAGATAATTTTAGGATAAGAAAACACAGATTAACGGGATGTAGTACTGAGCACTTACTGTCATTAGGGAAAAACGGAAAGATGTGATTTAGACGCAAACTTGGCATGGTTTTGCATCACGGATTCTAAATTCGCATAACGCCCATCTGCGATAGAAAATTTGTGTTGTTCAAAATATGGAGAAACCAAATAAGTCGTCATGTTCGCTCTTTTGGCAGCAGTCAGACCTGTAAAACTGTCTTCAATCACTAAACATTCAGTGACAGCAAATTGTAGTTTGTGGGCCGCGGTTAAGTAGACATCTGGATGGGGTTTGCCATACTCTTCATCTTCTGCGCTACAGACAACACTGAATTTATCCCACAACTGTAGGCGTTCGAAGACCGCTTTAATCACGACATGGTTAGAAGATGTGGCCAGTGCAATCTTTAATCCTTGGTTGGCAAAATAGTCTAAAGCCTCGTAAACGCCGAGCATCGCCTCGCCAGAGGTGGAAATACGATGACACAACTTAGTCAGAATCATAGTTTCCAGCTCTTGCGCTGGAACGGACAGCGAAAACGCCTTACACCAAGTACGCGCTATTTCATCAACACGCTTCCCCATTGTCATCTGTTCGCAGTCGTCACGGGTGATTAAAACACCAAAACTGTGGAGTGATTCGATCTGCGCCTCTTGCCACAGAGGCTCAGAATCAATGAGTACACCATCCATATCAAAAATAACCGCTTTTAAATTCATGCTTACCTCAAAATTAAAAAAGGTATGGCAACCAAAAACATTGCCATACCCTAAGTCTTTTAAACGACAGACACTTTATCTGATTCAACAAATGTCGTTTCGAATCCAGGTTGCTCGACATTAATCAAATAGGTAAAGAAAAACGCCAGCACGTACAGCGTAGTATAGGCAATGACCACACCTATTGTGCTGAAGTACGGTAGCAATACCACCGCGATGGCTGGCGCAAGGAAGTTAGACAACCCGGCAGATAAGTTATAAACCGAAATCGCCGCGCCTTTGTGGTTTGGTTCCAGTGCTGGAAACACTGCCGCCATTGGTACAAAGGCTGCTACAAAGATCCCCAGAGAAATGGCCGGGATCAACGCCATGTAAAAGTTATTACCGAAATGCTGAGGAATGTAATAGAACGCAAGACTCGAGAGTGCCATTCCCACACAGCCAAACCAACGCACCACTTTCATCCAGCCCAGCTTTTCACCCATGATGCCCCAGAAAACGTTAGAAAAAATGGTGGTGAAGAAGAACACTGCCCACACTTGAAGCCAGTCGGATGTGGTAAAGCCTAGATCATCGACAAACATCATCGGCATGATGACCGCAAAACCGAAAAGCGACAGCGTGTTGATGATGCGTACAAAGCTAGAGTAAAGCACGTTTTTGTTCGTGTAGAGAAGCGTCACTGCTCGGCTTAGTTCGGTCAGTTTCTGCTTGTTAGTCAGGTTATGCATGTGAGTCGGCGTTTTGACATTACGCAGAGCAATCATCGCTATTAGACCGCCCGCCACACAAAATGCCAGCGATAACCACAAGGTACCAAACTCACCGATCCAAGGAATGGTAAAGCTAGGAATGTAACTGCCAGCAACACCAATACCGATGGAATATACGGTCCAAAACCAGCCAAGTGCCGAGCTTACGCCATCACTACGAACGTTGTGTACAATCACCACGATAAATGAGTAGAGGAACAGTGGATAAGCAAAGCCACGAATACCGTAAAACAGCAAAATGAGTCCATAGTTTGACTGGCTCAACCCAAGCGTTAAGAACAGTACGTGGAAAACACACCAGAGTAGAAAACCAATTCTCATCGTTTTCTGCGGTGTAATGATTTCCGCTACGACACCTGATACCCAGGCGGCCAACGCCGCAGCCAGACCGTAAAGTGTAAATGCAAAGGACGACTGAGCCGGAGTAAAGCCAAGCTCGGTAATGTAGTGCGACAGAAATGCCAGTTCAAAGCCATCACCAGTCATAAAGATAGCGATAGCGATATATCCCCATATCAGATTTAGCGGCAATCCAAGCCACTGTTTGCTTACATTTTCCATATATTCCTCGTTTCGTAGGGTAAAGGAATCCCACGCCCCCTTTTCGGGGACGTAGTCCATTTTTAGTCTTGATTATCTTTCTAAGGTGGCTCTTAACGGCCTGTGTTATGAGCGCAGGGCCAAGTCGTTTTGGTAAAGGGCACGAAAACGTGAATATCGCTCGGACAGCCCTGATTCACGATCGACATTAGGTTGATAAACGCGGTGAATTTCAGGCTTTTTACAAACTTCATCCACCAGTTTTCCTGATGCTAAGCAAGCAAGTCGAGCCGCACCCAACGCGCCTCCGGTTTCACCGCCTTTGTGAGTAATAATTGGCAAGCGAAGAATATCGGCTAGCAACTGAGCCCAGAACGGACTGCGGGCACCACCACCCACCAATGAACACTGTTCGATGTGCGTACCACTTTCCTGCAGCACACGCAGACCATCAGCAATGCCAAAGCTCACCCCTTCGATAACCGCATAACCAAGCAAGGCTCGGTTGGTGGAATGGGTCATGCTGTGGAACATACCAGTGGCTTCCGGATCGTTATGTGGCGTGCGCTCGCCAGATAGATACGGCAAGAAAAGCGGCGCTTTAACTTTATCTTCTTCACTTAGCTGTTCAATCTCTGCCAACAGCTCCACTTCCGTTGCGCCTACTATGCGGCAGAACCATTGAAGACAACTTGCGGCACTGAGCATCACACTCATCTGATGCCATCGCTTCGGCAAAACATGGCAGAACGCGTGTACTGCAGACTCAGGTGCAGGACGATACTTCTCGTTGACGACAAACAGAACACCGGAAGTGCCAAGGGAAATGAACGCATCACCCGGACTCACTGCGCCAACACCGATTGCACTTACAGCATTATCGCCGCCGCCACCAGCGACGATTACAGATGGACTTAGTCCCCATTTGTGGGCCATCTCAGCTGACAGCGAAGCCGATACCTCACAGCCCTCGACCAGTTCTGGCATTTGCTCCCGGGTTAACTGACATTTATCCAGCAGAGAGTCTGACCAATCGCGTTTAGCCACATCCAACCACAAAGTACCTGCGGAATCCGACATGTCGGAGACCTTTCGTCCGGTCATTTTGAAACGCAGATAATCTTTGGGCAGCAACACTGTGCTAATACGGGCGAAATTTTCCGGTTCATGCTTACGAACCCAAATTAACTTGGGAGCCGTAAATCCCGGCATCGCTAGGTTCCCCGCGATTTCATGCAGCTCAGGTGCTGCCGCTTCAAGTTCAGTGCATTCTTCGTGACAGCGTGTATCATTCCACAAAATAGCAGGACGAATCACATCATCGGCCTCATCCAGCAGCACTGCGCCGTGCATTTGTCCAGATAAACCAATCGCTTTAATTGCGCCCCAGTGCTCAGTGCACTTCTCACGAAGAGCCCCAATCAAATAGTTAGTTGCTTCCCACCACTCCTGCGGCGCCTGTTCCGACCAATGAAGATGCGGACGTTGAATCGTCAGTGGCGCGCTGTGTGAAGCGACCGTTTCACCATGTTCGTCAATCACCAGCGCTTTCACTTCTGAGGTGCCAAGATCTATACCTAGATACATGCCCACTCCTTATTGAATCATTGAGTAAGCCGCTGCAATTTTTTCTCGCAGCAGTGTTTCAAAATCCGCACGACCAGCCAGTTCACCGAATAAGGCGACATCGTGCGCGTAGACAGCGATTGGGTCTTCAGAATCAAACATGCTATGCACTGCATTTTCATCAAGGATGCCATCCTGATACTCATAAGGCAGTAAACCTTTGTGCCACTGATGCATATACACAAAGAACAGCGCTGGCAGCATTGCAGTCGCATCTGGCGTTACATCACGCTGATAACATTCAATCATCGTCGGCGTAATCATGGCCGGAATTTTGGAAAATCCATCCGCCGCCACACGCTGGTTGGTGTCTTTAATGTAAGGGTTAGTGAAACGCTCTAAGACCACCTCAAGATAAGTCGGCAGATCGATGCCATTGTCACCAAGGCAAGGAATCACATCCTGACTCACGTAATCGTGGGCAATCTTGTAGATATAATCCGTCAAAGTACTTTCGTGAATGAATGACTGACCAACCAATGTTCCGGCCCAGGCTATACAGCTATGCGAAGCATTCAAGATGCGGATTTTCGCCTCTTCGTAAGGAATGACCGACTCCACCATTTCCACGCCCACTTTTTCCAGTGCAGGTCGAACGTCTTTGAAACCGTCTTCAATTACCCATTGAATAAAGGTCTCTCCCATCACCGGTGCATTGTCTTCAATGCCGGTTTGCACTTTAATACGAGCAGGAAGATCGGCGGCTGGACGAGGTGTAATGCGATCCACCATGGTGTTCGGGCTGGTCGTGTTTTCCTTCACCCACTGCAACACGTCAGCCTTACCAGTCAGAGTGAGGAACTCCATCAGACCATCTCGGAATCGCTCACCATTGTGACGCACGTTGTCACAGTTCAGTAGTGTCACTGGTCCAGCATTTTCCGCCATACGGCGCTCAAGAATTTTCGTCACCGTACCGTAAATCGTTTGATGGTTACCTTGTAGATCAGCGCTTAGCACGGCGTTATCCACATCCAGAGTGTGATCGGTTTTCAAATAGTAGCCACCTTCTGTAACGGTAAAGGCGATCACTTTTGTCTGTGCTTTCGCACCTTCGTTAATCAGCGGTGCTAAATCTTGCTGCCAAGGAAGTACCGTCTGAATGGATTTGATTACCTCATATTCACGTTTACCGGCAGGGCTCACTGTCTCCAGTACATATTCGCCATTTTGTGCACGCAGAGTTTCAACCGTTACTTCGGCATCGTTACGGATGTTACCCGCTGCGATGTGCCAGGTTTGATCACCCGATTCAAGCAATTTGTGTAGGTACCAGGCTTGATGTGCGCGGTGAAATGAACCCAAACCGATGTGAAGCCACGTATATTGATTTTTCATGATATTTCCTCGTTCTTGTTTGATGGCTCCACTCTAATCGATCAAAACACCAATTAAAGAGCCATAGATCACAAATGAATAAAAGTTCTGTAAATGATCTTTTGTTCATTTTAGGGTAATTGATTGGTATTGCACTCAAGAAGAGTTAGAGAGAAGATAGGCGTTCGAGATGCGATGGTGCGCTAAACGATACCGTCAAGAAGAAGCACAAAGAATTGAATAGAAAGGAATAAACGTGGCTAAAGACGATAGTTTTAAAACCGATCAGATGGTTCGTGCAGCCTGGCTGTATTACATCTCTGGTCGTAACCAAAGCGATATAGCGTCTGAACTTGGTTTATCGCGTCCGGTTGTACAACGCCTTATCGCAGCAGCGAAAGAAGAAGGAATTGTCTCGGTTGGCCTGCACCATCCAATCTCCACGTGTTTGGATTATGCTGAACTCCTGAAAGAGAAGTATCAGTTGGTCGAGTGCAATATCGTGCCCACCACCAGCGATGATGAGACGCTTGATAACATTTCGTTTGGCTGCGTTCAGCTTATGTCAAAATACGTGAAAGACCAAAAGGCTAAAATCGTAGGTATTGGCTCTGGCCTGACATTAAAAAAAGCCATCAACCGAATTGATTTTGAGTCACCAAACAGCAAATGTGTCGCCTTAATAAGTGCGATGGGCGTAGATGGTCAGTGTAACTACTATGATGACGTTCCACTGATTCTGGCGAGAAAAATTCAGGCAAACTACTATCAGTTACCTGCTCCACGTTATGCGACCTGTTCTGACGAGCTTAAAACTTGGGTAGGTATGCGAGTGTTTAAAGAGGTCTCCAGCGTTGCCGATAGTGCCAATGTCATTTTCATTGGTATTGGCTCATTGAGTAAAGCAAGCCCTATCATCAAAGACGGTTTCATTTCTGCAGATAAGGCAGATGAACTCAATCAGCAAGGCGCGGTAGGCGAAATCCTTGGCCGATTTATCAACGCACAAGGTGAAGTGATCGACTGCGCAATCAACACTTTCATTACCAGTTACGACATACGCAACAATGACTGCCCTCGAATTGGCGCGGCTTGCGGTGAAGATAAACGCCCTGGTATTCTCGCGGCACTGAGAGGACATTGGGTGAATGGTTTAGTTACCGACGAAGCGACAGCGAGATGGCTACTCACTCAATAAGCTAGCTGTCGCCCTAAGCCATAGCAGCGAAGAAAGGTTTAACCAATTTAATGTGTTAACCTTTCTATCAATGCTTGTTGATACTCAGGCAGTTTGGAACGTGAGACTGATTGAAATGCCAGTGGCGTAAGGTAGGTCATTCCTGCATGTAGCGCACTCGCTTTCATTGGTAAGAAAACATCTTCTAGTTTAACGCCAATTCTGCCCGATTCACCGTAAGTACTTGTACCACCAGCCGCAGTCGTAACCAACAGCATTTCTTTGCCTTGCCATAAACCAGGTCCTACACTCCCCCAAACATCGTTCATGTAAGCTTTCATCATTGGAGTGATGTTGAACCAATAAGTTGGAAACATAAATACGATACGATCGTGCTGTCTTGTTAACTCACGCTCTTTTTGTGCATCGATGGCGCGAGTATCAAAGCCATAAATGGTCTCTAGGTTTCTTACGCTTACGCCTTCAACACTTTCGGCAGCTTGCTGCATCCCTTTTGTCATCACTGACCGTTCTGGATAAGGGTGAGAAACAATAACCAGCGTTTTTATATTCGTTTTATGTACCTGCTCTGCAGCGGATACCACATTGATACACGCGAGCCATAGCACCTGCAATACAAGCAAAAAGCCAGCACGCTTAATTACGCTATCCCTTTTCATTTTCGTTGTTCCTAACTTTCTATCTGTCGACAGTTTTTGTTTTATAAAATTAAGCCCGGCAAACCGGGCTTAATAGCAATAGTAGTAACGAACCAATAATAGTAACGAACCAATAGTAACAACTGACCGTTTTTATTGACCTGCAGCGTATTGCTCGTCGGTCACCTTCTCTTTCCAAATGACGTTTTTGCCATCTTTCGATGCCGTCACAACAAGGTGAGTCATTGGCGCATCAGGAGTCGCGCCGTGCCAGTGATCAATACCCGGTGGGCACCAAACGCTCTCATTTTCGCTAAAGCGAATGACTTTGCCATCTCGGGTACCGGTTAGTGCTACACCAGAAGTGACGATCATATGCTGACCTGCAGGGTGCATGTGCCATGCTGTGCGAGCACCTTTATCAAAAGTAACGTAAGCAGCACTGTAATTTGCGACATCATTTTGAGGGAATAGCATGTCAACTTTTACATTACCGGTGAATAAATCTTCTGGTCCATTAAATGATTTCAGATCTTTAGCACGATACACTTGCTGACTGTCTGTTGTATCCTCTGAAGCATACGCTGTAGAAACCATCCCCGTCGATGAAACTATTCCTGATAATAAAATTAAAGCTAGTTTATTTTTCATAATAATATTCCCTATTATTTATTTAGGACCGAATCCAGAACTTTTTGCGCATTATTAGCAACATCTTGACCACAGTGCTTTTCAATGATGGTTATAAACTCTTTTAGCTCATCAACTGTCACATTATTATTCATGCTGATGTTGTAATGTGCGGCCAATTGACTATTTACACCCGGTATATTTGCTAAGGTAGCGATTGTCGCGATTTCACGTTGTTTCCAGGTCAGCACATCACGGGCAAAAATATCACCAAACAAATGAGACTTCAGGTACTCATCTATTTGCGGAGAAAAATCAAATAGAGGCCCTTTCACTTCAACACCGATTAGCTTAGTTTGGTTCTCTGCACCAAATTCCAAGCTAGTTCTGTCTGTTGGTAACGGGGATGATTCTGGACCAACAACATCTTCGATACCTTTGATCTTTCTCTCGTCGAGAACCAGCATAAATGCTGCAAGAGCGTTCAAGCTACGTGGAAAGCCAGCGTAAGCGTATAGTTGACCAAGCACTTCTTTAGTTTCATTGATGGTAAGACCTGCCTCTAATCCTTCATTCAGGCTCACTTTCAACTTGTCAATTTCACCACTTGCTGCGAATGCCGCAATTGGAATAATTGCTTTCTCTTTGCTGTCGAATCCTTCCGCAGCGACGGCTGCATTCATGGTGAATAACGCTAATAAGCTGGCGATTAGAACGGACAACTTACTAACATATTTGTCTATACGAAACATTTTATTCTCCCTATACCCTGTTTATATTGATAAGTACTTTATTCGTACTCTCTAAATACAAACTTATCGCAAAATACGCATAGTACCTTGCCTAGAAGAGTCTAATTATTGCCTATTCTTCTATTAAAAAATTCCAGCCTAGGTAACGACAAAAATAAAAACATTATGTTACATACAGAAACATTTTATTCTTAAAACGCTGCTTGAGTATTTAATCGAATAAAATAGCGACAAGTACTCAAAATTATTCTAATACCTACGTTGTACATAGAATAAATCCGAATAAGTAAATGTGATATCTGATTAATGACTACGTACCTGACGTTTTGTTGTTCTCAATCAGCAGTAAATGAATCGTGGCTGTATTTGTAAGCCGCTTGGTTTAGGCTGGAGGCTAAACACAAAAGGCCTGTTTATCTAACCGATTAACAGACCTTCTGCTTAAAATATGAGAATACGAGTTTGATTATTCGTTAACTTCGATGGTTACCTTCATTGAACCGCTAGAAGTAAAGCGAGATAAGTCTCCGTCAACCTTCCCGAGGTTTATCAGTCCAGATGCGTAACCGAAGTTCTTGTAGAAAACGACTAAATTACCCCAAGGTGCATAGTAAGAAATATCCCCCGCTTTAGAGCTCACGCCTGCTGGTGCGCCTTCCTTTGTCAATTTTGATGGTAAGTAGGCGATCTTTTCAGTGCTTGCGTAATCTTCCAGTTCTACCGTCAGCGGTAATTGAGCGATAAAATCTTGTGTGCTCGGACTGTCGTTTAACGTTGCTGTGACGGTGCGATCATCAAATACAAAACGAATTTTCATGGTACCTTCTCCGGTAATTGCTCCACTTTCGAGCACGTTGCTAGCAGCGAAACAGAATTGACTAATAAGTAATGCGGGCAACACTGTAAGCGTGGATAAAATGGTCTTGTGCCAGTTTTCAAACAACCAATTGTCAAACAACATTGTAGTGATCCCCTTTTCGTTAACTGGCAGTGTTAGAGATTACCTAATACTCGTGCCATTCTTTGTAGGCCTTCGAGCAATTGTACTCTCGGACAAGCCATATTGAGACGAAGGTAACCCTCGCCTGGAGCTCCGAACACTGAGCCTTGACTAAGCATCAATGCGCCTTCATTTATCAGCTTTTCGCCGATTTCAGCTGAGGGCATATCCAGCTTACGGCAGTCAATCCATGCCAGATAAGTGGCTTCCTGCCGAATGACACTTAAATGTGGCAAGTGCTGATTGATAAATTCAACAACAACCAAATAGTTTTGATACAGATACTCCGTCAGAGCGCCCAACCATTCTTCACTTTCGTTGTATGCGGCAATTAATGCAGTTACACCAAAAGGGTTCACATCACATACTTCATGAATATTCAACGCGCGATCGATTTTGTCTCGGAGTTGTTTATCAGCAGTGATGATATTTGCTATTTGTAGCCCGGCAATGTTGAAAGACTTACTCGGGGAGTTTGTCGTTATCGTGTTTGCAAGGAACTCGTCTCCGAATGTCGCAAAAGGGTGATGTCGATGACCTGGAAACGTGAGATCACAATGGATTTCGTCGCTGATCACTTTGACACCATGTCTGAAGCAGATCTCTCCTAGTCTGGTAAGCTCTTCTTGCGTCCACGCGCGACCAACCGGATTATGAGGATTGCATAGAATCAGAACCTTAACGTCAGATCTAGAAGCTTTACGATCGAGATCCTCAAAATCCATTTCGTAGTAACCATCACGATTAATTAATGGATTTTCAACAAGATGGCATTCCATGTTGCGAATCGAACTGAAAAAACAGTTAAACGCTGGAGTCTGGACAATAACGCCATCTCCAGGGGTGGTCAGTGCTTTAAGTATCGCTGATAACGCAGGCACGACACCTGATGTGTACTGTATCCAGTCACGTTCGATGTGAAAGTTATGTCTGTTCGCGAACCAGTTAATAACTGCGGTATAATAAGCCTCAGGTACTTTCGTGTAACCAAACACGCCGTGCTCAACACGTTGTTTCAGTGCACTCACAATAGGCTCGGCAGTGCGGAAATCCATATCCGCGACCCACATTGGTAAGATGGAATCATTATCCATACTGTCCCATTTAGCACTGCCAGTCCCCTGCCGTTCAACAATTTGATCAAAGTTGAAAGATGACATTAAGTTCTCACCTCAAATTCTGTCTCAATCGTGCACCCGCCTGGGTTCTTACAATGCTTATCTAAGATAATTTCGCCAATTGAGCGAGCTTTGATAGAGCCAGACAAAGGGTTCTTTACACTGATAATGTCGGAAGCAATTTCGGCGTTCAATGTCGCGTATTCAAAACACAGATCCGTTTCTTCCATTACGCAATTCTCCATGACTAGATCTTGCGCGTAACACAATGGTTGCTCTCCGCGTATTGTGCAGTTCACCAAGCGTAAATTTTTAGAATGCCAACCTAAATACTCACCATCTAAAACACTATCGTATACGGTGACATTTTCCGTGCCCCAGAATGCGTCTTTAGAATCCAAATACGCATTACGAATAGTGACGTTTTTAGCATCTTGGAATGAGTAATTTCCCTGCAATTTGAAACCGTCAATTTCTACATTTTCACAGTTCATGAAAACGTAGTCGGCTCCACGCATTTCAACATTACTTAGACTTACGTTGTCGCACATCCACAAGGTTTCACCCGCATTAGGAAATCTCGTATTCTCGATAGTAAGATGCGAGACACGGCGAAACATTTTGGGTGCTTCTACAACACAGTTATTCATCGTAAGGTTTTCGGTGTACCAAATAGCCGCTCGCGCATATACCGTAAATAGGCTCTGCTCAATCAAAATGTCATTGCTATGCCAGAAAGGATACTTACCCATAAACTCACAGTGTTTAGCCATGATATTTTGGGTGTGTTTCAGTGCCGACTCGCCCGGGTAAAAACGAACTTTATGCAGATACTTGTTCTCTTCAGCGTATAACGGTCTTTCACCTTCAAAAAAAGTGTCGCATATTTTCTCTTGATGACAGAGTTTGTCTTGAATTGTTTTAGATAAGGTCATAGTACACCTGAACTTTGCAAATTGGGGAATAGTCGTCAGCACGAATATACCAACGATTTAAATCATTAACTTTATGTGAGCAATAATAATCCTAGGCACCAAATGTGAGCCTTATTAATAAATTTATAATTAATCATATTTAGAGTAGCCAACTATAAAGCTATTGCTCTAACCACCCTAATAACTCAATAAAAAGGTAAGGAATACAAAAAGGCAGTGGATCAGTAAACCTTACTCGAAACTTATTTGAAGCGATTATGGCGTAAGTCATAACCCCTTCCATATATTCATTTCTCACATTTTCTATGAGAGTTCACACTGTCGTGTAAGTTAGCCTTTCAGGCGTTATTTTGTCTAATTCGTTATTACAGAAAATCTTCAGAAATATTCTTATTATGGAATTTAGCCTAAAACAACGTTCAGAACTTGGTTTGCATTTGAGGCAACATCCTCACCACAGTGCTGTTTTATTTCGACAATAAATTCTTTTAACAAATCTGGCGTAATACCATTATTTAAACTGATAGCAAAATGAGCTTGAAGTTGACCATTCACACCTTGCATGTTCGCCAACGCCGCAATCGTCGCAAGCTCTCGATCTTTCCATGTCAGTACATAACGTTGAAAAATATCGCCGAAGAGATGCGCTTTTAAGTAAAGGTCAATTTCAGGCGCGAAATCAAACAGTGCGCCAGAGACAGGTTGTCCGACTAACTTTGTCTGATTCTTAGTACCAAAACTTAAACTGCTTTCGTCCGTTGGTAGTGGGTTCGAAGGATTTCCTTCTTCATCAATGATCCCTTGTTGCTTACGCTCTTCAACCACAGACATAAATGTCCCGAGTGCGTTTAAGCTCCTTGGAAACCCGGTGTATGCGTACATCTGAACCAGTATTTCTTTGGTTTCACTAACGGTTAGACCTGCGCTCAGCCCTTCGATCAAACTCATCTTCAGCTTCTCAATGTCACCATTTGCAGTAAATGCCGCAATAGGAATGATGGCTTGCTCTTTATTTGAAAAGTGTTCTTGCATTGGAGCCTCCGAAGATTGAGTCAAAGGGGAATTAGATGCCTTGGCGTAACTCGAGTCACTTGGAAGTGGATCGTGTTTGCCGTGACAACATGATTAAATTTACGCCTAAATGGCAAACACCGTTAGCCTAATGGTTGTCAATAATTGCCTAATCATCCAAATATCCGTATTAAGACTGGAAAGAGAATAAACATCCAACTCAGAATCCACTTGTAACTATGTACTAGTAATTTACTGATACATAATGATTAATCTGCTTATTAAGCACAGTTAATCTTGTTACCGACATTAAGTTTTGCAAGAAAAAAGGTGATAAAACCATCAAAAGCGGATTGCCTAATAATCTTTACATAAAAGAAATTGATGTTATAACTAAATAGCCAAAACCAGAAGTAGTCCAACCCTTGGGTTGCCCGTGGAGTAACTATGAACGATTCACACAATATGAATGAGGCCGCATCAGTCCTTGCTGAAAAAATCCAAAAGTGGACCGGCGATGCCACACAATTTGATACCGATATTCCTGGGCTTAGATTGAGCCGATGGACAACCCCTACACCACCAACAAGTTACACTCATAACCCAAGTATCTGTCTGATTGCACAGGGAAAAAAACGTGTTTTGCTCGGTGAAGACAGCTACACCTATGATGCAAACCACTTCTTGATCTCTTCGGTTAACCTACCGATTACAGCCAACATCATGGAAGCAAGTGAAGAAGCACCGTACTTAGGGCTGATAATGGAACTGGATTTACAAGAGATTTCCCAATTAATCGTTGATAGTGAACGTTCTTTTAACAGCAGCAAAGAAGCGCAAAAAGGCATTGCTGTAGGCGAGCTCTCAAACTCACTGCTAGATGCATTTATCCGTCTTATGGCGTTACTAGATGAGCCGGATAACATTAAGATCCTTGCACCGGTAATTAAGAGAGAGATTTTTTATCGACTGTTAATGACCGAACAAGGCGCGCGTTTAAACCAAATAGTGACGACAGGCAGCCATAGTCACCAAATAGCGAAAGCCATTGACTGGCTAAAGAACAACTTTGTAAAGCCTTTAAGCGTAGGCGACCTTGCGGCATACAGCGGTATGAGTAAATCAGCGTTCTACACGCATTTCCGCTCCATGACCTCAATGACACCGCTACAGTTTCAGAAGAAGTTGCGATTAAGTGAGGCTCGCCGCCTGATGCTGACAGAAAACTTGGATGCGATGGCGACAACATTTAAAGTTGGCTACGAAAGCCCTTCTCAATTTAGCCGCGAATACAGCCGTCTGTTTGGTGCGCCACCTTCAAAAGACATTAAAGCCCTGAAAGAAGCAAACACAGCTTAAGCTTCTTTTCCTCCGGACTCACAGAGGCCGGGAGAACCTCACCATTAAGCTAACTTCACCAAACCTATAACTATACGAAAATTAAGACTTAATAAACCAAATTAAATTATGATTAAGCAATACAAAAAATAACTCAAAAGACTCCTCAACATTTAAATAAATATCAGACAATTAAATTAACATTCTTATTACAAACAAAAGGCATCTTATTTATCCTTGAAAAATCTTGGAAGAATAGGCAAACCTCAGCGACAATCCGACATTCACAATATCCCTTTCTCTTTCTAATATGAGCTCTATATTAAACACGTTTGCGATTCAATTTGTGAGCGGAAGTATACGGCTTATGAACCTCAGGCCTCCTACCTTGGCACATAAGCTCAAACACCTTAGAAGGATGTGATCATGCAATTAGATTTCTCATACTACAACCCGACAACAATCCACTTCGGTAAAGACTCACTAACCAAACTTAACGATGAACTGCCAAATTACGGTAGCACTGTTTTACTTGTTTACGGTCGAAACGCAATTAAATCCAATGGACTTTACGACAAGGTTATGGCGAGCCTAACTGCTGCTGGTAAAAAAGTCGTAGAGCTGTCTGGTGTAATGCCTAACCCTACTTACAACAAAATGATGGAAGGTGTTCAGCTTGTTCGCGAACATAACGTAGACCTTATTCTTGCTGTTGGTGGTGGCTCGGTTGTTGACTGTGCTAAAGGTATTTCTGTATCTGCTAAGTGTGAAGGCCAAGACCCGTTCCAAAAATATTGGGTAGAATTCCAGGATCTGGCAAATGACGTAGTTCCAGTAGCCTCGATCCTTACCATGGTTGGTACTGGTTCTGAAATGAATGGTGGCTCTGTTATTACTCATGAAGAAACTAAGTACAAAGCTGGCCGTGTTTTCCCACCAGCGGCATACCCTAAGTTTTCTATCTTAAACCCTGAGTACACGTTTACTGTTTCTCAATACCAGATGGTAAGTGGCGTGTTCGACACAATGTCTCACCTGATGGAGCAATACTTCTCAGACCAAGGTGCGAATACAACAGACTACGTCATTGAAAGTTTGCTAAAGTCTTCAATCGATAACTTGCGTGTTGCTCTGAATACACCAGAAGACTACGAAGCGCGTAGTAACATCATGTGGAACGCAACCTTAGCGTTAAACACAATTACTGGGTTGTCTAAAACTCAGGACTGGCAAGTACATATGATTGAACACCAACTTGGCGCTTACACCGACTGTGCTCACGGTATGGGTCTGGCTGCAGTGTCTCTGCCTTACTACCGCCTGATCTACAAGTTTGGTTTAGATAAATTTGTTCGTTTTGCTACCGAAGTATGGGGTGTATCTACTGAAGGTAAAACAAAAGAACAAATCGCATTGGAAGGCATTGATGCTCTGGAAGCATTTACTAAAGAGTGCGGCATCGTAACCTCTCTGGAAGAGCTTGGTGCAACTAAAGAGATGCTACCTAAAATTGCAGAATCAACCATCATCATCGGTAATGGTTACAAGAAACTGACTAACGAAGAAGTTCTGAATATTCTGGAAGAGTGTTTCTAACGGTCTTTCCTGACTGGCTGAAACTAAAAAGCGAGCATCATAGCTCGCTTTTTCTATTTACGCTTTTGGTAAGTTAACTGATCAGCCTATCGAGGCCATATCTTTCTCTTTCACACTTTAATAATCTCTGTCAAAGCGATTAGCTGTCAGACTATACTTATGCCTAACTATAAGAATACTTTGTCCAAATATAAGAATATTGTGTACAAATAAAAAGTTAAGAGAGAACGAAATGCAGGCGACCTCCTCGCAATCAAATAAGAACAACACGTGCCCTGCTCCAATCAGAATCGGTTTTATTCTACAGCCACATTTTTCTCTTATGGCGTTTACAGCAGCCATGGATGCCCTGATTACCGCCAATCTTGTGCATGAAACAGAGCTATTTCAAATACAAACTTTTGGTATCGATTCGCGTAAGGTATTGAGCGATATAGGTATTGATATTGCCACAGACGCTACAGTTGAATCCTTAAATCTGCACAACAGAGGCATTCTAGATTGGTTATTTGTTTGTGGGGGTTACCGTTGCAGCACGCAAGCTTCGCTTCCTCTGATTGAATGCTTAACTTCTGCCAAGAATCAAAAAGTCAGCCTGGGAAGCATCTGGAATGGGACGATAGCGCTGGCCTATGCTGATGCGATTGAAAAACATGCTGTTTCAGCGGTACATCCCAACAGCCATCAATTTATTCATACCACTTTCCCTACGCTGGAATTGTCTACACATACCTATGAGGTCACGGAAAGAAGCGCCAGTTGTGCGGGGCCAAACAGTGCAATGGAAATGATGCTGAGTATTATTGAAGCACAGTTTGATAAAAAGCTAGTACGAGCAGTCCGGGAGATCTTAAGCTGTGATCAAGCGTCAGAAGGGAGACAGGCGATATTACACAGCCAAACCAATAAATCTCAAGTCGATGCGTTAGCCCGCCCAGAGGTTTTACGAGATGCGATTGCGCTAATGGAAGCAAACATTGAAGAGCCGCTGACTCCGGATGAACTCGCGCGATTTTTATCTATGTCGCGAAGACAATTAGAGCGACTATTTCAAACCCATTTAGAACTCTCACCGTCAAGATATTATCTAAAGCTGCGTCTGCTCGCTGCTCATAAAGAACTGGAAAAGTACAAAGAACCGATCATACAGATTGGATTAAGCTGCGGCTTTGTCAGTAGTAGCCACTTTAGTAACTGTTTTAAAGATTTCTTTGGCTACACCCCTACCCAGTTACGCCAAAATATGAAGAGCAATCGAACAAGCATCTAATGCTAGTAAATAGCTGATCAGGATAGTTTTTATCCAGCCCATAAAAAAGAAGACACAGCGGGTTCTGTGTCTTCTAAGGCTTAGTAGGTAAGTGTCAACATCAAGGACGAGAGATAAAAAATATCAACACTCAATTACATTAACAGCTAAGCCACCTGTTGATGTTTCTTTATATTTGTCTTGCATATCCAGGCCAGTATCACGCATCGTTTTAATGACTTTATCCAGAGATACGAAGTGTTCCCCATCACCTCGTAGCGCCATTTGTGCAGCATTGATCGCCTTCATTGCCGCAATTGCATTACGTTCGATACAAGGTACTTGAACGAGTCCCCCAACCGGATCACAGGTTAGTCCCAGGTTGTGCTCTAAGCCGATTTCTGCTGCATTTTCAACTTGTAAAGGAGTTCCGCCAAGAACAGCACATACACCCGCTGCTGCCATTGCACACGCTGAGCCCACCTCACCCTGACAGCCGACTTCTGCTCCAGAGATTGACGCATTTTTCTTACATAAAATGCCTATCGCTGCTGCAGTCAAAAGATAATCGACCACTTGTTCGTCAGAACAATTCGGTGTGAACTCTTTAAAATACATTAATACTGCTGGGATAATACCCGCCGCACCATTAGTAGGTGCAGTAACCATTCGGCCACCCGCTGCATTTTCTTCGTTAACCGCTAGAGCATATAAGTTGACCCAATCCATACCACTTAGTGTGGAGCTGATAACATTAGGGTTTGAACAATATACTAGGGAGTCGAATAATTTCTTCGCGCGTCGTTTTACGTTCAGTCCACCAGGCAATACGCCCTCAGCATTGAGGCCATTCGATATACACGCTTTCATTGCATGCCAAATCTTCAGCAAGCCTTCGCGGATCTCCTGTTCTGAACGCCAGACTTTCTCGTTTTCCAGCATCAATTCGCTGATGCTTAACTCATGTTTTTTACATAACTGGAGTAACTCTTCTCCGTTATGAAAATCATAAGGAAGCACGACCGCATCGGATGGAGAAACCTCAGACTCGACTTCTTTCTGGTCAAGGATAAAGCCTCCACCTACTGAGAAATAGATGTTGCGATGTAGCGTTTTACCCGATTTATCAATAGCAATGATTTCCATTGTATTCGGATGATAAGGATGAACTTCACGTAAAAACTTCATGTCATTTGACCAGTCAAAAGGCACTAGCTTTTTACGCTTTAGCCACAGGTCGCCACCTTGCTTTAGCTCTTGAGTGATGACAGGGATCATCGCCGTATCGACGGTATCCGGCAGTTCACCCATTAAGCCTACGACGATGGCAGAGTCCGTACCGTGACCAATACCCGTCGCACTCAACGAGCCCATTAACTTGACGACGACTCGATGAGTATCTTGCAAAACATTGAGTTCATCTAACTCGTCAGAGAAGCGTTTCGCAGCAACCATTGGCCCCACGGTATGAGAACTCGATGGGCCGACACCTATTTTAAACAAATCAAAAACACTGATAGACATCCTTATCACTCCTATCAATGACTAAGAATAATCGTACGAGCACCGGATAAAAATACCCGTCTCTCAACATGATGCTTGACGGCATTAAACAATGTGATTCGTTCAACATCCTGACCTTTAGCAATCAAATCTTCTGGGTAGTGAGCATGCCCTACTTCCTGAAGGCCTTGAGAGATGATCGGACCTTCGTCCAAATCGTTGTTTACGTAGTGAGCCGTTGCACCAACCATCTTCACGCCTTTTTCCCAAGCCTGATGGTAAGGACGGGCGCCTTTGAAGCCTGGCAATAATGAGTGGTGAATATTGATCGCACGTCCACTTAAACGTTCGCATAGCCAAGGAGAGAGAATCTGCATGTAGCGCGCTAATACAACTAATTCGATGTCGTACTCGTCTAACAAGCGAACAATTTCCGCTTCCTGATCTGGCTTAGTCTCTGGAGTGATAGGCAGATGGTGGTAAGGAATACCGTGCCACTTGGCCAACTCTTCCAAATCTGGATGGTTAGAGATAATGACCGGCACCTCAACGTTCAACTGACCAGTACGGTAGCGATAAAGCAAATCGTTCAGGCAGTGATCATATTTGGAAACCAGGATAGCCATGCGCATGCGCTGACCGGATGCCGTCAGATTCCACTCCATCGAGAAATCTGCCGCTCGTGCCGCAAACTCTGCGTCAAACTGTTGTGGATCAAAGTCTGGTTGTGCAGGGATAAATTCAATACGAATAAAGAACTGTCCCGTCGCTCGGTCATCAAATGACTGAATTTCATTGATGTAATGGCCAACACTTGCCAGATAACGTGTCACGACATCAACAGTGCCGCTTACGCTAGGACAATGCGCGGTAAGAATCCAGGTTTGCGTTGAATTTTCCATAGTTCCCTCTACTTATGGTATAGCCGGCACGTCCAGTACCGGCTTAATGACAACTTAGTTAGCTTTATTTAGCGATGGTCAGACCAAACTCTAAACTGGCATCTTGAAGCCACAGCCATAGGTAGTCAGAAAAACTACGGCGAACGACCAACTCAAACTTGTCTTCATCCAGACGACGAATGATGGCACCACTTTTCGCAAATACGCTAGAAACCACTTTCCCTACCGGGAATTCTTCACGGTGAAGATCTATCGGTGTCGACTTTTTCAGTACATCCACCGCATGTTCTCCAGAGATTTCCAAAATGGTGGAACCGCCACTGCCGTTAACCAGTGAGTAATGTCCTTTTACCTGCTCGCGGAACGCGGTTTCAACGTCAAATGCCGCTAGCCCAGGAACTGTAATCAACCACTCATCAGGTGAGATCCAACGAGCTGCGTATTCACCTTTTGACGCTGATGTCAGCGGCTCAAGTGGCAGTGCGAAGCCAAGGATTGAAGACACTGATTTGATCAGCGCTTCGTTCTCTGGGTTGCATCGAAAAGTAAGATGTCCCATCAACTTAACTTCTTTCAGAACCACACCCTGACGATCAGGCGGCATACTGGCCAATTTGTCGAACTCTGCGTGATGCAAAGGAGATTCACCGAAAATTTCTCCACCAGGAACCTGGTTCATTAAGTCAAACAATGGTTGTTTGTTTTCTTGTTCAATCAATGTTGTATCAGACATTTTGGCGCTCTCCCTTTGGATCCAAAAATACAGTGCTACAGATTTCAGCTTCAATCACGCGACCATCAGCTTGTGGGTAGTAGACCTTTTCTCCCATGCGGTCTAAACCACCTTTAACAAAGCCCATCGCAATACTGCGATTCAGGTTCGCACTCCAGTAACTAGAAGTAATATGCCCAACCATTGGAACAGGAATCGGCGCATTTGGATCTAGCACACCTTGTGAGCCTTCAGGAAGAACCACGTTAGGGTCGATTGTTTTCAAGCCAACCAATTGTTTACGGTTCTCTTTCACACAGTCTTCACGCGCCATGCCTCGTTTACCGATATAGCTGAATGGTTTGCTATTCGCTACACACCATCCCATGCCTAAATCGTAAGGGTGTACACTTCCGTCTGTGTCTTGACCTGCGATGATGAAACCTTTCTCTGCACGTAAAATATGCATCGTTTCAGTACCGTAAGGCGTGATGTCGTATTTCTTACCGTGTTCCATCAGTTTCTTCCAAACGTGTAGGCCGTAGTTAGCCTGAACGTTGATCTCGAATGACAGTTCGCCAGTGAAAGAGATACGGAAGATACGAGCTGGTACACCAGCAACCGTTGCTTGTTTCCAGTCCATGAAGGCAAAGTTGTCTTTGCTCAGATCGCAATCTGTCAGTTCTTGAAGCAGCTTGCGGCTGTTTGGACCAGAAATTGTCGCTGTCGCCCAGTGATCGGTAACCGAAGTAAAGTAAACTTCCAGTTCCGGCCATTCTGTTTGATGGTATAGCTCAAGCCACTCAAGTACGCGTGCCGCACCGCCAGTCGTGGTGGTCATTAAGAAGTGGTTTTCGCCAAGACATGACGTAACACCATCGTCAAACACCATACCGTCTTCACCACACATCAAACCATAGCGACACTTACCAACTGGCAATTTCGCCCAGGCATTACTGTAAATACGGCCTAGGAATTCACGCGCGTCTTTACCTTGGATATCGATCTTGCCAAGTGTTGATGCATCAAGAATACCTACAGAGTTACGTACTGCCAGACATTCACGATCTAATGCTTGTTGCATCGTTTCTGCTGCTTTCGGGAAGTACCAAGGACGTTTCCATTGGCCAACATCTTCGAACAACGCACCGTTTTCTAAGTGCCATTGATGCATAGCAGTGTAACGCTTAGGATCAAACAGCTCTTTACAGTGACGTCCGGCAATCGCACCGAAAGTAACCGGCGTGTAGTTTGGACGGAAAATCGTCGTACCCGTTTCTGGGATAGACTTTTTCAATGTCTTGGCAGCGATTGCCATGCCGTTGATGTTACCCAGTTTACCTTGGTCAGTACCAAAGCCCATTGCAGTATAACGTTTAACATGTTCGATAGACTCAAAGCCTTCACGACAAGCCAGCTCGATACCAGCCGCTGTTACGTCATTCTGGAAGTCAACAAACTGCTTAGGCGCTTTTGAAGTCTTCTTCGGATGAGGGATGTGGAACAGTGCCATTGGCTTCGCAGTTTGCTCTTCATCCGTTTTAGGTAGAACCACATCCACTGCACTCAGGCCAAGCTCTTGGATCGCTTTGTTACCCGCTTCGATACCTTCCTGCAGCGCGCCTTTCGTCGTAAAGTTGCCGTTAATCGCACCAGCTGTCAGCTGTTTTTGCTTAGTTTCACCAGGTACAAAACCGATGACTTCTTCGTTCCACACTGGACGGCTGCCGGTATGACAAGAAAGGTGTACTGCTGGGCTGAAACCACCAGAAGTTGCAATGGTATCAACCTGCAGTGTTTCACTTGATTTCTGTACAGCATCGCCATTTGCGTCAAGGCGGTTGATACGAACACCAGTAACACGTTTGCTACCCATCGCTTCAATAACAGCTGAACCTTTGATGATGCGAATACCAGCACTCACGACTTTCTTGATGATCGCACTGTCTGCATTTGCGCGAGTGTCTACTACCGCGCTGACTTTGCGACCCGCACCGTGCCAATCCAGGGCAGTCTGGTAACCACTGTCGTTCGTTGTCATAACTACTAGGTTTTCACCTGGTACCACTGAGTAACGATTGATGTAAGTTGATACTGCGCTACATAACATGCTGCCTGGTAGATCGTTGTTACCAAATACAAGCGGACGCTCGTGAGAACCAGTCGCAAGAACAACCCACTTAGCACGAACACGATGCATACGCTGACGTGCAGTGTGCTTCGGAGCAAGATCCATCAAGTGGTCTGTACAACGCTCATGGATAGTTAAGAAGTTGTGATCGTGGTAACCGTTCACTGTTGAGCGTGGAAGTAGCATCACTTCAGGGTAAGTTTTCAGTTCTTTAACAATCTCTGCTACCCACTCAGCACCGTCACGACCATCAATCTTAGTGTTTGAGGTAAGTAGATCACCACCCATTTCACTTTGTTCGTCCGCCAGGATAACTCGAGCACCACTGCGCGCTGCAGTTAGTGCCGCCATCAAACCAGCTGGGCCAGCACCGACAACAAGTACTTCGCAATGTTGATTGATGTTTTCGTAGCGATCAGGATCGTTTTCTAGTGGAGAGCGACCCAAGCCTGCTGCTCGACGAATGAATTTTTCGTACGTTTCCCACATTGATTTAGGGTACATGAAGGTTTTGTAGTAGAAACCAGGAGGCATCATGCCACCACCGACTTTACCAACAAGACCCATTACGTCTTTATCAACATTCGGCCAGCCGTTTGTAGATTGGCACACTAAGCCATCATACAGCTCTTGCTGAGTCGCACGGATGTTAGGAACTTGTGTTGCTTCTGTCGCACCAAGTTGGAAGATTGCGTTTGGCTCTTCTGCACCAGCCGCAATAATGCCGCGAGGACGGCTGTATTTAAAACTACGACCAACAACGTCTACGCCATTTGCCAGAAGAGCTGAAGCTAGTGTGTCACCCACATGGCCTTTGTATGACTTGCCATTGAATTCAAAGCTAATTGACTTCGATTGGTCAACTCGGCTTTGAGATGAAATTCGGTTTACTTGTGTCATCCTTAACACTCCTTACTCTGCAGCCAGTGAAGGTTGCTCTCCAATCTTGTAGACTTCTTTGATTTCATAAGTCTGTGTATCGCGTGTCATATTAAAAAACTTGCGACAACCCGCTGCGTGTACCCACATTTCGTGGTGAAGGCCTCTTGGGTTCTTACGGAAGAATAGGTACTCGCCCCACTCTTCGTCAGTACAATTGTCCGGGTCTAGAGGACGGGAAATGTGCGCCTGACCTTTTGGGTGAAATTCTTCTTCTTCACGATACTCACAGCAGTGAGGGCAATAAATCAAAAACATAATTCTTCTCCTGTTAGTGCGCTACGCCCGCAGCACCGTGTTCGTCGATCAATGCACCAGAGTTAAAGCGGAACATAGAAAATGGTGCAGCCAGTTCGTGCATTTCACCTTTAGCCAGACTTGCTGCAAAGACATTGCCTGACCCCGGAGTTGCTTTAAAGCCACCCGTACCCCAGCCACAGTTGAAGAACAAGTTTTCAACCGGTGTCTTAGTCATAATCGGACATGCATCCGCAGTTGTATCAACGATACCACCCCATTGACGGTTCATTCGTACTCGGGAGAAGATTGGGAACATTTCTACAATCGCCTGCACCGTGTGCTCGATCGTAGCGTAAGAACCACGTTGTCCATAACCGTTGTAGCCATCGATACCCGCACCGATTACCAAGTCACCTTTATCTGATTGACTTACGTAACCATGTACGTGGTTCGACATAACTACTGTATCTAAAATCGGCTTGATTGGTTCTGATACCAAAGCTTGCAGAGGGTGAGACTCAAGCGGCATATCAAAACCAGCCATTTTCGCTAGTACGCCAGAGTTACCTGCTACTACACAACCCACTTTATCAGCCATGATGTCGCCGTAACGGTTAGTCTTAACACCAACAATCGCGCCATCTTCGATGATCATGTCGACCACTTCAGTTTGTTGAATCAGATCAACACCCATGCTGTCAGCACCGCGAGCAAAGCCCCAGGCCACTGCATCGTGCCGTGCCACACCCGCATTTGCCTGCCAAGACGCACCAAGAATCGGGTAGCGAGCATTTTCAGAACAATCCATGTGCGGTACGATTTCTTTTACTTGTTGCGTATCAAGGACTTCACCCTGGATGCCGTTAAGACGGTTTGCTGCAACACGGCGCTCGATGTCACGCATATCTTGAAGCGTATGTCCCAGGTTGAGACAGCCACGACGAGAGAACATCACGTTGTAGTTCAGGTCTTGTGACAAGCCATCCCATAACTTCAATGAGTGTTCATACAAAAATGCAGCTTCATCCCAAAGGTAGTTCGAACGGACGATCGTTGTGTTACGTGCCGTGTTACCACCACCCAAATAGCCTTTTTCTATAACCGCGACATTAGTGATGCCATGTTCTTTTGCCAGGTAATAAGCCGTCGCCAGGCCATGGCCACCGCCACCAACGATGATTACATCGTATTTCTTTTTAGGAGTAGGGTTACGCCAAACACTTTGCCAGTTTTCGTGATGAGAAAGAGAGTGTTTAAGTAGACCAAAACCAGAATAATGCTGCATTTGTCTGTTCCTTCATTTCAGCTAAAATCAAATATCTTTCTGATATCTATTGGTATGCAGGGAAATCACGACATAGTGATTTAACCTTGCCGCCTACTAATTCAATCGTACTTGCCAAAGCTTGAGGATCGTCAAGTACATCAAGAATATCGGCAATCCAACCCGCTAGCATTTCACACTCAGTTTCTTTGAAGCCACGGGTTGTGATTACCGGAGTACCGATACGTAGACCAGAGGTTACGAAAGGTGATTCAGGGTCGTCCGGTACCGCGTTTTTGTTTACTGTGATTCCAGCAAGGCCAAGCGCAGCGTCTGCAGCTTTACCAGTCAATTTCTGACGGATTAAGCTCAATAGGAATAGATGGTTGTCTGTACCGCCTGATACAACATCGAATCCACGTTCGATAAAGACTTTCGCCATCACTTGCGCGTTAGTAACTACTTGCTTCTGGTATTCTGCAAATTCTGGCTCTAACGCCTCTTTAAACGCTACTGCTTTTGCAGCAATCACGTGCATCAGAGGACCACCTTGACCGCCAGGGAATACTGCTGCGTTGATCTTTTTCTCTAGTTCAGCATCGCGAGATACAATCAGACCGCCACGTGGACCACGTAAGGTTTTGTGTGTTGTCGTTGCTACAACGTCTGCAAAAGGAACAGGGTTTGGATAGATGCCTGCAGCAACTAATCCTGCTACGTGAGCCATGTCAACGAAAAGATAAGCGCCAACTTTGTCTGCGATATCGCGGAAACGTTGCCAATCAACTACGCGTGAGTAAGCAGAGAAACCAGCGACGATCATTTTAGGTTTGTGTTCTAGTGCAAGTTGCTCAACTTGTTCATAGTCGATTTCGCCTGTTTTAGCGTTTAGACCATATTGAACTGCTTTGTAGATTTTGCCTGAAAAGTTAACGTGAGAGCCGTGAGTCAAGTGACCGCCGTGAGCCAGGCTCATACCCAGAACTGTGTCGCCCGGTTCGCACAAAGCCATGTAAACAGCAGCGTTTGCTTGTGAACCCGAGTGAGGTTGTACGTTTGCGTATTCAGCACCAAACAGCTGTTTTGCACGTTCAATCGCCAAAACTTCAACTTCGTCAACATATTTACAGCCACCGTAGTATCTTTTTGCCGGGTAACCCTCAGCGTATTTATTTGTTAGCTTACTACCTTGAGCTTGCATCACTCGTGGGCTGGTGTAGTTCTCAGAAGCAATCAGCTCAATGTGGTCTTCTTGTCTCTGTTCTTCTTTAACAATCGCCGACCATAATTCGATGTCGTACGCTTCGATGTTTTGAGTAATGTTAAACATATCTTCTCCTTGATACTGAAATCTCGCTTCCCTGTTTAGGCATCAGGTTTGCTGTACGACGTTGAATTCAAAATCGTTACAATGGAAACCCAATCGACAATTCCATAGTAATTAATTCGTAATATTGCGCTTGCGTAAATACGACAAAATCTGCGGATTTGCGACATCTTTAAATTTATTCTTAAATAAAAAAAGCAGAGCTTACGCTCTGCCAAAATCCCGATAAAAATCAATAAGTCTCGATATATACACCTCCTTGTGAATATTACGATTTGAATATTGTCAATGTATCAATTTGCAATATTATTTGAGGCACAAGCTTCAGTTCTTATTTCAAATATGTGAGTGCTTAAATTTGCCAAAATCCTTTTGGCGACACTCATCATTTGAATTAAGCACTGAAGCCGCGGCTCTTATTGAAGATGGATTAGTTAACATTCAATAACGACATTTCCATTCGGAACACTACAGCATGAAAGAATGTATCCCTCTGCGACATCCTCATCGGTAATACCGCCATTGTGGCTCATTTCCACATCACCGCTGACTTTCTTAACCTTACAAGTACCACAGATACCCATACCACAAGCTCTAGGTATCGTAAGTCCTGCCTTAGCCGCTGCAGCATGTACCGTTTCTCCCGGTGCCACATGAACTTGCTTGTCACTTTCAGTAAACACGACTTCGATTAGATCACTTTCAGTCAATGCTTCCGCTTCTTCCGCTGCAACTTCAGCGTCATGAACCGCTTGCTCTTCTACGCCTGCAGGCGCCTCACCAAATGCTTCCTCATGGTAATGTTCCATGTTAAAGCCGAGTTTGGTCAGCATGGATTTTACTGCGCGCATGTATGGAGTTGGGCCGCAACAGAAAATTTCACGCTCATGCAAATCTGGGGTGATCATCAACAGCTTGACGTCATCCAAATAACCTCGGTATCCAGACCAGTTCTGTCCTGATTCCAAACGCTCACAAATTAAGTGCAAATGGAAGTTAGAGATACGGGATGACATGAATTCAAGTTCACGGTGGAAGATAATGTCGCGTGGCGTACGAGCACTGTGAACGAAAGCAACATCAACGTCGCTATTGGTATCGTAAACCCAGCGCGCCATTGACATAAGCGGCGTCACACCTACCCCGCCAGATAAAAGAAGTACTTTTTCAGAAGGGAAGTCGATACTGTTAAATGCCCCAACAGGTCCATGGACAGCCAGCTCAGAACCTTCTTCCAGATTGTCGTGAATCCAGTTAGAAACAAAACCACCTGGAACACGCTTTACTGTAATAGAAAAGCTGTAAGGTACGGAAGGTGAGCTCGAAATAGTGTAAGAACGGAATACTTGCTCGCCATCAATTTCAAGCTCAAGTGTCACGAATTGACCCGGCTTAAAGAAAAACATGGTTGGCTGTTCCGCCATAAAACAAAACGTTTTGGTATCCCAGGTTTCCTGGATGGTTTTTACGCAACGAACTGCGTGACGACCGTTATCCCAAATTTGAGTTTCAACTGGAATAAATGAGCCACTTGTGGCTAGAGAGTTAATTGGGGTATTCATATCCGGCTTCTCCGCAACGGTGTAATTATTGGGTTCCCTCCATGGGTTGAGCTTATTGTGAGTGAACTGACTTCTGCGAGTTATCCATTAACGACATGGAGTTATCCAAAACGGTCACATAAGGGAAATTAGTTTATTACATGTCTTAAATAGAGTAGCTTGATGTCGTATTTAGACCACTTACAAACCTGCCAATAATGGCAGGATATCAGCGAGCCAAACATTTACACACTATTAGTAAGGCTGTTAGCCAAAAACTAGTAAGGCTGTTGGCCCAAAACGCATGGAAGCCCTAGCAGGGCGTATCGTCCACATTTTCTAGAAGAAGATAGACAATGACACAAAACGATATTCTCAACATTAGCTACTCGAGCGTGGAAGTTGCTCGAGAAGAAATGAAAAAAATGCTCAATGAGCGTCGTTCTGATTATTCACTACCACGTCCGCTATACAATGATCCGCTACTATTCAAAATTGATGTAGAAGAGATCTTTCAGAAGGAATGGTTATTTGTTGGCATGACGAGTGAAATACCGTCAAAAGGTGACTACTTTACCGTTGAAATCGCGCAAAACCCAGTACTTATCGTACGTGCCGCAGATGGGCAGGTAAACGCTTTCCACAACACCTGTCGCCACCGCGGCTCTCGTATTTGTACTGAGCACAGAGGAAAAGTAGCCAATTTAGTCTGTCCTTATCACCAGTGGACATACGATACTAAGGGGAATTTATTATACGCTGGCACAGAAATGGGCGATGAGTTTGACATGCAAAAGCACAAACTCAACCAAGTTCATTGTAAAACGGCTGGCGGCTTTATTTTCATTTGTCTTGGCGAACAAGCACCAGAATCAGATTTTGATGAGTTCCTGGCGACACTTGAAGAATACATGGAACCGTACGATGTCGAGAATACTAAGCTCGCGGTCGAGTCGAACATGTATGAAAAAGCAAACTGGAAACTCGTTATCGAAAACAACCGCGAATGTTATCACTGTTCCGGTAGCCACCCAGAACTACTGAACACGCTTCTGGAGTGGGATGACACGAACGATCCACGTGCTCCAAAAGAGTTCTTAGATTACTACGAGCGTATGGCTGCGGAGTGGGATGCAGAATCGATTCCTCACGAACATAAAAACTTCGGCAGCAGAAACCGTCTTGTCCGTATGCCTTTGAAAGAAGGAACGTCGGTAATGACGATTGATGGTGCGCCGGGTTCGAAGAAACTGTTAGGTCGCATCAAAAATGATAAGTTGGGATCACTGCGTATCCTGCACTTACCAAACTCCTGGAACCACATGCAAAGTGATCACTTTATTGTATTCCGCGTGCTGCCTATCTCTGCGCAAGAGTCTATGGTAACGACGAAGTGGTTCGTACACAAAGACGCGATTGAAGGTGTGGATTATGATCCTGAAACCCTACGCCGTGTCTGGGACGCGACCAACGAACAAGATCGTCGTCTTGGTGAAGAAAACCAACGTGGTATCAACTCACTAAGCTACCAACCAGGTCCTTACTCTCAAACCTACGAGTTTGGTGTAATCGACTTTATCAACTGGTACGCAGACCGAGTTAAAGAGAAGTTGTAATTAGTTTTGCTCCTACTCAAAGCCTCATCTTTCGATGAGGCTTTTTTATGCTGCAGCCATGACGTTCACAGAAACATCGATTTCGCGAAGCCGTAGTTAATTACTTCAGATTTACGCGCATATCGCGTCTATTCCAATTCATTGCCACCCGCCCCTCATATCCTAACCACACAATAAAAATGAAGTTTTAGGCAAACAATAGCGAAGATCGAACAACTCAATGTCGGCGATTGCATGCCATAATCTATCAATCCCGTGACAACGGAAACCGCATGAGCACTATTGATTTTAAAGGACTAAGCACCTATAGAGTTCAATGCCTTACGTCCAATCAGCGCAATGGAGATATTCTACAATGGAATATACAACATTAAGTAACAACTTAGAGATGCCGATGGCAGGCTTTGGTGTTTTCCAGGTAACCGACAAAGAAGAATGCAAACAGTCAGTACTCAGTGCTATCCGTGCGGGCTATCGCCTTATTGATACTGCAGCAGTCTATGGTAACGAAGATGCCGTAGGTGACGCCGTACGCGAAGCCATTGAAGAAGGGATTTGTACGCGCGAAGATCTATTCATCACGTCAAAATTGTGGGTCCAGGACATGGCCAACTACGATACGGCTAAAGCGGGTATCGAGGCATCACTTAAAAAATCTGGTTTAGAGTATTTCGATTTATATCTACTACATCAGGCAATGAGAGACTATTTTAGTGCTTGGCGTGCAATGGAAGATGCATACGAAGAAGGCAAACTAAAAGCGATTGGTGTATCTAACTTCTATGCCCACGTATTGGCTAACTTCTGTGAAACGGTGAAAATTAAGCCGATGGTGAACCAGATTGAGTTGCACCCCTATCATGCTCAGTCAGCTGCACTGGAAACAATGAAGTACTACGGCGTTCAGCCAGAAGCGTGGGCACCACTAGGCGGTGGTCGTCACAAACCTTTTGAAGACGAAATGCTAAAAGGCATTGCAGAAGAACACGGTAAAACCGTCGCTCAAGTGATTTTACGCTGGAACTTACAACGTGGCGTAACGGTGATTCCAAAATCCGTCAAACAAGCACGCATTGAAGAAAACTTCGACATTTGGGGTTTCACTCTTTCTGATGAAGAGATGGAGAAAATAAATAGCCTGGATTTAGGCTACGTTGGTGAAGCAGTCAAGCACTTTAACCCTGACTTTGTCCGTGGCTGTCTGAGTGTAAAAATTCACGACTAACGACAGATGTTGCTTATTGTTCTACTTTAAGCAACTGGCGCAAATTGAATTACGCCAAATAAAAAGACACACACCTATTATCGGTGTGTGTCTAAGAAAGCTTTCGATTTACTTTCAATATATTACCATCTCATTGACTCAAATATTTTGAGCAAGTATCAAGTAAGCTGAGTGAACGCCATCAAGCGTCTTCAACGAGGCAGCTGTTGAATTCCCCAGAGAACAACACTTTCAATATCTGGTAACAAAATTCCTTTTTGTTCAACACAGAACAATAGCTTAGAGAACTGATCGCGCTGAGTACTATCAACCGATTGTAACCAATCATCAATGCTGCTTTTTACGCTATCAACATCAGAATTTGGACACTCTATGCCGAGCTCGCTGAGATCAGTAATAAAGTCATCCATATCTACAAGATCTACGTGCATCATAACTACATACTCCTACCAAATAAGGGGGCGTCCTTTCCCCCCGGTAAATCTACAATAAACAATTCAATAAAAATTGGCTGTGATCTCTTTCTATTTCACACAGCCTATTTCACACAGCCAAAAATGTTAGCTGCATCGCAATTAAGCTTTACGATAAAGATGGCTTTCTGAAAGCAACCCTTTGTACAAACTCCAACACATCAGTACCAATACGAATGTGAAAGGCAGACCAGTGGTAATCGCACCTGCTTGCAATGCAGTCAGAGCTTCGGAACCACCGCCAAGCAACAGCGCGATAGCAATCAGGCCTTCGACTATCGCCCAAAACACGCGTTGACCAACTGGCACATCTTCTTTACCGCCTGCCGTAATGCTATCAATAACGAGTGAACCCGAATCTGAAGACGTTACGAAGAAGACTAGCACAAGTAAAATGCCAACTACTGATAAAAGTGTAGAGAATTGTAAATTTTCAAACATCTGGAACATAGCCAATGAAACATCGCTGATACCATTCGCTAGTTCACCAATTCCAGAAGTAGCTTGTTCCAAAGCGGTTCCGCCCATCACACTTAACCACACCATCGTGACCAAGGTTGGAATGAGTAAGACCGCAGTAACGAATTCACGAACGGTGCGTCCTTTTGAAACACGTGCGATAAACATACCTACGAATGGTGACCATGATACCCACCAAGCCCAGTAAAATACTGTCCAGCCATGGAACCAATCGGTGTCTTCTCGCCCAATCCAGTTAGAAAGTGGAACAAAGTTATCGATGTAACCAAGAGTGATATCACCAAAAGTGCTTAAAATAGATAGCGTTGGACCAATGACGACAAGAAGAGCTATTAAACCTGCTGCAATTAGCATGTTGATGTTACTCAAAATCTTCACACCGCCATCCAGTCCTCGTGCTACAGAGATCACTGCAATACCAGTTACAACAACAACGAATGCGATTTGAGTTGAGATACCACTTGAGACACCAAACAGATGGCTGAGGCCGGAAGCAGCTTGTTGTGCACCAAAGCCTAATGATGTTGCTAAGCCAAAAATTGTTGCTAGAACAGCAAGAATATCGATGAAGTTACCAATAGGTCCCCAGCAACGCTCACCTAAAATAGGGAAGAATGCAGAACGAATCGTAAGTGGTAAGCCTTTATTATGAGCAAAGAATGCCAGCGCTAAACCAACTACTGCATAAATAGCCCAAGGATGGAGACCCCAGTGGTAAGCGGTAGCACTTAACGCCATTCTTCTGGCTTCTTCGGTATTTGGTGCCACGTTTAGTGGTGTTCCGTACCAGTCAGTGTAATAAGCGACAGGCTCCGCAACACTCCAGAACATCAAACCAATCCCCATACCTGCTGCGAACAGCATGCTAAACCAGGATATTGTTGAGAAGTCCGGCGTTGCGTTTACCCCACCTAAGCGAATTCTGCCAAGTGGCGTAATTAATAACAATAGGCAAAAGCCAACAAACAAGTTACACCCTACCATAAAGAACCAATCAAAATTATTAATTGACCAGCTTCGCGCAAATGTTAGCGCTTCTTTGGAGGCTGTAGGAAACAGCAAGGTTAATATGATGAACAATAAAATTAAACTAGCACTGATACCAAATACGGGGTTATGGATATCCATGCCAAAGATTTTGACATTGTCCTGCCCTGCACAATAATCCGTTTCATATTTAACGCTATGAACAGATTTATATTTTCTTCGACTACTTACTATGCTTTTCATGCGATCCCTCTTTAATGATTAACATATGTTGAACCCTCTTCAGTAATTCCGTTCTCTGAGTCGTTCTTAGTCATGGGTTATGCACGTCTGGACCCGACCATTTTCCTTTAAAGATCGGCCCCATAAACGTGAATATATTCGCCTGACGAACTCAATTTAGTTCGATAAGTTGAATCCCTAACAAATGAAATTTCTAATTATTTACTTACAACCCCTTCTTCAAGCAGCAAATCAAACACTGCCTGAGCCATTTCACTGACAGGCTGGTCTTTAAGGACTTTACCGCCAGATGATTCTGCTTTTGCTGTCGCCGCTTTAAAACGGTCGGCCGCACTTTTTGCTTTGACGACTTTCAAACGCTTAGCTTTCGGCTTCGCGATACTGGTTTCCCAAGTGAGTCGTTCTTTATCCAGTTGTTTACCTGCAACCTCTTCCGTGACAATGTCACACCGACGAGCGCAGCCAAATGCACTTTGTCGCGGCTCTTGTGCAGCAAAATCCACGCTTGCAACAAATGGAAGAGAAACGTTAAGCGCTCTGCGTTGGCCTCTAGGTAAGGCTTGCAATACGCGTGCGGTCCCATTTTCTACAGACAAGATTTCAGCAATACCCATAACAATTGGGCAATCCAACGCCTGAGCTAAAAAGAATGGTAGCGTGCCAGAAGATTCTCCATTTTCCGCGCGCATACCCGTCAGAACGATGTCTGGCATGTTATGACGAAAATAAGATGACAAGGTGTTAATGGCATCGTCTTGATCGTCCTGTGCCAGAACGCGAATTTGAGAGAGCCCCATCCCGCTGTAGTAACCTAGCGCAGGATCTTCCGGATTGCCGGCGTGAAGAACCTCGATTTCACAATCATCCAAATTCATTGCCAATTCAACTGCGCGAGCATCGGTAGCTGAGCGGCGCGCACGCCCGGTATCAGGATGCGCACCAATGGAAACTAAAGTACTGACACGTAGTGTGTCGATTTGATTATGCGGCATCCTTTAGCTCCTTTGATTGATTGTGTTGAATAAGAGAAATCAACTCTCTTAAAAACTCGTTGCTATCAGCAATCACGCTCAAATCAGCACGTTTAACCATGTCACAACCCGCATCCGTATTCACTGCAATGACTTTTTCACACGCGCCAATACCTTGCAGATGCTGAACCGCTCCCGAGATGCCAACGGCTACATAGACTCGAGCGGTAACCCAGCTACCTGTCGCACCAACCTGACGGTGTCGAGGCATGAAGCCGTCATCAACCGCTACGCGGCTCGCACCCTCAGTTGCACCCAGTATATTGGCCGCTTCATGGAATTTATCCCAGTCATGGATACCGTTGCCTGCAGACAGAATGAACTCTGCCTCGGTGAGTGGTATTGCCTGAGGATCAACCGCCACAGAGCCAAGATCTTCAATTCGAGACTCAATATTGAATTCACCTTCAAAGGCCACTGGCAACGCTTCATGTCGAGTTTCATCAATCGGAAGTGCACACTCTTGAGCCATTAGCAGCACTCGCGGAGTCACACGCTTGATGTCATGTCGACCGCCTGATGCCCGGCATACAGCTTGTTCGCTGTCGACTTGCCACGCTTGAGTTGCAGGACGTTCGTTAATAACTGCACACAGACGAGCACCAAGCTCAAAGCCACCTTGGATACTGTCCGGGAATAGCCAGTGCTTCGGTGTATATTGCGATTCGATGCTCGCAAGAACCTCAACACGTTGCTCCGGACTATAGTAATCAAACACTTCATCTGGGATAGCGAGTAAACGGTCTACACCAGCAAGATCAAACTGCTCTTCTTTATGTGTTCCGAAGACAACAGCCATCACCGCGCCTTCTCCATCAGACTGTTTAACCAGCTGATGTGCTTGTCCTAGAACATCTTTATCATGGCTGCTCAAACGACCGCCAGGCATATCCGGAACAACCACAATGTAAAAGTCAGGCGATTCAACTTTATGTAATGGTAGTTCAATTGTTGCTTGGCTATTTTTACGAGCACCCGTCATCACAGTTGCAGCATTATTGTTTAGGCGGTCTATACGCTTAATACCGTTTGGTCCAATAAAGCCTACACGATGTGGATAACGTCTAGTTAAGCCGCTTGGTCCAATTTCTTCGACCGGCTGTACCGTCAAGCTATCGTGCAGTGGGTGTAGCCGATTGCGTCTAATCCACTCGACACGAGGGTCACGGCGTAAAATAAATTCTCCCATGATCTTCTCCTACACACCGACGGTTTCAGACTCTGGTGTCCATACGTCCACCTTGTCATCGTTAATCTCAACCAGCATGTCAGCCACTAGCTCTGCAATGTCTTTCACATCTGGTCTTGGTTCAACAACACCCTCAAGCATCGCTGTACATTGCTGACAACCTACCGCAACTAAATCAGCACCAGTTTCACGGATATCATCCATTCGCATGTCTGCAATTCGGCGCTCGCCAGGGATATCGGTAATTGGTGCAGCTCCACCACCGCCACAGCAACGTGAACGGAAACCTGAACGCTCCATTTCAGCAATTTCAACACCTAAGTGTTTTAGGATGGAACGCGGTGCTTCATATTCACCGTTGTAACGGCCAAGGTAACAAGGATCGTGATACGTTACTTTGCCGACTGACAATGGCTTCAGACCAATTAGTCCCTTTTCAACCAACTGATTGATAAAAGTGGTATGGTGCCAAACCTGGTAAGTAGGTTTTTCGTTCTCTGGGTAGAAGTCCGGGTATTCGTTCTTCAAACAATGGAATGCGTGCGGATCGGTTGTGACGATGCAATCAAAGTCGTACTTCATCAACGTTTGAATGTTACGTTTTGCAAGGCGTTGGTAAGTGACATCATCACCTAGTCGACGTGCAACATCACCGCAGTCCAGTTCTTCATCTCCCAAGAAGGCAACGTCGATCTTGGCCGCTTTAAGAATCTTCACTAGTGACTTAAGAATGCGTTGGCTACGCATATCAAATGCACCATCAGATACCCAAAACAGAACATCAGCACGTTTCACTTCTGACATAAGCTTGAGATCTTGGTCTGCAGCCCAGTTAGAACGTTTGTTAGGATTGTGGCCATTCGGGTTGTCTGTGAAAATGATATTTTCCAGTACTTCCGCACCTTTATTAGGTGTTTCACCTTTTTCAAGCGTTAAGAAGCGGCGCATATCGACAATCGCATCTACGTGCTCGATCATCATCGGACACTCTTCTACACAAGCTCGGCAGGTCGTACATGACCACAGTGTTTCTGCGTTTAAAACACCGCCAACGATTGGTTTGTGCAGATCACCTTTTGCACATCCGGTTTCTTTACCTGGGTAAGGACTACCAGCGTATTTTTTATCAGTACCGCCAGCAAGACCCACAACCATGTCTTGGATTAGCTTCTTAGGGTTCAGTGGCTGCCCTGCTGCGAATGCCGGACACACTGCTTCACAACGACCACATTGAACACAAGCGTCAAAGCCTAACAGTTGATTCCATTTAAAATCGCTAGGGTTTTCGACACCCAATTTTTGTGCATTAAGATCCAGCGCTTTTAGTCCGGTCGAACGACCGCCACCAAAGCGCTCAGGACGACGGTGAAATGCTAAGTGCAAAGCACCTGCAAACGCATGTTTCATTGGTCCGCCCCAGCCCATACCGAGGAACATCTCGCCGACGCCCCATACGATAGCAGCAAGGAGAACAACCGCAGCAACCACGTTAAACACATCACCAACTAACTGAGTTGCAGGTAGAGTCACAAGGAAAAAGCTCACCGAAAACATGATCAGGCTTTTCGGTAGTCTCATCCAAGGACCTTTAGACAGGCGAGATGGTGGGTTTAGTCGACGTTTTGCAACAAACAAAGCGCCGCAAAACATGAGACCAAGTGAACCAAGTAGTACCCAAGACAGGATTTGCGGCTCTAGGTTAAATACATGAACCGCGAAAATGAGTACAACAGACAGAACAAAACCACCTGCCGTCGCAACGTGAGTGTTAGACATCACTTTGTCGCGCGCCACCACGTGGTGCAAGTCCACGAGGTATCGGCGCGGCATAGCAGCTAACCCAGAAAAGAAGGCAACACTTTCGGCTTGCCCTCTCCGCCACATCATGATGCGGCGGAGCATCCCTATAACAGCCAGTGCCCCGGCTGTTATAAGTAAGATAGGAAGTAGTGACTCTAGGAACATAAGCCCCCCTTACAGATCTTTACATAGACGAAGTGCGTCGTAGATTGCTGCGTGAGTATTACGTTGAGATACGCAATCACCCAAACGCCACAGGATCATGCCGTCATTTTCTTGTGACAAGACAGGTTGTGCCTGAGATGCAAACAAGGTTTCTACGTCGATTTGACCCTTGTTAACTGACTCTTCTTTCAATTCATAGTAAAGCGCTTCATTTGGACGAACGCCGTTTTCTACTACGATCTGATCCACAACGCGCTCTTCTTTAGCACCCGTGTATTCGTTTTCCAGCACAGCGATCAGGTTGTCACCTTCACGGTAAACCTTATGTAGTGCCAGATCGGAAGTCATGATTACTTCCTTCTCGTACAGACTGCGGTAGTAAGTTGGGAATGTCGTACCACCGATACCAACGCCTGGTTTGATATCATCAGTAACAAGTTCAACTTGCGAGCCTTTAGAAGTTAGGTAGTCTGCCGCCGACATACCAGAGAATTCACAGATAGTGTCGTAAACAAGAACGTTCTTACCTGGCTCAACCGTGCCGTTAAGAATATCCCAAGAAGACACAACCAGTCCTTCTGCCGCACCCCAGTCTGGGTTCTGTTCAATGAACGGAGTACCACCAGTAGCAAGAATACAAACATCAGGTTTCAGTTCACGAATCATGTCTGCGTTAGCAGCAGTGTTCAGAATAACTTCAACACCAAGACGGTCCAGTTCCATCGCCAGCCAACGAGTAATGCCCGCCATCTGATCACGTTGAGGTGCTTTCGCTGCGATAGTAAGTTGTCCGCCAAGTTCACCCGCTTTTTCAACCAGCGTCACCTTATGGCCACGTTCTGCAGCAACGCGTGCCGCTTCCAGACCACCAGGGCCACCACCAATAACCACAACTTTACGTACAGGTCCGGTTGTTTTTTCAATGATATGAGGCATACCCATGTGCTCGCGAGACGTTGCCGCGTTTTGGATACACAATACATCTAAGCCCATGTACTGACGGTCGATACAGTAGTTCGCGCCGACACATTGGCGAATTTGATCAGTTTGACCCAGTTTAATTTTGGTGATCAAATGAGGATCAGCGATATGAGCACGAGTCATACCTACAAAGTCCACATAACCCGCTTCCAGAATACGTTTAGCTTGGTTTGGATCTTTGATGTTTTGAGCATGGATAACTGGTACAGAAACCACTTCTTTGATACCAGCAGCCAAGTGTAGGAACGGCTCTGGCGGGTAGCTCATGTTAGGGATAACGTTTGCCAGAGTGTTGTGTGTATCACAGCCAGAACCAACAACGCCGAAGTAATCGACCATCTTAGTTGAATCGTAGTAAGCCGCGATTTCTTTCATATCGTCATGGTTCAAACCATCTGGGTGGAACTCATCACCAGTAATACGCATACCGACAACAAAGTCAGGCCCAACGGCTTCACGTACCGCTTTTAGTACTTCCATACCAAAGCGCATGCGGTTTTCAAAGGTTCCGCCCCACTTATCTGTACGTTTGTTAACACGAGGAGACCAGAATTGGTCAATCATGTGCTGGTGAACCGCAGACAGTTCAACACCGTCTAAGCCACCTTCTTTAGCGCGAACGGCAGCTTTAGCAAAGTCGCCAATGATGCGCCAGATTTCTTCTTCCTCAATGGTCTTACACGTTGCGCGGTGTACTGGCTCACGTACGCCAGATGGCGACATTAGGTTTGGCCAATGCTCACCGTCCCAACGAGAACGACGTCCCATGTGAGTAATCTGAATCATGATCTTGCCGCCGTGCTTATGCACAGCATCAGCCAGATTTTGGAAATGTGGAATGATGCGGTCTGTTGAAAGGTTTACTGAGCTCCACCAGCTTTGTGGGCTATCAATTGAAACCACACTTGAACCGCCACAGATACATAGACCACAGCCACCTTTGGCCTTTTCTTCGTAGTATTTTACGTATCGATCGGTCGTCATACCGCCGTCTGTAGCATAAACTTCCGCGTGCGCTGTACTAACAACACGGTTACGAATGGTCGTTTTATTAATTTTTAATGGTTGGAATAGAATATCGAACTGAGACATGATTTACCCCTGTACCGGCCTCACTTATTAACAAGTGAGGCGGTCTTCCTTGACTGACTTACGAATGGATAGAACTTGGTGTTTAATCGATTGGTGTTACTTCAAAAACGCCGTAATCGCACCCTTCCTCTGCACCACTTTGTGTTTGTACTGCTTTGGTTTTTACTGATAGCCCAAGACTCGCAGCGATTTGGTCGATTGCACCAGCGAACCAGCCAGTAAACATGTAATCAACTTTACGGTTAACTTTTCCGTACTGGTAAACGAAGCATGAATTTTCCAAGCGCACACGGGCTTCACCTTTCGCAATATCAAGATGCTCAGTGATAAAGAAACCCCAACCGCGTTGTGATAAACGTTTCATGTAATGTTCAAAAACTGCGTCGCCAGAAAGACCGTGTTCTTCGGCTTCCTTTTCACACCAGTAGTAAGCGGACTTGTAGCCTGCTTTGTACAGAATGTCTGCATAACGCTCAGCGCCGATCTCTTCTTCAATTCCCATGTGGTTATTTACAAAAAAGTGACGTGGAACGTACAACATAGGTAAGGCATCCGTTGTCCATACCCCTGTTTCGTCATCAACCAAGATTGGCATTTCAGGTGCGTGTGTACTCATATCGTATTCTTCCTTTTATACAATTAACTAACTTGTTATATATTTATATTTTTATGGTGGACCGCTGTTATTCGCCCCATACTTCGCCTAGTACGCGAAGCCAGTTTTCACCCATGATTTTGCGAACTTGAGTTTCAGTAAAACCATGTCGTAACAACGCGTCTGTCAAATTAGGGAACTCACCCAAAGTGCGGATGCCTTCAGGGTTAATGATTTCACCGAAGTTGGTTAGTCGGCGTGCATAACCTTTATCGTGCGTTAGCCACTCGAAGAACGGCTGACCATGACCTTGTGTGAAGTCTGTACCGATACCGATCTGGTCTTCACCCACCAGGTTGAAGATGTAAGCGATCGCTTCAACGTAGTCTTCAATCGTTGAATGAATGCCGTTTTTAAGAAAAGGTGCGAACATAGTCACGCCAACGAAACCGCCATGGTCTGCGATAAATTTCAGGTCTTCATCTGATTTGTTACGTGGATGATCTTTTAAACCACTAGGTAGACAGTGCGAGTAACAAACCGGTTTTTTAGAAGCCAGAATCACTTCTTTGGAAGTCTTAGCACCCACGTGTGATAGATCACACATGATGCCCACTTTATTCATTTCCGCGACAATCTCGTGGCCGAAACCAGACAAACCACCATCGCGTTCATAACAACCGGTACCAACTAGGTTCTGTGTGTTGTAACACATCTGAACGACGCCAACGCCAAGGTCTTTAAACACTTGTACATAGCCAAGCTGATCTTCAAAAGCATGGGCATTTTGAAAGCCCATCATGATGCCGGTTTTACCCTGCTGCTTCGCTTTGCGAATGTCGTCAGTCGTGCGAACTTTAATAACCAAATCATTGTTTTCTTCAAGAAGGTTATTCATTTCAACGATATTGTTTACCGTGTTCTGAAAGCCTTCCCAAACAGAAACTGTACAGTTTGCAGCAGTGATGCCGCCTTTGCGCATGTCTTCAAACAGTGCTCGATCCCACTTCGCGATAACCAGGCCATCAATCACTATTGAATCTTCATGCAAGTCCGTTGCGTTCATTTTTAAACCCTATTATTCCCTTTCCTCGTTAGTCTCCAGAATAGGTATTACGGTCGAATAAAAGTGTTCTAAAAACGGCATCTGAAATCCCTTTTGCGTAACTCTAAGCGACAAATTGAAAACAAAAAAAAACCGCTATCTCTTGGGATAGCGGTCAGATTGATGACGAACCCCACTTTTAAGGTGGGGTTCTGTTTTTTTTGCGGCCGCAGGCCGCGATCGCGATATTTTTTGTTAGATAAACTCTAGAGCGTTAGTGTTCTTAAATTGGCGTATATAAGTGAGGATTTGCGCTATTTCACCTCGATTTAGGCCGAGTTTACGCAGAGTGCTCACCACCAACGCTATCTTCTTGATGTTTTGAGCAGCCGCCGCCAACCAGCACTGCATCTGCACCTTGGCTAACCCTCGAAAGCGAGCGTATCGATGACCGTGATGTTGTTTTGCATCGGCGAAGCTTCTTTCTACCGTTTCACTTCTCCGCCTGTAGGTTTTCTTTCCATAAGCAGAGAGCCGCATCTGGTTGGCTCTATCCATGGCCTCCGTATAGATATGCCTCGTGATGACCTTCTTCATGTTTTTACTTTGAGTACAGTCATCACGCATTGGGCAGAACGCACATTCTTTAGGGTCTGAGTGATACTCTCGGTAAGCGCCGCGTGACGTCGTCTTGTAGATAAGGTCCTGTCCGTTGGGGCAACGATAGCTGTCTTTTTCTTTGTTATAGATAAAGTGTTTCTTCTTGAAGGCATTCTTTGTGCGTGATGGTCGGCGATAGCCGAACACGCCAAGTATCCCTCGGCGCTCAAGGGATTCAGCAACAGGGGCCGTGAAGTAACCGGCATCAAGACCAACGGCGATAGGATTGAGGTTAAACTGTTCAAGCGTGTGGTCGAGACGGCAGATATAAGGCTGGGAGTCATTGACATTCCCCGCGGTCGCATGGGTATCAACGATGATGCCATGCTGACCATCAACCGTGCGATGGTCGAGATAGAAGAACCCTTGCGGCTTATTGTCTCGGGTCATGAAGCCACTTTCTGGGTCAGTCGTACTGCTCTTCGTGTTATTAGCTTTCTGCTCAGAAGTTCGTTCTTTAAGTGGCTTCTTTCCCTCTTTTGCTCGGTCTAGTGCAACGTCTTCATCCAGCATATCTAAATATGCACTCGCTCGGACTGCCGTTTGTTTATTGGTGTGCTTGTTTTTGTTCGCGTTCGCTTTGAGGTGAGTGCTGTCAGTAAAGAGCTCTTGTCCAGCGACTAAGCCTTTAGCCATCGCTTGTTGAACGATGTTAATAAAGATACGTTCGAAGACATCCGTACCATTGAAGCGACGGATACGGTTTTGACTGAGTGTCGAGGCATGGATGACCTTTTCAGTGAGGGACATGCGGAGGAACCAACGATATGCGACATTCACTTCGATTTCTTTGACAAGCTGACGCTCGCTTTTTACGCCGAAGATGTACCCCAGTAGGATAATTTTGAATAGGCGGACAGGGTCTACAGGTGGTCGGCCATTGTCTTTGCAATAGAGGTGGGCGACTTCATCACGAATGAATTCAAAATCGATAGCAGAGTCAATTTTACGCACAAGGTGGTCTTTGGGAACAAGTTGTTCCATCGTCACCATTTCAAGTTCGTATTGTTGTGGAGAAGGTTCTTGAAGCATGTCGAGGTATCCAGATTTCGATACTCCTATTAGATCAAAGGACTAGCC
>NZ_JBBWFK010000010.1:0-157438 GCF_052353105.1 Vibrio sp. YIC-376
CAGGAGGCGAACCGGGGGAACTGAAACATCTAAGTACCCCGAGGAAAAGAAATCAACCGAGATTCCGAAAGTAGCGGCGAGCGAAATTGGACTAGCCCTTAAGCTTTACACGCGTTAGACGAACGGTCTGGAAAGTCCGACGATACAGGGTGATAGTCCCGTAGTTGACGATGTGTGTTCAGTGAAATCGAGTAGGGCGGGACACGTGATATCCTGTCTGAATATGGGGGGACCATCCTCCAAGGCTAAATACTACTGACTGACCGATAGTGAACCAGTACCGTGAGGGAAAGGCGAAAAGAACCCCTGTGAGGGGAGTGAAATAGAACCTGAAACCGTGTACGTACAAGCAGTAGGAGCAGGCTTTGTCCTGTGACTGCGTACCTTTTGTATAATGGGTCAGCGACTTATATTCAGTGGCAAGGTTAACCATCTAGGGGAGCCGTAGGGAAACCGAGTCTTAACTGGGCGTTCAGTCTCTGGATATAGACCCGAAACCAGGTGATCTAGCCATGGGCAGGTTGAAGGTTGAGTAACATCAACTGGAGGACCGAACCGACTAATGTTGAAAAATTAGCGGATGACTTGTGGCTAGGGGTGAAAGGCCAATCAAACCTGGAGATAGCTGGTTCTCCCCGAAAGCTATTTAGGTAGCGCCTCGGACGAATACTACTGGGGGTAGAGCACTGTTAAGGCTAGGGGGTCATCCCGACTTACCAACCCTTTGCAAACTCCGAATACCAGTAAGTACTATCCGGGAGACACACGGCGGGTGCTAACGTCCGTCGTGGAGAGGGAAACAACCCAGACCGCCAGCTAAGGTCCCAAATTACTACTAAGTGGGAAACGATGTGGGAAGGCTCAGACAGCCAGGATGTTGGCTTAGAAGCAGCCATCATTTAAAGAAAGCGTAATAGCTCACTGGTCGAGTCGGCCTGCGCGGAAGATGTAACGGGGCTAAGTAGTAAACCGAAGCTGCGGCAATATCCTTTGGATATTGGGTAGGGGAGCGTTCTGTAAGCGGTTGAAGGTGTGTGGTAACGCATGCTGGACGTATCAGAAGTGCGAATGCTGACATGAGTAACGATAAAGGGGGTGAAAAACCTCCTCGCCGGAAGACCAAGGGTTCCTGTCCAACGTTAATCGGGGCAGGGTAAGTCGACCCCTAAGGCGAGGCCGAAAGGCGTAGTCGATGGGAAACGGGTTAATATTCCCGTACTTCTTACAATTGCGATGGGGGGACGGAGAAGGCTAGGTGGGCCTGGCGACGGTTGTCCAGGTTCAAGTGCGTAGGCTTGAGAGTTAGGTAAATCCGGCTCTCTCTAAGGCTGAGACACGACGTCGAGCTACTACGGTAGTGAAGTCATTGATGCCATGCTTCCAGGAAAAGCCTCTAAGCTTCAGATTGTAAGGAATCGTACCCCAAACCGACACAGGTGGTCGGGTAGAGAATACCAAGGCGCTTGAGAGAACTCGGGTGAAGGAACTAGGCAAAATGGTACCGTAACTTCGGGAGAAGGTACGCTCTCGACGGTGAAGTCCCTCGCGGATGGAGCTATTGAGAGTCGCAGATACCAGGTGGCTGCAACTGTTTATTAAAAACACAGCACTGTGCAAAATCGTAAGATGACGTATACGGTGTGACGCCTGCCCGGTGCCGGAAGGTTAATTGATGGGGTTAGACTTCGGTCGAAGCTCTTGATCGAAGCCCCGGTAAACGGCGGCCGTAACTATAACGGTCCTAAGGTAGCGAAATTCCTTGTCGGGTAAGTTCCGACCTGCACGAATGGCGTAATGATGGCCACGCTGTCTCCACCCGAGACTCAGTGAAATTGAAATCGCTGTGAAGATGCAGTGTACCCGCGGCTAGACGGAAAGACCCCGTGAACCTTTACTACAGCTTGGCACTGAACATTGACCCTACATGTGTAGGATAGGTGGGAGGCTTTGAAGCAAGTACGCCAGTATTTGTGGAGCCGTCCTTGAAATACCACCCTTGTAGTGTTGATGTTCTAACGTCGACCCCTCATCGGGGTTGCGGACAGTGCCTGGTGGGTAGTTTGACTGGGGCGGTCTCCTCCCAAAGTGTAACGGAGGAGCACGAAGGTGGGCTAATCACGGTTGGACATCGTGAGGTTAGTGCAATGGCATAAGCCCGCTTGACTGCGAGAATGACGGTTCGAGCAGGTGCGAAAGCAGGTCATAGTGATCCGGTGGTTCTGAATGGAAGGGCCATCGCTCAACGGATAAAAGGTACTCCGGGGATAACAGGCTGATACCGCCCAAGAGTTCATATCGACGGCGGTGTTTGGCACCTCGATGTCGGCTCATCACATCCTGGGGCTGAAGTCGGTCCCAAGGGTATGGCTGTTCGCCATTTAAAGTGGTACGCGAGCTGGGTTTAGAACGTCGTGAGACAGTTCGGTCCCTATCTGCCGTGGGCGTTGGAGAATTGAAAGGGGCTGCTCCTAGTACGAGAGGACCGGAGTGGACGAACCTCTGGTGTTCGGGTTGTGTCGCCAGACGCATTGCCCGGTAGCTAAGTTCGGGATCGATAACCGCTGAAAGCATCTAAGCGGGAAGCGAGCCTTGAGATGAGTTCTCCCTGATACTTTAAGTATCCTAAAGGGTTGTCGTAGACTACGACGTTGATAGGCAGGGTGTGTAAGCGTTGTGAGGCGTTGAGCTAACCTGTACTAATTGCCCGTGAGGCTTAACCATACAACACCCAAGGGGTTTTGATGGACTCAAAGCAAGAACAGAATTGAATGTGTCGAGAACACAACAACAGCTTTCCAGATTTTCTCTAGAAATAGAGAGTAAGAATTTGCTTGGCGACCATAGCATTTTGGACCCACCTGACTTCCATTCCGAACTCAGAAGTGAAACGAAATAGCGCCGATGGTAGTGTGGGGTTTCCCCATGTGAGAGTAGGACATCGCCAGGCTCCAATTTATTTTCACTTTTTCAAAAAGTGAAGACAAAAAATAGCAAAAAGCCCGCTAGAAATAGCGGGCTTTTTGCTATTTGTCCTTTCTGAAATTCACCTCTGAAGATTAATAAAACTTAATCTGCACACAACCGCCTCTTAATTATCAATCACGTATCCTCTCTTCAGAATTAAAAAACATGAGGATGAAACGTGAACATACTTGGATACTTACAGAAAGTCGGAAAAGCACTCATGGTGCCAATCGCTGTACTGCCAGCTGGCGGTTTAATGCTTGGCCTTGGTTATGCTTTGGACCCATCTGGTTGGGGAGCGAATAGCCCATTAGCCGCGATACTGGTTTATGGCGGTAAGGGTATTATGGATAACCAAGCTTGGTTATTTGCGGTTGGTGTGGCTTATGGATTAGCGAAAGATAATAATGGTGCTGCCGCTTTATCTGGGTTACTTGGCTTATTGATCGTCGAGATGATTGTTGGAAATACGGCGGTAATTTCACAGATCACGGGCGTCCCAGTTACAGAGATGAGCTCTTCTGAGGTTATTGCATCTGGAGCTGCCGTTAGCGCATTTACTGGGATCATGATGGGTATTGTGGCTGCCACTCTTTATAACCGTTTCCACACTATCAAATTTCCTGCTGCACTCGGTTTCTTTGGCGGTAAACGCTTTGTTCCGATAGTGACTTCACTTGCCTCGATACTCATCAGTATTGTTATGGTTTATGTGTGGCCTGCTGTCTATGGCTCTCTGGTTAACTTTGGTATCTCAATTTCTGAAATGGGAGCTGCTGGTGCCGGTGTATATGGCTTCTTTAACCGTTTGTTGATTCCAGTCGGTCTGCATCATGCTCTGAACCAGGTCTTCATTTTTGATCTTGTTGGTATCAATGATATTTCTAAGTTCTGGTCTGGTACGGGCGAGCTCGGTGTCACAGGTATGTACCAAGGTGGCTTCTTCCCATTTATGGGCTATGGATTACCGGCTGCGTGTCTGGCTATGTACCATTGTGCGAAGCCAGAAAACAAGAAAAGAGTTGGCGGTATTCTTGGAGCATCAGCGTTAACTGCAATTTTGACTGGTGTGACAGAACCGATTGAATTTGCTTTTATGTTTGTTGCTCCTGCTCTTTACGTTGTTCACGCCTTATTGGCTGCTCTTTCTCTATATATTGCCGCAAGCATGCAGTGGTTCGCTGGTTTCACATTTAGCGGCGGGTTAATTGATTTCATCTTATCTTTCAACTTACCACTGGCGATCAAGCCTTATATGCTAATCGTACAAGGTGTTTGCTTCGCATTTGTTTACTATGCGGTATTCCGATTCGCTATTGTTAAATTTGATTTGAAAACTCCTGGTCGTGAAGAAGTAGAGGTTGTGGTAAAGAGTGAGACTTCCACTAATACAAAAGCAGCTCAGTATCTGAAAGCACTGGGTGGCCATAGTAATCTTGCTTCTATCGACTCATGCATTACTCGCTTACGTTTAACTCTGAATGATATCTCAGTGGTTGATGAACGTACGCTCAAAGCCATCGGAGCGATGGGGGTCGTGAAAATTGGAGCGAATAACTTACAGGTCATTGTGGGTACTGAAGCGGAACAAGTCGCTCACGCGATGAAGCAAATTCCTGAGACGCAAGATCTCTCGGATGTTGTCGTTCCTAGTTTCTCCGTATAAAGGCACTTTTTACTAAGTTAAAGGCTGAGTATTTACTTAGCCTTTTTGTATTTATTTTTAACTATTCAAAATAGAGTCGAGCACGTAAACCTGGACTGTTATCACGTAAAAACAAGTGCGCGTTATGCAAATTGACCACAGCATCGACCAATGACAATCCTAAACCATTGCCTGATTCCGTGCGGCTTTGGTCTGCACGATACATTGGGCGGCAAACATACATTTTGTCGTAATCAGAAATTCCTATTCCAGAGTCAGCGATAACAACGCCAAAGCAGTCAGCAATAACTTCGATCTCTCCTCCATTGGGGGTGTATTTAACGGCATTTTCTAACAGGTTAAACACGGCTCGAAAAAGCAAAGACCGATCTCCAGTGACAACGCACGGAGTATCTTGTCTAAACGTTAATATCTGACTTTTTTCGTCGGCGACGGGAGAAATAAACTCCAGTGCATCTTGGGTGACTTTACCTAAATCAACACTTTCATTGCCGATATTCACTTGGCCACTGTTGAGCTTGGCAATTTCAAGCATGCTATTAAACAGAGACAGAATGAGTTCCAGTTCATCATAACAAGCCGAAAAACTGCTTACTTGGGATGGCGATAAATCGCTTTGGGCTAAGATGTCTTCTAAACGCAGTTTCAGCCTCGCCATTGGTGTTCTCATATCATGAGCAAGACCAGTGGTCAGTGATTTAAGGCTAGACTCGTTTTTGGCCATTTGCTCAATCATGAAATTGAGATGAATGGCTAAGATATCAAACTCATCGTCTTGGCGAGATACGGCAATCTTAACATTGGGCTCCCCGCACAGAACGCGATTCATGGCGTGATTCACTTTTTCTAATCGTTTGAGAATGAGTACAGTAAAAAATAGCGCAGATACGATCATGACAGCGGTAGGAAAAATGATGCCGGAGAAGACAATTGGGGTAAGTGATTTTCGGTACTCTTCTACCGCGCTTTTATCTACCCCGATCTCTAATTTTAGGTTTTTCCCTACCAGAATATTATGCCTGTTCACTTGCAGGTCGATGGGATAGTACTGGTGAAGGTTGTCTGATTCGTTGGTTTCAATGAGCTTGTAATAGAAAGGTGTCGCCGTCGCTTGTTTGGTTTTTAAAAGTTGTTCGACGTCTTCTCTACTTTGCCTGGCAGCAAAGTTGAATTCCAGAATTTCTTCGTTGAGTTGCCTGGTTAATTGCTTGTGGTGGAAATTGTTAGAGTCGCGATACACTTGATGTATGACGATAATATTGGTGATAGTGACGAGTAAAAAAAGGCTCACTAATGTTTTAAATACTGATGAACGGGTTAAGGCATAGTCATCGACGAAGGACATAGCCCACTCCTCTCACTGTGTGCAGTAGTCCTGTACATCCAGCTTCTTCCAGTTTACGGCGTAAGTTTGCAACGTGGACATCAATGACGTTAGTTTTAGGATCAAAGTGATAGCTCCAGATATTTTCGAACAGGCGCATTCGTGACACCACTTGTTCGCTATGTTCGATAAAGTATTGAATAAGCTGAAACTCTTTTGGTTGAAGGGCAATCTCTTGTTGATTACAGGTCACTTTGTGTGCTTTGAGGTCCACTTCCAAGCAGTGGTAATTTAGAATGTGTTGATTTGATGTTGGCCGATGAGTACGGTTGATGATGATATCAACCCGGGCAATTAACTCTGCAAGAGCGAATGGCTTAATTAAATAGTCGTCGCTGCCTGCCTGTAAACCGTCAACTCTATCATTTACGCTATCCATCGCGCTTAAAATCAGAACCGGGAGCTGCTCTTCCGCGGCTTTGATCGCTGCGAGTACTTTCATTCCGTCGAGATATGGCAGCATCCTATCTAAGATAATCAGCTGGTATTCCGAGCTGAGCGCCATCATTAACCCTTTCTTGCCGTCTTCGGCCTGGTCAACAATATAACCGTGTTCGGTCAGCCCTTTACTGACGAATTCTCTGGTCGTTGCATCATCTTCTATGATGAGTATTTTCACGGGATTTCCTCTGTTTTGAAATGTACTTTACTGGTGAAGTCAGGAGAGGGAAATATGAAAAAGTAGGCTCGCGTGACTAATGCGAGCCAACACGATTTAGGGGGATAAATCGTTAATATGTTGCCGTTTTTTATCTATAAATTGTCATGGAGAGTCTACAAAACCTTCTGTTGAGTAGACCTTTTGGAAAGATTAAAGATCGTTAATGTGTTTATTGAGCAATAAAACTGCCCTCGGCTAACTCCCATAACGCTTTGACTAATGAGTTTTCCAGTTGTGACCTTTTACAGCACACACCCAGTTGGAATGGTTTGATTGGGGCAAATGAGAGCCGCTGAATACTGTCTCGCACTGGGCTGTTATTAATGACCACATCAGGTGCAATACCGACACCACAACCTAACGCCACCATACTGACTATTGCTTCATGGCCAGAGATTTGCGCGTAGATGTTTGGTTTAATTTTCATCTTTTTAAACCAGGCATTGGCACGATCTCTTGCAGTTCCTGATTCAGGAACAATAAAAGGAATTTTGCTCCAGTCAGGCTTTTCTTTGTGTAGCTCCTCAACCCAGGAACTAATACCAATAGGTGCGATAACAGACAGGGGGATCTCACTGATGGTCGTGAACTCAACTTTAGATGAAAGGTTTTCTGGCATTGCTGAAATGGCAATATCGGCCTCATCATTCATTATTTTATCTATTGCTTGTGCGGGGTCGCCCGTCAGCAGTTTGAACTCAATATAAGGGTGTTTTAAGCGAAAAGAGTTGAGAAGTTGAGGCAAATGACTGTAGCTGGCAGTAACGGAGCAAAATAATCGGATTTCTCCTTTTAATACGTCGTCTTGCACATTTATCTGAGACTGAAACTGAGTCCAGTCATGCACCATTTTCATTGCGACAGGTAAAAACTTTTCACCCGCCGGCGTTAATTCTACGCTACGGTTATCTCTGACGAATAGAGGATGTCCTATCTCATCTTCTAATTTCTGAATCTGGCGACTTAACGCTGATGGGCTAATGTGCATCGCTGAGGCTGATTTACTAAAATTTTTGCTGTCACAGATATCAAGGAATAGTCGAATGGTTTTTATATTCATGAAATTGCCATGTTGCATTTTTTGCATTTACTAGTTGTGAATATATCACTTTAAGCAATCTAATGTCTGTTTTAGTATGAACTCATTCGGTGCAGAGCCACCGACCCTACGGAAAGACAATTACAGGAGCACCCTAATGGCTAACTATTTCAATACCCTAAACTTGCGTGAGCAATTGGACCAACTAGGTCGTTGTCGTTTTATGGATCGCAGTGAGTTTGCTTCAGAAGCAGACTACCTAAAAGGTAAAAAGGTAGTCATTGTAGGTTGTGGTGCTCAAGGCCTGAACCAAGGTCTAAACATGCGTGATTCTGGTTTGGATGTGTCATACGCACTTCGCCAAGCTGCAATCGATGAACAACGTCAGTCATACAAAAACGCAAAAGATAATGGCTTTAATGTAGGCAGCTACGAAGATCTGATTCCTCAAGCAGACCTTGTTGTTAACCTAACTCCAGACAAGCAGCACTCTAACGTTGTTGAGACAGTAATGCCATTGATGAAAGAAGGCGCTGCACTAGGTTATTCACACGGCTTCAACGTTGTTGAAGAAGGCATGCAGATTCGTAAAGACCTAACAGTTGTAATGGTTGCACCTAAGTGTCCTGGTACTGAAGTTCGTGAAGAATACAAACGTGGTTTCGGTGTTCCAACTCTGATTGCGGTTCACCCAGAAAATGACCCTAAAGGTGATGGTCTGGAAATCGCAAAAGCATGGGCTGCAGCGACTGGTGGTCACCGTGCAGGCTGTCTTGAGTCATCGTTCGTAGCGGAAGTGAAATCTGACCTTATGGGTGAGCAAACTATCCTATGTGGCATGCTACAAGCAGGTTCTATCGTATGTTACGAGAAGATGGTTGCAGAAGGCATCGACCCAGGCTACGCAGGTAAGCTACTACAGTACGGTTGGGAAACAGTAACAGAAGCACTGAAATTCGGTGGCATCACGCACATGATGGACCGTCTGTCTAACCCTGCTAAGATCAAAGCGTTTGAGCTTTCTGAAGAGCTAAAAGATCTAATGCGTCCACTTTACAACAAGCACATGGATGACATCATTTCTGGTCACTTCTCTAGCACTATGATGGCTGACTGGGCGAATGATGATAAGAACCTACTAGGCTGGCGTGAAGAAACTGGTGAAACTGCGTTTGAAAACTACCCAGCAACTGACGTTGAAATCTCAGAGCAAGAGTACTTCGACAACGGCATTCTAATGATTGCTATGGTTCGCGCAGGGGTTGAGCTAGCGTTCGAAGCAATGACAGCATCAGGCATCATCGATGAGTCAGCGTACTACGAGTCACTACACGAGCTACCGCTAATCGCAAACACAGTTGCTCGTAAGCGTCTGTACGAAATGAACGTAGTAATCTCAGACACTGCAGAATACGGTAACTACCTATTTGCTAACGTTGCAACACCGCTACTACGCGAGAAGTTTATGCCTTCAGTGGGTACTGACGTTATCGGTAAAGGCCTAGGTGAAACTTCAAACCAAGTTGATAACGCAACGCTTATCGCGGTTAATGAGAAGATCCGTAACCACCCAGTTGAGTACATCGGTGAAGAGCTTCGTGGGTATATGACTGATATGAAGCGTATCGCAGTAGGCGGCTAAATTACTGGCCTTAAGATTCCATTTCGGTGTCGAAGGTGCTCATTTACTATCGTAAACTCCGCGCCTTCTCCTAGAAGTGAAACCTTAATACTGCGTAATTTACATATTAAAAAGTAACGCAGTAAATACACTCCAGGCAGACTGGAGTCAATAAATACAAAAGTAAAACACAACATCTAGTAAAAAGGCTTGGTCGCCGTTGACCAAGCCTTTTTTATTTATGGCGAATTGTTGATTGTACAAAGCACAACACACATAAAAAACGCTTCCATCAGGGAAGCGTTTTAGGATTATTTATCAGCCAGCTTCTCTTCGAGCTCTGCTAATTTCTTTTCCATCTCAGTTAACTTCTGACGGGTACGAAGCAGAACCTGAGTTTGAACATCAAACTCTTCACGGCTTACGACATCAAGCTTATTAAGCTGGCCTTGAATTACTTGGCGAATTTTTTGATCGACATCCGCACCTAGCTCTTTCACTGGCGCAGGCATAGAGTCATGAATCTGCTTTGCGATTTGCTCTAATTTTTTTGGGTCAAACATACTGGTTAAAACTCCTTTTGATTTGTCCTCATTTTAAGTAATTGATACGGGAAAGTCGCTAGTTGGATGGCAAAAAATCGAGATAGGCAAGCAAACCTAAGGCAATAAAAAAGGCCACCGACGTGACCTTTTTGTATTTGCATGGAATTAGTGGTTATCCGCTATTCCTCGTTGTGCTGCTTTCGCTTCATCTACACGCGCCAGTTTTTCCAAATCTTTGTCTTCCACAAATACTGGAAGTGGCTTGTGTTTTTCAGCTAAGTAGCTGTAGATCACTGGCAGTACGAATAGGGTAAACAGAGTACCAATCGCCAGACCTGCAACGATAACAATACCGATACTAAAGCGTTGAGCCGCACCTGCACCTGTCGCGTACATCAATGGGATAAGACCCGCGATCATCGCTGCTGTTGTCATTAGGATAGGGCGCAAACGAACTTTCGCCGCCTCCATTACCGCTTCTGTCTTACTGAGTTTGTTGTGCAGTTGCTCTTCTTTCGCGACTTCACAGATCAAGATACCGTGCTTGGTAATCAGACCCACCAGTGTGATCAGACCAACCTGTGAGTAGATGTTCATCGACGCAGCACCCCACGCCAGAGCAATCAAGGCACCACATACTGCCAGAGGAACCGACACCATGATCACGATTGGGTCTTTCAGTGATTCAAACTGAATCGCCAGAACCAAGAAGATGATCGCTAACGCAAGACCAAACGTCGCGTAAAGTGCGCTACCTTCCGTCACAAACTGACGCGCTTCACCCATGTAATCGTGGTTGTAGCCGCTTGGCAGTTTCGTTTCAGCGATGTTCTCGAACCAGTTAATCGCATCACCCATTGCAGTGCTCGGCGCAGGTACCGCACCTACCGTCGCTGAGTTCAGCTGGTTGAAGTGAGGCAGTGAGCGTGGCTCGGCAATGACATCGATGGTTACGAGGTTGCTCAGTGGAACCGCGTTGCCGTCCGCTGCACGTACGTAGTAGTTATTCATCGACTCTGGGTTCAGACGCCACTTACGCTCTACCTGAGGGATAACTTCGTAAGAGCGACCATTAAGGTCGATACGGTTTACGTAGCCATCCGCCATCATCGTACTTAGCGTGACACCAATGTCTTGCATGGTTACGCCGTATGCACCGGCTTTGTCTTTATCAATGTTGATTTTCATCGTCGCCGAGTCGTAGTTCAGGTCTAGATCTGAATAGACGAACATCGGGCTAGATTTCACCTCTGTCAACACGTCAGTTGCGATAGCAAATAGACTCTCAAAGGCGTTTGGCGTGGTCAGAACAAACTGAATTGGCAGACCACTACCTGCGCCTGGTAGTTCAGGCATCTGGAACGCGGTTACCGCCATTCCCGGAACGTCTGCAACCAATCCACCTACACGGCCAGTTACTTCTGCTTGGCTAGCTTCACGCTCACTCCAAGGTACCATAGAGGCGATACCAAACGCCTGGTTTGAGTTTGGTACACCTGAGAACACCTGAGCAAATTGTACTTCTGGCTGATCAGACAGAATATTGTTTACTTGGTTCATGGTGTTCTGGATAAAGTCCAGGTTTGCGTTAGAGGGCGCTGTACCCATCAATACAACTACGCCTTTATCCTCAGACGGCGCTAGTTCGCTCGGGATGAATTTGAACAGCATTGGCAGGCTGGCAAATACAATCACAGCGAAGCCGATGACAACCGGGCGGTGCTGCATAACCGCACCCAGCATTTTCGCGTAACGGCCCGTCATGCGATCCAGTACGCTATGTACTTTTTGCTCAAACTTGCTTGGCTTTTGGTGAGCTTTAAGCATTTTTGAACACATCATCGGTGATAGTGTCAGTGCGACAATACCTGATACGAATACCGCACCTGCCAAGGTCAATGCGAACTCTTTAAACAGTGAGCCTGTGATGCCACCCATCAGCGCGATCGGAGCGTATACCGCACCCAACGTTAGTGTCATCGCGATAACCGGTACCGCAATTTCACGTGTACCTATGATGGCAGCGCGGAACGGTGACTCTCCGAGTTTAATGTGTCGGTCAACGTTCTCCAGTACTACGATTGCATCGTCTACTACCAAGCCGATGGCCAGTACCATCGCCAGCAACGTCATCAGGTTCCAGGAGAAGCCCATTGACTGCATTACCATCGCTACACCAATCAAAGAGAGTGGAATAGTAACGATAGGGATCACCACTGCACGGAATGAACCTAGGAACAGAGTAATCACAACCAGTACGATTATCGCCGCTTCAACGATGGTTTTGATTACTTCGTTGATCGACTCGTTGATCGCGATGGTTGAGTCATACAGCACATTCATTTTGATCGTGCTTGGTAAGTTCTGCTCAAGTTGTGGCAGCAGGTTGAGTACGTCAGCGGCGATGTTGATTGGGTTCGCACTTGGCGCGGCGTTTATCGCTGCAACCACGGCTTCCTGACCATTCGCACTTGCTCGGTATGAATCGTGACTCTTCTCTAATGTCACCTTCGCAATGTCGCTCAAGCGAGTCACATTACCGTCGTCGTTACTAACCACTAGGTTCTTCAGCTCATCGACATTCGATACCTGAGTATCGGCGCTGCCATTGTAAAGCACGAATTCACCGATCGCCTGACCCGTCGCAGACTGGTAGTTGTTTGCACTCAGCACACCCATTACGTCAGTCGCGGTAAGGTTAAACGCCGCCATTTTTGCCGGGTCTAGCCAAACACGAAGTGCGTATTTCATACCACCGTAAAGGTCTACTTTCGATACGCCGTTAACGGTAAACAACTGCGGGTTGATTACACGTTCAAGGTAGTCGGTGATCTGACTTGAAGACAGCTCGTCACTGGTGAAACCGATGTACAGTACCGCAGTTGTCGAACCCGTCGACATGGTTACTGTCGGATCTTCCGCTTCTTTAGGTAACTGAGAGCGGACCGAATTGGTTTTTGCCAATACGTCTGACAGAGCCGCATTCGGATCGGTATTCAACTTCATTTTCACGGTGATAGTGGATTTACCCAGCACCGATTGAGAAGTCATATAATCGATATTATCTGCCTGAGCGACGGCTTGCTCCAAAGGCTGAGTAATAAAGCCTTGGATAAGGTCGGCACTGGCACCGTAGTAACTGGTCGAAACTGTTACTTCCGTATTCGTCATTTCAGGGTATTCACGGACCTGCATTTTGAAGATTGCTTGTAGACCAAGCAATGCGATCAAAAAGCTGATCGATACCGCTAAAACCGGACGTTTAATAAAAACATCAGTAAAGCGCATGAAGCCTCCGATTACAGCATTGGTGTTTCAGTAGGTGGAGTAGTTGCATCGCTTTCTACTACACGAACCTTAGCGTCGTTACTTAAACGAACCTGGCCTGATGTTACAACGATATCACCTGGTTTCACGCCCTCAAGGATGTGTGCGATATCCTTAGTGCGTTCACCCACTTTAACCACTTGCTGTGTTACACGCTTTTCACCATCTTCTTCAGATACGATGTAGATGTTGTTACCGTAGAGTGTGTAAGTGATGGCTGTCTGTGGCAGAGTCACCTGGTTTGCAAGCTTAGGCAGGATGATATTCGCACGTGCGAACATACCACTACGTAGTTTTCCGTCGTTGTTTGGGATATCTGCTTGTACTTGGATCAGGCCACTCTGTACATTAACCGCTGGTTCAATCGCTGTGATTGAGCCTTTGAAGGCTATTTCTGGATATGCATCGACAAAAATATCGACAGCTTGGCTAATGTGGATACGAGAAATATCGGTTTGCGGCACGGTGAAACGTAGACGCATTACGCTGGTATCTTCAAGACGCACAATATCGGTACCCGTTTGTAGGTACTGACCTAAGTAAACATTACGAATACCGACAACGCCCGAGAATGGCGCTTTGATCTCACGACGGTCGATTGATGCTTTCAAGCTCTCGATATCTGCGAGAAGAGAAAAGTAATTCGCTTCTGCTTCATCATAAGACTCTTTAGAAATAGACCCTTTTTTGTAAAGGCCTTGGTAACGTTTGTATTTTGCTTCGGCTGCTGGCAGCTTCGCTTGTGCACTTTTTAGGTTGGCTTTCTCAACGGCCGAATCAAGAAGTACTAAATCTTGACCTTCTTTCACTTGAGTTCCTGATTCAAAAGCGATTTGGTCTATCACGCCACTCGTTTCGTTCGCTACCGTGACCCCTTGGTTTGGCTCGATAAAACCAATCGCTTCGATAACTGGAACCCAATCTACTGAGTGTACTTCAGTTACCGTTACTGGGAACTCAGGTTCCGGGCGATTCGCCATATATTCGGCAATCTTCTGTTGCTTGAATAAGTTGAAACCTATCACACTGCCAAACAGCAATATTGCGATAAGTAACATAAAGAAAGTCCACTTTTTCATTCTGTTCAGAACTCCAATTAGTGTTGAATGATTGCATCCCAACTGGCTTCAATTGCGGCTTCTATGGCTGCGTCGTCCAGTTGATAAAAACCCAGAGCATGGTGTCGGGCGAGTGCAACGGTCGCCTCAAAACTAAGCCCGGAAAGGATCATGTTGTCGAGTGGCTTAAACACTCCTTGCGCTTTACCTTGATCAAATAGTCGGTCTACCTGATCAAACATTTTACGCTCAAGCTCTAGTGTTATTCTATTGCTTGCATAGGGCAGGGATTGATATTGAACTCTATTGTTCAACGTGTCTACATTTGAGCCAGCTAAACACCAAATGTTAAGCCACATTTTTGTATAACGTTCTTTTAAAGGCATATCGTCGCTCACGCCTGCTTGAACTGCTATCGCAATGCGTTTTGCTACGTTTAACCTTACTTCGTCTAAAAGATGATTCTTATCTGAAAAGTAACGATAGATAGTGCCAGCCGCGACCCCAGCTTCTTTGGCCAACTTTTGCATCGAAAAGCCTTGAAATCCCAACTCAGCAATCAGTTTTTCTGCTGCGCAAAGAATCTGAGCTTTTTTATCTAAAGTTGTATTACCAGACATAGTCCCACTCCTAGTGAATGAACGTTCATTCATTATACGCTCAAAGCTGTACACTTGTGCAATAAAATTATTTCTTTTTATTTGCGATAAATGGAGCCAAGCAACACTGAGCTCTGAATCATGATAAACGTGGTAATCGGTCAGAGTCACCATTATCATAGGCGCCACATTTATCACCCGCTGAGAAATTCTATGAAGCTGAACCCTAGTCAAGATGAAGCCGTAAAGTATGTGTCTGGTCCATGCCTGGTTCTGGCGGGTGCTGGCTCAGGTAAAACTCGCGTTATTACCAATAAAATTGCGTATTTGGTTCAGCAGTGTGGCTACAAAGCTCGGAATATCGCAGCGGTAACCTTCACTAATAAAGCTGCGCGTGAAATGAAGGAGCGTGTAGGTCAGACTCTTGGTAAAGCCGAGTCCAAAGGCTTAATGGTGTCGACTTTCCATACTCTGGGGCTGAACATCATCAAGCGTGAGTACAAGCAACTTGGTTTAAAAGCGGGCTTCTCGCTGTTTGACGATCAAGACCAGTTAGCACTACTCAAAGAGTTAACAGAAAAGCAGCTCGACGGTGATAAAGACCTGTTACGTCAGCTTCTCAGTTCTATCTCGAACTGGAAGAATGACATGTTGACGCCTGAACAGGTTAAAGCGCAGGCAAAAGGTGAACAGCAGCAGTTGTTTGCATTCTGTTTCGATATGTACCAGAAGCAGATGAAAGCGTACAACGCGCTCGATTTTGATGACCTGATTCTGATGCCAGTATTGCTCCTGCGTAATAACGAAGAAGCGCGTCTGCGTTGGCAGAGCCGCATCCGTTACCTATTGGTAGACGAATACCAAGATACCAATACCAGCCAGTACGAGTTGGTAAAACTGATCGTGGGTGAGCGCGGGCGTTTAACCGTGGTGGGGGATGATGACCAGTCTATCTACTCATGGCGTGGTGCGAAGCCACAAAACCTGGTGCTGCTTGGTGAAGATTACCCTAACTTGCGTCTGGTAAAGCTTGAACAAAACTATCGTTCAACCAGCCGTATTCTGCGTGCAGCCAACATACTTATTGCAAACAACCCACACGTATATGAGAAGTCACTCTTCTCTGAGATCCCTGATGGTGAGAAGCTCAAAGTGCTTCTGGCAAAAAATGAAGATCATGAAGCGGAGCGTGTGACGGGTGAGCTTATCGCGCACAAATTCCTCAATCGCACTGAATATCGACATTATGCAATTCTGTACCGTGGTAACCATCAGTCGCGTCTGATTGAAAAGTCGCTGATGCAAAACCGCGTGCCGTACAAAATTTCCGGCGGTACCTCGTTCTTTGCTCGTGCAGAGATCAAAGATATCATGGCGTATCTTCGAGTACTGGTGAACCCGGATGATGACAACGCATTTCTGCGCATTGTAAATACGCCTCGACGCGAAATTGGGCCAGTAACGTTGGAAAAACTGGGCAGTTACGCCAATATGCGTGGCAAAAGCCTGTTTGAGGCCAGTTTTGAGTTAGGACTCGAGCAACACTTAACGGGGCGTGGTCTGGAAAATTTACGCCGATTCACTCAATGGCTGGTCGCTATTGCAGATCAGGCAGAAAGAGGGGACACCGTTACGGCTGTGCGTTCACTGGTCCGTGATATTCACTACGAAGATTGGTTATATGAGACCTCTGCAAGCCCCAAAGCTGCAGAGATGCGCATGAAGAACGTGTCTGATCTATATTCGTGGATCGTGGCCGATTTAGAAGGCGACAATTACGATCAAGAAGAGAAGACGTTAAAAGAGGTGGTTCAGCGTTTAACTTTGCGTGACATGATGGAACGAGGGGAAGAGGACGAAGACAGTGATGCGGTTCAGCTCATGACATTGCATGCATCAAAAGGTCTTGAGTTTCCTTATGTTTATCTGATTGGCTCGGAAGAAGGCATTTTGCCGCATCAAACCAGCATTGATGAAGACAACGTTGAAGAGGAGCGACGTCTGATGTACGTGGGCATCACCCGCGCACAGCGAGAGCTGACTTTTACTATGTGTAAAGAGCGCCGTCAGTTTGGTGAGTTAATCAAGCCGACACAGAGTCGTTTTCTTGATGAGTTGCCTTTCGATGATGTCGAATGGGAAGTGAACAAAAAGCCTGTCTCCCAAGAAGAGAGAATGGCAAAAGGTCAGGCTCATATCGCTAACTTGCGTTCGATGTTTAAGAAGTAATATCAGTTGCAGTAAATATCGTCTTAACTCTTTCAAATACCAAATAAAAAGGCTTGCCAACTGGCAAGCCTTTCTCTTTCAAGCACGTTAAGCAAAGCCGAATTACAGACCTTCAGTCAAGTGGTTAATAGCTGCGAGGATCTCATCGTCAGAACAGTCCATACACGTACCTTTCGCTGGCATCGCGTTGAAGCCTTCAAGTGCGTGCTTGAGCAGTACGTCTTTACCTTGAGCGATACGAGGACCCCATTCGTCAGCGTTACCGATTTTTGGAGCACCGTTAACACCAGATGCGTGACAAGCAATACAAAAAGTACCGTAAACTGTTGCGCCATCACGAGGACCGGTTGGTTCTGCTTTTACAGGCTCAGAGCCTGCCAGATAAACATCACCGACAGGTTTGATGCGTTCTGCGATCGCATCGTATTCACTTTGGCTGATGTCAGAAGCTAAAGCTGCCGTAGAAAACGTTAAGGCAGCGAACAAAACGCTAATCATTTGTCGAGACATATCCATTAAACCCACTTCACATTTCCGAGGTAAGTGACTTACCTATTTATATTGTTAGAGTATTGATACCGATTGAAGAAGACCGATTTAAGTCCTTCAATGGCATAGAATGATTAGACAACTTAGTTGCAGCTGTTAAATCAATGTAAATAATGAGTGATTATATCCCGATCGCTTGTTGCATTAAACAACAAGTTATCGATGACAGGGCTTGAATCACATCAAAAATTCACTTTAAAGGCATATAACTGTCGAAAAAGAGACCAAACGATAAAAAAAGTAAAAAAAATACTAGACGGCATAGTGTGATATCCGTATTATTCCACTCCGCCGATAGGGCATGCGCCCGTAGCTCAGTTGGATAGAGCGTTGGCCTCCGGAGCCAAAGGTCGAAGGTTCGAATCCTTTCGGGCGTACCATTCCCCGGAGGATAAGTCGGTAAAATTCAGTGGTGGCTATAGCTCAGTTGGTAGAGCCCCGGATTGTGATTCCGGTTGTCGCGAGTTCAAGTCTCGTTAGCCACCCCATTCTTTCTTTTTTAGAAAGAACAAGGTAGCATTGCTTCCTGTCTTGATTTAGAGTCGAGATAAAACATAAGTCGGTGAATAGCGCAGTTTGGTAGCGCATCTGGTTTGGGACCAGAGGGTCGGGGGTTCGAATCCCTCTTCACCGACCACTATTAAAGTTTATGGCTTACAGTAAGCGGTAAACATGACAATTTGATGGTGGCTATAGCTCAGTTGGTAGAGCCCCGGATTGTGATTCCGGTTGTCGCGAGTTCAAGTCTCGTTAGCCACCCCATTCTTTCTTTAAAGAATACATGCTCGGTGAATAGCGCAGTTTGGTAGCGCATCTGGTTTGGGACCAGAGGGTCGGGGGTTCGAATCCCTCTTCACCGACCACTATTAGAAAGCCCCGATAGAAATATCGGGGCTTTTTTACGTCTGCAGATTATGGATAGCGCAGTTTGGTAGCGCATCTCGTTCTTTGAAATATAGCGGACTAGAGGGTCGGGGGTTCGCCTGATGTTCAAATTCTGGCTCTTCACCGACCACTATTAAAAAAGCCGCAACAGAAATGTTGCGGCTTTTTTGCGTTTTAAAGGTCCTAGGGGGCTAGGATCCTAGGACCTAGATGTGTTTGCGGTAAGTTCAGTGCTAAACGCAAGCTCCGGTGTTTGTTGCTTTGGAATACTGATTACAGAATACAGCAGTGTTTGACATCCTGATTAGGTGGTTGAAAAATAATCCGTAATCCGTAATCCGTAATCCGTAATCCGTAATCCGTAATCCGTAATCCGTAATCCGTAATCCGTAATCTATTTCTAGGACCTAAAACCTAGGATCCTAGGACCTTTTTTCTAGGCCCTTTCTCTACCGTTCAAGCGTTTTAAGTATCTCTGTTAGCTCTACTGTGTCTCTTACTTCGTAGTCTGGCTCGATATCCGTTGGGTTCGCTGCGCCAGTTGGGTTTACCCAGACAGTTAAAATTTCCATATTATTCGCGCCTGCAATGTCTGCCGCTAATGAATCACCAATATGAAGTGCTTCTTCTGCTTTGACATCAGCTAAGTTCAAAGCCTTCTCAAAGATGCTTGCCGCTGGCTTCTCTTCCGGCTCTTCGCCCCCCACAATAATGTGATCGACCCACTCATGCATTTGTGTTGCCGCCAGTTTTGGATGCTGAGAGAAGATCGGACCGTTAGTGATCACGACCAGTGTGTAGTTCTGGCTAAGTTCAACCAGCATCTCTTTTACACCCGGAAGGAATGAAAAGGCGTTCATTCGGGCAGCATCAAAAAAGTGTTGTGCTTGCTGGGCTTGCTCTGCACTTATCTCGATACCTTGCTCTGCGAGTATGGTTTTGATCAGGCCACAACGGAAGGCATTTTCATCCGGCAATAGGGCTACAAGCTGAGGGAACTCTGCGTTGAGCTTTTTATACACGCCTTGTAAGTAACGTTGTAAAAATTTATTGGGATCAGCCAGTTGTGGATAGGTTTCTTTTATCCAAGCTGCAAACTCTTGTCCTGCGACTTTATCGGCTTGAGAAGTGCCGCATAAAGTCTCGTCCATATCAAAAAAAATCGCTTTAAGCACTGGTGCTCCTATCATTTACAACTGGCTACTGACGTTGAGGCTATCGTCTCACTCAACCTATTATCTCATGCTCATTAGTATCGTAAAGCTCTAAAACCAATCCTCTATAGCGTCAGCTATCCCATTCGAATTAGATTTTAGTGGACTGTTTTCTACGCCAACCGTGATTAGTTTGTCGAACAAATCGAATAAGTGGCGAATATTTGTCCTAGAATAAAACATTGAGCTTTTTTGCTAACTTGCTCACGTTTTCTTTTTTACCTAGCGTTATTGAGTTTTGGCTTTTTATATTTCCCGACTATTTTTAGGTGAAATTTTATGCCTAAGAAATCGATTTCATCCAAGATATTGTTTGCCAAATGTTAATAAATACCTGTGAATAATGTGGTTGTTGATAATAATGGTTTTTTGCATGATTTTAGAGCATTTTCTTGTTTTTATTGGTGCATGGCGCACAAAAATTGGATGATATGAACATGGTTAAATACTTGTTAATGCATTTTTATTCGCCAAATGTGCGTTCAATTAACATTTTTTTGGCGTAATATACTTTCATTGTTGCTTTTTTGTGTGATTTTTGCCAAATTGTGTCCGCATTAAAGTTTCAGAGTATTATTCTGAATTTGAACGGATTCATTCAGGTGATGAATAGCGTCTTTTACAGCGCTGTTCGATACCACAGACAAGGCAGTAGAGGTCTGAAATGTCACTATTAGAAGTGAAAAACCTTCGTATTGAGTATCCATCCCGTCACGGTGTTCACGCCGCCGTGAAATCACTATCGTTTCAAGTCGAACGAGGTGAAATTGTGGGTGTCGTTGGCGAATCAGGGGCGGGTAAATCCACCGTAGGTAACGCTGTAATTGATTTGCTTAGTCCCCCGGGTCGGGTCGCTAGCGGCGAAGTATTCCTGGATGGAGAAAAGATTTCTGGTTTATCTCCGGAAGCGATGCGTAAGGTTCGTGGTTCGAAGATTGGTTTTATCTTTCAGGATCCAATGACCTCTCTTAACCCTTTATTTACGGTTGAGCAGCAGCTGAAAGAGACCATTCATGCCAACATGAAAGTCTCGGATGAAGAGGCTTATAAACGTGCGCTTTCTCTGATGCAGCAAGTAGGTATTCCTCAACCGGAAAACCGTCTTAAACAATATCCTCACCAATTCTCCGGAGGTATGCGTCAGCGTGTGGTTATCGCGATTGCCTTGGCCGGTGAACCCGATCTGATCATAGCCGATGAGCCAACGACGGCGCTGGATGTGTCAATCCAGGACCAAATCCTTAACCTTATCCGTGAATTGTGTATCAAGAACAACGTAGGTTGTATGTTGGTTACGCATGATATGGGTGTGGTTTCAAATGTGACTGACCGTGTGGCGGTTATGTATCGTGGTGATCTTGTTGAGTTTGGCCCAACAGCTAAAGTATTGGGTAACCCAGATCACCCTTATACACGCAGCTTGATCTCAGCAGTTCCACGTTCAGACATGAAGCTTGATCGCTTCCCGCTGGTGAGCTACATCGAAGAAGCGGCAGAAATGGAGCCGCTAGACATTAAAAATCACTGGTTAGGACAAAGCCAGGATCAGCGTGCGTACACAGGTCCACTATTGGATGTGAAAAACGTAAACCTACGTTTCATCACTAAAGACTCTCTGTTTGAAAGTCGCCGTGAGTACGTGCAGGCGTCTAACAATGTGAGCTTCGAAGTTCATGAAGGTGAGACGTTTGGTCTGGTAGGAGAATCAGGCTCAGGTAAATCGACGATCGCTCGAGTGATTGCTGGTCTGTATCAACCTGACTCTGGACAGGTGAAGTTTGAAGGCATCGATCTGACTGCAATGAAGTCAGAAAAAGAGCGTCGCCCAGTGCGTCGTCAAATGCAGATGGTTTTCCAGAACCCTTATACGTCGATGAACCCGCGTATGAAGGTCGCAGATATCATCGCTGAGCCAATTCGCTTCCACAAACTAACCAAAAACGAAGCGGAAACGCGTCAAATTGTGAATGATCTGCTGGAACACGTAGGTCTGGGTAGTATGGCTGGCGTGAAATATCCTCATGAGTTTTCTGGTGGTCAGCGCCAACGTATTTCTATTGCGCGTGCTCTGGCAACGAGGCCCCGCCTTTTGATCTGTGACGAACCGACTTCTGCGTTGGATGTATCGGTACAGGCACAGATCCTCAACTTGCTGAAAGATCTGCAAAGTGAGCTGAACTTGACTATGTTGTTTATCAGCCACGATTTACCGGTAATTCGTCAGATGTGTGACCGAGTAGGTGTGATGCAGATGGGTACGCTACTGGAAGTAGCACCGACAGAACAACTGTTTACTGCTCCTCAGCATGAGTACAGCAAGAAACTGATTTCTCTGATGCCAGAGTTTACTGGACTGAGAGAAGACATCAAATCGGCTTAAACCAAGTTCTCTCTTGGCTGATCTTGAATAAAAACAGACGCAAACACAACAACAAGGGACTTTGATCCCAGCATGAAGGAGTTATGCAAATGAAAACCATGAAAAGCAAATTAGCAGTGGCGCTAATCGCTGCGGGCCTGAGTTTTAACGCGTTAGCGGCAGACATTAAAGTTGGCTACGCTGCTGACCCGGTATCACTTGACCCGCATGAGCAGCTATCTGGCGGTACGCTGCAAATGTCACACATGGTATTTGATCCACTGGTTCGTTTCACTCAGTCAATGGACTTTGAACCTCGCCTGGCAGAAAGCTGGGAGCGTATTAACGATACAACCGTACGTTTCAAACTGCGTGAAGGTGTGAAATTCCATTCTGGTAACACAATGACTGCAGATGACGTTGTATGGACATTCGAGCGTCTGCAAAACTCTCCAGACTTTAAAGCTATCTTCGACCCGTACGAAAAAATCGTCAAAGTTGATGACTACACGATCGATCTTGTGACTAAAGGTCCATACCCACTTGTTCTGCAAACTGCGACCTACATCTTCCCGATGGACAGCAAGTTCTACTCAGGCAAGACCGAAGACGGCAAAGACAAATCTGAGTTAGTGAAGCACGGTAACTCATTTGCATCGACTCACGTTTCAGGTACTGGTCCATTCATCGTGACATCACGTGAGCAGGGCGTAAAAGTAGAATTTGAACGTTTCAAAGATTACTGGGACAAAGAATCAAAAGGTAACGTAGACAAGCTAACGCTTGTGCCGATCAAAGAAGATGCAACTCGTGTAGCAGCACTTCTTTCTGGCGGTGTAGATATGATTCACCCAGTCGCGCCAAACGATCACCAACGTGTGATTGATGCAGAAGGCATCGATCTGGTAACCCTACCTGGTACTCGCGTCATCACGCTACAAATGAACCAAAACAGCAATGAAGCTCTGAAAGATGTTCGTGTTCGTCAGGCGATTGTCTATGCAATCAACAACGAAGGCATCGTACAGAAAATCATGAAAGGCTTTGCAACGGCAGCTGGTCAACAAAGCCCAGAAGGTTACGTTGGTTACAACGACAAACTTGTTCCTCGTTTCGATCTGAAGAAAGCAAAAGAGCTGATGAAAGAAGCGGGTTACGAAAATGGTCTAACGCTAACGATGATTGCGCCAAACAACCGTTACGTGAACGATGCGAAAGTAGCTCAAGCTGCAGCGGCAATGCTGTCTAAGATCGGCATCAAGGTTGATCTGAAGACTATGCCTAAAGCGCAATACTGGCCTGAGTTCGATAAATGTTCGGCAGATATGCTGATGATCGGTTGGCACTCAGATACAGAAGATTCTGCGAACTTCAGTGAGTTCCTAACCATGACTCGTAACGAAGAAACAGGTCGTGGTCAGTACAACTGTGGTCACTACTCAAACCCAGAAATGGACAAAGTAGTAGAAGCGGCTAACGTTGAAACGGACCCTGCGAAACGTGCAGAAATGCTACAAGGTGTAGAAGCAACGCTATACAACGACGCAGCATTCGTACCGCTACATTGGCAAAGTGAAGCGTGGGGCGCGAAGTCTAACGTGAAAGCAGCAGACATCGTGAACCCAATGGTTATGCCTTACTTCGGCGACTTAGTGGTTGAATAATCACATTTTGTAGTGTTTAGGAGGGAATTCGTTCCCTCCTTGATGAGTCCCATATCACGAGAACGTGCATGGGGCTCAATACTCGGCTCAGTTTTATTTCAGTCGGATTGAGTCGGTTAATACCAATCGTAGCAAATAACTGGTCATTTTAGCTTGTTAAAACGCTCGATAACTACGTTACAATTTTTGATTGTAGAATAACTACTTATCGAAAAATTGTGCCTTGTTCTCAAGCATTTTTCCTACGCTATTTCTGATCATTTATTTACTGTGATTGGCATACAGACTGTATTTTCTCTCTGAATACAGAGATCTATGGATAGTTAAGGGGCAAGGAATGTTTTCGTTTCTGGTCAAGCGCCTGTTTCAGGCACTGATAGTGATGTTTGTGATCAGTTTGGTGGCGTTTGCCATTCAGGATAACCTGGGTGACCCGCTGCGCGAGCTTGTAGGTCAGTCGGTTTCGGAGTCGGAGCGTCAAGCGCTGCGTGATGAACTGGGCCTGAACGATCCCTTTATCACAAAGTACACTCGCTTTGTCGGTAATGCAGTGCAAGGTGACTTAGGTACATCATACTTTTTCAAGCGTCCAGCGGTTGAGGTTATTCTTGATAAGCTGGTGGCGACACTGGAGCTCGTGTTTGGCGCGACGCTCATCATCATTGTTTTCTCAATACCACTTGGGGTGTATTCCGCGATTCACCCGAAAAGTTTCTTCACCAAGTTTGTCATGGCAATGAGTAGCGTCGGTATTTCGATTCCGGTCTTCCTGACGGCAATCATGCTGATGTACGTCTTCTCTATTGAACTTGGCTGGCTGCCTTCCTATGGGCGTGGTGAGACGGTGAACCTTCTTGGTTGGGAATCGGGCTTTTTCACCATCGATGGTATCAAGCACCTGATCCTGCCATGTATTGCGCTGGCTTCTATCATGTTGCCGCTGTTTATCCGTCTGGTACGTTCAGAAATGCTGGAAGTGTTGAGCTCTGAGTACATCAAGTTCGCAAAAGCAAAAGGCCTGAACTTACAAAAAATTTATTACCAACATGCATTGAAAAACACCATGCTGCCTGTACTGACAGTTGGTGGTGTGCAAATTGGTACCATGGTGGCCTACACCATTTTGACCGAAACCGTATTCCAATGGCCGGGTACTGGCTTCCTTTTCCTAGAGGCAATTAACCGTGTAGATACACCGCTAATCACTGCCTACGTTATTTTTGTTGGTCTGATCTTCGTGGTAACGAATACCATCGTTGACTTGCTGTATGGCATCATCAACCCAACTGTAAACCTTACTGGAAAAGGAGCTTAATCATGAGCCAATCAAAAGTAGCTGCTGCTCCTTCTGTATGGGAGCGCTTTAAAAACTCGGATTTCTTGTACTACTTCAAGCGCGACAAAGTTGCGATGGCGAGTTTTACAGTATTTTTGATGTTCTTGGTGTTAGCACTGGCTGCGCCAATTCTGGCACCAACCGATCCTTATGACCTGACGTCAATCGACATTATGGACTCCGAGCTACCACCATCGTGGATGGAAGGTGGTGATGAGCGTTTTGCTCTGGGTACGGATGAACAAGGCCGCGACATTTTATCGACGATTCTTTATGGCTCTCGCTTATCACTGACTATCGGTTTTCTGGCCGTGGGTCTACAGCTGGTTCTGGGTATCATCATTGGTCTGTCTGCGGGTTACTTTGGTGGCCGTATCGATAGTTTCTTAATGCGTTTTGCAGATGTTCAGCTTTCGTTCTCAACCATGATGGTTGCCATCATTGTGTCGGCGATTTTCAAAGCGAGTTTTGGTAGTGACTTCTATAGCCAGTACGCTGTAGTGATGCTGGTGGTGATCATCGGTGTGGCAGAATGGCCGCAGTATGCTCGTACTATCCGTGCATCTGTATTGGCAGAGAAGAAAAAAGAATACGTAGAAGCGGCACGCGTGATGGGCTTTAAAGCACCGCGAATCATGTTCCGTCATATTCTGCCGAACTGCCTGTCTCCAATCTTGGTTATCTCAACGGTTCAGGTTGCAAACGCCATCATGTCAGAGGCGGCACTGTCTTTCCTCGGTTTGGGTTTGCCGGTAGACCAGCCTTCTCTGGGTGCACTGATCAGTATTGGCTTTAACTACATCTTCTCAGGCGCGTGGTGGATCACCGCGTTCCCTGGCATCGTGCTAGTAACATTGGTACTGGTTATCAACCTTTTGGGTGACTGGCTACGTGATGTATTTAACCCGAAACTGTACAAAGGTTAAGAAATTAATCATTAAGTGTTGTTCATTCACTTAATTCCTTCCTAAACTAAGAGCCGGACGTATTTCCGGCTCTTTTTTTGCTAGTTATCCCTTGTTCACCGTTTTTTGGCGCTTTGCCGCCATAATGACCTTACCCGCTAGTTTAGAGTGAAGCGTATGGAATTGAAGAAGGCACAACACCCATCTCGACTTATCCAATCAAGCCTCAGCCTAGGTGTACTCTTGGTCTGCGTACAATTTTCTCCTTCTGTTTCGGCAGACGAGTTTCTTTGTCAGGCAACTCAGGCGACCGACAAAGAGTTGCCAAGACTTGAGCAAACCTGTCCCATTGGTAAAGGGGTATGGGGAAAGAAAGTGCCGCAGAGTGGCAGCGATTTCTATTGGATTCAGTGTGGTTTGCTACCCAAGCCAATGTCGCTCGCCAAAGCTAAGCCTATTTATAACAAAATCACCACCGATGTTTGGATGAAGCCAGAGTCGAACGGCTATCGTTGTCTTATTGGTCCATATACTGACCCAGCGAAAGCTGCGACTGATTTACGCGGAGTGAAAACCCTGTCGAGTTATAAAGAAGCTTTTATTCGTGTAGTAGGGCAAGGCAGCTTTAATCCAGTTAAGCACTCCGTAGTCGCGACAAAACCGGTAGTCGCAGCAACATCAGCGGCATCAGTTTCTGCTGAGCGTCCTATTACTGACGCATTCAAATCTCCGGCGGAGAGATCCCAACCAAAGCCTGTGATGGCTAAGCCAGTTGCTGCCAAACCTGCGGTGACGGATAAGCCAAAGAAAATAGCAAAGAGTAATGATGGCATTGTGGTTCGTTTAAAGACCACACTACAGGGTAAAGCTTATGTAGTGCCTTATCTGATTGAGAACCATAACCAGTTTTACATGGAGTATGGCAAACCATGGAATCGTCTTAACTATGCAAATTCCAGACAGATATGCCAGCAGCTAGACATGTCATTGGCAACGCCTCAAGAATTTAAGGCACTTAGAGCCTCAGGTGTGATGGAAAAGAATCAGTGGCCAATCCAGTTACCGTATTGGGGAGCCGGTAAAAATGGTTTGTTTGCCGATCGAGAGCCAAATCAGTTAACGGGCACTTCTCTGTTAAACGTAATGTGTGTGAAGTGATGTTTGCTTATATCGAAAAAAGCCCCGCGTTACGGGGCTTGGTGCTTGGGGGAAGCATGATTATTCGTTATTACCGATACCTGTCCAAGTAATGTTGAACTTGATGGCTTCGATAAATTCGCCCTGACTGTCTTTTACTTTTCCAACAAAACTGTAGACGTCGTTTGTGGTTAACTGTGGTAAATCAAAGTCGATGGCTGCATGAGTGATGTTGTTTTCGTCCTTGTTGTAACACTCAAAACCGCCGGTAGAAGGGTTGACCGAAGCAATACCATCTCCTAATCCTTTGCCTGTGAATTTAATGCTACGGTAAAACTCACTTACATCAGCACAGGTAAAGTCTTGATTATCGAACTCTAGAATCAGGTTAGCGTCCATCGCACCGCTATCACCTATGTTGGCTTTTTCTAGTAGTGATACAGACGCTTTACCAGTAGCATATTGACCCTCAATAGCGGTTGGTAACGTCATCGGGAACATGCGGTTATCTGCAGCATCGTCTGATTTAATCTGGATGCGTGCTTCAGCATCGGCTTTGTTGCTGAATAGCGTATACAGTTCACTCTGTTCCACGCCATCTTTTACATATTTCCATTGCAACAACTTCGCGCCGATTGAAATTTCGCTAGCGTCGCTGATAATGAGCTCTGTTGTTTCTGGTTCGCCATTTTCACCAGTAAAGGTTGCAATTAGCTTGTCACCTTGCACTGTATAGGTACCGCTAGAGAAAGATTCAGCGGCAATTTCACCACACTGAGTAAGGTTGGTTAAGTCTCGGTAGTTACCTAATACCTCGCCATCTTCGAATCGTAGTGAATCACACCAGATACGAGAGTAATTGAACGAGACAGCATCGGTGCCATCACCATGCTCTAGGCGATACCACGTTTTGCCTTCCAGCGGGTGCAATGTTGGTTCAACAGCCGTTCCCTCTGCGATTTTTGGTAGAGCAAGGGTAACTATAGCTTCTTCGGTATTCACTCCATCGTTCGCGTATACATAAATGTGCTCGGCACCTGCATTGGCAATATGAGGCACTGGGCCATCGAATGAAATTGTACCGCTGTCATCCACAAGTACTTGGAAACCCGTGTCCACACCCCCATTTTTGCTCAGAGAAGTTTCCACTTTGTAAGTTAGGACATCTGAGTCAGCATCGGTAAACAGTGCTGAAATATTAAGGGTATCTAGAGGCTGTTCGCCTTTCACCCATTGCCAGCCGTTTACTTCTGCTTGAAGGTCTGCTTTTGTGGCCTCATTAACCGCTGGCGCTGTGTTTGGCGTTTCAATAGTCACTGTCAGGGTTGCAGGGTAAGAGAGCGAGCCTTTCGCATCTTCAGCAAAGATTTGGTAGATAAACTCGCCCGCAGCTGTTGGTGTACCCGTGATCATACCAAGGTTATCAATATCGATACCATTTTTATCACCGCCAATGGCGAGCATGGTGAAAGCCAGAGTATCGTCTTCCGCATCGTTGAAGTAATCGGCGGCATTAATAGCGACGAATGTATCGCCAAGTTGAATGGTGACAGGCTTAAGAGGGGTTGCTACCACAGGGCGGCTGTTCTTATCTATGGTGACGGCACCATCGGTAGGTACGTTAACGACTGGTGCGAAATTATCTATTTCTTCAGGTGTGCTACTGCTAATTATTTCTTGAGCTTTTTCCGCGACGGCATGCGTGATTTCTAGCAGTTTATCAACAGAATGATTTTGGTTATCAACCAGGGTTTCACCAATGACTTTCAGAGCCTTAGCATCGTTTGAGGTTTCTGTACTGGCGATGTAATCACCAAAAATCATCTCGGCGCTTGCTGTTAGCCCCGATTTTGTTACGGCAGTGACAACCTCAGCTGTTGCTGCTTTTTTCGCTTCAACAACATCCAGAGCTGGATCGCTGGTTAGTTGCGTCTTAACCTTCTCTATCACCATGTTGGTCATTGGGTTGACGATCACCTGATCATCTTCGTTTGACGGCGAGGCCAGTACGAAGTCAGACGAGACAATACCACGATCTTTGTCGATAGTTTTGCCAGTGATAGCTTTGATACATACATCCATTCCAGCGTAGTCAGCTTTACTGATGGTTGCTTGGCCATGTGCATTGGTTACTTCATCAGTATTGAACTCACAGCCGTTGCTAAGGTTTCCGTCTTTATCTACCCAGACTTCAGCGTTTTGTAGGTAACCATCAATTGCTGTGATAACCAAGCTGCCTTGAGTTGTGGGTTTGTCGCCGTCGGATGAACCTCCCTCAGACCCCCCACATCCAGTAAGAGCGATTGCCACTGACGCTGCTAGTAAACTAAGTTTTTTCATGTGTTGCTACATCCTTTCATCGAATTAAACTCTTATTACCCAGAGGGAGAAAATCGTTGTGTATGCCCATTTTTGACATAGATGAAGCGAGTTGTATCAGTGATAGTAGCGAGGTTTCAAGGCACGAAAAACAGCGGAAAAACCGTAAAAATTATTTTGTTTTTTTGTCGCTTGTGGGGCTGGAATTGCACAGTGCGACGTTACAAAAGTGAAGCTGGGTGGCTTATTTTCCACTTGTTTTTCATTACGATGTCAAACGGGACTGTAACCAACTGCGAGAAAATTTGAGGTCTTTTTCAATCAAGCTCGCACTGCATTCGAGCAGTTCACTGATTTCTTGGCTATTCATTCCCATTAAATACTTGAGCTTTAAGGCTCTGGACTGCCGTGGGTAACGGATACTGAAGCCGTCGAGGGCTTTATCCATGATGAGCAGTTGTTCGAAGCGATCTTCGTCTTCGTTCATCACTGTGCAATGTTGGCGCTTTTGTGCTTGGTGAGAGCGAGCGTTATCAATGAGGATTTGGCGCATGACTTTGGCAGCCAGCAAAAAGAAATCGCGCTTGGTTGCAATTTCACTTCTCTTGCAGTTGGATATTTTGAGGTAGGCATCGTGGATGAGTGCGGTAGTGCAGTTGACGCTATCGGCTAATACTTTGTTGTCTGTGCCGTACTTTTCTGCGTTTCTATCTCGTTCTTGCCGGGAAATCTTACGCAATTGTAAGTAGGCGAACCGATACAACTCACTTTCGGCTTGTTTATTACCAGATTGCCATTGATGAATAATTTGAGTCACTGCTATGGGGTTTGTCATCGTCTTACATCCTGTTTTCTGCCTTATTGTTCAGTACTGTGTTCGGCCGCACAATTTAAATGACACTTTTGGGGAGGGCTTAGGTGCGTCTCGGATACAGGTGGCATCATCGTCAATAGCATTTTTTGTTTTACTTGTTTGGGGATCTCCGGGTTAGCCAGTATTCGACTTCGTGTTAACTCCATCAGGGTGTGTACAGACATATGTTCGACATTCTGGCCTTTCGCGTGGAAGATAAGGCGAGTGAGCTCGTACATCATGTTTTCTGTCACCTTCTTCTCTTGTTGAAGCTGCATGTTCTTTTGCATCATTGCGCTGCCAAAGAGCACGCCTGAGAGCACAATGATGGCTAACAATACTGATGAGAGTAGTCTTCGCTGAATTAAGCGAAGTGCACTATAAAACGGCCAATGTATCTTCTGCTTGATCGGGCGACATTCGAGGATTCGTTCGATATCTAATCTTAAGGCGGTGACGCTCTGATAGCGCTCCATCATGCTGGATCGCGTGGCGGTTTTTATCACCCAGTAGATATCCGACCAAATTGCGGGAGATGGAAACATTAATGCGAGAATTTTACCCAAAGAGTAAACATCGCTTTGCTCGGTTAGACATTGTCCTGATTGTTGTTCCGGGCTGGAAAAGTGCTGACTGAAAGCGATCAGCACCGATGGCGAGTCCCCTCGGTTGGAGTACGCTTTTTGGGTTAAGTTAAAGTCGAGCAACTTGGGGCGTTGGCTCTGGTCGATAAGAATGTTTTCTGGTTTGAGATCTGCATGTAAAACGTGATGTTGGTGAGCGTGTTCCATCGCTTGGCAAATTTGCTTAAACAGTATTAATTTCTCGTTTGCTTCCAATTCAACTTCGGACAGATACTTATTTAAGGTTTGGCCAAATACTCGCTCCATCACAATGTAAACGGCATTGTCGTGCAAACCGCCATCAAAGACTTTGGCGATATACGGATGGTTTAATCGAGCGAGAAGCTGAGCTTCATCAAATAGATCACGTTGCCCTAGCACGTTGCTCAAATTACTTTGAATAACTTTGATCGCCAGATCTTGTTCGAACGTTTCATCTGCACGCTGTGCGGCATATACAACACCCATTCCACCGCGACCCAACTCATGGGTTAAGCGGTATTTGCTGATAACTTCACCGCTAAGGTCAATGTCTCGATTCGTTGCATGATGAGCACCAAAACAAAGTAATTGCGTCAGGTGTTCTTCTAGTGTTTTATCAGCTAAAAGAGGAATGAGATGTTGATATAGCTTAGGTTGATTTTGTTGCAATGATTTAAGGTATTGCTGCTTTTGAGAGTCGTCCAGATCAAGCAGATGATAATAAATCTGGGTTTCGTTATAACCTAATCGCACGGTGCCTAATGTCTTACTCTTTTGAGTGCGGCATTTTATATAAAAATTGATATTAATATTAATTATTTATTTGGTGTGAATCGCATTATTAACTTTGCAATTTGATGATTGTCGGCTCGGTAAGTGGGTGATTTTATAAGTTATTTGTCCTAGGCTTGTTCGCAGGGCGTCTATTGGTCATAATGTTACAAGTAACATTGCTGATAATTCACATAATTATGAATCAAAAGAATAAGAAAACACGCGCGACATTACAGGATGTTGCTGACCAGGTTGGCGTAACAAAGATGACGGTTTCGCGTTATATGCGCAATCCGGAATCCGTTGCTGAAAAGACGCGGGTTAAAATTGCAGCTGCTATAGAAAAGTTGGGCTATATTGAAAACCGTGCGCCGGCGATGTTATCTAAATCATCCAGTAAAGCGATCGGTATTTTACTTCCTTCTCTGTCTAACCAAATTTTTGCGTCTTTTGTTCAGGGCATCGAGATGGTCACGAAAGCTAACGGTTATGAGACGCTTCTGGCCCACTTTAGTTATGACGTAGAGGAAGAAGAGCGCAAGATCGCTTCATTACTCTCTTATCAAGTTGACGGCCTGATCTTAACAGAAAGCAACCATACTCCGCGTACATTGCAGATGATCAAAAATGCAGGTGTGCCTGTGGTAGAAACCATGGAATTACCGGAACAGCCTATTGATATGGCGGTGGGTTTGGATCACGAAGATGCCTCATATAACGCAGTAAAGCGAATGTTAGATGCCGGTAAGCGTACCATCGTTTATTTTGGTGCTCGTCTGGATACGCGGACTAAGCTACGTATGCAAGGATATGGTCGTGCTATGTCTGAAGCTGGTCTAGAAGCGAAACATGTATTAACCGGCGAACACTCCAGCTTCTCTCTTGCTCATGAGCTACTTGAACGTGCATTGGAGACCTACCCTGATCTGGACGGTGTGTTCTGTACCAATGATGATATTGCGATTGGTACGATTCTTAGTGCCCAGCAGCGCGGGATAAAAGTCCCAGAGCAACTGGCAGTGGTTGGTTATAACGCACTGGACATCGGTCAGACGATCAGTCCGAAGCTGACCAGTGTGGATACGCCGCGTTTTGAGATTGGCAAGAAGAGTGCTGAACTGCTGATCGCGCGATTAAAAGGCGAAGAGCAGCAAGAGTTGGTGGTCGATATGGGCTATGATATTACAGCGGGTGAGAGTGTGTAATTCGAATAATCGCATTTAGCAATTCATTTGATTGAGTGAAAATCAGAAGCGGAGTACAGAGCACTCCGCTTTCCGTTTAGTCGCCTAGACAATAAAGCTCGCACCCTGATCGGCGCCGGAAACATTGTGGCGCATCACTTCGAAAAATCCACGTCCCCATGTTTGCTGGGTTGACTCAGTATCAAGCTGGATGATTTGGCGTCCACTGGTGTCGGTTAAGTTGTTCAACTCGCCAGTCCGGCAGTCGACACGAATCAAGTCACCATCACGGACTAAACCAATCGCGCCACCTCGAATTGCTTCAGGTGAGACATGGATAGCGGATGGAATTTTGCCTGATGCGCCTGACAAACGGCCATCGGTTACCAACGCGACTTTAAAGCCCATTTTCTGCACATTACCTAAAATTGGCATCAGCTTATGCAGTTCTGGCATGCCGTTCGCGGCAGGACCATTGTGCGTCACCACCACAATGCAGTCTTTGTTGAGTTCACCGCGTTTATAGGCTGCTTCCACTTCGTGCTGGCACTGGAAAACCACCGCAGGTGCTTCGATGATGCGCTGTTCTTCTTTGACTGCCGAGACTTTAACTACCGCTTTACCTAAATTGCCGTCTAATACACGAGTACCACCAGTGTTTTGGAACACCGCTTCTGGTGCGGCGATGACATCGCCATCCAAGCTGCCGTTGCAGGCTGTCCAAACTAACTGGCCATTACTCATCGTTGGCAAGGTCATCTGATCGCTAAACTCTCCAAAAACCGGTTTTACATCGCGGTGTAGTAGTTCGGATTCATTCAATCGATGCAGCAAGGCTGGTACGCCGCCAGCTTCCTGAAACGCATTCATATCAGCCGGACCATTCGGGTAGACACGCGCCAGCAGAGGCACAACATCCGATAGGTCGCTGATGTCTTGCCAGGTCAGCAAGATACCTGCAGCGCGCGCGACGGCGACCATATGAATGGTGTGGTTGGTACTACCGCCTGATGCAAGCAGCGCAATAATACCGTTGATCAGACTCTTTTCCGTTACCACTTCAGCCAGCGGACGGAAGTGGCTCGAGCCAGCGGTCATGGAAGCAATCTTCAGGGCGGCGTGATCGGTCAGGGCTTTACGTAGATCTGTATGTGGGTGAATAAACGCCGAACCCGGCAGCATTAATCCCATGGCTTCAAAGACTAGCTGGTTGGTGTTTGCGGTGCCGTAGAAAGTGCAGGTTCCAGGCGAGTGATACGAACGGCACTCCATATCCAGCAGAGCTTCTTTGCCCACTTCACCGGCTGCGTATTTCTGGCGCACGTCGACTTTTTCTTCATTGCTGATGCCAGTGGCCATTAAACCTGCCGGTACAAACGCCGTCGGCAGATGAGCGTACGAGAGTGCCCCCATCAGTTGCCCCGGTGCGATTTTGTCGCAGATGCCAAGCAGCAGTGTGGCATCAAACACATTATGGCTCAGAGACAACGCTGTCGATTGAGCGATTAAGTCGCGGGAAAATAGTGACATATCCATACCTGGCTGACCTTGTGTCACGCCATCGCACATCGCCGGAACGCAGCCTGCCACTTGAGCGGTGTGCCCATATTTCGCCAGTGTTTGCTTAATCTGCGCCGGATAGGCTTGATATGGCTGGTGAGCGCTCAACATGTCATTGTATGCGCTGATAAGTGCCACGTTGGAATGCGTAAAATCGAGGAGGCTCTCTTTTTCCGAAGCGCATGATGCTGCTACGGCATGTGCTAAGTTACCACAAGATAAACCCGCGCGACCTTTTCCTGACTCAGCTTGTTCACGAGTGTGCGCTAAAAAAACTGCACGAGCTTGTTGGCTGCGATCTATCAGCCGTTGGGTGACGTCGAGAATAACGGAATGGGTCATGATACCACCTCAACGGTTTGCTGCTTCAATAACGCCTTGGCAGAACGTTCCACTACGTCGTTGATATCGTCTTCGATACTCACAATTAAGGTTTGAGGTTCGTGATCCGGTCGTTCCAGCGTTTCGAATTGGCTTTTCACCATGTTCTCTTTCATGAAGTGGCCTTTACGCATACGCATGCGATCGAGGATCAGCGTCATGTCACCATCAAGAAACAGGAAAGTCACGTTATTGTTGCCTTCACGAATCTGGTCGCGGTAAACCTTTTTCAATGCTGAACAGACAATAACCCCATGTTCGTTTTTGCTTTCCAGACTGTAAGCAGCATCGCGAATTCGTTCTAGCCATGGCTTGCGATCATCATCGTTCAGAGGCTGGCCGGAGGCCATTTTCTGTATGTTCGCTCGTGGGTGAAGATCATCACCATCAATGAATTTTCGTTCTAGCTTTTTCGCCAGTTGCTCACCAATTGTGCTCTTACCACTAGCACAAACGCCCATAACGATGACACTACTACCAGCCATAACCTATCCTCATAACCAAGTTTGCGCGTGATCTCAATTTTTGAATTCACTTTAAAATATGGGTTTATCTTATTCATGTTATCGGTAACATGTTACCGGTAACTTAAATAAATGTGAACCAATACACAAACTATAATTCTTAAAGGTGAACCAATGGAGCAACTAACCCAAGCCCCAGATCCTACGTACTTATTAACGATTGCTGGCCTTGCTATTGCAGCGTTACTTGTTTTAATCATTAAGCTAAAAGTCCATGCTTTTGCCTCCCTGACGATGGTGAGTCTGGGCACGGCAATCGCAACGGGCGTCTCGTTGGACAAGGTCGTACCAACCATGATGGGCGGTTTCGGTGGCACACTGGCTTCCGTTGCTCTGCTGGTTGGCCTTGGTGCAATGATCGGTAAAATTTTGGAAGTGACTGGCGGTGCAAAAGTGCTGGCAGATACTTTGATTGGCCGCTTTGGCAAAGAGCGAGCACCGTTTGCCCTCGGTGTGGCGTCGTTGATGTTTGGCTTCCCAATCTTCTTCGATGCTGGCTTGGTTGTCATGATGCCGATTATCCTTAGCGTCGCGGCTCGTTTTGGTGGCTCAGCACTTAAATATGCGTTGCCAGCTGCGGGGGCGTTTGCCGTAATGCACGCGTTTGTTCCTCCGCATCCAGGCCCTGTTGCTGCTTCTGAGTTCCTTGGTGCCAATATTGGTCTGCTGTTGATCGTCGGTATTCTGGTCGCAATTCCGACTTGGTATCTTGGCGCTTACCTGTTTGGTCTTTATGCAGGTAAGAAGTTTGAGATACCTCTTTCTAAAGCTTTCTTTGACCGTGAGGCGTTTGCGGATGAAACCAAAGCGCCAAAATTCTCTACTGTAATGACGCTTCTGGTACTGCCTGTTTTGCTTATCTGTTTAGACACCGTGCTAAACACGTTAGCTGTTGCTGGTGTTATTGATGGAAATTCAGCACTGGTTTCCTTCCTGCGTATGCTAGGTAAAACTCCGGTAGCCTTGCTGATCACGTTGATGGTATGTCTTGCTGTATTTGCTAAAGACTACGGCATGACGAAACTGGAAAAACTGTGCGGCGAGTCTCTGGCACCGATTTGTGGTGTGATTCTGGTTACAGGTGCGGGCGGCATGTTCGGCGGTGTATTGCGATCAAGTGGTATCGGTGATGCACTTGCGGGTGTATTAACCAACACCGGCATGCCAGTGATTGTCGCTGCGTTTGTTATCTCTACCTGCCTGCGTGTCGCTCAGGGCTCGGCAACCGTGGCTCTTACTACCACTGCGGCGCTTATCTCGCCTGTTGTTGCTGTAACAACCGGTCTAAGCGATCTTGACCTATGCTTTATCGTGATTGCTATTGCTGGTGGTGCAACGGTGCTTTCACACTTCAATGACTCTGGTTTCTGGTTGGTTTCTCGCTTACTGGAAATGGATGAGAAAACCACATTAAAAACTTGGACGGTAATGGAAACTTTACTTGGTGGTATCGCGTTTATTATCGTAGCAACATTAAGCTTTATTCTTTAGAGGTTACCAATGACAACACTTGAACAACGATTAAAAGAAATCAAAATCGTCCCAGTTATCGCTATCAACGATGTCGCACACGCTCTGCCACTGGCTAAAGTACTGGTAGAAAATGGCCTGCCATGTGCCGAAGTGACATTCCGCACTGATGCTGCGGCTGAGTCGATTCGTATCATGCGTGAAGCGTATCCGGATCTGCTTATTGGCGCGGGTACAGTGCTGACAACTGAGCAGGTTGATCTCGCGATTGATGCGGGTGCGGATTTCATCGTCAGCCCTGGTTTTAACCCAACCACAGTGAAATATTGTCAGCAGCGCAATATTGCAATTGTACCGGGTGTGAACAACCCAAGCTTGGTTGAACAGGCGATGGAAATGGGTCTGCGTACCCTGAAGTTCTTCCCGGCAGAGCCATCTGGTGGCGTGAACATGCTAAAAGCATTAACGGCGGTTTACCCAGTAAACTTCATGCCAACAGGCGGCGTAAGTCCATCTAATGTAGAAGACTACCTGGCGATTAAATCGGTTATCGCATGTGGTGGTACCTGGATGGTACCAACGGCATTGATGGACAATGGCGATTGGGAAGGTCTTGCTGAATTGGTTCGTGCGGTTAAGTAATCCGCACTAACACGCTGAAATTGCTCCACAACTCCCCCTAATATGTGATACGAAGAAGGGTCATCAATGTGCTTGATGACCCTTTTGTTTTTCGACCTTAAGACGCGTTAGAAATGATGCTTCATAAAGCTCTGAATGAAGTTGATGAAATCGGCTTCAGCTAGCTTAGCGCATTTCAGTGTTTGCTCGTGAGAAAGCTCCACATCGCCCAGGCCTTCAGCCATGTTGGTGATCGCGCACACCGCTAATACCGGTAAGCCGCAATGCGCTGCAGAAATCACTTCCGGTACCACGGACATGCCTACCACATCGCCGCCAATCACCTGCATCATGCGAATTTCTGCTGCTGTCTCAAAGTTTGGGCCTGTGTAAGAGACAAACACACCTTCGTTAAGATGAATATTGTTCGCTTTACCGACTTCAAATGCTTCGGCGCGCAGATCTTTGTCGTACGCATTGGCTAAGCTGAAGAAACGCGGACCGTATTCATCGTCATTAGGACCAATCATCGGTGATTCCGGCATGGTATTGATGTGATCGCTAAATACGACCAATGAGCCTACATCAATACGTTCAGGACGAAGTGAACCCGCCGCATTGGTCACCAGTAAAAACTCACACCCCAGCTTTTTGAATGTGCGCACCGGAGTGGTCATCACTTTCATTGAACCGTGCTCATAGTAGTGACCGCGACCTTTCATGCACACCACGTCGACGCCGTTCATTGTGCCAAGTACGAGTTCTCCGGAGTGCCCTTGTACGGTACTGACCGGAAAGCCTTCTAGCTCTTCGTATGGAATGACCACTTTGTCTTGCAGTTCGTCTGCCAATACACCCAAGCCGGAGCCAAGAATAAATGCCGCTTTAGGTTGAAAGTTTGGTTTGCGTTCGTGAATGGTTTTTAATGCACCGATTACAGGATCGAGATTCATGTTCGTCACCTTATGGTTATTTTTGCTTCATTGTGTGACTTTCTGTGCTGGTTATCTTTGTTTTATTCGCTACTATCATCCTCAAAAAGAGGATAAACAGACGCGTTAGGAATCCACCTATGAAGTATGACTCATTTGAGCGGGTCACATTGAAGATGCTGCGTTATTTTTACGAAGTGGCGCAGACCAAACACTTTACTCAGGCTGCCGAGAACTTAAATATCACCAATTCACCACTGAGCAATCGCATTAAAGAACTGGAAGATATACTCAATGTTAAGCTTTTCGAGCGCGACTCGAGAAATGTCACCCTGACCGAGGCAGGTCAGTTACTGGAGTCGAAATGCCGACTGATTTTCCAGACGCTGGATGTCTCCCTCAATCAGGTTCAGCAGATTGGTTTGAATCAGAGAAACATATTGCGTGTGGGTGTTGTCAGCAGTGCGTTCTGGGGTGGATTTGATCGGCATTTACAGCGCTTTCATGCTCTGCATGAGAGTTATCATGCGGACATCTTCGACCTCAATCCGGAGACTCAGAAAAAGCACCTGAACGAGAAGAAAATCGACGTTGGCATTGTGCGTTTTGCGGATGCTCTCAACATTTATCCGTATCAGTCGGTGTCAATGGGCAAAGATGTGTTTGTAGTTGCGGTATCGGAGCAACATGAATTGGCGGATAAGACGTTGCTCCGCTTGCAGGACCTGAAGGCATGCGAATTTGCCTTTATGAGCCTGGCCAACTCAGCATCGGCGAATTTCATCATCAATGCTTGTCAGCAAGCGGGTTTTTCACCCAATGTCAGTAAACAGGTGGTGGAGCCAAGTACCTTGATGGCTTACGTCGCGAACAGCAATACAGTGACGCTGGTACCGTCGACATTTTCTCAGCATCATTGGCGCGGGGTTCGCTTTATTAAATTGAAAGAGTCATTGCGCGCGGATTTATGTTTGATTCACGATGGTAAACAGGAGAGTGCTATTAAATCCGAGTTTATCCGCAGTTTGCTGGAGCACGGCGAAGAATGAAAAAGGGTCATCCGAAGATGACCCTTTGTGCTTGATTTTTTGCGATTAACGCATGGTAACGAACTCTTCTGAACCAGTAGGGTGAATAGCTACTACTGAGTCGAAGTCTGCTTTTGTCGCGCCCATCTTCATTGCTACGCCGAAGCCCTGAATCATTTCGTCAACCGTGAAGCCGATGCCGTGCAGGCCAACTACCGTTTCTTCTTCACCAGCACATACCAGTTTCATCTTGCATGGTTGACGGTGTTTCGTTACCGCAGTGTACATCGCTGTGAAGCCTGATTTGTACACTTTCACGTTGTCTTCGCCGTACTTCGCGATCGCTTCTGGCTCAGTCAGACCGATCGTACCGATTGGTGGGTGGCTGAATACAACCGTCGGAACTAAGTCGTAATCCATCTTCGCGTTTGGCTTGTTGTTGAACAGACGCTCAGAAAGCTGGCGACCTGCTTTAACCGCTACTGGCGTTAGCTCGATACCGCCTTCCATGATGTCACCCACACAGTAGATGCCTTTCACGTTAGTTTCTTGGTACTCGTCTACCTTGATGTAGCCTTTGTCGTTGGTTGCAACGCCAGTTGACACCAGATTGATTGCGTCTGTTGCCGGATGACGACCGATTGCCCAGATTAGCTGGTCAACGTTTTGGCTCTCGCCGTTTTCCAGATGCAAAGTCAGGCTGCCGTCTGCTTCTTTTACCACTTCTTTTGGAATGGAGTGCGTATGCAGTCTTGGACCTTCAGCGTCCATCACTTCAACCAAGGTCTCGATGATCATTGGATCGAAGCTACGTAGTGGCGATTCTTTACGTACGAACAGGTGCGTTTCCGTACCTAGTGCGTGTAGTACGCCCGCGATCTCAACCGCGATGTAGCCAGCGCCGACAACCGCAACGCGTTTTGGTTGCTCAGCCAGGTCGAAGAAGCCATTTGAATCGATGCCGTATTCTGCACCCGGGATGTTTGGAATCGTTGGACGACCACCGACGGCGATCAGGATGTGATCCGCTGTGTAGTGTTCACCGTTTACTTCAACGGTTTTCTCGTCTATGCCTTCCCCTGAAACAAAGCGCGCAAAGCCTTTGATAACATTGACTTTGTTGTTACCCAGAACACGATCGTAAGATTCGTGGATTCGACCAATGTAGGCCTGGCGACTCTCTACCAGCTTGCTCCAGTCGAAACCTTTCACGTCGACATCAAACCCGTAATCTGCAGCGTATAGGTTCATTGCTTCTGCGATTTGCGCACCATGCCACATCACTTTCTTTGGTACACAACCTACGTTTACACAGGTGCCACCAAGATCTTGTGCTTCAATCAGTGCTACTTTCGCGCCGTACATAGCCGCACGGTTTGCAGATGCGATGCCGCCACTGCCGCCACCAATACAGATATAGTCAAAATGAGTCGCCATTACTTTCTCCAAGAGCGTATGAATTTCTGGTTAACAGATACATTGGGGTAATGAGATGTTAACTCAATATCGCCGCAACATTTTGTTAAGAATGTTTACCTATGATAAATCGAATCGTACTAATTCCTAAATGGGAAAAAGTGACAATGCTTATGACAAATAGCGATGAGAGGTATTATGTGTTGAGAAGAGTAAAGAAAAGCGCAGCGAATAATCGCTGCGCTCAGGTATTTCAGTGGAGTAAACGTTACTCTGGCACAATCCAGTCGACTTTCCAGTGACCCGTCGCCGGGGCGATCGCTTCTTGCAGGAACGGCAGAATCTCTTTCATCTGGCTTTCCAGTTTCCATGGCGGGTTAATCACAATCATGCCCGATGCTGTCATGCCGCGCTCGTTGGTGTCGGGAGATACGCCAAGTTCAATTTGCAGAATCTTGCGAATACCCAGTGCTTCTAAGCCTTCGATCATGTCGTCGATGTCGAGTCGGTTAACAACCGGATACCAAATCGCGTAGATGCCGGTCGCCCAACGTTTGTGGCTTTGGTATATCGCTTGCACTACGTCGCGGTATTCTTTGGCCAATTCGTACGGTGGGTCAATCAGTACCAAACCACGGCGTTCTTGTGGCGGCAGGCTCGCTTTCAAGCGTTGGAAACCATCTTCTTTATAGATGCTCACCTGACGATCGCGGTCGAACTCTTGCTCCAACAGAGGGTGATCCGCAGGGTGCAGTTCCGTTAATACCATTCGGTCTTGCTCGCGGATTTGAGCACGCGCAACACGCGGTGAGCCCGGGTAGTAACGCAACGTATCGCCGTTATTAAGTGCTTTGATGGCATCGATGTAGCTCTTGATGTCTTCAGGAATGTTCGGGTTATCCCAAATACGAGCAATACCTTGTTTGTATTCGCCCGTTTTTTCAGACCACTCGTGAGTCAGATCGTAACGGCCCACACCCGAGTGGGTATCGTGATAAACGAATGGTTTATCTTTTTGTTTCAGCGCGTCAAGGATGAGGCTTTGAACGATGTGTTTTACCACGTCAGCATGGTTGCCTGCGTGGAAGCTGTGGCGGTAACTTAACAAATTAAACTCTCGAAACACTCTTTGACTGAGTGTGGTCTGTGATTTCAGATACAATAAATTTTGCAATATTGGACTTATTATACCCGAGTCGTTTAAAGATGCAGAGTATGCTTTCGGCTTTGCTCAAAGAATAGTCTTACCACTATTGAAATATCTTTAAGTCACCCATACTTACTAAACATTGAACCTAAGTGAGAGTGCGTACTCCAATAGTGCGAAACACCTATAGAGTAAAAGCCTCACTTAGGCATAACCAGACTCAAGGACAGAGTTGCTCTCGTTGACCCAAGTGGTCCTCGCTGCATAGAGAAGGGGAACGGATATCCCTCCATCCATGTTATTGGCTTCCTGCGCCTTGAGTTAACCTATTTTATAGGTAGTCACAAAGCCAAAACACAAAAGGAATTATTCATGTCTAATCCACTTCTGACGTTTACGGATCTGCCTCCGTTTTCGCAAATTAAACCAGAACACGTCAAACCTGCGATTGAGCAGGCGATAGCGGATTGCCGCGCCAAAGTTGAAGAGGTGTTGAAAGATAACGCGCATCCAACTTGGGCTGGCATTATTGCGCCGATGGAAGAAACAGACGACCGTCTGAGCCGCATCTGGTCACCAGTCGGTCATATGAACTCAGTCGTAAACAGCGAAGCACTGCGTGAAGCGTACGAAAGTTGTCTGCCTATTCTATCTGAGTACGGCACTTGGGTTGGTCAGCACAAAGGTTTGTACGAAGCGTACAAAGCGATCAAAGCCAGTGACGAGTTCGCGACGCTGACTCGCGCGCAGCAAAAGACGATTACTGATGCGCTGCGTGACTTTGAGTTATCTGGTATCGGACTTCCTGCGGATGAGCAGCACCGCTACGGTGAAATCAGCAAGCGTATGTCTGAGCTGGGCTCGAAATTCTCCAATAACGTGTTAGATGCAACTATGGGTTGGACTAAACATATTACGGATGAGAAAGAGTTAGCTGGTATGCCTGAGTCTGCGCTGGCAGCAGCAAAAGCAGCGGCAGAAGCGAAAGAGCTTGATGGCTACCTAATCACGCTGGATATTCCATCTTACCTGCCAGTGATGACGTACTGTGATAATCAGGCACTACGCCAGGAAGTGTATGAAGCGTATGTCACTCGTGCGTCAGATCGTGGTCCTAATGCAGGTAAATGGGACAACAGCGAAATCATTACTGAGCAGCTAAAATTGCGTCACGAAATCGCACGTATGCTGGGCTTCAACACCTTTAGTGAGAAGTCTCTGGCGACCAAAATGGCAGAAACCACTGATCAAGTTCTTGGTTTCCTAAACGATCTTGCTACCCGTGCTAAACCACAAGGTGAGCGCGAAATTGAAGAGCTTCGTCAATTCACGAAAAGCGAGTTCGGTATCGAAGAGCTAAACGTGTGGGATATCGCTTACTACAGCGAGAAGCAAAAGCAGCATTTGTTCCAAATCTCAGATGAAGAGCTGCGTCCTTACTTCCCTGAATCTAAGGTTGTGAGTGGTCTGTTTGAAGTGCTAAACCGTGTGTTTGGCATGACAGTGAAAGAGCGTGAAGGCGTGGACACATGGCATGAGTCAGTTCGTTTCTTCGATATCTTTGATGCAGAAGACACGCTTCGCGGTAGCTTTTACTTAGACCTTTACGCACGTGAGCACAAACGTGGTGGTGCGTGGATGGATGACTGTCGTGGTCGTCGTATTACGCAAACTGGCGAGCTACAAACGCCAGTGGCTTACCTGACCTGTAACTTCAACCGTCCGGTTGGCGATAAGCCAGCACTGTTTACACACGATGAAGTGGTAACACTATTCCACGAATTTGGTCACGGCATTCACCACATGCTGACGCAAGTGGATACGGGTGCGGTATCGGGTATCAACGGTGTGCCTTGGGATGCAGTTGAGCTGCCAAGTCAGTTCCTGGAAAACTGGTGCTGGGAAGAAGAAGCACTGGCGTTCATTTCTGGTCATTACGAAACCGGAGAGCCTCTGCCAAAAGAGATGCTAGAGAAGATGCTGGCAGCGAAGAACTTCCAGTCGGCGATGGGCATTCTACGTCAGCTAGAGTTCGGTCTGTTCGACTTCACTCTGCACACTGAATATGACCCTGAAGTGGGTGCGCGTGTGCTGGAAACCTTGGCAGAAGTGAAGCAGAAAGTTGCCGTTGTTCCTGCTGTTGAGTGGGCGCGTTTTTCTCACAGCTTCAGCCACATTTTTGCGGGTGGTTACAGCGCGGGTTATTACAGCTACCTATGGGCAGAAGTGCTCTCTTCGGATGCATTCTCACGCTTTGAAGAAGAGGGTATCTTTAACAAAGACACCGGCCAGAGCTTCCTGAACAACATCCTGGAGATGGGTGGCAGTGAAGAGCCGATGGAGCTGTTCAAACGCTTCCGAGGCCGTGAACCGAAAATTGATGCTCTGCTGCGTCATTCTGGTATCGCAGCGTAAGCGTTAAGATAATCTTCAGATCAATGCCGTTCACTTAATCGTGAACGGCATCTACAAATAACCCCCGTCATCCTGGACAGCGACGAAGGAGCGTGATTCAGGATCTTCTTTCCTAGCACTTTGTTGTTAAAGCTTTTTCTAACACTTTTTAGCACGCTTCTATTAGATTCCTAGTCTCGCTATGGCTCGCTGGAATGACGTAGGTAGAAAACTACATAATCCAGAACTATGGATTGACGTTGCGGTTGATTGGGTTTTGCAACGAGATTAAGGTCTCAGTGGACTGCACTTCATCAATCGCCTGAAGCTTGTCTATAAGGACATATTGCAGCTCTTCAATCGACTTACACATCAGTTTGACGAAGATGTTATACGCGCCGGTGGTGTAGTAGGCCTCAACGACTTCGTCGAGCGCGTTGAGTTTTTCGAGTGCAGAGTGGTAGTCGCGAGCCGCGTTGAGGTTAATACCAATAAAGCAACACACATCGTAGCCGAGCTTTTTGGTGTTGACGACAACCTCTGTGCCCTCAATGATCTCAGCCGATTTCATTTTCTCAATCCGTACGTGAATCGTGGCAGGGCTGACATCGAACTGTTTGGCCATTTCTGCATAAGGTGTTCTGGCGTCGGTCATCAATGTTTTTAAGATTGCGCGATCGAGTTCATCAAGTTTTGGCATGCTCGCAGTCATACAATTCGTTCCATAGGGTATGAGATTAGTGGTTAATTCTATACTTATCCGCTCAGCTTCGTACAGTTACTGCAAGAAAGCCAGTAGTGAGGTAAACTCAGCGCCAGTTACCGCGATTTTTATTGGAGCCTCCTTTTGCAACTGCAATTGATTTGTGAAGACCCATCTCGACAGCCTCATCTTGATGAACTTGCTGCTCGCTGGCAACTGTCCCATTCTGACGACAGTGACTTTGCTTTGGTGCTGACTGCTGAGCAATTAGAGTTGCGCAAAGTTGATGAGCCCAAGCTGGGTGCAATTTTTGTCGATTTGATTGGTGGAGCGGTTGGGCATCGTCGTAAATTCGGCGGCGGTAAAGGTCAGGCAATCGCAAAAGCAGCCGGTCTGAATAAGGGCGTAACGCCAACCGTTCTGGATGGCACTGCGGGTTTGGGAAGAGACGCATTTGTACTGGCTTCTTTGGGTTGTAAGGTACAGATGGTTGAGCGTCACCCAGTGGTTGCAGCACTGTTGGATGACGGTTTGGCTCGTGCAAAACAGGATCCTGAAATCGGTGCCTGGGTGTCGGAGCGAATGTCGTTGATTCATGCCTCAAGTCACGATGCATTGGAGCAACTGGCGCAAGACAGTAACTTTGTGAGACCAGATGTGGTGTACCTTGATCCGATGTACCCGCACCCGGAAAACAAAAAGAAATCTGCCTTAGTGAAGAAAGAAATGCGCGTATTCCAGTCTTTGGTTGGTGCTGATTTGGACGCGGATGATCTATTGGAACCCGCAATGGCATTGGCAACTAAGCGTGTGGTGGTCAAACGTCCGGATTATGCCAATTGGTTGAACGACAAAAAGCCAAGCATGGCGATAGAAACCAAAAAGAATCGTTTCGACGTGTATGTAAAAGCCTCAATGGCGTAACTTTCTGATACTTTAATCTTGCTCGTCACAGCGCTTTTTATTGCGCTGTGATCTTGCCTTCTTTTCCCTACTCCAATTGATAGTTTTCACTTGCTAATTAGGCATACTGACTGTATATCTAAGTAAGAATTATTATTATTTCATATTTTGGTGAAGTAATGCTTAGCTAGCTGGAGTCGTAGTATGGCTAAACGCCTATGTAAAATGAACCGCAAACAGATCGCGTCTAATCTTGGTGATATTCACCGTTTGGTGATTGCGCCGAAATTTGTCTGCCGCTCGTGCGCGCGCTCTTCAGCGGCGAAAAACACATTGTGTAAGCCAGCCGCTATCCCGCCGCAAGCTTGCCAAACCAAACCACTCCATGAGCAACAAGCGTGCGGTCTTCTGGCGGAAGCGTTACCCGCAGAGCAGATTGCGGTCACTCCAGAGCAAAGCGCAGAAAAAGCGGCCATCGTTAAACGTGTGGTGGAAAGAGTGAAAGAGAAAAAACTGGCAGCCAAAGTGGCAGCGCCAGTGGCTCTAAAAGCACCTGATCTTTTTGATTTGGCGGATAAAAAAGCGCTTAAGAAGGTGAGAAAGGCACTGAAAAAACAGTACAAGCAGCAGAAGAAGTTGCTAAAAGTGGCTAAGAAGCAGCAAAAATTACTCAAACGCCAGCGAAAACTGGAAAAACGCAACGCCAAACTTGAAGTGCTATTACCTACGCCACTAAACGCTTTTATGAGCGAACGCCAGCAAGCCAAGGTGCATTAATCGAATTAAAAAAAACGCTCGCCATTCGGAGAGCGTTTTTTATTATCGCTATAAACGGCGTTACTTATTCGCGTAGCTCATTTCAACACGCTTTTTCACCCAGGTTTCGTTGACCCAAAGTGAGAACAGGATGATTGCTCCACCAATTGCCAAACGAGTAATGTCGACGTCACGGTTCCAAATCACGATATTCACAAGCAAACCTGCTGGCACCAAAGCATTGTTCATCACCGCAAGCGCACCTGCATTCACTAAGGTCGCGCCTTTGTTCCAGGCGAAGTAACCAAAGCCAGATGCGATCAAGCCAAGGTAAGTCAGAATACCCCACTGAGTCGCAGTAGTTGGCAGTTTGTCTAAGTTGCCCATCAACGCAAACGCAACCGTCGCGACGCAGAGTGCGCCAAGGTAGAAATAACCAAACACGGTATGCTGCGGCAGATCGACAGGCTCATTTTCCATGATGTATTTGTAACCCACCTGACCGATGGCAAAGCAGAGGTTAGCGCCTTGTACGACTAAAAAGCCCAGCAGGAAGTTTTCGTTGATGCCAGCGAATTTGATCCACGCTGCCCCTACGACAGCAATCAACGCAGTGACCAAATACCAAGGAGAAAAACGACCTTTGAGTAAGTCGTAAATCAGCGTTACGTAGATAGGTGTGAAAACAGTGAACAGCAGTACTTCTGGAACAGACAGGAGCAAGAAAGACTGGTAGTAGAAGCAATACATCAAACCGAGCTGGAAGCCGCCGACGATCATCAATTTTGCGATCAGCGATTTACTTACGCCACGGAATTTCAGGAATGGGATAAATACGACGCTGGCAAGTGCCACGCGCATAAAAACCGAAAACCAGGAATCAACCTGACCAGCAAGATATACACCGATCAGGCTGAAAGAAAATGCCCAAAGCAGGGTGACTGCAGATAGATAAGCCATAGATGAGAACTTTTATCAGTAACAAATATGCCCGCAGTCTAACCAAGTTTTATCAAAGCGCCAATCAGTCTTTTAGCGGTATGACCAGCATATCGACAGGCGAGCGGTTAATCAGTTGTCTTGTCGAAGATAGAATCTTGCTCCAAAAATCTTGATGGTGCCCACAGACAACCAAATCAATATTGTAATCTTGGATGGTATCGCACAGCTCATTACTCAAATCACCGCTACCGACTAAAGTATGGGCAATTGGATATTCGGCGAATTCAGCAAAGTTTGCTAATTGCGTACGAGAGGCTTCCATGGCTTGATGCTGTGCCTCTGCCATATTGATATCGATAAGCCCGGTGTAGAGCTCAGCGTAGTTCACATCAATGTGAATGAAAGAGACTTTCGCATCTAGAGGTTTCGCCAGCGATACAGCTTTCTTAATCAACACTTTACTGTCATCTGACAGATCGACTGCCACAAGTATGTGTTTGTAACTCATATTGCTATCTCCTTGGTAAGGTCATAGTTTCAGATTAGCACTAACCCCCAATAATTTTTGCTGAAGTGATCTCATATCAATAGTGTAGGTACAAAGTCTTAATGTGTTAATCATGTTATAGTTGTATGAAACGCAGGAATATAATTAGGAGTTAACATGTTGTCTCAAACTATGGTCGAACAATTGAATGAGCAAATTAACCTAGAATTTTTCTCATCCAATCTATACTTACAAATGAGTGCTTGGTGTGAAGACAAAGGTTTTGAAGGCGCTGCTGGATTTCTACGCAAGCACGCAGTAGAAGAGATGGAGCACATGCAACGCCTATTCACATATGTAAGTGAAACCGGCTCAATGCCAATTCTAGGCGCGATTGATGCACCAAAGCATGATTTTTCGAGCCTTGGTGATGTTTTCCGTGAGACATATGAACATGAACAAATGATTACGGAACAAATCAACAAGTTGGCGCACGTAGCATTTACAAGCCAAGACTACTCAACGTTTAACTTCCTGCAGTGGTACGTGGCTGAACAGCACGAAGAAGAGAAGTTGTTTAAAGGGATTTTAGATAAGATCGAATTGGTTGGTGAAGATGGTAAGGCATTGTTCTTCATCGATAAAGATCTGGCACAAATGGCGAAAGAAGGTTCATCTTCAATCATGGATGCTCCAGCTACATAAAGCGTTCCCCAGCGCAATAAGTAGCGGTTAAAAGACGCAGCAGTGATCGTCTTTTTCTCTTGAGCATTGTTGAAGGTGTAGGGAGGAAAAGATGATCAGTGGAGACACAATCTTATTTGCGCTAATGGTAGTAACCGGAGTCAATATGATCCGGTATCTCACCACTCTTCGTTCTTTAATTCACATAATGCGTGAAGCACATCCGTTGTTGTATCAGCAGGTGGATGGTAACGGGTTTTTTACTACCCATGGAAATGTCACTAAACAGGTGCGTTTATTCCACTACATCAAAAGTAAAGAGTATCATCATCACCATGATGAGATATTCACCAGCAAGTGTGAACGTGTACGTGAGCTGTTTGTCCTTTCGACAGCCTTACTCGGTGTGACTCTACTCGCGGCCTTTATCCTTTAGGTTTTGATAATGGACGGCGTTTTGAGGGTGCTTGGAATTTAAGCGCTTTTCCCGGAAAACATTTCTCGGTAGAATGTCGCATAAAGAAAGCAAGGATGTGCAATTAGCACATCCTTTTTTATTTCGATTCGATAAGAGTTACCGATGAATAAGAAGTTTGATGTTGTAGTAATTGGCGCAGGCGCTGCGGGTTTGATGTGTGCTGCGGAAGCAGGCAAGCGAGGCCGCAATGTGTTAGTGCTCGATCACGCGAAAAAGCCGGGTCGAAAAATTCTTATTTCTGGTGGTGGTCGTTGTAATTTCACCAACTATGATGTCACGGCAAATAACTACTTATGCCAAAATCCACACTTCGTAAAATCGGCGTTATCGCAATACACCAACTGGGATTTCATCTCAATGGTCAGCAAGCACGGTATTGAGTTTGAAGAGCGCGATCATGGTCAACTCTTCTGTGTGGACGCATTTACCGCTAAAGACATCGTAAAAATGTTGCTGGCTGAATGTGATATGCCCAATATTCAGCAGCGCTACCAATGTGATGTCCACTCAATCGAGCAGATGGACACTGGTTTCAGACTGCATGCCGGTACTGAAGTTGTAGAGTGCGACTCTTTGGTTATCGCCACTGGCGGCTTGTCGATGCCAAAACTCGGCGCGACGCCTTTTGGCTATAAGGTTGCGGAGCAGTTTGGCATCCCTGTGATTCCAACCACAGCAGGATTGGTACCATTTACTCTACATAAAGAAGACAAAGAGGACTTCGCTGAACTGTCCGGTATTGCAGTACCTGCTGAAATCACCGCAGAAGACGGCTCTATGTTCAAAGAAGCGCTGCTTTTTACTCACCGCGGCCTGTCTGGTCCTTCGGTTCTGCAGATTTCTTCGTTTTGGCGAGCGGGGCAAAAGGTCTCAATCAATCTGGTACCGAACGAGGATATTACGGTATTACTTGAGCGCAGCCGTGAGAAACATCCAAATCAATCGCTGAAGAACACACTGGCGAAAGTACTGCCAAAACGGTTAGTGGAAGTGTTGATTGAACGCAAAGAGCTAACCGACAAACCGCTTAAGCAGTTTAATCCTAAAGAACTGGCAGACGTTGTAGCGCGTTTAGAACACTGGAATGTGGCACCCAACGGCACTGAGGGTTACCGCACGGCTGAAGTCACATTAGGCGGAGTGGATACTGACCATCTTTCTTCCAAAACGATGGAATGTAAAAATATCAAAGGCTTGTACTTTATCGGCGAAGTGATGGACGTGACAGGTTGGTTAGGCGGCTACAACTTCCAATGGTGTTGGTCGAGCGGCTTTGTTGCTGGCCAATGGGTGTAGAAATGTTTTGGCTGAGTACTCGTTAATCTCAGCCAAAATTTCAAAGTGCCATGTATTATTTAGGGCATGTTGCTCTGGCTGGAAAATCATTGGTTGAATCGTGTAGAACCCTCCTATGAAATAAGACTTCATTTCATAGGAGGGTATTATGTTTTAGACAGGCATCAAACTAACAGAAGAGTTTGTTAGGAATCACTGGAGGGCTGAATAGGAATCCCTGCCCGTAGATGCACCCTCTGTCTGACAGGTATTTTGCCTGCTCTTTGGTCTCAATCCCTTCCGCGACGACTTTAAGTGATAAGGTTTTACCCATAGCAATGATGGCATTAACGATAGCATTGCTGTCGCCGTTGCTTGGCACGTCACTGACAAAAGAACGGTCAATTTTCAGTTTGTTGATTGGTAAACCTTTCAGGTAAGACAGAGAGGAGTAGCCCGTCCCAAAGTCATCCAAAGAGATTTCTATGCCCAGAGCCCGCAGCTTGTTCAGCGAAGCGATCGCTTGTTGTGGGTCGATTAACAAAAAGCTTTCCGTGATTTCAATATCCAGATGGTGTGCAGGAAAGCCAGTTTCCTGCAGTATTATCCAGAGCCGATCGATAAAGTTCGGTTGCTGCAATTGAAGCGCTGAAACGTTGACCGCAATCTTGCCGAAATTAATGCCAGCAGCCAGCCAAGAGTTACCTTGTATGCAAGCTTGCTTGAGTACCCATTCACCGATGCTTTGGATAAGTCCCGTTTTCTCTGCAATAGGGATAAAGTCGGCGGGAGACACTATGCCGAATTCCGGGTGTTGCCAGCGAAGCAGGGCTTCCACACCCACAATGGCGTTTTGCTCCAGATTGTATTGGGGTTGATACTCCAAACGCAGTTGCTGCTTCTCTATTGCCTGATGCAATGCCGACTGAATCCGCACGTGTGAGATGGATTTATCGGTCAGATCAGGTGAGTAAAACGCATAGCCATTTCGGCCATTCTTCTTAGCCAGGTACATGGCTGTATCAGCATTTTTTAGTAGCGTTTCGCTGTCATGTCCGTCAGTTGGATAAAGCGCAATGCCGATACTTGCCGAGACACGCAGTGACTCGTGATTGGCGACGTCAAACGGAAGATGAAATACGCCTAATATGTCTTCGACGGTTTCCATAAGAGCGGTATCGCTGTGAACATCAGGAAGAATAATTACGAACTCATCTCCGCTGATACGTGCCACATGGGCATTGAGATGCAAGGTGTCTTGTAAACGTATTGCCAGTTTGGTCAGCAGTTGATCACCGCAAAAATGCCCCATACTGTCGTTGATGTGTTTAAAGTGGTCAATATCTAAGAACAGCGTCGCAAAGCCTTGTTGGTTCTTCTGACCTGTTTCGATGTGTTGCTCAAGCAAACTGAGCAAATGCGTACGATTTGGCAGGTTAGTCAATGGATCGTAAAACGCCATTCGTTGCAGTTTTTCTTCATGCGCTTTTCTCACCGAGATATCTTCAAAGACGCAGATATAGTTAATTAACTGGTCTTTGTCGTCCATTACCGCACTGATAGTGGCAAGTTGAGGGTAGAAACTGCCATCTTTTTTACGATTGATGAACTCACCTTTCCACTGCCCTTGGGTCTCGAGTTGGTGCCATAATGTCTTATAAAAGCTGGAATCATGGTGCCCTGATTGGAGGATCTTCGGCTTCTCGCCAATGACTTCTTCTAAGCTATAACCCGTGATGTGAGTAAAGGCAGCGTTGACATCAATGATGTTGGCTTCGCTGTTGGTGATGATCATGCCTTCTTGCGAGTTATTGAAGATCTTAGCTGCCAGAGTGAGCTGTGTTTCAACATACTTTCTGCGGGTGATATTGCGTGTCATGCCTAATACGCCAATCAAATCACCTGCATGATTACGTACGGGCGACTTGATGGTTTCAAGCCATGTCGCACAGTTGTTTTCATCGATTTGTCGGCACTCTTCAACTATATGTTGGTTGCCGGTTTCGACCACTGATATGTCGGCATTGATGAACTTTTCTGCGCGTTTTTCGCTGAAAAGGTCAAAATCGTTTTTGCCGATGATCTCCTGATTGGTTTTCTGCCAGGCTTCTTCAACACTCCGGTTTGTCATTGCATACAGGCCATCCGTGCCTTTAATCCAGATATGGTCTTCAAGACAGTCGATAAACTCTTGTAGTGTCGGCAGTTGATTTTGAATCTGCTCGAATCGTTGATGGCGATCCATCTCTAGCTGGTAATGTTGGCTGACATCAAAACTGAACCGGCCTGTAAGTGCGCTCAGCCAGGCAGGAACGGCACGGTTTTCAGTGTTTGGGTATGTCAGCGTAGCGGCAGCGAACAACTCGCCGTTAGGTAACCACAGCGGACAAATACTGATGCTCTGTTGATCAAAAACGGTGTTTACTGCTTCGAACTGCAACGGGGAAAATTGCTCAACGACCTGCTCAATAACAGTGATAATCGCATCGTGGTCTTGTGGTGAGGTTGATACCTCACTTGAAAACCATTGCTGGGTATAGCTGTATGCGTAAAGTTGTCCCTGTGCAAGGGTGGCATCACAGCACTGCTGAAGAGCGAGTTGCCAGTCTGCTAGTAAAGAAGATGGAATAGCGAAGCGAAACATATTGAGTACAGTATCCTGGAGCGCCCAAAGGTGTATTTGGAAAAACATTGCCGGATAGGCTGGGCTGTGGATGTATCGTATCCAACATTCAGATAATTCCAAGACACAGAGGGCGCGTTAGATCATAAAATTGCTATTTGATAACGTTTTTCATCGCTATACATTCGCTGTTTTCGCTTTTTTGCCGAATGTCACCTGTTGAATGACTAAGCCACTGATGATCAGTATCAGACCAAACAGGGTTGAAGGATGAATGTCTTCTCCAATAATGGTCGACAGTAACATCAGGGAAATAAACGGTGATGCAAAAATCAGATTGCTGATCCGCGCTGTATTTTGCGTCGATTTGAGTGCGCTTAACCAAAGGACAAACGTAATGCCCATCTCAAACAGACCGACATAAGTGACCGCTGCCCAGCCTTTGACCGAGACGCTCTCCCAGCTTGCCCCTTCGTAGATGCTCAACGCGATGGTAAAAGGAATCGCAACCAGGAAACCAAGCAGCACGCCAATCACCGGATCCGCTTTGTTTTTCGTATTGAGAATCCAGTAACCAGCCCACAACAACGTTGAGAGCAGGGCCAAGCCGACACCGAGTGGGCTTTCGAACTCCATACCCAGCACATTGCCCTTAGTGGCAATGACAATCACGCCTAAATAACTAAATGCACACGCAATCCAGTCCTTTTTGCGAATTTTCTGGCCGAGAAAAGCTGCCGCCATTAATGTCAGTGTGATCGCCCAGCTGTAGTTGATGGCCTGTGCCTGAGATGCTGGCAACAAATCATAAGCCTTAAACAGGATCAGGTAATAGGCTAATGGATTGATAATGCCAAGCAGCAGGTAATACCAGGGATTGGAAAAGAACGTATCGCCAAGCTGACTCAATTTACCTTGTACGCCACAGATAATAATCAGGGCGATAGCGGAAACGATACTCGCAATGCACAGCATCTGAATAGGTGTGAACTCAGCTAAAGTGAGCTTAAATGCGGTCGCAACCGTTGACCAAAGTAATACTGCTGAGAGCCCGAATCCTAGGGCGCGACGCTCATTCATGATGCCTCTGTATAGTGATCGACGGCTCGGCGACAAGGTTTTGGGCGAGCCTAAGAATATTATTTTGAGCAGGTAGTGTATGCGAGGATTTTTCATCCAACAAACTGGACATTTATCCAGTGTCTAAATACCATTGTTATAGATATAAAACACAGGCTAACTCGCTATTATGCAATGGATTCTTGAGAACCAATCTCTCATTCTTTCTTCTCTCTGTGCTGCCGCAGCCAGTGGTGTGGCAGTAGGTTGGTGGGTAAAACAACGTCTTACCACCCAGACTCAGCTTCTCGAACAACAGCTAGCTTCAGAAAAACAGCTTCATCAACAACAACTTGAACAAGTCAATCAACGTCTGTTCGATGCTCAGCAAGAGTTGGATGAGTTAGACAACGAACGTGATAAGGCCGAGTTCGAAGTGCGCCAGTCGCACGGTAAGTTGATGGCTGCAATCGAGAAACTGCGCTACTTTGAAGCGGTAAAACAAGAACGCCAGCAATATTTTGATCAGCTCGGTCAGATGCGAGAACAAAAATCACGCCTCGAAACCCAGCTTCGCGAGCAACAGGCGCGTCATGAGCAAATGAATCAATCTAATGCTGAAAAACTGCAAATATTAGAACAGGCAGAAGTGCGTCTGAAGCAGCAGTTTGAGCATCTTGCGAACCAGTTGTTTGAGGAAAAAACCGCGAAAGTGGATTTGCAAAACCGCCAGAGTCTGGAAGGCCTGCTTTCTCCGCTCAGAGAGCAGTTGGATGGTTTTAAAAAGCAAGTGAATGACAGCTTTAGCCAGGAAGCGAAAGAGCGCCATACTTTGGTACATGAGTTAAAAAACCTGCAGCGTCTAAATGAACAAATGACGCGAGAGGCGGTAAACCTGACTCAGGCATTAAAAGGCGACAACAAGCAGCAAGGTAACTGGGGTGAAGTGGTGTTAGCCCGAGTGTTGGCAGAATCTGGATTGCGTGAAGGGCATGAATACGAAACTCAGGTCAATCTGCAAAATGAAGCAGGAAAGCGTTATCAACCTGATGTAATAGTGCACCTTCCGCAGAACAAGCAAGTGGTGGTCGACTCGAAAATGGCGTTGGTGGCGTTTGAGCGTTACTTCAACGCAGAAACGGATATTGAACGAGATCAGGCACTGAATGCCCACCTTATTGCATTGCGTGCGCACATCAAAGGTTTGAGCATGAAAGATTATCACAAGCTCAAAGGTATCCAGAGTCTGGATTATGTGCTGATGTTCATTCCGGTCGAGCCAGCTTTTCAGGTCGCCATTCAGGCAGATCCGAGTTTGGTTAAAGACGCGATGGAGCAGAATATCATTTTGGTCAGCCCGACTACCTTGCTGGTGGCGCTGCGCACGATTGATAATTTGTGGCGAAATGAACGTCAGAATGAAAACGCCAAATTGATCGCCGAGCGTGCGACAAAACTCTATGACAAACTGCGCCTATTTATTGATGATATGGAAGGTTTGGGCGGTGCGCTGGATAAAGCCAACCAAACTTATCAAGGCGCTATGAATAAACTTGTAACTGGACGTGGCAACGTGATCCGTCAGGCAGAGAGCTTCAAGCAACTTGGCGTGGAAATAAAACGTCCTATTTCTTCCAACCTCGCACAATTGGCGCAGAGTGAGGCATTTTCTGAAAATGAACGGTTAGTAGAAAGACATCCGGCTGAGGATAAAGTAAACTAATTGCCCGCAGTACAGTGGGCGACTATATTTGTCAGCATCCGCCCAGCAGTGAAAAGTGCTGCCCAAGAGGAATTAGAATGACGGACACAAGCTTGCAATCCAATACAGCATTAGAAAACGAAACCACTCACTTTGGTTTCACCACCGTGGCAAAAGAAGAAAAAGTGGCCAAAGTGGCCGAAGTTTTCCACTCAGTGGCAGCAAAGTACGACATCATGAATGACCTGATGTCTGGTGGTATTCACCGCCTTTGGAAGCGTTTCACCATCGATTGCAGTGGCGCTCGTCCGGGTCAGCGTATTCTGGACCTTGGTGGTGGTACAGGTGATTTGACCGCGAAATTCTCGCGCATTGTGGGTGATCAAGGCCACGTTGTCTTGGCGGATATCAATAACTCGATGTTGAATGTTGGCCGCGACAAACTGCGCGATAACGGCATTGTGGGCAACGTGCATTACGTTCAGGCAAATGCAGAAGAACTGCCGTTCCCAGACGATTATTTTGATGTTATCACCATCAGTTTCTGTCTTCGTAACGTAACCGATAAAGACAAAGCGTTGCGTTCGATGTTCCGCGTTCTTAAGCCTGGTGGTCGCCTATTGGTGCTTGAGTTTTCAAAGCCGGTTATTGAACCACTGTCTAAAGTGTATGACGCGTACTCGTTCCATCTATTGCCAAAAATGGGTGAACTGGTCGCGAACGATGCAGAAAGTTACCGTTACCTAGCTGAATCTATTCGTATGCACCCAGATCAGGAAACGCTGGAAGGTATGATGAAAGAGGCTGGCTTCGAAAACACCAAATACTACAACCTAACTGGTGGTATTGTGGCGTTGCACCGTGGCTACAAATTCTAAGGGTTAAAGGCATGCCATTTGAACCTCTTATCACTGCCGTGATTGAAACGTCGCTGAACACTCTGATTAAAGACGATCCAGCTCTGGGTCGTCGTCTGGCTCGTCTTAAAGGTCAGGTTATTCAAGTTCACCTTAAAGAAATCAATAAAACGCTGACCTTCATTTTTAGTCAGCAAATTGATGTGCTGGGTAACTACGAAGGACACCCTGATTGCTACTTGTCTCTGAACCTGAGCGTGTTACCGGAACTGCGCGACCAAGCCAACATCACTCGTCTTATCAAGCAAGATAAACTTGAGCTTGAAGGGGATATACAACTGGCGCAGAAATTCTCTCAGTTGATGGTTGACTGCAAACCTGACATTGAAGAATGGCTGTCGCGCGTCACAGGAGACGTGGTGGCGCATACTGTTGTTCAGGGTTCAAAAAACGTTGGTAACTTCTTTATTTCTCAAGCGGAAAAGCATCAACGCCATTTAGCCCAAGTGGTCACAGAAGAATGGAAGCTGGCTCCAGCACCACTCGAAGTGGCTCACTTTTGCGATCAGGTGGATGAGGTGCGCAGTCAGGCTTCACGTGTGGAAGCTCGCTTGAATGCATTGCTAGCTAAATTGGATTCGGATAAGCCTGTGCTGGAGAAAACATGACCCCGGCAGAAATAAAGCGCTTATACCACATCGTTAAAGTACAACTGGAATATGGCCTCGATGAGTTATTACCAGACCATCAGCTGACCAAAGCGCCACTTTTCATGCGCAAAAGCCTGTTCTGGATTAAAAACAAACACGCAGACAAACCATTAGGTGATCGCCTTCGTTTGGCGTTGCAGGAACTGGGTCCGGTTTGGATTAAGTTCGGCCAGATGATGTCAACCCGTCGTGACTTGTTTCCTCCTCATATCGCCGATCCTCTCGCGTTACTTCAGGATCAGGTTGCTCCATTTGATGGTGCTCTGGCGCAACAGCAGATCGAGCAAGCGTTAGGTGGGCCGTTAGAAAACTGGTTTACTGAGTTTGATATTAAACCACTTGCTTCAGCGTCTATTGCTCAGGTGCATACTGCACGCTTAAAAGACACTAACCAAGAAGTGGTATTAAAGGTTATCCGCCCGGATATTCGCCCAGTTATTGATTCTGATCTAAAACTGATGCACCGAATGGCGCGTATTGTGGCGGGGGCAATGCCTGAAGCACGTCGTTTGAAACCAGTCGAAGTGGTGCGTGAGTACGAGAAAACACTTCTTGATGAACTGGACTTACGTCGAGAGGCTGCGAACGCGATCCAACTGCGCCGTAATTTCGAAGGCAGTGAAGAATTGTACGTTCCTGAAGTTTTTCCTGACTTCAGTAATAAAACTGTCATGGTTTCTGAGCGAATATATGGCATTCAAGTTTCTGATATAGAAGGCTTGAAAGCAAACGGCACCAATATGAAGTTGCTTGCTGAACGCGGCGTGAGTGTATTCTTCACTCAAGTGTTCAGGGATAGTTTCTTTCATGCCGATATGCATCCTGGTAATGTGTTCGTCAAACCAGAACACCCGGACAACCCAACGTGGATTGGGTTAGATTGTGGGATCGTTGGTACACTTAATAGTGAAGACAAGCGTTATCTGGCGGAAAACTTCCTTGCGTTCTTCAATCGTGATTATCGCCGAGTGGCGGAATTACATGTCGATTCGGGTTGGGTACCGGCAGATACCAATGTCGACGAGTTTGAGTTTGCGATTCGCATTGTCTGTGAGCCGATTTTCGCTAAGCCACTGTGTGAAATCTCCTTTGGTCACGTGTTATTGAATTTGTTCAATACGGCACGTCGTTTCAACATGGAGGTTCAGCCTCAACTGGTACTGCTTCAAAAAACGTTGCTGTATGTTGAAGGGCTTGGCAGACAACTTTATCCGCAGCTCGATTTGTGGGAAACCGCGAAGCCATTCCTTGAAGAGTGGATGATGAACCAGGTTGGGCCGCAAGCTTTAGTGAATGCCATTAAAGATCGGGCTCCGTATTGGGCGGAGAAGTTACCTGAGTTGCCTGAGCTACTTTATGATAGCCTCAGACAAGGTAAAGCGATGAACCAACGTATGGATCAGCTTTATCACGGCTATCGTCAAAGTAAGCGACAGCAGGCGACTGGAAAGTTTTTGTTTGGTGTTGGTGCCACTTTAGTCGTATGCTCGGCAATATTGGTGGATAACGCTTATGAACAGCTATCGTTCGCTTGTGGGATCGCAGGTGTCACATTCTGGTTGTTTAGTTGGCGAGCTTATCGTCGATAGACGGTAAACTCTTGAAATACATTTTGTTTAAAGACCCGAGGTAAAGAGAATGGGTGGTATCAGTGTTTGGCAACTTCTAATCATTGCTGTAATTGTTGTATTGCTATTCGGAACCAAGAAGCTACGCGGTATCGGTGGTGATCTAGGCGGTGCCGTTAAGGGCTTCAAAAAAGCAATGAGCGATGAAGAAGATACTGCGAAAAACGCAAAAGACGTTAAAGACGCAGACTTCGAGCCAAAAAGTTTAGAGACGCAGCAACAAAAAGAAGCTGCACCTGAAACTAAAAAAGACAAAGAGCAGGCGTAAAACGTGTTTGATATCGGTTTCTGGGAACTGGTATTAATATCTGTTGTTGGTCTGGTCGTTCTTGGACCGGAACGTTTACCTCATGCTATTCGCAGCGTATCTCGTTTTATTGGTGCGGCGAAAAGCATGGCAAATAGCGTCAAAGACGAATTGTCACACGAGCTGAAAGTCCAAGAGCTGCAAGAGAATTTGCGCAAAGCTGAGCAAATGGGGATGAAAGATTTATCCCCTGAGCTGAAGTCTTCTGTTGAAGAGCTGAAGAAAGCGGCGCAATCTGTAAACCGCCCTTACGCGGAAAAAACTGAGTCCGACGCTAAACCTGCAACTGCAGAGCCATCCGTTGAGTCGGTTGAAAAAGCGCAAGATATCAAGGTTACAGCGGCAGATAAGAAAGCCGAATAGTCTCATTAGGAGGAGCTACTATGCTGTAGCTCCTTTTTGATCTGGTTTTTTACAAAGAGGTTTGCCATGTCTACCGTCGAGCAGACACAACCTTTAATTAGTCACTTGTTGGAGCTTCGCGACCGACTACTGCGTTCAATATTGGCAGTGTTGGTGGTGTTTGTCGGGCTAGTTTATTTCTCTAACCACATTTACGAGTTTATCTCTGCACCTTTGGTTGAGCGCCTTCCTGAAGGGGCGACCATGATTGCAACTGATGTTGCATCACCATTTTTTACACCTTTGAAGCTGACGTTGATTGCCTCAGTATTCATATCTGTGCCATTCATCCTATATCAGGTGTGGGCATTTGTAGCGCCAGGTTTGTACAAGCACGAACGCCGTTTGATCATGCCGCTGCTGTTTTCTAGCTCTTTGTTGTTTTACTGCGGTGTGGCGTTTGCGTATTTTGTGGTCTTCCCACTGGTGTTCGGTTTCTTCACGGCAATTTCTCTGGGTGGTGTTGAGTTCGCTACTGATATTTCCAGTTATCTGGATTTTGTTTTAGCGCTGTTTATGGCATTTGGTATTGCTTTTGAAGTGCCAGTTGCCATCATTCTTCTGTGCTGGACGGGAGCAACGACACCACAAGATTTAAAGCAAAAGCGTCCATACATCATCGTTGGAGCATTTGTTGTCGGCATGGTATTGACGCCGCCAGATATGATCTCTCAAACACTGCTGGCAATTCCGATGTGTTTGCTGTTTGAAGTGGGTCTCCTGTTTGCGCGTTTCTATACTCGCAAAGATGAGGAAGATGAAGCCGAAGAGTAAATCTTGTCTCGCAAAATTGTTAATGAAAAAGCGGCTTTCTGGAGAGCCGCTTTTTTGTTTTTTCTGTCAGCGCTAGTCGTTCCCAATCCGTTCCGATAATGCCCGAGCCGTTATACCGTGTAATACAAGGCTCAATATCACGGTACATGCCACGGTCAGAGCAATGAAGCGTCCTCCAGGTAACTCCGCATCCAAGACGATAATGGTGAAAACGATGCTGGCTAAACCTCGCGGACCAAACCATCCCATAAACCAACGATGGCGGCCAGGGACTGAAGTACCGAAGAAAGAGAGATAGATAGGTAGCATGCGCACCAGCGTTAAGCTGATGATGGCATACACGATCATCTTGACAGAGAATAGCCCTAACACCTGCCCAACCACGGCCGCGCCAAAAAGTATCCAGGTTAGCATTGCCAATAATTCTGCAATACTCTCCGTTGTGAGTACCAGTTTATGGGTATGGCGAGAAGCCAGGTGACCAAACAGCAGACCACCCGTGAACGCGGCGATGTATCCGCTACCATGCAGAGTCTGCGCTAAACCGAAGCTTGTCAGTGCAATTGCGCCCACGGTTAGCTGAACCCACACCTCACTGAGCCACTCTTTTTTAGCGCTCCAGTACAATAGCTTGGCGCCAATATAGGCCAACGACAATCCAACCAACATGCCGATGCCAAGCTCTTCAGCAAATACCATTAACGCATGGCGAGTAGTGATGTCAGCATGTGTGGTACTGGTTTCCACCGCAATCAGAAGCAGTAGTATCGGGACGCACAGACCATCATTAAGTCCGCTTTCTACATTGAGTCCTTCGCTCACTGGCGCTGGAACATTGGGATTGGAGATGACCGCTTTGCCCAATGCCGCGTCCGTTGCTGCGAGCATGGTGGCCAATATGGCAGCTTCAATGATGGATAACACATCAAAAAGAGCAACGGCTATTAATGTACCCAGGACAATGGCGCCCGGCAGACCAAACAGCAACATTCTGACTGGATAGACCGCTTTTTGTTTTAACACGGTAAGATTGGAATGAGCGGCATCTGAGAAGAGAATTAAGGCGAGAGTGAGATCGGCAAGGAGCCTCAAGTCATTGGCTTTGGCTGATAATCCGATTATCCCAAGACCTTGCCCACCGAGCAGTAGCCCCAGTAATACATAAACAATCGGGCCAGATATACCTGAATTTTCGATTCGTTTAGCCACTAAGGTATATAAGAACACAATACCTGCGAGAATGCTGATAACCGAGTAAATACGCTCCAAATCCATAAGTACTTCCTTGTACGTAAGGCAGATTTTTGAACAAACTGATTATCAGTGTAGCAACTGGTAGCGTAAACCTTGTGATTCAATTAACAAGTAACTTATTGACCACAATGTAGATTAAACAGAGACTCGGCATTTTGTGTGGTCAGCGCGTCAACCTCTTCAAGCGATAGGTCGCGTAGCTCAGCGATACGTTGGGCAACCAGAGACGTATAAGACGGCTCGTTACGCTTTCCGCGATGTGGCACGGGCGCTAAGTAAGGACAATCTGTTTCCAGAATGGCCCATTGCATATCAAGATGAGGAATGACTTTATCCATGCCACCGTTTTTAAAGGTGGATACACCACCCAGGCCCAGATGGAATCCCAATTCGTTAATGGCTTGCGCTTCTTCCAAGCTGCCACCAAAGCAATGGAACACGCCACGCAGGCGACCATCTTGCTCCTGACGCAGCAGAGTTAATGTTTCTTCAATGGAATCTCGGGTGTGAATCACAACCGGCAAATCCATTTCTTTAGCCCAGTTCAGTTGAGTAATAAACGCCATCTCTTGTTCGGCGCGGTAGGTTTTATCCCAATACAGATCAATACCAATCTCACCCACAGCAATAAATTTGTGTTTTTCAAACCAGCTTCGGATGATCTCTAGTGTGTGTTCTACATTATCATCGACGTAGCAAGGGTGAAGACCCATCATCGAATGACAAACTTCAGGGTAAGCCGCTTCGGTTTGCAACATCGGCTCGATGGAATCCAGATCGATATTCGGCAGCAAAATTTTGTTAATGCCTTGTTCTAAGGCGCGTTTTACTACTTCATCGCGGTCATTATCAAATTCGCTGGCGTATATGTGCGCATGGGTATCGATCATGGTAAGTCTCTGTGCTTTATTGCTTCGGTCTAGTCAGAAGTATACTTGAGTGTGAGTGCTGGGTCATTTTCAGTTTTTTTCCTCGCCTTTTTCCAGATTGTCGCTCGCAAGGTTCATCAAGAGTGATATGATTTTGCTCACCAGATGATTTGATCATCATAACCGTCCAGACAAGGAGAAAATGGTGTCTGTATCAATTCAAGGTCCATTCCCTGCGCGCCGTATGCGTCGTTTACGCAAGCATGACTTTAGCCGTCGTTTAGTGGCTGAGAACCAACTTTCTGTTAATGATCTGATTTACCCAATGTTCATTCTGATGGGTAAAGACCGTCGTGAAAGCGTAGAGTCCATGCCGGGTGTAGAGCGTTTGTCTATTGATTTAATGCTAGAAGAAGCGCAATACCTAGCAAACCTGGGTGTTCCTGCAATCGCGCTTTTCCCTGTCGTAAACCAAGATGCGAAAAGTTTATGCGCGACCGAAGCCTACAACCCAGAAGGTTTGGTTCAGCGTGCAGTGCGTGCTCTGAAAGAGCATATCCCTCAAATTGGCGTTATTACCGATGTGGCACTGGACCCGTTTACGACTCATGGTCAAGACGGCATCATCGATGAAGACGGCTATGTATTGAATGACGAAACCACTGAAGTATTGGTTAAGCAGGCGCTGTCTCATGCTGAAGCGGGTGCCGACGTGATTGCACCATCAGATATGATGGATGGCCGTATCGGTAAGATCCGTGAAGCGCTTGAAGAAGCTGGCTACATTCACACTCAAATCATGGCTTATTCTGCAAAATACGCATCCAACTATTATGGTCCATTCCGTGATGCGGTTGGTTCTTCGTCTAATCTAAAAGGTGGCAACAAGAAAAACTACCAAATGGATCCGGCAAACACCGATGAAGCCGTTCACGAAGCTGCACTGGATATCAATGAAGGCGCGGATATGGTGATGGTTAAACCAGGTATGCCATACTTAGATGTAGTTCGCCGAGTGAAAACTGAGCTTCAAGTTCCGACGTTCGCTTATCAAGTGTCGGGAGAGTATGCGATGCATAAAGCGGCTATTCTCAATGGTTGGTTAAAAGAGCGCGAAACGGTGATGGAATCACTACTTTGTTTCAAACGTGCGGGTGCTGATGGCATTCTGACTTACTTTGCTAAAGACGTAGCTGAGTGGTTAGCGGCAGAAAACGCACAGGCAGCTCAGTACCTAAATATGGCTCAGAAAGCGACACAAGAGTAATTATCGCTCAATGAGAAAAACCAGACCGACAATAGTTGTTCGTCTGTATCTACCCAAGTAACCTCTGGCGGATTTTACAAGGCTTATTTATATAGCAGCAGTCCAAGGTGCTTGGGTATTTTATTTCTGGAGAGAGAACAATGACAATGCTGATTCGTGAAGGCACGTTGGAAGAGGCACTTCAGGTGGTAACTCATGTGAAAGAGTTTGCCAATGGAGAAACAATGGAGTCTATGACACAGCGGCTTGGCGACAAAAATAGTTTGATTTTAGTAGCGGAAAAGAACGGTACTATCGTAGGTTTTAAGATTGGCTACGAACTCGATGAAGATACTTTCTATAGTTGGTTTGGTGGTGTAGCACCGCAAGCTCGAAAAGAGGGTGTGGCACAGATGCTGTTAGAAGCTCAGGAAGAGTGGGTTGCAGAACAAGGCTATAAAACGCTTAAAGTGAAGTCTCGTAACCAATTCCCTGCCATGCTCAGACTTTTGTTGAGAAATGGATACCTAATTGAAAAATTTGAAGAAAAAGTAAATCTTCGCGAGTCTCGGGTGCATTTCATTAAAGCGATGTGAAAATAAATGAGATTTTTTCTCATTTAACTATTGACTGTTAAATGAGAATCATTATTATTAATCATGTCTTAGGGAATGAGGAAAGTTCACAAGGACGTTGCATGACTTATTAACAGAAGTTTATTAACAGAAGTTTATTAACAGAAGTTGAGAAGGTGATGAAACAAATTCCGGGAACTTGCACGAACTCTTTTTGACACGACATTGCTCACATTGCTTCCAGTGTAATTTATAGCTTCTTGGTTAAGCAGCTTGATTAAAGTGCTTCACCACTTCTGCTAGGCGACCCAATTGGGTCGCTTTTTTCTTTTCTACGATTTCATTTGACGTCACTTTCTATAACTTTTCCACATTGAATGATCATTTGAAGATCATTGATCTTTTGTTGGTTGTATAAAATAGTTATTTAAAAACAGCTATTTAAACATGATATTTTTTTCTTTATCTGGCGTTGGATAACCAGTGGATAAATTGTATAAACAGAGTTATCCACAGGTGGTGGTGTTTTTTAGTGTATCCACTCGAAATATTTACGCGATCTGGATCGAGCGAACAGGATAGATTCGGATCAGTAGTCATGGCATTCTAAGCAGATCTATTAAGTACTGATTTGGATACAGACAATTATGGCAAGTATTCCTGAAAATCCGTTGATTTTAATCGACGGCTCTTCTTACCTATATCGCGCTTTCCACGCCTACCCGGGCACGATGAGCAATGGTGAAATTCCAACCAATGCCGTTTACGGTGTAGTGAACATGTTACGTAGCATGATGCGTCAGTTTGCGACCGATCGTATCGCGGTGGTTTTCGATGCTAAGGGTAAAACCTTCCGTGACGAAATGTTTGCAGAATACAAAGCACATCGTCCGCCAATGCCGGATGATCTTCGTTGCCAAATCGAACCATTACATAATGTGATTCGCGCGATGGGCTTGCCATTAATTTGCGTTCCTGGCGTAGAAGCTGATGACGTCATCGGTACTTTAGCGTACCAAGCTTCGCAAAAAGGCATGCCTGTATTGATCAGTACTGGCGATAAAGACATGGCGCAACTGGTGGATGACAATATCACTCTTATTAACACCATGACTAACGTTGTTATGGATCGTGAAGGTGTGATTGAAAAGTTCGGTATTCCACCCGAGTTGATCATCGATTACTTAGCGTTGATGGGTGATAAAGTTGATAACATCCCAGGCGTACCGGGTGTTGGTGACAAAACCGCAACCGCATTGCTACAAGGTATTGGTGGTCTTACTAAGCTTTATGAAAACTTAGATGATATCGCACCACTGGGTTTCCGTGGTTCTAAAACCATGGCGAAGAAGCTTATCGACAACAAAGATAACGCGATGTTGTCGTATGAACTGGCCACCATCAAATTGGATGTTGAGCTGGAAGAGACGCCTGAAACACTATTAAAAGCAGAACCAAACAAAGATGAGCTGATCAAGCTATATGGTCAACTGACCTTTAAATCGTGGTTGAATGAACTGCTAGAAGGCGGATCTGGTTCTGTCGAAGCGGTGGAGCTTGCAGGTTCAGCACAAGCAACATCTGCTGCTTCTTCTCATCCTGAGATGGAGACGTCTGCGGTGAAGATTGATCGCAGTAAGTACGAAACCATTTTAGATGAAGCTTCTTTCACAGCTTGGCTAGAAAAACTAAAAGCGGCTGAGCTGTTTGCTTTCGATACCGAAACGGACAGTCTCGACTACATGGTGGCAAATCTGGTTGGTTTGTCGTTTGCGACAGAAGAGGGTGTAGCCGCTTACGTTCCGGTTGCTCACGATTACCTTGATGCACCACAGCAACTGGATCGTGACTGGGTGTTAGAACAGCTAAAACCTATTCTCGAAGATGAATCACAAGCCAAAGTAGGTCAGAACCTGAAGTATGACGCTTCTGTGTTAGCACGCTACGGCATTGAGATGAAAGGAATCAAGCACGACACCATGCTGGCGTCTTATGTTTACAACAGTGTAGGTGGCAAGCATGACATGGACAGCTTGGCTCTGCGTTTCCTTCAGCACAGCTGTATCTCCTTCGAACAAATCGCGGGTAAAGGTAAGAACCAGTTGACCTTTAACCAAATCGATCTAGAGCAGGCTTCTCCTTACGCTGCGGAAGATGCGGATGTGACTCTTCGTTTGCATAACCGTCTGTTCGCCAATATTGAGCAAGACGAAAAGCTCAAGTCGGTGTATGAAGAGATCGAAATGCCGCTTGTTCCTGTGCTTTCTCGCATTGAACGTACCGGTGTTTTGATTGATGACATGAAGCTGAGTGCGCAGTCGGTAGAAATCGCTGCACGTCTTGAAGAGCTAGAGAAAAAAACCTACGAAATCGCTGAGCAAGAGTTCAATATGAACTCACCAAAGCAACTGCAGGCGATCCTGTTTGAAAAAATGGGCTTACCAGTTGTTAAGAAGACACCATCTGGCACGCCTTCGACCAATGAAGAAGTGTTGCAAGAGCTGGCACTAGATTACCCATTACCAAAACTGATTTTGGAATATCGTGGTTTGGCGAAGCTTAAATCGACTTATACCGATAAGCTGCCAAAGATGATCAATCCATCGACGGGCAGAGTACATACTTCTTACCATCAAGCGGTAACGGCAACGGGCCGTTTGTCATCAACTGATCCAAACCTGCAGAACATTCCAATTCGCAATGAAGAAGGGCGCCGTATTCGTCAGGCATTTGTTGCACCTGCCGGATACAAGATATTAGCAGTCGACTATTCGCAAATCGAACTGCGTATCATGGCGCACCTGTCTGGTGACCAGGCGCTGCTTGATGCGTTCCGTGATGGTAAAGATATTCACGCAGCCACTGCGGCGGAAATCATGGGTGTGAATATTGATCAAGTGTCTAGCGAACAGCGTCGTCGCGCGAAAGCGGTTAACTTCGGTCTTATCTATGGCATGAGTGCATTTGGCTTAGCGAAACAGCTGGGTATTCCGCGTGGTGAAGCGCAAACTTACATGGATAAGTACTTCGAGCGTTATCCTGGCGTGATGCAGTATATGGAAGACACTCGTAGTGCGGCTGCAGATAAAGGCTATGTTGAAACTATCTTTGGGCGTCGTTTGCACCTGCCAGAAATTAAATCGCGTAATGGTATGCGTCGTAAAGCGGCAGAGCGTGCTGCGATCAATGCGCCAATGCAAGGCACAGCTGCGGACATCATCAAGAAAGCGATGCTGCTTGTTGACCAATGGATTCAAGAAGAAGGCACGGGTCGAGTTAAGATTCTGATGCAAGTACACGATGAACTGGTATTTGAAGTGGAAGAGTCATCATTGTTCGAAATTGAAAGTAAAGTACAAAAACTGATGGAATCAGCAGCAGAGCTGAAAGTGCCTCTTGTTGCAGAAGCAGGTCACGGTGATAACTGGGATCAGGCACACTAGTCATTTTTAAATCGATTTAGCTAATTTATTATGAGCCAGCGCACAAACGCTGGCTTTTTTTTACGATTAAAAAAGACATGTCGTCCTGGGATATATTGTCATTTAATAAAACTATAATGAAAAAAAACTACAAAAATTCTTTGCAATTCTGACCAATTGTTGTACATTAATACTCGTAGGGTACAGAGGTAAGATGTTCTATCTTTCAGACCTTTTGTTTCACGTTATTGGATTAGGCTGATTCAGCCGCCCCAGTCAGTTTTTGACTGGGGCGTTTTTTATTGGGCGAAAGAAAACTTTCTTTTATATCAGTAAATTAAATGTGTTTAGCCCTAATGCCACTCATGTCTAGCTCTAACTTGTTGCTTAGCCACGCTTTTTCTATTTATCTTCCCAGTTATCCATTCTGTAAATTTATGCCAATCACACTATGATTTTTTCTTGAAAGAAACTAAGTTGGTCGTGAAATTGGTAGTTGTTACTTTAAGATTTTGAATTTAATTATTTTTTTGCAGAATTTTATGGTGGACGAGGAATTGAGATGAGAATATGGCACTTTTCGAACTATTGAAATCAGTCGGAAGTTCGGTAATGCTTCTCAGCATAATAATAATTACCACGTTTTCTCTCCCGTTATCCCTACCAGGAAGGTGGGGATTTTTATTTTCTAAAGTTCCTGTTCTTTAGCCTCGGATAAACAAAAGCCCCACCAAAATGGCAGGGCTGTGTCGAAAAATTTTAACAAAAGTTGTTAATTATTCTTCATTGTTTTCTGGTGTTTCTACTTCGTCTTCTTCAATCAGGTGTGCAAATGCTGGTGCAAACCAGGTATCCAGTTTGGCGCGTAGCTGATCAACACCTAATCCTTTCAGAGAAGAGAATACATCAACGTCGACATCACCACCGAAAGATTCAACTTGTTTGCGTACTTGCAGCAGAGTCTGCTTACGTGCACCGCTTTTCAGTTTATCGGCTTTGGTCAGCAGCACTTGTACTGGAATACGGCTGTCGATGGCCCAGAAAATCATTTGCTGGTCGAGATCTTTCATCGGGTGACGAATATCCATCAGAACCACAAGGCCTTTTAGACACTCGCGTTTCTGCAGGTATTCACCTAAAGATTTCTGCCACTTGTTTTTCATCTCCACTGGGACTTGAGCAAAACCGTATCCCGGTAGATCGACGATGTGACAACCTTCTTCTACTTTGAAAAGGTTGATTAACTGGGTACGACCAGGTGTCTTTGATGTCTTGGCTAAACTTTTTTGATTAGTCAGACGGTTAAGTGCACTCGATTTACCAGCGTTTGAGCGTCCTGCAAACGCAATTTCGACACCCTCGTCCTCCGGTAAGTGACGAATATCGGGTGCGCTGGTAATGAAATGCGTATTTTGGTAATGAATTTTTACGCTCACTGTTAACTCCATCTCGACTTTGTGTAGTCGATTGATTACTTTTATGTGAAATTGTGTAAAATAACCGTGCTCGGCATAAGGTCGCCTATTGTACCATGAGTGTACACGGTATGTTCACATTCCGTGGTACTGGAAGCTTGATAATTATAATGGAATGTCATGAAGAAATTAGCGCTAATTTTGAGTGTTTTAGCCAGCTGCTCAGTATGGGCCCAAGGTAATATTGAGGCTGGTAAAGCAAAATCACAAACCTGTGTCGCCTGTCATGGTGCAGATGGCAACAGTGCAATCGCAATGTACCCTAAACTAGCTGGTCAACATGCTAAGTATCTTGAGAAACAGTTAAAAGAGCTTAAGTTAGGTATGACAAGTGGTGGTAAACAAGGTCGTTACGACCCTGTAATGAGTGGTATGGCAATGCCACTGAGCGATGAAGACATCGCAGATCTATCTGCATACTTTTCCTCACTACCAATCTCGGACAACTCGACGCCTGAAGATGTAGTTGCGAAAGGTAAAGTTCTTTACACCGCCGGTGATGCTGAACGTGGTCTAACGGCATGTATTGCGTGTCACGGTGCTCGTGGTAACGGTACTGAGCTTTCAGGTTTCCCTAAAATTTCTGGTCAGCATGCTGACTACATCAAAGCTCAGCTAACTAAATTCCGTGATGGTAACCGTAGTAACGATATGAATGCCATGATGCGCGACATCGCGAAGAAGATGACAGACGAAGATATCGAAGTTCTGTCGAAATACGTTGGCGGTCTGCACTAATTTATACCCCTACATAGTTCGAGCAAATTTTTACAAAAATGCCCCGGCGATTTCGTCGGGGCATTTTTGTTGGTGATATAGCTCACATTCAATTTGAACTGCCAGATAGATATCTAGCTCGGCAGTTTGTAAGACATTTGCCATTCGTGATGTTGTTTTTTTCTTGGTCATGACTTTAATGTTCTGATTTATCTGTTCTTTTGTTTGAGTGGAGTAAATCGTAATACATTTTTTCTGCCGTCAACTTGTGAGGCGATGTGATTGGCGTAAAGTAGCAATTGTTCACAGGGGGTGAGCAAAGGGAAATGTAGACCAAGGGGTTCGGTCTCAGGGATTCAGGCAAGGGATGCTTGGTGAGTGCAAAACGGATTTGGGTAGGCAAGGAGCCTGCCGGATAGGGATGGTCATCTAGTCTGATGGTGAAGACAGCGAAAGGGATCAGGCACAGGAAGTAGCCCAGTAGACAGGAAGTGAATGGATAGCCAGAATTCATCAGGACGATGAAAAACAACACTTTTTGGCAGGGAAAGCTCGAAAAACAAAAGGATTTTTGGTGCACCAAATGCGTGCAACACAGTTTCGCCACAAAAGTGGCATTAGAAAGCGGCAGCTAAACTGCCGCTTTTTTTATCTCTGTCTTGTGGTGATTTTTACGTCTGAATTCGCCATGTGACGGTATGACGAACGCCAGTCGTCTCTTAAACAAAGTTTTTTAACAAAAACTGCTGAAAAAATGCCCAGTAACACTCCAATCTAAGCCCAGTTTCTGGTATGTTTCGCATCCCTGTTTTAGGAAGTCAGCATGCATACCTGTCCTTTATGCCACAATCAGCACATTCATCACTATTTTGAAGATAAGCGACGTGAATATCTTCAATGTGAGCAGTGCCGTTTGGTGTTTGTTAATCCAGACCAACGTTTGGATGCAGATACCGAAAAAGCTCACTATGATTTGCATGAGAACAATCCAGAAGATATGGGATACCGACGTTTTCTGTCGCGGATTGCTGATCCCATTACAGAGCGAATTTCACCACAATCGAACGGAATCGACTTTGGTTGTGGTCCGGGCCCGACACTTTCTCTGATGCTAGAAGAAGCGGGCCACAGCATGGCGTTGTACGACCTTTACTATCATCCTGATACATCGGTGTTAGAAAAGCAGTATGACTTCATGACAGCAACAGAGGTGATTGAACACCTCTACCACCCAGATATGGTGTGGAAGCAATGGTTGAATTTAGTTAAGTCAGGGGGCTGGATAGGCCTGATGACAAAGATGGTCATCGACGTAGAGGCATTTCAATCATGGCACTATAAGAATGACCCGACGCATGTGGTGTTCTTTAGCCGTGAGACGTTCCAGTTCCTAGCTGAGCGGGATAAGCTCGAACTTGAATTTATTGGTAATGATGTAATTTTACTGAGGAAGACCCAGTAATGAGCCGTACAAAGAAATCTAGAAAGCCAGGCGCTGCAGGCGCACCTGAACCTTATGTTACTCGTAATCGTACTGAATCGGATGTGGAAGGCCGCCTACGCAAACGCGCGAAAAAGCGCAAAGGTTTGAAGACAGGTAACCGCAACTCCGACGCGAACGAGCAGAAGAAACACGCTGCTGCACAAGACCGTGATCCGCGTCTAGGCAGTAAAAAGAAAATCCCTCTGATTGTTGAGCCAGCGAAGAAGATGACTAAGCAAGATCGTCGTCTGTCTGCGGAGCAAGAGTTGGAGATGTTGGAAAATGACGCGCAACTAAACGTGTTGTTGGATCGTATCGAAGCGGGTGAAAATCTGGGGACTGGTCTACAGAAATACGTAGATGAGAAGCTGGATCGTATCGAGAAGTTGATGAATCAACTTGGTCTGCTAGAACCTGAAGACGAAGAGGACTTCACAGCCCCTGCTGCGAAAGGTTCTCGTAATGATGACGATCTGCTTGCGGACTTCGACGACATCAACTTCGACGACTACAAAGGGTAATTAAGCTATGAACGTAACCTTATTAGCAATTGCAGGGGCGGTGATCATTATCGCTCTGGCTTCTTATGCAGGTTACCTTCTGCTTCAATTAAAAAAGCAAAAGGAATTGCAGCTGAAGCATCAAAAATTGGCGATTGAAAAACGTAATGCCAATATTTTTGAGAACGTGCATACCTTGTGTCAGGCAGGCATTCAAGGCCAATGCGATTTGTCGGAAATCAGTATTCGTGTTTACTGCATCATGGACTATGTTCAGGGTGAAGAGCGTATCGACTTCGATAAAACGTACCCTGCAATTTCTGAGCTTTACCATATTGTGAAAGATATGGCGCGTGGCGAAGATCGCCAGCAACTTGCCAAGAAAGAACGTATGCAACAGAACTTAACGCGTCAAAAAGCGGAGAACCGTTTAACAGAGACGATTGTTGAAGAACTCAAATTGTTGCAGAAAAACGTCCAGCCACTGAATAATCAAATCAATATTCGGATGATCTAAGATAACCAAGTCACCATGAACTGATTCTGGTGGCAAGGTTCTAAGTCCTACATCTTGATTGCTTGAGTAAGTTCTACCCCTGGTTATGTCCTTGAGACAGCCGGGGGTATCGTGATCACGCTAGCACTTCTTTGGTTTTATAATTAAAAAGCCAAAACGTATTACCGCGGTTGTCGTTGTCATATGGCAAAATAACGACTCTGAATATTGGGTGACGGCTTTCGTTGCCCTAGCATTTAACGGAAAGTACCACCATGTCGAATCAACACACTGAATTGAAACAGCAAATCGTTTGGGATCAAGCAGTATTGGATAAGTACAACTATTCCGGTCCTCGCTATACATCGTACCCGACAGCTTTAGAGTTTCATGAAGCCTTTACCATCTCTGATTATGATATGGCTTGCGCTCAGTACCCTGATCGTCCGTTGTCGTTGTACATCCACATTCCGTTCTGTCATAAGCTTTGCTACTACTGTGGTTGTAATAAGGTTATTACCCGTCATTCGCACAAAGCCGACGAGTACCTTGATGTTCTTGAGCATGAAATCCGTCAGCGTGCTTCTTTGTTGGTTGGCCGCACAGTAACGCAATTACATTTTGGTGGTGGTACACCAACGTTCTTGTCTGAAAAACAGATTTCGCGCGTGATGAACTTGTTGCGTCAGGAGTTTTTCTTCAGCGACGATGCTGAGATCAGCATCGAGGTCGATCCGCGTGAAATTGAACTCACCATGCTGGATCACCTGCGTAGTGAAGGATTTAACCGTCTGAGTATTGGTGTTCAGGACTTCAATAAAGAAGTACAGAAACTGGTAAACCGCGAGCAGGACGAAGCGTTCATTGTTGCTATGGTTGCACGTGCGAAAGCGCTGGGGTTCCGCTCTACCAATCTGGACTTGATCTACGGTTTGCCGAAGCAGACTAAAGAGTCTTTTGCTAAGACGCTACAACAAGTGCTTGAAATGCAGCCGGGGCGTCTGTCAGTGTTTAACTATGCCCACATGCCGCAGCTCTTTGCCGCGCAGCGCAAGATTAAAGATGAAGACTTGCCGCAAGCTGAAGAAAAGATGGCGATTTTACAAGATACTATCGCGACGCTAACCGATGCGGGTTACCAGTTTATCGGCATGGATCACTTTGCCAAACCGGATGACGAGCTTGCGGTCGCACAGCGAGAAGGCGTATTGCATCGCAACTTCCAGGGTTACACCACTCAGGGGGAGTGCGATTTAGTCGGTTTTGGTGTCTCGGCGATTTCTATGATTGGGGATGCTTACGCACAGAACCAAAAAGAGCTGAAGAAATACTACGCTCAGGTGAATGAGCTGCGTCATGCTCTGTGGAAAGGTGTCTCGCTCGATGCCGATGATTTGCTTCGTCGTGAAGTGATTAAACAACTGATCTGTAACTTTAAACTGGATAAAAAGGCGATAGAGTCCGAGTTTAAAATCAAGTTTAACCAGTACTTCAAAGAAGACTTAGCATTGCTGCAAACCTTCATCAATGATGAGCTGGTGGAAGTGGATGATAACGAAATTCGTGTGACTTTACGTGGTCGCCTTCTGATTCGTAACATCTGTATGTGCTTCGATAAATACTTACGTGCGAAGGCTCGTCAGCAGCAGTTCTCCCGAGTTATTTGATTTATCTAATTATTCCGGATACAAAAAATGCCAGCAAATGCTGGCATTTTTGATGATTTTACACGAAATTAAACGCGATCTTTTACTTTCGCTTTCAGCGCAGATTTTTCGGCGTCTGATAAGAAAGCCAGCTCAAGACCATTGATCTGTGCCTGACGAATCTGCTCTTGGCTAAGCCCTGCTGCTGGAGCGGCTACTTCATATTCGTAAGGCAGTTCAATTCCTTCCACCGCTGGATCATCAGTGTTCAGACACGCAAGTACGCCATGTTCAAGGAACTGCTTTAGCGGGTGGTTCGCGAGTGAATCAACCGTGCTGGTCTGAATGTTTGAAGTCAGGCAAGATTCGATACCAATACGGTGTTCCGCCAGATAATCCATCAGTTTTGGATCCTCAATCGCTTTCACACCGTGACCGATACGGGTTGCTCCTAACTTATTGATCGCTTGCCACATACTTTCTGCGCCTGCGGCTTCACCAGCGTGAACCGTTACGTTAAGTCCTGCATCACGAACCTGCTTAAAGTGAGAAACAAAACGATCACCCGGCTGGCCCAGCTCGTCACCTGCAAGGTCAACGGCCACAATGTGGTCTTTCTGACTAAGAATTCCGTCCAGTTCTTGTTGGCATGCATCGGTACCGAACGTGCGGCTCATGATGCCGATTAGGTTGGCTTTTACGCCGAAATCACGCATACCAGCTTGTACTCCATCCACGACGGCTTCTACGACACCAGCAACTGGTAGTTTGTGCTTCATCGCCATGTAGTAAGGTGAGAAACGCAATTCGGCGTAATCAATTTGAGCGTTAAGCGCGTCTTCTACGTTTTCGTAAGCAACACGGCGGCATGCATCTAAATCGCCAAGTACAGCAACGCCCCAGTCAAGCTTAGAAAGGAAAGCAACAAGAGAAGGTTCCGCTTCGACAATTTGAACGTGTGGAGTCAGAGACTCGATATCGTACGCAGGCAAAGCAATACCAAATTTTTGGCCAAGCTCAAGAATGGTCTTAGTACGAATGTTACCGTCAAGATGACGGTGCAAATCAGTGAGAGGAAGGTTCTTAGTTATCATTAGGTCGATCCGGATCGTTATGTACTGGAACTAGCCCCAAACATTATCTGTGACAATAAGTGGGTGAAGATTGCAGCTAAGTATAATTAACAGGTTAGTAGATTGTCAGTAGAGTATGATCAGGAAATCATCGATTCTCGCTCTTTTCTACTTCATGTTAACCAAATATGTTGACCATTCTTCCAGTGGTAGAGGACGGCTGTAATAATAACCTTGAACCTGATGGCAGCCTATTGAGCGCAGCAACTGAGCCTGAGTGCTGTCTTCTACGCCTTCGGCGACAACCGTTGTTTTAAGGCCTGCGGTGATATTAATTACCGCGGCGACAACGGACCTATCCAGATTCTCTTTAGTTAATTGACTGATGAAAGTACGGTCAATCTTCAGACAAGTAAAGGGCAGGGTGTGCAGATAGCCGAGCGACGAGTAACCGGTACCGAAGTCATCTATCGCGATACCTATGTCCATATCGCGAAGCTTTTTCATGTTCTCTAGCGTCGTTGGGCCACTGTCAATAATGCGTGACTCCGTGATCTCCAGTGTCAGGTTGCTGGCTGGTAATTTAGTCACGTCCAGCACGCGTGTAACGCTATCGACAAAATCCGGGCAGGATATCTGATTGACTGAAATGTTCACATGTAACTGGAAATCTGACGGCCACCGTTTATTTGCGATAGCTTGGTAGGTATCACGGCATGCTTGAAGCATGATTTGTTGACCAATAGCTTTGATCATGCCGTTTTCTTCTGCGATTGGAATGAAATCCAATGGCGATATCATGCCGGATTCGCTGTGCCAGCGCGCCAGTGCTTCAGCTCCACATATGTTGCCAGTGGCCAAATCTATGATGGGTTGATAATAAGGAACAAACTCTTGTTTCTCCAATCCGGCTTGAATTTTGGTCACCATCTGTGTGCGGAATTTTGAAGCGCTTGCGAGCTCCGGGCTGTAATGACAAACACCAGTCAGGGTATTTTGCTTTGCATAACTCAGAGCAATACTGGCATTGCGCAGCCACAGTGACATATCTTCACCTTGCTTGGTTTGTACAATGCCAAGTGAGATTTTCATCACTACCGCCTCTTCTTCCGTAATGAATGGGGTCACAAACAGTTGCTGTAAACGGCGTTCTATGAGTCGTAGATCATCACTACTCTGTACGCTATGTATGAAAATGGCGAATTCGTCTCCGCCGATTCTGGCCAGCAGGGTATCATCTTGAAACTGTTGTTTAAGTCTTCCCGCGATGTCGATCAGTAGTTGATCGCCATTTTGATGCCCAACACTGTCATTGATATCCCTAAATCTGTTGATACCGAGTAAAAAGAGCGTTCCCTGGCAGCGGCAGAGTTGGTTGCCACACATTTCTACTAGCCCCTGGCGGCTGTACAAACGAGTGAGTGAGTCATAAACCAACTGGTCATGTAAGGCAGTAAATGAGGCTTTCAGATTAGCGGCCATTTCATTAAACGCTTGAACAAGAACCGTGGTCTCATACACATAGCCCGGCTTAGGCATGTTACTTTCCCAATCACCTTTCGCCAGGTGTAGCGCTGCCGCTGCGGTTGAATTTATCGGTTGGGTGATGCGATTGAAAATTAGCCAGCAGCTCGCAACGCCAATTAAGCTAACAATAATGCCAACCAGCCAGCTTTTTTCTTGGCCACCTGGCAGCATACCGAGCAAATCTGTCCCAGAGATAGAAGTTACGATGAACCAGTTTATACCGTTTGGATCGGTATAAGGTGTCAGTCGGCCAAAAAAACGTTGACCGTCGTGGTCAAATGCAAAGGTATGAGGTTGGGCGGTGTTAATCAGATCAAGTGTAATGATGTGGCCAGCGCTAACCTGAATGATGGGGTCAGTGCTTTCTGAGGCAAACAAGCGTTGACCTTTGTCTGAAAAGCGAGAGCCCCAAGAGACAACACTGCCAGCTCCTGAATGCGCGACCAAACGATGCTCTTGATCTATGATAAAGAGCGAGGCTTTGGTATTTTTTGCTATCTCACGAAGAAACTCGTTAAACGTATTAAGCCGGACATCGGTGACTAATACGCCCGCTAACTCTTGTTTAAGATACACTGGGGCCATGGCGGACAAAGTAATGTCTTGGCGTTCATCGGCGTTACTGTAAATGCCTGACCACATCGGTCTGTGGCTTATGGCTACCGGTTGGTACCAAGGGCGGTTGCGTGGTTCATAGGAGGTAATGACAGAGCGTATATCGTTACTGACCCGACTGGTTCCGTAGATAAAAAGATCACCACCAGTTTGCTGGTTTTGAAGCATTAAGGTGTAGTCATCGGAAAGCTCGTGGCGAAAACCGGTAAAGTCACCATTTGCAGAGCCAAAGGCTATCACATCCAGCTGCGGGATAGATTCAGAAAGCGTTTTAAATGTACTGAGTAAGTAGGTTTGGATCTCGTCGGAATCGATAGGGTGGAAGAGGTTGTGATGATTGACACTGTGAGCGAGCGTCGTCACGGCAGTAAAGGGCTCATTAAGAAAACAGTTAAGACGTTCGTGGACACTATTCGTTAAAACCGACAGCTGCTTATCACTGATGTCGGCCACCACCGCTTCATAGCTCTGCTTTTGGACGTAGACCATTACACCGATAGCCAACAGGAAAATCATCACAAATGGGATGAGAACAGCGGTACGTAGCGTAATCTGAGTCGTAGCAGTAGACATTGCCTATTCACATAAAGGGTGGTGCGCCATCATTATACTGATACATCTGTTAATATTTAATGACAGTCGAGCTGCAATATTATCCTAATGGTCAGTATAATTCTTTTAACTTTCTGGTGAGTGTATTTCGTCCCCAGCCTAATACTTTAGCGGCATCTTGCTTGTGACCTTTAGTGTGCTCTAATGCTGCTTCCAATAAAATGCGCTCAAATTCTGGCAAAGCGTAAGAAAGTAGTTCTTTATCTCCTGCTGCTAGTGATTGACGAGCCCAATCAGCCAATTGTTCTTGCCAGCTACCTTGTGTTGAATCCGAGATGGTTTTCTTTTCTTGCAGCAGTTCAGAAGGTAAATCGTTAGGCAAGACTTCACTACCGCTGGCCATAACGGTTAGCCAGCGACAAATGTTCTCTAATTGACGTACGTTACCCGGCCAGTCCAATTTATTGAGTATTTCAACAGTAGAAGGATGGAGTGTTTTAGTCTCTACCCCGAGTTCATCTGCAGCGCGCAATAGAAAATGCTGAGTCAGTTTTTCGATATCCTGTTTACGCTCACGGAGAGCTGGAATCTGCACTCGAATAACGTTTAAGCGGTGGAACAAGTCTTCACGAAAATCGCCTTCGTGAACCAGTTTTTCCAGATTCTGGTGAGTCGCAGCAACGATACGTACATCAACACTGATCGGCGAGTGACCGCCTACACGGTAGAATTGGCCATCTGCGAGAACGCGCAATAAGCGAGTCTGGATATCCAGCGGCATATCACCGATTTCATCCAAAAACAGCGTACCGCCATTTGCCTGCTCGAATCGGCCTTGGCGAACATTATTAGCGCCGGTAAATGCGCCTTTCTCATGACCAAACAGTTCCGATTCAATCAGGTCTTTCGGGATCGCAGCCATATTGAGCGCAATAAATGGTTTGTTGGCTCGTGGACTATGGCGATGCAAGGCATGAGCAACAAGCTCTTTACCCGTACCTGACTCACCATTGATCAATACTGAAATTGAAGAGCGAGACAGACGACCGATCGCGCGAAAGACTTCCTGCATCGCCGGTGCTTCACCAATGATTTCTGGCGTTGCAGCTGGGATATCCTCTGGCGCTAAATGCACGCGCTTGTTTTCATGGCTGTGCGCTATCGCTCGCTCAACCAACGTCAGAGTCTCATCAATATCAAATGGTTTAGGCAGGTATTCAAATGCCCCTTTTTGATACGCATTAACCGCCGCATCCAGATCGGAGTGAGCGGTCATAATGATGACGGGCAGATCCGGATAATCTCGTTGAACTTGTTTTAGCAGCTCTAGGCCATCGATACCTGGCATTCGAATATCAGAAACCAGAACGTCAGGAACCTCTCGCTCTAATGCCATTAATACGCTTTCCGCGTCAGCGTAGGTCTCGCACTTTATGTTGGCTGAAGAAAGTGTTTTTTCCATCACCCAGCGAATTGAACTGTCGTCATCAACGACCCAAACATATCCTTTACTCATCTACTAGTCCTTGCAGCAAAACCGGAAAATTGACACATAGCTAAAAGCTTAAGCATGGTCATATCGGCAAATAAATTGTGAAATTAGTGTGGCCTGGCCAGCTCTCAACATCGATTTTTCCGTTGTGCTGGTCGATCAGGTTCTGTGAAATAGACAGTCCGAGTCCGGTACCGCCTTCTCGGCCACTGACCATTGGGTAAAACAATGTGTCCTGTAAATCTGGTTGAATGCCTGGTCCGTTATCCGTTATCTCAATTCGCGCGGCCAACTTGCAGCGTTTACCGTGAATATTGGCTTGGTGCACCGTTCTGGTGCGAATAGTAATAATGCCGTGCTCTTGATGGGATAGAATTTGTGCAGCGTTGCTAACGATGTTCAACATGGCTTGCTCTATTTGATCCGCGTCCATCAAAATCTCTGGCAAGCTAGGGTCGTAGTCGCGTTCAATGATGATTGAGTTCTGCGATTCTAATTCGACTAATTGACGCACTTTTTCCAGAACCTGATGGAGGTTGGCTTGTCTTTTCTTGCCGGGCTTTTGCGGACCAAGTAAGCGATCGACCAGTGCTCTTAAACGATCGGCTTGTTCGATAATGATATGGGTGTATTCCGTCAACGATGGATCTGGCAACATTTTTTCCAGTAGCTGTGCTGCCCCCCGGAGTCCACCCAATGGATTTTTTATCTCATGCGCCAGACCGCGCACCAGTAACTTGGCGGCTTGTTGTTGTGCGTGTTGGTTGAGCTCCTGCGTCAGTCGACGCTGTTGGTCAATTTTACGCATCTCTACCAGTAGCATGAGTTGTTTTTCCCAGGTGATCGGGCTGACCGTCACTTCCAGCATCAAAGGACGACCATCAACGACGAAAGTCACATCGCTGTCTGTGATACTTTGGCCACTTTGCAGAGGCTGGGTGAGCAGTGCTAAATCCATCGATGCATGTTGGATTAGTTGGGATAATGTCTGCTCGACTATGCGTTTGGCACTTTGTGAAAACAACAGCTCCGCTGCTGGATTGGCATAACGGATTGCCAATCCATCATCGAGAATCAGCGTTGCTGTGACCATATTGTTGAGAATGGCACTAGGAAGATTGGTATCCACATTACGTCCTTGTTTGCGTTATGATTGTGCGACGCACAATAATGGTGCAATAGAACATTGAGTATGGCGAATAATCCTTAGAAGAAAAAGTGAAAAGCGTCGTTTAATTGCTATTTTTTCACTTAATATTCTAATTTGCCCCTTTTACGGTCGGCTTGACACTTGCTCTATGTAAATGCACCGTTATAGGGCTAGTTGATGCAATAAGCTTGCCGCTTCTCTTAGCATGAACGGAAAGAGTGTGAGTTCCTCGGTCAATATTGTTCAACTGCCAGGTTGAATGGTTTTGCGGTGCACCATAAGGGTTACCATCGAGCAGAAGTTGTAATTGTTCACCAATGCCAAGTTTACGGTTCATCTCGAGCTGAACGTCAATCAATCCGCGGTTACTCCGTAGCGTATCGCCATGTTTTGGACTCAGCAGCGTGAGTTGTAAAGGCTGTGGTTTTTCGCTTTGAGCCTGAGGTAATTCCTCTGTTTCCTCGAGCTTGTTTGCTTGGTGTGTTAGGGACTCTGTACTCTCCACTTTAGGTGCGGGTGCCACGGTCTCCAGATTGGGTAGGTCGATGGTTTTAGCGCCCTGATTAGGTGTGTCACTAAAGTGAACCACGCCATTTTTATCGACCCAAGTATAAGCGACTTGTGCTTCTACGAGAGGGGTAATCAGCACGCAATTAAGGGCACATAGAGATGTAATAAGCTGAACTTTCATTGCTCACCTTCTTTTGACCAATACATTCACGTTTGGATGGCTTAGCTCTTTGATTAACAAATAAAAAGAGTCTTAGCGTATTTTAGTTATTCCCTCATGTTAAACGGCTATTCCCGACGGGCGAATACAAAAAAGGCCCGCCTGCGAGGCGAGCCTAAAATTTTGTCACTGTGTTTACATTTTACACAGAATGAACCTTATACAGAGTAGTAAAGTTCAAACTCTAGTGGGTGAACTGCAGTGTTAATACGCTCTACATCTTTTGTTTTCAGTTCGATGTAAGAGTCGATGAAATCATCAGAGAATACGCCACCTGCAGTTAGGAATTCACGGTCAGCGTCTAGACACTCTAGAGCTTGTTTTAGTGATTCTGCAACTTTTGGAATCTCTGCCGCTTCTTCAGCTGGTAGATCGTAAAGGTCTTTGTCCATTGCTTCGCCTGGGTGGATCTTGTTCTTGATACCGTCAAGACCAGCCATCAGCATTGCTGCAAACGCTAGGTATGGGTTTGCTGCTGGATCTGGGAAGCGAACTTCGATACGACGCGCTTTAGGGCTTGGTACCACTGGGATACGGATAGACGCAGAACGGTTACGCGCTGAGTAAGCTAGCATAACTGGCGCTTCGTAGTGTGGAACTAGACGCTTGTATGAGTTAGTTGATGGGTTAGTCAGTGCGTTCAGTGCACGTGCGTGCTTGATGATACCACCGATGTAGTAGATTGCCATTTCAGAAAGGCCGCCGTACTTGTCACCTGCGAATAGGTTAACGCCATCTTTCGCTAGAGATTGGTGAACGTGCATACCAGAACCGTTGTCACCTACAAGTGGCTTAGGCATGAAGGTTGCAGTTTTACCAAATGCGTGAGCAACGTTGTGTACAACGTACTTGTAGATTTGGATCTCATCCGCTTTAGAAGTTAGCGTGTTGAAACGAGTTGCGATTTCGTTCTGACCAGCAGTTGCTACTTCGTGGTGGTGTGCTTCAACCACTAGGCCCATTTCTTCCATGATTAGACACATTGCAGAGCGGATGTCTTGAGAAGAGTCAACTGGAGCTACTGGGAAGTAACCGCCTTTAACGCCTGGACGGTGACCTTTGTTACCACCTTCGATTTCAGAACCTGTGTTCCACGCCGCTTCTACGTCGTCAATCTTGAAGAAAGAACCAGACATGTCAGTAGAGAATTTCACGTCATCGAATAGGAAGAACTCTGGCTCTGGACCAACAAGAACAGTGTCTGCGATACCGATAGAGCGCATGTAGTCTTCAGCACGTTTTGCGATAGAACGTGGGTCACGGTCGTAACCTTGCATAGTTGCAGGTTCTAGGATGTCACAACGGATATTTAGTGTTGAATCTTCAGTGAATGGGTCAAGAACTGCTGAAGATGCGTCAGGCATCATCACCATGTCTGATTCGTTGATACCTTTCCAGCCAGCAACTGATGAACCATCGAACATTTTACCTTCTTCGAAGAAGTCTGCGTCGATTTGGTGAGCAGGAATCGAAATGTGCTGCTCTTTACCTTTTGTATCTGTGAAGCGTAGGTCAACAAACTTTACTTCGTTTTCTTGGATCAGCGATAAAACGTTTTCTACTGACATCTTGGATAACCTCCAGTGTTAAATAAGCGGTAAAAGCTCGATTTATGAACTATTCATTAATTTCGGCATCGATTAATCAAACTAACTTTCATTAACCGATGCTAGTTTTACTAAAGCTAAAACCGTGCCAAAAAAAATATTCCATTAATTTCAATGGATTGTGTTTTTGGATGCTAGTTTGGTGCAAGTCCTTGCACCAAAATGATCCGACACCGCACTTTGTTGGTGCAAGTTTGTTGTTCTTGCACCACGATGTGACAGCTACATTGCTTATTCAGCCCACTTTTTAAGCAATAGTCAATTTGTATTGAACGTCACAGAGAATAAAGTTGTATTTAGTGAAATCGCTTAACAGCAATGAAGGGGGCTTTGTGAGTAGAATTAGTAGAAATGCTAAGGAGTAGATCACATATTTCTAGGCTTTTTGCTAAAATCTGGTACATTATGGCCGTTTTTTTAATCAGCAAATGTCACCAGAGAACATCCGTTCTCAGCTTGGGGGCATTTCATTTATCTAAGTGAATCAATATCCATGGCTACTCCACAGATTGATAAATTAAGAAATATCGCGATTATCGCGCACGTTGACCACGGTAAAACTACTCTGGTTGACAAGCTGCTACAACAATCAGGCACGCTTGAGTCTCGCGGTGAAGCTGAAGAGCGAGTCATGGACTCGAACGACATCGAGAAAGAGCGCGGTATTACTATCCTTGCTAAAAACACAGCAATTAACTGGAACGATTACCGTATCAACATCGTAGATACTCCGGGACACGCGGACTTCGGTGGTGAAGTAGAACGTATCATGTCGATGGTAGACTCTGTACTACTTATCGTTGATGCAGTTGACGGCCCAATGCCGCAAACTCGTTTCGTTACACAAAAAGCATTTGCTCACGGTCTTAAGCCAATCGTTGTAATCAACAAGATTGACCGTCCTGGTGCTCGTCCTGACTGGGTTATGGACCAAGTTTTCGACCTATTCGACAACCTAGGTGCAACTGACGAACAGTTAGACTTTAAAGTGGTTTACGCATCAGCACTAAACGGCTGGGCAGCACTAGAAGAAGGCGAAACTGGCGAGAACATGGAACCGCTATTCCAAACTATCGTTGATCAGGTAGCGGCACCAGAAGTTGATCTTGATGGTCCACTTCAGATGCAAATTTCTCAGCTAGACTACAGCTCTTACGTTGGTGTTATCGGTGTAGGCCGTGTTACTCGTGGTAGCGTTAAGGCAAACCAACAAGTAACGGTAATCGGTGCAGATGGTAAAACTCGTAACGGTAAAGTGGGCACAGTAATGGGCTACCTTGGCCTTGAGCGCCACGAGACAGATCAGGCAACAGCAGGCGACATCATCGCAATCACTGGCCTTGGTGAGCTAAAAATCTCTGATACGATTTGTGCTCAAGGTAATGTTGAAGCGCTACCAGCACTGTCTGTTGATGAACCAACAGTAACCATGACGTTCCAGGTAAACACGTCTCCATTCGCAGGTAAAGAAGGCAAGTTCGTGACTTCACGTAACATCCTTGAGCGTCTGGAGAAGGAACTGGTTCACAACGTTGCACTTCGTGTAGAGCAAACAGACGATCCAGATAAATTCCGCGTATCAGGCCGTGGTGAACTTCACCTGTCTATCCTGATCGAAAACATGCGTCGTGAAGGCTTTGAGCTTGCAGTATCTCGTCCAGAAGTAATCATCAAAGAAGAAGATGGTCAGCTAATGGAACCGTTTGAAACGGTAACCATCGACGTGATGGAAGAGCACCAAGGCGGTATCATGGAAAACATCGGTATCCGTAAAGGTGAGCTAAAAGATATGGCTCCAGACGGCAAAGGCCGCGTGCGTATGGATTTCGTAATGCCATCTCGTGGTTTGATCGGCTTCCAAACTGAGTTCATGACGCTAACATCTGGTTCTGGTCTTCTTTACCATACGTTCGATCATTACGGTCCACACAAAGGCGGTAACATCGGTCAACGTGTTAACGGTGTACTGATCGCAAACGCAGCAGGTAAAGCGCTAACTAACGCACTGTTTAACCTTCAAGAGCGTGGTCGTCTATTTATCGGTCACGGTGTAGAAGTTTACGAAGGCATGGTTATCGGTATTCACAGCCGCGATAACGACCTGACAGTAAACGCACTGAAAGGTAAGCAGCTAACCAACGTTCGTGCATCTGGTACGGATGACGCGCAGGTTCTTACTCCACCAATCATCATGACTCTAGAACAAGCTCTAGAATTCATCGATGACGACGAGCTAGTAGAAGTTACACCTGAAAGCATTCGTATCCGTAAGAAGTTCCTAACGGAAAGCGATCGTAAGCGTGCTTCACGTTCAGCGAAGTAATTTGCTGTAACGGATTAGATTAAGAATAAGCCCCGGGTTATGCTCGGGGCTTTTTGCATTTAGGGCTTTCTGTATTTAAGGAAGATAGGAGGTAATAACAATGAATCCGATAGTGATCACGGGTGGACCTGGCGCGGGTAAAACAACATTGTTAAACGCGTTGGGGGAGCTGGGGTATGCCATCTTTGCTGAAGGCTCCCGCACCTTAATAGAGCAGCAAAGTCAGCTGGAGGAGGGAATCTTACCGTGGAGCAACTTACCTGAGTTTGCCAGATTGTGCCTTGAGTTAATGAGTGAGCAAAAACATCAGGCGCTCAGTCACGAAGTGGCGTTCGTTGATCGCGCGATTCCCGATATTATGGCTTACTTGCGTGTAGGTGGTTGCGACGTTGAGCCCGCTTTCATCTCGCAGAGTGCTGGGTATCATAGTCAGGTGTTTACTTGCCGACCTGAAGCCACTATTTATGTGCAAGATGAAATCCGTCCGCACAGTTTTGAAGAAGCACTAAAAATCCACCAAACACTAGTAGATATCTACGCTGGGCTGGGTTATCAGGTAGTAGAAGTGCCTTGGGGAACGGTGAAAGAGAGAGAGGCGTTTATTCGCAGAGTAACCTGTCTAGATGACGAGGTCAGAAGCTAACACCTCCTCATGAGGAGGAGGTGTTGAGTCGGTGAAATTACTTTTGATTGAGCTTATTCAAGAACTTGTCCGACTCGGCGATCGCTTCATTCATTTGCTTGATTGCAAACTGAATGTCTTTCTCTAAGTTCGAGAACTCACCCTGCAACGACCCAATTGCACTTGCATTGAGGTTGTGTTTTAAATACAAGGTGTTATCGCGTAGAGTGTTCAATACCGGTGTCATCTTTTTCTCGGCACGTTTCATGGCGCTGAGCATAGTTTTGTAAGATGCCTTGGTTTCACGTAGTTTCTGTTCACTGGAACGGCGCAGTTTTGCACTGGTGTACAGATCAAGCTCGTCTTGCCATTCTTCAAACAGGGCATCAGAGACATCTTCAATGGCAGCGATACGATCGCGGACATCTTGAGCCGCTTTCTCACTGTCTTCATATTTGTCGTTTATGTTGTTGTAAACACTCTCCAGCTCACCACCGTCAAAATTGGTCAGAGCGGATAGGGCTTCCAGAGCGCTGGTGAACTCTTCCTGAGCATCTTGTTGAGACTCTTTGGCATCTTCAACACGGTCTACCATGATGTCGCGCTTGTGGTAACCCACTTGCTCCATTGCTGAGTAATAAGCAGATTGACACCCTGTTAAAGTAAAAATTGATAGTACAATTGCTAATAAATAAGGCATTTTTATGTCCTAGATGCTAATTATGGAATGAACTATGAACCAGTTATCAGAGAGTTACAAGGCGAGATTGAGCAATCTACTGCCAAGTAGCGTCGCTTTTTTGAAGTATCTTCTCAAGCGCTTGGCGCACGATCGCGTGAATGTAAATGCAGGCTACCTTGCCTATATCACTTTGTTGTCAATTGTACCGATGTTAACGGTACTGTTGTCAATATTGTCGAAATTCCCCGTTTTTGCGAATGTCGGAGGGGTATTGCAAGGATACATCATTGAGAACTTTGTGCCAGCGTCTGGTGAGGCGGTGCATACCGCGCTGCAAGCGTTTGTTGCCAATACTGGTAAAATGAGTGCGGTTGGCGGTGCTTTTTTATTCGTTGCTGCATTGATGTTGATTTCTAATATCGATAAGAACCTCAATTACATTTGGCGAGTCGCAGAGAAGCGTCGCTTCGTCTTCTCTTTCTCAATGTATTGGATGGTGTTAACGCTTGGCCCAATCTTGGTTGGCGCCAGTATCGCAGCGACTTCCTATGTGACATCACTGCAGATCTTAGAGAATGAGACCTTATCCGGTGCATTTAATCTGTTTTTGCGCTGGTTGCCTTTGTTATTGTCATTTTCTGCCTTTTTAGGACTGTACATTTTGGTGCCAAACAAAAAAGTCTATCTGGCTCATGGAGCCATCGGTGCAGCGCTGGCGGCGATTTTGTTCGAACTGAGTAAGAAAGGCTTCGCACTTTATATCACCCAGTTTCCATCCTATCAGCTGATATACGGTGCACTGGCCGCGATTCCTATCTTATTTGTCTGGGTTTATCTGTGCTGGATGATAGTGCTGATTGGTGCTGAGGTGACTGCTGCTCTTGGTGAGCGAGAGCACTGGAGTGAAGACCTGGACATGATACACTCGGTCGCAGAATCTCAGTTAGCAACGAAAGGAAGTGAGCGTAGTGATAGCTCTAATTCAACGAGTCAGTGAAGCAGCCGTCCGTGTTGATGGTGAAGTGGTTGGGGAAATCGATAGAGGTCTGCTTGTCCTGTTAGGCGTCGAGCGGGACGATGATGAAGCCAAAGCAAAGCGTTTGGTGGAGCGTGTGACCACTTACCGTGTGTTTGAAGACGAAGAAGGTAAAATGAACCTGAACGTTCAACAGGTGGATGGCAAGATATTGGTTGTTTCTCAATTTACTCTGCCAGCGGATACCAAAAAAGGAACTCGTGCGGGATTTTCTCGAGGTGCGCACCCGGCAGATGCAGAACGTCTTTATGATTACTTCTCTGACTTAAGTGAACAGGTGTTACCAACAGAGCGTGGTCGCTTCGCGGCCGATATGAAAGTGTCATTAGTTAACGATGGACCAGTGACGTTCTGGTTACAGGTCTAATCTGGTAACGCAATGGCAATAGTCTAAGCTTTAACTCCAGGCACATGGAATTAGCTTGGGGTTATTTTCTCTGACATTTGTTTGTTTTGTTCTTTCAAAGGATTGATATGTTCAAACTCATTACTCCAAAAACCGAAAACCAGCTTAATAAGTATTATCAGTTTCGTTGGCAGATGTTGCGTGAGCCATGGCGAATGCCGATGGGTTCAGAACGCGATGAATATGATGGTATGAGTCACCATCGCATGATAGTGGATGGCCGAGGCCGACCAATGGCGATAGGACGCTTGTATATTACCCCAGATAACGATGGCCAGATTCGCTACATGGCGGTGAAGAGCAACCGTCGTGGTAAAGGGATGGGGTCGCTAGTGTTAGTGGCTCTGGAGTCTCTTGCGCGCCAGGAAGGTGCGAAACGTTTGGTATGTAATGCCCGTGAAGATGCGATCTCATTCTATGAGAAAAGTGGTTTTGAGCGTCGTGGTGAGCTCACCGATGAGCGTGGTCCGGTGCGTCACCAGCAAATGGTCAAGCGTTTGGATCCGATGGCGAATGTTCTTCGTCGTCCAGATTGGTGTACCGAGCTTCAGAAGCGATGGGAGCAGCAGATCCCAATCAGCGACAAGATGGGGATTAAAATTAACCAGTATACTGGCTATCAATTTGAATGTTCTGCCCAGCTGAACCCTAACCTCAATCCTCACAACACCATGTTTGCTGGCTCTGCTTTTACGTTGGCGACACTGACTGGGTGGGGGATGACCTGGTTGCTACTTAAAGAGCGCGGCCTGCATGGCGATATTGTTCTTGCTGACAGTACGATTCGTTATCGTCAGCCCGTGGAGCAAAATCCAGTTGCCAGTACTTCGCTTGATGGGATCAGTGGCGATTTGGACCGTCTTGCATCAGGGCGTAAAGCTCGCATCGTTATTCATGTCGTAATTTACAGTGGTGACACACCCGCAGTTGATTTTGTCGGAACCTATATGTTGTTACCGAATTATTCGAAATTACTCCGCTGCTAACTCTTCATTAGTAGCAAGATCATCTGCCGTTGGTTCATCTTCTTCTATCACATCTTCGACCGTTTCTTCTTCCTGCAGCTCAATGTTGATTTCTGAGATAGGGGCTGCAGGTTCGGCCTCTTGCTGAGTGTGCTCTGGTTGTTCAGGAATTTTTTCTGCGTTTTCGGTTTCACTTGTTGCTGGTTTGATGCACTCATTAGCCACCACATCTTGATTGAAAAGGTCACCTTTGATTACTCCGCAGCGTTCTTGCAGTTGATACTCCAGGCCGCTTAATGGATTGTCAGCAAGATCGAAAGCGCCGGATATTTTACCCTGAATCGCATTGCCTGAAATGATGATTGGCTGAATAGTGACTTCCCCGCGATTTGCTTGTAGTCGAAGTGGGGACAACGTGATGGATTTAAGAGACTGGTCGGCTTGTGAGCGTAGTGTGGTTTTACGCATATTGGCTGCGACATTCCCTGTTAAGCTGTAAGCCAACATATTATGGTCTCCGGCCAGACCTCGTAGCTCAAGGTTCAGATCAGATAAACCGTCTACGGCTAGCGTCTCAGGCAGATAAGAGTGGAACAACAGCAGAGGAATGCCATCCGCATTTAAGTTGAGCGTCCATGGTTGGCTGGTGGTACTGACATCTATTTGTCCGTAGCCTTCGATATAGCCCTGTTCTAATGGGGCGAACAATCGGGTCAGTTGCCAAAGACCATTGTCGCTTTGAGTAGAAAATGCGGCATGCGATGAAAGCACCTGATTGTAACTGGCGTTAACGACGCTGGCGTCAAGTTTACCATTCCAGACAGCCCAGAGTGCTCCTAAACGCTGTATTTCAAGCTGACGACCCTCTAAACTCAAACCTGATAGCTGCCAGTACGGCTCTTGGGCTAATTGAATGATTTGGCTGTACTCAATATCAAGTTTCGCTATATCCACTTCTTTAAGTTCGTTGGTCGCTGCCTTCCACCAATCTGTACTTTCATTTGGCTGCATCGCCCATTTCAAACCTTGAACCGAGGCGTTTTCTATCTGCCATTTTGTTGGTTGGAACTGACCAGACAGCTGAACGCGACCTTGCTGCCAATCAAGATAGAGTTCTTTAAGCTCGATCAGTTGTGGAGTTAATGTCGCGTTTAAACGTGGCTCTATTGCAGTCTGCTGTTGGAATCGGACGCTATCGGCCTGTAGAGAAACCTGCGCTTTTGCCTGCCAAAGCGAGAAAGGAAAGTCAGCGTTTTCTACCGAAAGATCTAAGTTCTGCCAGTGCCATTCACCCCACTCGATATCAGCGTTGAGCAAATCTAAGCTATTAATATGGCTGATTTTAAATGGGATTTCCTGCCAAGGTTTAGCCAATATCGACTGCAGTTGTGCAGTGTTCATTTTTAGCTTGTCGATAGTGACATTCACCAGAGACCAACCTTCAGGGTATTGTTCACCCTGTCCGGAAACCTGGCCGCCTCGCCACTTGAAAGATGAGCCATAAAGCGTGCTATCTACTGGTCGATAATTCAAATCAACCAGAACGTCATCAAACGCCTCACCATTCCAGTATATTTGAGTCGCAGAAAGCTGTATCTCACCATACGGCAGCACATGTTCAGTGTTGTGCCAGTTTGGTGACTGGACTTGTAGACTTAATCCATTGATGACAAGTTGGTTATTGGAATAATCGAGGTTCTTAACCGCGATTTGATGGAACTGAACAGTGTCGAGATTGGGCAACGCAGGCAGCCCGTTTTGTAAGTTCACTCCATCGATAAGTAAGCTGTCCACAATCCATTTTCCGTCACGACGAATATCTGGATTCAGCCATAAATCGAATTGTTCAATGTAGGTGGTGTACTCGTTTCCGGTGCTGATCCCTTGCACTTGAATGTGATAAGGATAATCGTAGCGCACCTTTTCTGCTTTGATTGGCAGATTCAGATGCTCGGAAAGAAAGGCCCAGGTCTGGTTGGCGTAGGAGGTGGTGAGCAGCGCAACAACGGTTGCCGGAATGGCAATCAGTAAAACAAGTAACAGAATTAGAATTCGAAGCGCTGTTTTCATTCCTGCCAGAACCTATGTGAAAGTATGGAAGCCTGACTTTAGCTTGTATCAATCTGGAGAGGGATTCAATAAAAAGCCCCTAAAAATAGGGGCTTGTAGGATATTTTGGTAACTAAGTCACCTTCAACTCAGTCTTTCGCGTGGCATTAGTCAAGCTGTGGACCAGCAGAAACCAGAGATTTACCTTCTGCGTTGTCTGTGTACTTATCAAAGTTTTTGATAAAGCGTTCTGCTAGATCTTTTGCTTTGCTTTCCCACTGCAGTGGGTCAGTGTAAGTTTCACGCGGATCCAGAATGCCTGAATGTACACCTGGTAATGAAGTTGGTACTTCCAGGTTGAAGATTGGAATGTGCTTAGTTGGTGCGTCTTCAATCGAGCCATCTAGGATCGAATCGATGATGCCACGCGTATCTTGAATCGAGATACGCTTACCAGTGCCGTTCCAGCCAGTATTCACCAAGTAAGCCTTGGCACCAGCCGCTTCCACACGTTTAACCAGTACTTCTGCGTACTTAGTTGGGTGAAGAGTAAGGAACGCTGCACCAAAACATGCCGAGAAGGTTGGCGTTGGTTCAGTAATACCACGCTCTGTACCGGCTAACTTGGCAGTAAAGCCAGAAAGGAAGTGGTATTTAGTTTGCTCCGGAGTCAGTTTAGACACTGGAGGAAGTACGCCAAACGCATCTGCAGAAAGGAAGATCACTTTATTGGCATGACCGCCTTTGGAGACAGGTTTCACAATGTTGTCGATGTGATAAAGCGGGTAAGACACACGGGTATTTTCTGTCTTAGAGCTGTCATCAAAGTCGATAGAGCCATCGTCACGTATGGTGACATTTTCTAACAATGCATCGCGACGGATTGCGTTGTAGATATCTGGTTCAGCTTCTTTTGACAGTTTGATGGTCTTCGCGTAGCAGCCGCCTTCGAAGTTAAACACACCGTCATCATCCCAGCCGTGCTCATCATCACCGATCAATTCACGTTTTGGATCGGTAGAAAGGGTGGTTTTGCCCGTACCAGACAAGCCAAAGAAAATCGCAACGTCGCCATCTTTACCCATGTTCGCACTACAGTGCATTGATGCGATATCTTGAAGAGGAAGGAAGTAGTTCATCATTGCGAACATGCCTTTCTTCATCTCACCGCCGTACCATGTACCACCGATAAGTTGCATGCGCTCAGTCAGGTTGAACACAGTGAAGTTTTCAGAGTTAAGGCCTTGTTCTTCCCATTTCGGGTTGGTGCATTTCGCACCGTTCATCACCACAAAATCTGGCTCAAACGAGGCGAGCTCTTCTTCTGTTGGGCGGATGAACATGTTTTTAACGAAGTGAGCTTGCCACGCAACTTCAGTAACAACACGAATGCTCAGGCGTGTATCAGGGTTCGCACCACAGTAACCGTCAATCACAAACAGGCGTTTGCCCGAAAGTTGGTTTGTCACTAACTCTTTTAGCTCATTCCAAACTTCTTGGCTGATAGGCTTGTTGTCATTTTTTACCGTGTCAGAAGTCCACCACATGTTTTCTTCTGTCGTTGCATCTTTCACGATGTATTTATCTTTTGGTGAGCGACCAGTAAAGATGCCTGTATCAACAGCAACTGAACCTAATTCAGTAACCACGCCGCGCTCGTAACCGGTTAGTCCTTCACGCGTTTCTTCCTCAAACAGCACTTCGTAGCTTGGGTTACGTATAACCTCTGCGACGTTGTGCAGTCCGTGCTTGGTTAGATCAAGTGTTGCAGCCTTATTATGTTCCATAACGGTCATAGGTGCTCCTTATAAGGATTTTTGTAGGGATTTTGTAAGAATGTTTTTATTTTTTTATCTGCTCACCATGCTAGCAACGGGGTGGGGAGAAAACAGGGAGATAGTTCAAAAATTATCCATATTTTCAATGAGGTTTTAGGTAACCCGTCACATATTGGCTGGAATAGTTTATCGTGCGGGCAATCCATTACGCTAGGGCAAAAGGATTATTAATTACTTAAAATTAAGCAGTTATTTTATTACGCTCAAAGCGAGGTGTTACGGGGGTCGGATCACAAAAAGGCCAGCATGCGCTGGCCTTTTGACGGGAAAATTACGTGCTTGGTAAGCTGTAAAAATTAATGCAGCGTTTTAGTTCCTGAAGCAGCTTGCATATAGAGTTCTGCAACTTCTGATTCATCAAACGTATAAGTGGTACCGCAGTAATCACAGTGTAAAGACACAGCTCCTTCCTCGGCCAAAATGTCATAAATTTCCGCTTGTTCAACAGTGACAATTGCTGCACCGCTGCGTTCACGGGAACAGCCGCACTGGAATGACACAGGCTGAGGCTCGTACAGGCGCACTTTATCTTGGTTGTATAAGCGGTAAAGTAGCTCATTGGCTTCTAAACCGAATAACTCTTCGTCTTTTACTGTATCAGTCAGCTGCTCTAAGTGCTCAAAGTCATCAGGAGAACCAGTGCCATCAGGCATAACCTGAATTAGCATACCTGCTGCATGCTGTTTTCCTTCGAATTCACCTGTACGGATCCAAAGGCGAGTTTTTAGCTGCTCAGAGTTCGCGAAATAGCCTTCCAGTACTTCAGCCAGATTGTTACCTTCTAATCCAACAACGCCTTGGTAACGTTCACCCATTTTAGGTTCGATGGTGATTACCATATGACCTTTACCCATCATATCGTGCAAGTTCGCATCATCGGCGATATCGCCTTCCCAGCGAGCAACACCACGAATTTTCTGCTTGTCATCGCCATTAATTACCGCAAGAGAAACAGGACCATTGCCTTGCAGTTGGATCGTGATAGAGCCTTCGAACTTAAGCGTTGCTGTTAAAAGTGTGGTTGATACGAGTAGCTCGCCCAACAGTTTTTGTAATGCTGCCGGATATTCCTTGCTGGAGATAATACGCTGGTACGCTTCATCCAATTGTACCAACTCGCCACGAACTGAAAGATCTTCAAATAGGTAGCGGTTTAAAACATTATTTGCCATGGAGTGATTTCCTCGTAGTATTTCCGGCTTTTATTGGTTCTTGAACTTAATGATATCTCGGCGCTGCTTTTTATCTGGGCGGCGTTCCGGACTTGGGTTGTGGGCATTAAGCTTACGTTGTGTCGCGTGTTCCTCACGTTTCGCTATACTTTCATTAGTTTCGCGATACAGAGTCTGTGCGATTGGTGCGCCTTTACGCTGATCAGAGATTATCTCGATGATAACCGTTTTTTCTTCGTTGCCTTGACGAAGTCTTATTTCAGCGCCCAATTCAACGATTTTACTCGGCTTTGTTCGTTGACCATTATAGTGGACTTTACCGCCATCGACCATGTTACGAGCGATAGAGCGGGTTTTATAAAATCTTGCGGCCCAAAGCCATTTATCTAGCCTGACGGCTTCATTTAGGGAACTCATACAGAACTACACTATCTAACCACTGCTTTTTAAGGCAATGAGTGATGGATTATTCACCTTCAAATGGAGTCAAGGTCTATTTTTTTCAAGGGAGTTGGCAAAAACCGAAGAAGAAAAAAGGTAACCAATATTCGTTATGGTATAGTTTACTGCTATTTGTTTAATAGTAATTTTACTGTCATTTTAGCAAGATAGAGTCGATGTTTTTTTTATAGCTGGTTCGACCTACATCGAAAGAAAGGAATCAATTTAGTGAAGCGAATAGAGCTGAGTGCTGGATTATCAAGCAGCCCGCTACTGGCTCAGATGAAATCCAACAACCTCGCGATTCAAACCAAGCTTAGTTTGCTGTTTACTTGCTTATTTATTGCGCTAACTGGGTGGGTGCTCGCGAAAATAGTGTGGTTAGCGATACCTCAAACATCTGATGTGAGTTCTTGGAAACCATCAGCAAGCAATGCTATTGCCAGCAACAAAAATGACGCCATTGATTTTAATGCCCTTCAGAATGCACACTTATTCGGTCAGTACACAGAACAGAAACCTGTCATCATCGAAAAACCAGTTGTTAAAGACGCGCCGAAAACTCGACTAAACTTAACTCTCGTGGGGGCTGTGGCTAGCAACCAGCCGCAAACTAGCTTAGCGGTGATAGCGAATAGTGGTAAGCAAGCGACGTATGGCATTGGTGAAGAGATCGAAGGTACACGTGCGACGCTTAAGGCAGTGTTAGTGGATCGAGTGATCATCGAGAACCAAGGCCGTGACGAAACCCTCATGATGCAGGGGATTGAGTATAACAAGCTATCGGAATCACCGAAGGCGAGACGTTCTCAGCCTGCTCAGCAAGCTGCGGCATCAGCTCCAAGCGATAAACTAGAACAAATTCGTGAAGAGATTTCTCAAGATCCGAAGAGCGTCTTTAAATACATCAGTATTTCGCCAGTGAAAAATGGTGATGACATTGTGGGCTATCGAGTAGCGCCGGGTCGTGATGCGGCATTGTTTAATGATGTGGGCTTAGAGCCTGGTGATATCGCAGTGCAGCTAAATGGGATCGATTTAAGTGATCCGGCATCTTCAGCAGAAGTGATGCAAATAATGAGCGATCCGCAAGAGCTGAATTTGACTGTTGAGCGTGATGGTCAACAGTACGAGATCTATATCCAATTATAATACTTAGGCTATCAGCGTAAGTGTAGGGAGACATACGTGAAACATTGGTTAAGCAAAAGTGCTTGGTTATTGGCCGGGAGCCTACTCTGCGCTCCGGGTGCGATAGCAAACGAATTTAGTGCCAGTTTTAAAGGCACGGACATTCAAGAATTTATCAACATAGTTGGTCGCAACTTAGAAAAGACAATCATAGTTGACCCTTCGGTACGCGGAAAAATCGACGTCCGCAGCTATGACGTGCTGAATGAAGAGCAATATTACAGCTTTTTCCTTAACGTACTGGAAGTATATGGCTATGCAGTCGTAGAAATGGACAATGGCGTACTCAAAGTTATTAAAGCGAAAGACTCGAAGACTTCTGCAATTCCAGTTTTAGGTGATAGTAGCGCGCAAGGCGATAGTGTGATCACCCGAGTCGTAGCGGTTCGTAATGTTTCAGTACGAGAGTTGTCTCCTTTGCTGCGCCAGTTGATTGATAATGCTGGTGCCGGCAACGTGGTTCACTATGATCCGGCTAACATCATTCTGATCACTGGTCGTGCTGCAGTAGTAAATCGTCTGGCTGAAATCATTAAACGAGTTGACCAGGCTGGTGATAAAGATATTGAGCTGGTGGAACTACGAAATGCTTCTGCGGCAGAGATGGTACGTATTGTTGAAGCGTTAAATAAAAGCACTAACCAGAAAAGCACTCCGGAATTCCTTGAACCTAAAATCGTTGCAGATGAGCGTACCAACGCGATCCTGATTTCGGGCGATCCAAAAGTGCGTGCACGCCTGAAACGTCTCATTCGCCAGTTAGATGTGGAGATGGCGAGTAAAGGCAATAACCGCGTGGTTTACCTGAAATACGCCAAAGCGGAAGACTTGGTTGAGGTGCTTAAAGGTGTGTCTGACAACCTGCAAGCGGAAAAGCAAGCCGGTCAGGGGCAAAAAGCATCTTCTCAGCGTGGTGAGGTCGTGATTGCTGCGCATCCAGCAACCAATGCGCTTGTTCTGACTGCGCCGCCAGACATCATGCTAGCGTTACAAGATGTCATCGCTCAGCTTGATATTCGTCGTGCACAGGTTCTGATCGAAGCGTTGATTGTCGAAATGTCTGAAGGCGATGGTATTAATCTGGGCGTTCAGTGGGGTTCACTAGAATCGGGTACTGTCATTCAGTACGGATCAGGTGCACAAATCGGCGAAGTAATGATCGGTCTGGAAGAAGCGAAAAACACTACAAGCACCGAGTATTATTACAACTCGGATGGTAATCGTGTTCCGTATGACGTGACTGATTCTGGCGATTATTCAACACTCGCGTCAGCGCTTAGCGGTGTCAACGGTGCTGCAGTGAGTATCATTTTGGGGGACTGGACAGCATTAATTAATGCTGTGGCGACGGACTCTAACTCAAACATTCTTTCTTCTCCGAGTATCACGGTAATGGATAACGGTGAAGCGTCATTCATTGTTGGTGAGGAAGTGCCGGTTATTACAGGCTCGACAGCGGGGTCAAACAACGATAACCCATTCCAGACGGTTGATCGTAAAGAAGTGGGAATCAAGCTTAAGGTCGTACCGCAAATCAACGAAGGCGACTCAGTGCAGCTGACTATAGAGCAAGAAGTATCGAACGTGTTGGGCGCGAATGGCGCGGTTGATGTTCGCTTTGCTAAGCGTCAGCTCAATACTTCTGTGATGATTCAAGATGGTCAAATGCTGGTGCTGGGTGGATTGGTGGATGAGCGCGCTTTAGAGAGTGAGGCTAAAGTTCCGCTTCTGGGTGATATTCCAATTTTGGGTCACTTGTTTAAGTCAACCAGTACCCAAACGGAAAAACGTAATCTAATGGTGTTCATTAAGCCAACCATCATTCGTGATGGTATGACTGCAGACGGCATTACTCAGCGTAAATACAATTTCATTCGTGCAGAACAATTGTACAAAGCGGAGCAGGGTTTGAAGCTGATGTCTGATGATAAGATTCCGTTGATGCCAGAGTACGGTAAAGACCGTCAGCATCCTGCTGAAATCCAAGCTTTTATTGATCAAATGAGTGTGAACTAATGGTAGATATGTTAGACACAACGCCAAGCATGCGTCGTCTGCCATTCAGTTTTGCCAATCGCTTTAAACTGGTGCTGGAGACAGAGCATCCAGAACGCCCTCCTATTCTGTACTACGTTGAGCCGCTGAACCCGGCGGCTCTTGTGGAGGTTCGCCGTGTCCTGAAACAAAGTTTCGTGCCGCAGTCCATCGATCAAGAATCGTTCGATAAAAAGCTGACGGAAGCCTATCAACGAGACTCTTCTGAAGCTCGTCAGTTGATGGAGGACATCGGTGCAGACAGTGATGACTTCTTCTCACTTGCGGAAGAATTGCCTCATGATGAGGACTTGCTGGAGTCAGAAGATGATGCGCCAATCATTAAACTGATTAATGCGATGTTGGGTGAGGCGATCAAAGAAGGCGCATCCGATATTCATATTGAAACGTTTGAGAAAAAACTTTCTATTCGTTTCCGTGTTGATGGTGTGCTTCGTGAAGTGCTCACACCTAGCCGCAAACTATCACCGCTTTTAGTCTCCCGTGTCAAAGTCATGGCCAAGCTGGATATTGCGGAAAAACGTGTCCCGCAGGATGGTCGTATTTCCCTACGTATCGGTGGTCGCGCAGTCGATGTTCGTGTCTCGACAATGCCGTCTTCACACGGAGAGCGTGTGGTAATGCGTCTACTCGACAAAAATGCCACCCGTCTTGACTTACACAGCTTGGGGATGACCTCTTCTGTGCACGATAACTTCCGTCACCTTATCCAACGTCCACACGGAATTATCTTGGTTACTGGCCCGACTGGTTCTGGTAAGTCGACGACCCTCTATGCTGGCCTGCAAGAAATAAACAGTAATGAGCGTAATATCCTAACGGTTGAAGATCCGATCGAATTTGATATCGATGGCATTGGTCAGACCCAGGTTAATACCAAAGTGGACATGACCTTTGCGCGTGGTTTGCGTGCGATTTTGCGTCAGGATCCGGATGTCGTGATGGTCGGTGAGATCCGTGACCTGGAGACGGCACAAATTGCGGTTCAGGCGTCGTTGACCGGTCACTTAGTGATGTCGACTCTCCACACCAACACTGCCGTCGGTGCGATCACCCGTCTGCGTGACATGGGTATCGAGCCTTTCTTGATTTCATCCTCATTGCTTGGTGTGTTAGCTCAGCGCTTGGTGCGTACTCTTTGCCCGGATTGTAAAGAGCCTTATGAAGCGGATTCCGAGCAGAAGAAACTGTTTGATATGTCTGAGCATGAATCCTTGGTTCTGCATCGTGCTAAAGGCTGTGAATCATGTAATCAAAAAGGTTACCGAGGTCGAACTGGTATTCACGAGCTGGTTTTGGTTGATGAGAAAGTCCAAGAGTTGATTCATAAAGAAGCGGGTGAGCTCGAAATCGAGAGAGTGGTTCGGAAACATACTCCATGCATTCGTAGTGATGGTCTAAGCAAAGTACGTCGTGGTATTACGTCACTGGAAGAAGTGATGCGAGTGACGAAGGAAGCGTAATGGCGGCATTTGATTACAAAGCGCTGGATGCAAAAGGTAAACAAAAGAAAGGCACCATAGAAGGGGATAACGCTCGTCAGGTGCGCCAACGTCTTAAAGACCAAGGGATGCTCCCTGTTGAGGTGATTGAAACCAAAGAAAAAGCAGCCAAAGCTTCTGGGTCGGTCGGGTTCAAGCGAGGAATTAAAACTGCCGAATTGGCTTTGATCACCCGTCAGCTTTCGACATTGGTGCAATCGGGCATGCCACTGGAAGAATGTTTGAGAGCCGTGTCTGAACAAGCGGACAAGCCGCGGATTCGTTCCATGATTGCTTCTGTGCGTTCAAAAGTGACGGAAGGTTACCCTCTGGCCGACAGCTTAGGGGATTATCCTCATGTGTTTGATGAATTGTATCGTTCAATGGTTGCTGCGGGTGAAAAGTCTGGTCATTTAGATTCAGTGCTGGAGCGTTTGGCAGACTACGTCGAAAACCGTCAGAAGATGCGTTCTAAGCTGCTACAGGCGATGATTTATCCTGTGGTTCTGGTGGTTTTTGCCGTTGCTATCGTTTCATTTTTGCTGGCGACCGTTGTACCGAAAATTATCGAACCTATCATACAGATGGGGCAAGAACTGCCTCAGTCTACACGAGTCCTTCTTGCTGCCAGTGAGTTTGTGCAAGAGTGGGGATTAATTATCTTTGCCGTGGTGGTCGTGTGTTTCTACGGTCTCAAGCTTGCATTGCAACAGCCCGACTTTCGACTTTCATGGGATAAGAAAATCCTTAAGCTGCCGCTATTAGGCAAGATCTCTAAAGGTCTGAATACTGCGCGTTTTGCGCGAACGCTTTCAATATGTACTTCAAGTGCTATCCCGATCCTTGAAGGGATGCGTGTCGCGGTTGATGTTATGTCGAACCGATACGTGAAACAGCAAGTGTTGGTGGCTGCGGAAAACGTGCGCGAAGGCTCCAGTTTGCGTAAAGCTCTTGATCAAACGCAGTTATTTCCGCCAATGATGCTGCATATGATTGCCAGTGGTGAGCAGAGTGGTGAGCTGGAAAGCATGCTGACGCGTGCTGCGGATAACCAAGACCAAAATTTTGAATCGACAGTCAACATTGCTCTGGGTATTTTTACTCCAGTCTTAATCGCATTGATGGCTGGTCTTGTGCTCTTTATTGTTATGGCGACCTTGATGCCAATGCTAGAAATGAATAACTTGATGAGCGGATAATATTCGGGTTAAGGGATGTCTACTAAAGGTATCCCTTGAATCTAACTTTCGGAGAAAAAAATGAAATTTAAGCGCAGTAAACAACACGGCTTCACACTGTTAGAAGTAATGGTGGTTGTCGTTATCTTGGGTATTCTGGCAAGTTTTGTCGTGCCAAACCTACTTGGTAACAAAGAGAAGGCGGATCAGCAAAAAGCGATCACAGATATTGTTGCTTTGGAAAATGCACTGGACATGTACAAGCTAGATAACAACGTTTATCCAACTACGGATCAGGGTCTGGATGCATTGGTAAACAAACCTTCAAACCCAGAGCCACGTAACTACCGTGACGGTGGTTACATCAAGCGTCTTCCAAACGATCCTTGGGGTTATGAGTATCAGTACCTAAGCCCAGGTGACAATGGCACGATTGATATCTTCACACTAGGTGCAGATGGTCAAGAGGGCGGTGAAGGACCAGCAGCCGATATTGGCAACTGGAACATGCAAGATTTCCAATAAAACTGATCCTAAGCCAGCACCAATGAAGCGAATGCGAAAACATAAAGGTTTTACATTAATAGAAATTCTATTGGTGCTGGTTTTATTATCACTGACCGCCGTAGCAGTGATCTCTACATTACCTACCAGTCAAAAAGACCTTTCAAAACAATACGCTCAAAGTTTCTTCCAGCGCTTACAATTGCTTAATGAAGAAGCTGTACTTAGTGGTAAAGATTTTGGTGTTCAAGTCGACGACGTTGCCGCGTCGTATGAGTTGTTAAGTTTAACTACCGAAGGTTGGAAACCACTTAAAATGAGGCAGATACCAAGTAAAACTTCACTTGATGAAGGTATTGCTTTGCAATTGGAGTTGGGGGGCGGTGCTTGGGAAGACGACGACCGCTTGTTTGAGCCTGGTTCTCTGTTCGATGAAGAAATGTTCGCGGAACATAAAGCAAAGGAGAGAATTAAGCCCCCGCAAGTTTTTGTCTTTTCTAGTGCAGAGCTGACACCGTTTACGCTGTCATTCTTTCCTAAGGGTGGTGATGTTTTAAATGATGGCTGGCGCGTGGTAGGTAAAGAATCTGGGCAAATTTTATTGTTAGCGCCGGGTGAGGAAGTTGAAGGGGATGAGAATGCACGATTTTAAGCAAACTCGCCCTAATTTAAGTCTTCGTCGTGTAAGAGGCATGACGTTACTTGAGGTGCTGGTTGCTCTGGCGATATTTGCAACGGCGGCTATCAGTGTCATTCGTTCTGTGAGTCAGAACATCAATACAGTTAGCTACTTAGAAGAAAAAATGTTTGCAGCTATGGTTGTGGATAATCAGATGGCCAATGTGATGTTGGATACTGGTGAGCTGAAAGCCAAAAACGGCACTGAGGAGCTCGCGGGACGCACCTGGTACTGGAAAGTGTCTCCAATCGCCACAACGCAGCCATTGCTGAAAGCATTTGATGTGAGTGTCGCGACAGAAAAAGAGGCAAGTCCAGTTGTGACGGTAAGAAGCTATGTGGCGAAGTAGATTGCAGTTCGTGTCCAAGCAGCATAAGCAAAAAGGTTTTACACTTATCGAAGTGCTGGTGTCGATTGCTATCTTTGCCAGCCTGAGTGTTGCGGCGTACCAAGTGGTGTCACAGATACAGCGTAGCAATCAGTTGTCTCAAGAACGCACAGAGCGTTTGAATGAACTTCAGCGCACGATGGTGATGATGGACAATGATTTTCGCCAAATTGCATTGCGCCGTACACGAACTGAAGGTGAAGATCCTGCAGACCAACTGATTTTTTGGTCGGATTATCTGTTGGATTCAGACGCTAAAGGGGTGATGTTCGCACGTTTGGGGTGGCATAACCCTCAACAACAGTTTCCTCGCGGAGAGGTCACTAAAGTTGGTTACCGCCTAAAAGGTGGCGCTTTGCAACGTATCTGGTGGCGTTATCCAGACACGCCTGTGGGGCAGGAAGCTATCGTCACTCCACTGCTGACTCAAGTCGAATCTTTCGATTTACGCTTTTACGACGGTTCGCAATGGCAAAGTGATTGGGATAGCAGTGATTCCTTGCCTAAAGCGGTATCTGTGGTACTGACGCTAAAAGACTACGGCAAAATCACCAGAACTTATCTGACTCCCGATGGAACGCTAAGTGAGTCGGAGGGAGACGATAATGGTTAATCGTCAGCGCGGCGTCGCTTTACTTATTGTTCTTATGCTGTTGGCGATTATGACGACAGTGGCAGCAAGCATGTCGGAGCGTCTGTTTGTCCAGTTTCAGCGTGGTGGTAACCAGATTAATTATCAACAAGCGTATTGGTATAGCGTAGGGGTAGAAGCGCTGGCAATAGTCGGTATTGAGCAGAGTTTTAAGGATACCGATACGATTAACATGAGCCAGCCTTGGGCGATTAAGGATCAAGTTTATCCTCTCGACTATGGGCAGGCAACCGGGCGTATATGGGACAAACAAGCTTGCTTTAATCTCAACGTATTGAGCAGCGTTGAGTCCACAGGCGATCAAACCGTTCGGCCCTATTTGGTTCAGGTTTTGCGGCGCTTACTTGAAGAGTTGGACATTGAGTCATATCAGGCCGAAGTCATTGCAGACTCTACCTGGGAATACATTGACAGTGACTCAGTGGTTCGCACGATGTCAGGTGTGGAAGACAGCACGTATGAAGCGATGAAACCAAGTTACCTTGCGGCAAATAGCTGGATGGCAGATAAAACGGAATTACGCTCCGTGTATCAAGTGAGTGGCGAGTACTATGAAAAGTTAGCACCTTTAGTGTGTGCGCTTCCAAGTGATGACTGGCGTCTAAATGTAAATACCATCGAGGTTGAACAAGCCCCAATTTTAGTTGCGATGTTCTCTCCGGGCTTAGGCAGTAGTGATGCGGTACAGTTGATTGAAAAACGTCCATTTGATGGATGGAGCAATATTGAAGCATTTTTAGCTGAGTCAGAGTTAGCTGGCTTGAGCGAAGAGGTAACGAAAGAGGCAAAGGCGTATTTAAGTGTCGATAGTGCTTTCTTCGAATTAGATGCACAAGTGCTGGTGGATGATTCACGCGTGCGTATCCAAAGCCTTTTGCAAAGTAAAAACAGAGATACGGTGACGGTAGTACGCCGTCGTTTTGGAGGGATCAGTGAGCGAGTTTCTGACCGTTCGGCTGAGTAGCGAACAACAAAGTACCATTCCTTGGGTGGTGTGGTCGACAGAGCAGCAGGAAGTGATTGCCAGCGGCGAAATTGCCGGGTGGGAACGATTGGATGAGTTGGTTTCTTATGCCAACCAGCGTCCGGTGTTTGCTTTACTGGCGAGTAACGATGTGGTGCTCACTCAAGTGGATATCCCTGCCGGTGCAGAACGCCGGCTTGATACCATGCTGCCCTATCTTGTGGAAGATGAGGTCGCACAGGATGTCGATAATCTTCACTTTACAATCTTAAGCAAGCAACCTGGCAAAGCACAAGTTTGTGCGGTCGAACGTGCCTGGATTCAGGCTGTATTACAGCGCTTTTCTAGCCACGGGATGCTCATTAAGCGCATCTTACCGGACGTCTTGGCATTACCAGTCAATGAAAACAGTAGCGCGGCCGTCATTGGCCATCAGTGGCTGATTCGTCACTCTCAGACAGAAGGCGCGGTGGTCGATGCATCATGGTTAGACCTCTACCTTTCCTCTTATCTACAAAACCATGAAGGCTGGAGACTGGACTGTTATAGCTCAGTGCCTGAGTCTGCTGTCAGTGAAGTCTGGGTACCCCAGCCAGAAGAAATGACTATGGGTCTGTTAGCTAAAGGTGCTGCTGATAGCAAAATAAACTTATTGACCGGCGAGTTTAAACCAAAATCATCCTGGGGTAAGTATTGGAAAATCTGGCAAAAAGCGGCAATTACTGCGGCTGTGTTGCTGGTGGTTGTGGTGGCTCAGCAATTGTTGATGGTGCATAAGTACGAGACACAAGCTCAGGCCTATCGTGATGAAAGTGAACGAATTTTCCGCCAGGTATTCCCTGATAGAAATCGCATTCCGACTGTGAGCTACCTTAAACGTCAGATGACGGATGAAGAGCGTCGTTTGTCTGGTGGTTCTAGTGATGAAGCTATGTTGTCGTGGCTGGCAGCCCTGCCTTCAACGCTTGGTCAGGTCAAAGATTTGGAGATCACTAGCTTTAAATATGATGGCCAGCGTGGTGAAGTCAGAATTCAAGCCCGCAGTTCCGATTTCCAGCCGTTTGAACAGGCACGCGTAAAGCTGGCTGAGAAATTTAACGTTGAGCAAGGACAGCTTAATCGCAACGATAAGATTGTGATAGGCAGTTTTGTTCTGAAGCGTTTGTGAGGTGATGATGAAGAATTTAATCGCTCAAGTACAAACTTGGTGGAGTGCCATCTCGCAGCGTGAACAGCGTATGATGATGGGGTGTGGTGCTATTGCGATAGTTGGTCTCATCTATTGGGGAATTCTCCAACCGATCGGCCAACGAGCGGAATTGGCTCAATCTCGAATTCAAAGTGAGATACAGCTTCTTGCGTGGGTGCAAGATAAGGCGGATGAGATCACAGCACTGCGCAAGAGTGGAGGTGTGAGTTACTCTAATCAGCCGCTCAACCAACTGATATCTTCTTCGGCGCGCCGTTATCAAGTCGAGCTGATACGTGTTCAGCCCCGCAATGAGAGCGTTCAGGTATGGATACAGCCATTGGCTTTTAATCAGTTAGTTGATTGGCTACGTTACTTGAAGGATCAACAAGGTATTGAAGTGGAATTCCTGGATATTGACCGAACGGATCAAGCGGGCATGATTGATGTGAACCGTCTGCAGTTTAAGAGAGGATAAAGTGAAGCGAGTTGTACTTTACGTTGTAATCTTTATCGCCTTCTTCTCTGTCAGTTTACTGATGGGATTACCAGTTTCCTGGGCTCTCAAGCAAAGCCCAAATGTGCGAGGCTTAGATATTCAGGGGGCTCAGGGCACGGTTTGGCAAGGTCAGGCATCCAATGTTCGTTGGCAGAGTCAAAACCTGGGGGAAGTAAGTTGGGATTTCCAATGGTCAGCACTGTTTACCGGAAAAGCAGAATTCTCAGTACGTTTTGGTCGTGGTAGCGATATGGATGTCCGAGGGCGTGGTTTTGTCGGTTATGGTTTTGGCGGTGCTTATGTGAAGAACTTGGTGGCATCGCTTCCTGCAATCAAAGTGGTTGAGCAGGCACGGCTACCAATTCCAGTCGGTGTTGATGGTCAGTTAGAGCTCAACATTAGCCATGCGACTTACGCTGAACCATGGTGCGAAACGGGTGAAGGTACTTTGGTATGGAGCGCCAGCGGTATTAAAAGCCCATTAGGAAACCTTGAACTTGGTCCAGTGGTTGCGAACTTGAATTGCCAAGACAGCTTGTTGAAGGCATCTGGTGAGCAAAACAGCAAGCAGGTTTCTGCGGCTTTCTCTGCAGAGTTAATGCCAAATCAGCGTTATTCCACTAAAGCGTGGTTTAAACCGGGCGCTGAATTTCCTCCAAACATGAGCGAGCAACTGCAGTGGCTGGGTAAGCCAAACGCACAAGGCCAATATGAGTTCGACTATAAAGGACGATTTTAGGCTACTGTCTTAAGCAAAAATAGAAAAAGAGCTGCCAGTGTGCAGCTCTTTTTGTTTTTGGATCATGGTAGGCCAAACCCTTTGATTGCTGTACAAGATAACTGTCCATTTAAAGGTTGTAACATTAACCTATTGATTAGTATTAAGTTAGTTTGTTTTTGTACAGCTTGGTTAGCTTTTGGATCATAGTAGACCAAATACCCGTAACGCTGTACGGCACAAAAAGAAAGGCCACGAATTGGATTCGTGGCCTTATGGATTTTTTGTTCGGTGACTGCTGTGAAATTAATCTTTCCGCTGAAGAATGTCATCCCAAGGTAACCCTTCATCACCGAGTACGATGAAGTTCGGATTTTCCAAAGTTTCTCGTTCGTTGTAAGACAGTGGTTCTAACTGAGTACTCAGAATACGGCCACCAGCCTCTTCAACAATGCATTGTGTTGCGGCAGTGTCCCATTCGCCGGTAGGGCCTAAACGCAGATAACAATCCACAGCCCCCTCGGCCACTAAACAAGCCTTCAATGCCGCAGAACCCAACGGAATCAGTTCGTAATTCCAGGCGCTGCTCATACGGTTGGTGATACGGTTGATGTCCTGACGGCGACTGATCGCAATCGCAATGTTCTGTCCGGGATGTTCGTGTTTGTGGGTATGTATTCTTACGCTCTCTGACATATCCGGAATTTTCCAGGCACCCTTACCACTGTACGCGTAATATGTCACTCCAGATACAGGCCCGTACACCACACCCATGGTCGGCTTATTACCATCTACTAAGGCGATAATAGTGGCAAAGTCGCCACTGCGTGCGATGAATTCCTGCGTACCATCAAGAGGGTCGACCAGCCAGTAACGTTGCCATTGCGCTCTTTTCTCAAGGCTGATGTCTGCGGCCTCTTCAGACAAAACAGGAATGTCTGGTGTTAGCTCGCTTAAGCGTTCAGTGATGAGTTTGTGCGCGGCAATATCAGCGCTGGTGACAGGGGTTTCATCACTTTTGGTGTATTCTTCGTATTGTTTTTTTTGATAAATATCGAGGATCAGCTGTCCGGCGCTGCGAGCGATCTCGATAACTTGAGGAAGCAGGTGAGATAGATCTTTTGTCATAGGCATAAGTGATTGTCCTTACTCACAACGAAGATTCGGCTCTTATGTTGTTGTTATCGGTTGTTGTGAGTGGTATTGGGTAAATGTCTCAGCGCTAACATCAAGGCGGTGATGCTGCGAGCTTCACTAAAATCCAAGTGCGTTAATAGTTCTTCCGCTTGCGCCAGTGGCCAACGTACTACTTCCAGTGGCTCAGGCTCGTCGCCATCTTGCTTTTCCGGATACAGCGCCTGACCTAAAAACAGGGTCATTTTGCTCGAAAAGTAAGAAGGAGCGAGGATCACTTGCTTGAGTGGGATCAGATGATTGCAACCAAAGCCAATTTCTTCCTTCAACTCGCGGTTTGCAGCCTGATGTGGCGTTTCGCCCGGATCGATAAGACCCTTGGGAAAGCCCAGTTCATAGCGCTCGGTACCAGCGGCGTATTCACGTACCAACAACAGGTCACCTTGTTCGGTGACAGGCACAACCATGACGGCGTCTCGACCACTTGGTTTCATTCGTTCATACGTACGATGTTCGCCATTAGAAAAGCGAAGGTCGAGGGCTTCCACTGCAAACAGTTTTGATTTCGCGACCGTCTGGCAAGAGAGAATCTCTGGTGGGGTCCTTTTCGACATAGCGCTGGCTCCTTGGTGTCGTTGACTCATGTTGTGTGAGTAAGGTTCTTAATATATGAGAACTCTGCGTGAGTTTCTAGCTGGAATTTATCGCTGTAACTGCCAGATACAAAAATGGGAGACCCGAGCCTCCCACTTTAATTGACTGCACTCACCTTAATAGTAAGAGTGATCACCACGGTCATGTTCTGTTGCATCACGAACCGCTGTTAGCTCACCAGAAAACTGGTTTAGCAGCTCTTTTTCGATGCCTTCTTTAAGTGTAACGTCGACCATTGAACAGCCGTTACAACCGCCACCGAATGCAACGATAGCGACGCCTTGCTCAGTAATTTCAACCAGGCTTACGTGACCGCCATGGCCTGCAAGTTGTGGGTTTACCTGAGTTTGGATAGCGTATTCAACACGCTCAACAAGTGACGCATCATCTGACACTTTACGCATTTTAGCGTTTGGCGCTTTTAGCGTTAGTTGAGAACCCATTTTATCGGTCACGAAGTCGATTTCAGCATCGTCAAGAAATGGCAGGCTTAGCTCATCAATAAATGCTGAAAAGCCGCTGTAAGAGAGCTCTGTGTCAGTTCCTTCCACTGCTTCAGGTGGGCAGTAAGACACACCACACTCAGCGTTTTGTGTACCTGGGTTCACAACGAAAATACGAATGTTTGTACCTTCCGGCTGTTGGCCGAGAAGATTAGCGAAATGCGTTTGCGCAGTTTCTGTAATAGTAATATTTGACACGACGAATACCCGAGTAAAATTGTAGGTTACTGCTGCTATTCTACTCTTGTTGACGTATGGGTCTAGCTTTTTTGATGCTAAGTCATAGTGAAGCGATCTAGAGAGAACTAGGAGCAGGTGTTCTGCAGATGCAGTAAATATCGATGCTTTCTACACCAACTTCAAGTAATAATTCGCATAATTGCCGTACCGTACTGCCTGTGGTGACCACATCGTCAACAATCGCAACGTGTTTACACATCGGCTTTCTATTGAGTACAAACGCCCCTTTTAAGTTTTGCTCCCGATGAGACCGTGTATGGCCTCGCTGTGAATCGGCATGTCTGACACGGCGAAATATTTGGCAATCACAATCGCTTTGCAGATGCGTTGCCAAATGTCTGGCGAGTAGGTCGCTTTGGTTGAAACCACGAGATAAGTAACGCCGCCAATGTAATGGAACGCTGGTAATGAGGGGGGCGGGCGTCGGAATACGTTCTGCGAGCAATTGAGTCAGAGCGTCGATGTGCCAGAGCTCGCCATGATCTTTAAAACGCTGCACTTCGTGCGAAAGTGGAAAGCCGTAATCGCCAAGAGTGAAGAGGCGTTTCCATGGCGGCGGATCGGCCAAACAGTTGCCGCACTGGGTATGACTGGTTTCTTCTTTCGTCATGGCTAAACCGCAGCTTGGACACCTTGTTATTGGGGTAAGGTACTGAAAACAATGGTTACACCAACGCAGCGCATTGGGTTGTGAAGGCGTAGTCAGTGGCAGTCGACACAAACCGCATTGGCTGCCGAGCACGTGATGCATGATGTTTTGCCAGTGATGAGATAACATACCGCTTATTCAAGGTTAGATTTTGCACAGATTAACGCTTGAGTGAAACCGTAAGGACTAAGTTAAGTGGGAGAGATTGAGAGCATGAGCACGAATTTACACTGGCAGTCGTTTGGTCAGGGACCGGACTTGGTGTTGCTGCATGGCTGGGGAATGAATGGTGCGGTTTGGCAGCAAACGGTCGAGTCCCTCCAGTCCTGTTTTCGGGTGCATGTGGTTGACCTTCCCGGGTATGGTCACAGTGCTGAGCATCATGGTGAAGATTTAGCCCACATCGCACAGATGGTGCTTGAAAGTGCGCCAGAAAAAGCGGTATGGCTTGGCTGGTCGTTAGGTGGTTTGGTTGCAACGCAAATTGCACTTAACGCTCCGGAGCGGGTGAGCAAATTGATCACCGTTGCCAGCTCTCCCAAATTTGCAGCTGAAAAACCGTGGCGTGGTATCCAGCCGACGGTACTGAGTGCTTTTACCGCTCAGCTTCTTGAGGATTTCTCACTTACGATTGAACGTTTTATGGCTCTGCAAGCGATGGGCAGTCCGTCAGCACGTAAAGACGTAAAACTGCTTAAGCAAGCGGTGCTCTCTCGTCCTCAGCCGAATCCAGAATCACTGCTGGTGGGTTTAACTATTTTGGCGGAAGTTGATCTACGCGAAGCGCTTTCTTCACTCACCATGCCGATGCTGCGTTTGTATGGACGGCTAGACGGTCTGGTACCGATTAAAGTTGCCAACGATCTGAACGAACAGCTGCCGCATACCGAGCATGTTATTTTCAGCCAATCTTCTCACGCCCCATTCATGACCGAACATGATGCGTTTTGTGCTCAAGTGCGAGAATTTGCTTACCGCTAACGAGCCGTGAAGTAAAAAAGCTAAAGTTGTTTAAAAAGTGGTCGATAAAGCGATGTAGCGATACAGAGTGTAAGTCAGGCTTTATTCGCTAGCCAGATTGACGTGTTGGGCGACTCTGAGGAGGGTTCGCAATGATTGTGTCACCAAGCAATGTAAGTGTGCCACTGATCGCCCCATCCGTGAATGTGCAAACGGAGCAAGCGGCTCGAGACAACAAAGTGCGAGAACCTGTTACTTCGATGGCAGCATTGGTGAAAACGAACGCAGAACGTAGAGTAAAAGGTGATGACAAACGGCGGCGTCAGTCGGCTTGGGATCCTTCAGAGCATCCCGGTTATGACGTGGAGCCAGAAGTCGACGCTCATTACTCCGAAGAGCCCGCCGATACATTAGAGCGGCTTTTCGGTTTGTTGGCACTCAAATCGTACAGTGAAGAGCAGGGCAAAGGCTATACGATACGCTTTCGCTTACCAAAGCGCATTCTGGATGCTGTGATCAATCAAGGATTGATGGAAAGGCGCAGGAAAGTAATCAAATTTCATTATGGTCACTCGGTCGCGCCCCATACACCGTCAGACGTGATAGCAGTATTGTGACAACTCAAATAAAAACGCTCCAATCAGAGCTTCTGAATGGAGCGTTTTCTTTTCAAGTTTGGGGCTTTAGAGCAGCGTTACTTCTTCGCTTTGGCAAAAGCCGCCGCAAGAGCACCACCCATCGCATTGTTTCCTACTGCATGGTTTGATGAAGCATCATCACGGCGTGGCTGACGACGTTGCTGGTCATTGCGACGTGGCGTTGCTGAGCGCTGGCTACGGTTATCCTGACCCGGTTCGTCGTTCAGACGCATCGACAGAGCGATACGTTTACGCTGTACATCCACTTCCATCACTTTTACTTTGACGATATCGCCCGCCTTCACCACTTCACGCGGGTCAGAGATAAAGCGGTCAGTCAGCGCTGAAATGTGTACCAGGCCATCTTGGTGAACACCGATATCGACGAACGCACCGAAGTTCGCCACGTTTGATACCACACCCTCCAGAATCATGCCTGGTTCGAGATCGGCTACGGTATTCACGCCTTCAGCAAAGGTTGCGGTTTTGAACTCAGGACGAGGATCTCGGCCCGGTTTATCCAGCTCTTTAATGATGTCAGTGACGGTTGGGACACCAAAGTTATCGTCAGTGTAATCAACGGCATGCAGTCCTTTCAGGAACGCTGTGTCGCCAATCAGAACTTTGATGTCTTTGTTGTTTTTCTCGGCAATGGTTTTGACGACAGGATACGCTTCCGGGTGAACCGAAGAGGCATCCAGTGGGTTTTTACCATCCATAATACGCAGGAAGCCCGCACACTGTTCAAAAGCTTTAGGCCCCAGGCGAGGAACTTTTTTCAGTGTGGTACGCGCATCAAAGCGGCCGTTTTCATCACGGAAATCGACAATGTTCTGCGCGATGGTGCTTGAAAGACCAGCTACGCGAGTTAGCAGTGCCGCTGATGCAGTGTTTACGTCCACACCTACCGCGTTTACACAGTCTTCAACCACCGCGTCCAGACGTTTCGCCAGCATAGATTGGCTGACGTCATGCTGGTATTGGCCCACACCGATTGATTTAGGATCGATTTTCACCAGTTCAGCCAGAGGGTCTTGCAGACGACGTGCAATCGATACGGCACCACGCAGTGATACGTCCATATTCGGGAACTCTTTCGCTGCCAGCTCTGATGCTGAGTAAACTGAAGCTCCGGCTTCGCTAACCATGATCTTTTGAACTTTCAGGTTGCCACGTTTGATCACGTCTGCCACAAAACTGTCTGTCTCGCGAGAAGCGGTGCCGTTACCAATCGCAATCAGATCAACGTTGTATTTGCGTACTAACTGGTCCACAACCTGAGCTGCCTTATCGTATTGGTTTTGCGGCGGGTGCGGGTAGATGGTCTCGGTCGTCAGTACTTTACCGGTGGAATCAACAACAGCAATTTTTGAACCGGTACGCAGACCCGGATCCAGACCCAAAGTGGCACGCGGGCCAGCCGGAGCCGCCATTAACAAGTCTTTCAGGTTAGTGGCGAACACTTCGATCGCTTCGATCTCAGCACGCTCTTTCATCGCGCCCATCAGCTCGGTTTCCATGTGCATCGATACTTTGATGCGCCATGCCCAACTGATTACTTGCTTACGCCATGTATCCGCAGGGGCGCTGCTTAACGTCACGCCATAATGGTCAGCAATGATAGTTTCGCAGTAAGACTGACGTGCGCCTTCTTCCTGCTCAGGGTCGGCATTCATTGCCAACGTGAGGAAGCCTTCATTGCGGCCGCGCAACATCGCCAGTGCACGGTGCGATGGCACTTTGTTTAGTGGTTCGTTGTGGCTGAAGTAATCTTTAAACTTCTCACCTTCGTTTTCTTTACCTTCGACAACGCGAGCAACCAGCTCCGCGTTACGGTTCAGATGCGTACGAATCTTTTCTAGCAGGTTGGCATCTTCGGCGATGCGTTCCATGATGATCGCTCGTGCACCATCCAATGCCGCCTTGGTGTCTGCGATGCCTTTGTTTGCATCAAGGTATTTGGTTGCTTCGCTTTCTGGATCTGTTTGCGGATGATTCCAAAGCGCGTCGGCGAGCGGTTCTAGGCCCGCTTCAATCGCAATCTGGCCTTTGGTACGGCGCTTAGGTTTGTATGGCAGGTAAAGATCTTCAAGACGAGTTTTGCTGTCTGCCTGAGTGATTTCTCGTTCCAGTTCTGGGGTCAGTTTGCCCTGTTCCTGGATAGATTTCAGAATGGTCTGACGACGGTCGTCCAATTCACGCAGATAAGACAGGCGACTGTCCAGCGTACGCAATTGGGTATCATCAAGGCCACCGGTCACCTCTTTACGGTAACGTGCAATAAAGGGGACCGTGTTACCGTCATCAATCAGAGTGACAGCAGCGTTGACTTGCTCAGGGCGAACATTCAGCTCTTGAGCAATCATGCGACAGATAGCTTGGCTCATCCGTGTATTCTCTTTTTATTCAGTTGAGTTTCATTAGTCATATAAACATTGGGGTCGTTCAATCAATTTGCAATGTTTTAAACTAGGATGTCGAAAATTTACCGAGAGCTGGTGGACATCAGTCAGGTTTGTGTCAAAACTTTAATTAAATTGAGAACTTATACCCTCGAAGATCGACTAAAGTACGTACCTTAGCTCATAGGGATAATCATGATGAAAAAAATGCCTTTGGCTCTGGCGCTCGCGAGTGCCTTACTTGTTGCCCCGTTTAGCTGGGCGCAACCTCTTTCTGCAACCACGCAAGAACCCATCTACCAGCTTGATGACAAACTGGTTTTAGGCCGGGTGGAAAATGTGTATTACAGTGAGATTCCAGAGCTGAGTGATGTGCCGTTTATGGGCAAGATTGATACGGGTGCGGATACGACGTCCATGCATGCCGAAAATATTCATGTCACCAGTACTCACCCAGACTTCAGCAGTCTGAAAGATAACGAGTTACTTTGGGCGATAATCGATGATCTTGGTGGCACCAAAGCCAAATGGGATGACGGTACTTTCGAACCGTATCAGGTCAAGGTGAGCTTCACAATTCAGCATCCATACACAGGCAAACAGATAACGGTCATCGATGACCTTGATCGCATCAGTGCTATTCGTAGCCGCACCAGTAAAAAACCGATATTGCGCCCAACCGTCAAAATGCCAATGACGATTGCGGGCCATACGGTGGATACCATCGTGAATTTAACCGCGCGCAAGCAGTTTTCCTCACCGATTCTGATTGGTAAGACCTATCTGAATAATCATGCTTGGGTATTTGCCGGATACGACTATCTGCAACAACAACCCAAGGCGACAATGATTGGCAAAAGCGAGCTGGTTACTGTCGAGGATGTTCCGTACAAGGTCAGCATTTCGACCACCAGTCGTTACACCAACGCGCATGCGCTGGATATCAAAGTGGATAAAAAAGCCAAGCAAGTTTCGTTTACTTTAGAAGGTGATAACGGTAAGCGCCATCCAATGACATTGCCGTTGATTCGTATGCTGAAAACGACCAAAGGTGAGCGACCGCTGGTGTACTTACCTGTGAAAGTAGCAGAAAACGAAACACAGCATTGGTTAGTCTATCTGCGAGATCGCAGTCAGTTCAGCTCTCAACTTCACGTAGGTAATGACGTCGTTAGCCAGCATTTTGTGGTGGATACCGACAAAGAAAATTTGCTCGGTGGTGTAGAAAAGACCTTCAAAAGCGCATTGAAAAAGAAACCGTTAGTTATCTCACCGGAAGAAACGGTCAGTATTGATGGTTATGTTTTACCAGCTTACCCGACTTTCACCGTCAAAACCCCGTTGTTGCGCGTTAATGGCTTTGAGTTGAGTGAAAAAGGCAAAGAGGAAGTCGCGACGTACTACTTAACCAATGAAAAGGGTAAAGAAGAAAAAATTACCAAACCAGTGCTGAAGAAACTAAAAGTGGGCGAGATGGTACGCCCTGTGGTTGAGGGTGATTTTTCTTTTGGCACTCAAGAGAAAACGTTGGAATTTGCAATAGATGTTCTGGAGAACAACGAAACCCAGCCATTTTTTGTTTTCGGCCATAATATGGCTAAAGGTGGTGTGTTGCTGAATACCCGCGCTGATCATCTATTGGATGCGAAACCATTATTCCGGGCGGGACACATTGAAGTGGCGGAAGTCGAAGGCATGTCAATTCCTGTCAAACTGGATACCGGAGCTGATGTCAGCTCGATAAGTGCAACCGATATCAAGGAATTTCAGAAAGATGGCAAAGAGATGGTGAGCTTTACTTACGAAAACGAGCATGGAGTAAAGAAAGAGTTTACCCGCGAGGTAGTGAATATCATGAACATTACTGCCAGGAAAGGCGAGAAAATCAACGTCCGACCTGTGGTGGAAATGCGCGTCAAGTTGGGTGATCTGGAGAAGAAAATCGAGGTTAATCTTCAGGACCGAGAACGTTTTAAGTACAGCATGATTTTGGGTAAAAACTTCCTCAAACATGGTGTGGTGGTGGCCAGTGAAAGCAAGTACCTTGTGACCAAAAAGTCGGATGCCGATAAGTAAAAACTCAGTCAATTTGTGGGCTCAACCCCAAAGTCGCTGCGTGTTTTACTTACGGTGATTGGTATAATCTCAGGATTCGAGTCGGGTCATAAACCAAACTAATACCACCCATCTCCAAAGGAAAAAAATTGAAAACTAAGCTGATAACACGAGAAGGTTATAACAAACTCAAACAAGAGCACGATTATCTCTGGAACGAAAAGCGTCCGGAAATCACTAAGATCGTTACTTGGGCAGCCAGCCTGGGAGACCGCTCTGAAAATGCGGATTACACCTTCAACAAACGATTATTACGTCAGATTGACCGTCGGGTTCGTTTTTTAAGAAAGTTTTTACCTGAAGTTACTATTGTCGATTATTCTCCTCAGCAAGAAGGTAAGGTCTTTTTCGGTGCATGGGTTGAGATAGAAAACGAAGCGGGTGATGTGAAGAAGTTTCGTATTGTCGGTCCGGAAGAGATATATGGCGATGCAAAAGGCTATATCTCTATCGACTCACCGATGGCGCGTGCGATGTTAAAAAAGCAAGTCGATGAAGAGTTCACGGTTAAGACGCCAGACGGCGATAAAGAGTGGTTCATCAACTCGATTGAGTACAACGTATCGCGTGCAGACGCTTAAGTTTCTGAAATTTTGAATGGTTGGCAAGTAAACGTGCCGACTAAGCTTAACCGATATCCTCATTCATCCTGAAACAAAAGGCGCAGTGCGCTTTTAAAGGAGAACATAAATGATGAGAGCAGTGATTAGTGGCACAGTATTAACCGTCGGATGTTCATTTTCCGCTTTTTCCCAAGACGAGTTAAAAGGGTGTGACGCCAAAGAGTTTGCTGTCGAACAACAGCTAGAGTACGCCAAAGTACAAGGCAAAGAGAAGCACATTGAGGGGCTAGAGCGCGCACTGGCCTCCATCCAAAGCGAGTGCATCAGAGAAGAACAGCGCCAGCAATTACACGCGGAAGTTGAAAAAAGTACTCATAAAGAAAAATTGCAAGCCACGAGCAAATCAGAGTGGGAATTGAGGCAGTAGTCTCGACTTCATCGGCTGTTTTTTTCAAATCAAGCAATCAATTTGTATTTGAGAGCCTGATGAATCTTGCTTTGAAAAGAGAGATTGTGCATCAAAAGCGCCGTTCAGATAAAAAGAGTAACAATTTGCACAAGCACGCTTGAAAAAACAGTGATACATTTTCGACAACAGATGCTTCTGAAAGGATGTTTCAATGCAGGAAAATCATAAAATATTAGTGGTTGATGACGATGCTCGTTTACGTGCTCTATTGGAGCGTTACCTTTCTGAGCAAGGTTTTCAGGTTCGTAGTGTTGCCAATGGCGAACAGATGGACCGTTTACTGACGCGCGAAAATTTCCACCTGATGGTGCTGGATTTAATGCTGCCAGGTGAAGATGGTTTGTCCATTTGTCGCCGTTTACGCCATGCAAACAACATGTTGCCAATTCTGATGCTGACAGCAAAAGGTGACGAAGTTGACCGTATTGTTGGCTTAGAAGTCGGCGCAGACGATTATCTGCCAAAACCATTTAACCCGCGTGAGCTGCTAGCTCGCATTAAAGCGGTGCTGCGCCGACAAACGGTCGAGCTGCCGGGTGCGCCAAGTACCGAAGAAAAAATTGTTGAGTTTGGTGAGTTTCGCTTGAACCTGGGGACTCGTGAAATGTTCCGTGGTGATGAGGCTATGCCGTTAACATCGGGCGAGTTTGCGGTACTTAAAGCGCTGGTGACGAATGCGCGAGAGCCAATGTCGCGCGACAAACTGATGAATATGGCACGAGGTCGTGAATATTCAGCGATGGAACGTTCTATCGACGTACAAATCTCTCGTCTTCGTCGTATGCTGGAAGAGGACCCAAGTAAGCCACGCTACATTCAGACGGTGTGGGGCTTAGGTTACGTATTTGTCCCAGACGGCAAAGAAGCGTAATCACGTTATCTTCATCGCCGATAATCGGTCTGCTATTTCGTCCTCAATCTTCCTGTTTGAGGGCGAAAACTCGCGGTCAGGCACTTTCTTTTTGCACTACTCTCTTAGGATCACCAGGAACTGTCCATGCGAATCCGAAGTTCACTCACTCAATCCATTCTGCTGTTTATTTCTTTGCTTCTCGCTAGCCAAGTCTTTTCGTATTACGCCGTTTTCAACTATGCGTTGATGCCGAGTTTGCAGCAGTTCAACAAAATTCTTGCCCACGAACTGAATCTGGTTCTCGATGCTAATGGAGAACTGAAGTCAGATGCGCCGCTACGACGTCAGCTGCTGGAAAGGTTAGGCGTGACGGTACACAACGTCGACAGCGAACAGGCGAACGAGTTTAACCACGCAATGACGATAGATTTGATGTCGGAAGAGATGACGCAAGAGCTGGATTCTCCGACGGAAGTGCGTTTGATGTTAGGCGATGAGAGTTACATTTTGTGGATGCACATCGAGAAGCTGCCGAACTCGCTCATTCGTATTCCTCTATCGGAGCTGCAAGAAGAAGACTTTGCCCCGCTGTTCCGTAATAGTCTGATTATGGCACTATTGATTATCGCTGGTGGCTGGCTCTTTATCCGATTGCAGAACCGCCCATTGCTGACTCTGGCGAAGGCAGCCAAAGGCGTCGGGCGAGGCGAAATTCCACCGCCGTTACCGGAGAAAGGGGCAACTGAGATTCGCTCTGTAACCCGAGCTTTTAATCAGATGTCGAAAGGCATTCAAGAGCTGGAAGAAGACCGAGCATTACTGATGGCGGGGATCAGCCACGATTTACGTACGCCACTGACGCGAATTCGTCTGGCGACGGAAATGATGTCGCCAGAGGACAGCTATTTAGCCGAAGGCATCATCAGTGATACCGAAGAGTGTAACGAGATCATTAGCCAGTTTATGGACTATCTGAAGCCGGTAAGCAACCAGACGTTTGAAGCCGTTTATCTCAATGATATTGCACGTGATGTGGCGAGTGCAGAAGGCGGTTATGAGCAGGAAATTGAGACACAAATTGTAGAGTCAATCAAACCGGCTCTGGGTAATCCGATTGCGATAAAACGCGCAGTGACTAATTTAGTGGTCAACGCGGTTCGCTACGGAAATGGCTGGATTAAAGTCTCTACTGGCATGACAGCGGACAAGAAGTTAGTTTGGGTAACGGTTGAAGACAACGGTCCTGGCATCGAGCCGGGTCAGATCGGTAAGTTGTTTGAACCGTTTACTCGGGGGGACACTGCCCGTGGTAGCGAAGGTACTGGTTTGGGTCTGGCGATAGTTAAGCGTATCGTCAGCCAGCATTCAGGTTCGGTTGTGATGCGCAATCGCAGTGAAGGCGGTTTAATCGCTCAAATCAGCTTCCCAACCAAGTAAATCACCTAACCTGACTACAAATTAAAAAGGCCAACCTAAGTTTCTAGGTTGGCCTTTTGTCTTATCCTATGATCAGTTTAGGATTCTTTGACTTCTTGAGTAGCTGACTCTTCTTCCAGTTTTTCAGGCAATAACAAGTTCAAGATGATTGCTGTGATACCACCGGCAGCCACACCTGTTGAGAAGATGCTCTTAATAAACTCAGGCATGAATTGTAGAATTTCAGGCTTCTGAGCAATACCCAGGCCCATAGAGAAGGACAGCGCCATGATAAGAATGGCACGACGGTCTAGATCCACACGAGAGATAATACGCACACCTGCAGCCGCAATCGTACCGAACATGACGATGGTTGCGCCGCCAAGTACAGGTTCAGGAATCAGCTGTACGAAGCTTGCCACGCCTGGGAATAAGCCAAGTAAAACCAGCATAGCAGCGATGAAGTAGCCTACGTAACGGCTTGCCACGCCCGTCAGCATGATGATGCCGTTGTTTTGGCTGAAGGTAGAGTTAGGGAAACTGTTAAAGATGGCTGCGATAGCGGAGTTCAGGCCGTCAGCCAACACACCACCTTTAATGCGTTTCATGTAAACTGGGCCTTTGACTGGCTCGCCTGATACTTCTGACGTTGCAGTAATATCACCAATGGCTTCCAGCGCAGTAATGAAGAAAATCAGTACCAGCGGGATAAATAGCGACCAGTCAAAAGCTAAGCCATATTGCATTGGAATTGGTAGCGCAACCAGATTGGTTTCACTCAGCGCTGATGTGTCTACCATACCCATAAAGTAGGCCATCACGTAACCAACCAGCATGGCAATAACAATAGAAGCAACGCGAATATACGGGTTATTTGAACGGTTCAGAATCACTATCAGGCCAAGAACGGTACCAGCCAGAGCCAGTTTATCCAGGCTGCCGAACGTGCCGTCACCCATTGCAGCATAGCCACCGCCCATCGAGACTAAACCGACTTGAATCAGCGTCAGGCCAATTAATGTCACTACGATACCCGAAACCAGTGGGGTGATAATACGGCGCGCGTATTCAAGGACACGTGAAAGCAGAATTTCGGCGAATGAGGCCACCAGAATGGTGCCAAAAATCGCTGCCATCATGGTGTTGATGTCAGCGCCGCCAGCTTTTAATGACAAACCAGCACCGATAATTGGGCCTAAAAAGTTAAAGCTTGTGCCTTGCACAGACAGTAATCCAGAGCCTACCGGACCGAAGGTACGAATCTGGATAAATGAAGAGACACCAGAAGCAAATAGAGACATGCTGATAATAGTGTTGGTCTGATCAGCCGGAACACCTAAAGATTGGCAGATGATCAATGAAGGTGTGATAACTGCGACGAACATCGCAAGCAGGTGCTGAATGGCTGCGAAAATGGTTTGTGGCAGTGGTGGGCGATCATTTAATTGATAGACCAGTTCCGAAGATCGGTTTGAAGTTGTCATGGTTTGTCTCGCTTGTCGCAATGTGTATTCCCCAGAACTCGCTGAATGGGAGCACTGGGATGAGCTGACGTTTTGATCTGTGATTGCTGTTAATCAGTGTCAACTCAGATTGGCTTGGGTAAATCCCCTAAATTTGTGCGCGATTATAGAGCGATTCACCTAAAAAGCAAACGGTTGCTTTGGGTGGCAACTTGAAAATCCGTCGATTGACCTACGTTGGACTTATGCTTTTGAATAGATGTCTCGCTCGCCTAACCAACGATCGATAATGGCAGTGGCACTAGTAGGGTAATTGTCGTGAATATGGCGTGCAATGCGCTGAACTTCGGGAATTAAACGCTGATCTCGAACCAAGTCGGCAATCTTAAAATCTGCCAGACCCGTTTGCTTGGTCCCCAACAATTCACCAGGGCCTCGGATCTCCAAATCTTTTTGCGCAATAACAAAACCGTCATTGCTTTCACGTAGTACGCCAAGACGCTTTTGCGCCGTTTTGGACAATGGAGAGTGGTAGAGCAGAACGCAGTGACTGGCGACAGAGCCGCGCCCTACGCGGCCTCTTAGCTGGTGTAGCTGAGCTAGACCGAGTCGTTCCGGGTTTTCGATAATCATCAGGCTTGAGTTTGGCACGTCTACTCCGACCTCTATCACGGTTGTTGCGACGAGCAGGTGGAGTTGGTTATTTTTAAAATCCTGCATCACGGCCTGTTTTTCAGCGGGTTTCATGCGGCCGTGAACCAAGCCAATTTTCACATCAGGCAGTTTGCGCTGTAGGTCTTCTGCGGTATCAGCGGCGGCTTGTGCCTCCAAGACTTCAGATTCATCAATTAAGGTACACACCCAGTAAGCTTGTTTACCTTCGTTAAGGCAGGCATTACGCACCCGTTCTACGATGTCGTCGCGCTTTGTATCTGGAATCGCCACGGTTTGAATTGGCGTTCGTCCCGGCGGTAACTCGTCAATCACTGAAGTTTCCAGGTCGGCATACGCAGTCATCGCCAACGTACGCGGAATCGGGGTTGCGGTCATGATCAACTGATGCGGATAAGCACCTTGCTTGGCGCCTTTCTCGCGCAACTCTAATCGCTGGTGGACGCCAAAACGGTGTTGCTCATCAATAATCACCAGAGCCAGATGATGGAATTCAACATGCTCCTGAAAAAGCGCGTGAGTACCCACTACCATTTGCGCTTCACCACTGGCAATGCGTGCGAGTTCCGCTTCTTTGGTTTTCCCCTTTAATTTACCAGCCAGCCAGCCTACCTGAATTCCCATGGCTTCAAACCAGTTAGCGAAGTTGATCGCGTGTTGCTCTGCAAGCAGTTCGGTTGGTGCCATCAGAGCCACCTGATAACCGTGTTCAATCGCACGAACGGCGGCCAGCGCAGCTACTAATGTTTTGCCTGACCCAACATCACCCTGAACAAGGCGCATCATCGGATGTGCTTTTTCGAGGTCGGCTTCAATCTCTTTTACCACGCGCGCCTGTGCGTTGGTTGGTGAGAATGGCAATTGGGCCAGCAACTGGTTCTTCAGCTTTTCACAAGGGGCAAGAGGCAAGGCGATATCTTGTTGCCCTTTGCTGCGTACGGCCAACATTGAGAGATTCTGTGCCAGTAGCTCTTCCATGATCAGGCGGATTTGAGCCGGGTGCTTACCGTCATCAAACTCATCCAGGTTGATCGTCGGAGGCGGTCGGTGAATGGTGTGCAGCGCTTCAGACATGGTGAGCTGATGATTATATAAACCTGAAGGCAACAACTCTTGGACGGCGGCTTTATCGAGTAGTGCTAATGCCTGTTCCGTCAGGTTACGCAGGGTGATTTGTCGCAAGCCATCTGTGGTTGGATATACGGGTGTCAGGCTTTGTTCTAGATCTGGTTTTTGCTCGCTGATATAGAATTTATAATCTGGGTGGACGATTTCCAGCCCCATTCCGCCACGCTTTATCTCACCGTAAGCGTGCACTAACTTACCTTGAGAGAAGTTGTTCTTCATGGCTGCAGTAAAATTGAAAAAACGCAGCGTGATGGTGCCATTTCCGTCGCTGATTTTTACCGTCAGCATTTTGCGTTTACCAAAAATGGTATCCACCGCCATCACCTTGCCTTGAACCGCAGCCCAAAGACCTGCATGAAGCTTGACGATAGGATAAATACGGGTGCGATCTTCGTAACGAAGTGGCAAGTGAAACAGTAAATCCTGAACCGAATGTAGGCCGATTTTGGCAAGTTTTTCTGCGACTTTAGCGCCAACCCCAGAAAGTGAGGTTAAAGGGACAGCAGATAACAGTTGGGCAGACATAGAAGGCTCAAGAAAATGGTTAACATTGCAATATGTTAACCATTTAGCTGTGTTTTTGTACAGGAAAAAATCAAGGGAAGGTGCTAGGACCTAGGATCCTAGGGCCTAGGTGAGTTTGCGGTTAGTTCAGTGATCTACGTAAAATTGGGATCTCGCGGTGTTGGATTACAGAGCGCTTCGCTTACAGATTACAGGATATTAGTCTTTCGCAGCGTGATTCAGAATCTACTAGCCACGTGTGCTGGTGCTTAAGGTGTTAGTTTCGCCCCTGCATTAGTTGTACGTAGATTCCTGATGTCGCTATGGCTCCTCGGAATGACGGAAAAAGGAGGCTAAATACGGAGAGAAAACAATCAGTATTCGGTAGTCTGTATTCCAAAAACGCAAACATAAGAATCTACGTTTATCGCTTTATTTCCAACAAGCTCCCCTTAGGATCTTAGTCAGAACTTGACATCGGACTTAGGAGGTTGGGAAATAATCCGTAATCCGTAATCCGTAATCCGTAATCCGTAATCCGTAATCCGTAATCCGTAATCCGTATTCCGTATTCCCAAAACGCAAACATAAGAATCTACGTCTATCGCTTCATTTCCAACAAGCCCCCCTAGGACCTAGGACCTAGGACCTAGGATCTAGAAACCTAGCCCCTAGGACCTAGGACCTAGGACCTAGGATCTAGAAACCTAGCCCCTAGGATCTAGAAACCTAGCCCCTTTTAACCTACTTCTTCTGCATCTCTTTCCACCACGCTTCGTCTGCGATGATTTGGCCTTCATCGTCAAGTGGTGGGTAGTCTAGCCCCTTGCGCTTAGCGACTTTGGCCAGAACAGGGTGGCCACGCTCAAAAAGAATTCGATTAATGACTTCTTTTGGTAGCGCACTTTCTTCGCGATCGTACATGCCAGCGGCTTCGCGCTGACGCTGCGCTTCATACAAAATCACCGCGCTTGCGACAGAAACATTAAGCGACTGAACCATGCCAATCATGGGAATGATAATGTCTTGATCGGCGAGCTGCTTGGCTTGTTCAGAGGCACCCACTTTCTCGCTGCCTAAAATGATCGCTGTTGGCTTGGTGTAGTCGATTTCACGAAAATCGATCGCAGTTTCTGACAAGTTGGTGACCAGAACCTGCATGCCTTGTGCTTTTAGCTCAGTGATGGCGTTTTCGATAGAGTCATGAGTGTCGACTTCTACCCAGTTACGAGCACCCGCGGAGGTGTGTAGTAATGTGCGCATCTTGTTTGGCCAAATCGCATGGACTTTGTGTAAGCCCGTGGCATCGGCGGTACGTATTACCGCAGAAACATTGTTTGGCTTATGAACTTCTTCAAGACATAAAGTCAGGTCGGTTTGGCGAGCATTCAGGACTTGGTGAATGCGCTCGTAGCGTTCTAGATTCATAATTTTTTAGGTATTGGACCAATTCCAGTAATTATCTCATCATTCTTCCTGGTTAAAATCACTGATAGCTGCGTTAGGATTTTTGTAATTAGAACCACTAGTTACTGCAAATCCTGCCTTGCTCTAAGCGATTTTTCCTGCGCAATACTTTGATAATTAAATTACTGGTATTGTTATAAAAATCGCCACCTAGTGAGTAGGTGGCGATGGGGTTTATCTTCTTCTGCGTCGGACTCGAGTCGCATGCGTCATCGCTTTAATTTTACGCATGATGCTAGCAAGGTGGACCCGATCTTTGGTGGTTAACAGTACCGTTACGGTATACAGTCGACCGTCGCGCTCTTCTGTTGAAAGACCATGGATATTTGAGCCGGTGTTCGAAATAACATTAGTCAGTTCTGCCAGCGCACCTTGGTGGTTGAGCATATCGACTTTGAGTTCTGCAATAAACTCTTTGTCGTAATCGTCAGACCAGGCAACAGCCATATAGCGATCCGGTTCTTTTTGGTAACCACGTACGTTTGGACAAGTCTCACGGTGTACGACCAGACCACGCCCCGGTGATACGTGAGCAATAATGTGATCGTCCGGGATCGGATGACAACAGTTAGCAAATGTCAGCAATAACCCTTCCGCACCGCGAATTGGTAGCTTTTTCTTCGAATCTGTTGAAATCGAACTGGTTGTTGTGAGCTCTTCAGTATCGCCAAGCAGACGACGGGCAATGACAATGCTCATTAACTCGCCGAGGCCAATCGCAGCCAGTAAGTCATCGACGCTTTCTAAACGAAGATCAGTCAGAACTTCTTTGACGTTGTCTGGGTAAATAGAGTCAATAGAATGTCGACCAAGTGCATGGTTCAACAAGCGGCGACCGAGAGTAATGGACTCTGCGCGACGCATGGTTTTAAGAACCTGACGAATTTTAGTTCGTGCACGGGACGTCACTACGTAGTTCAGCCATGCTGCGTTCGGACGAGCGCCAGGAGCACTGATGATTTCTACTGTCTGACCGTTTTTCAGTGCCTTACTAAGAGGGTAAGGGTTACGGTCAACGCGAGCACCAACACAAGAGTTACCTACGTCAGTGTGTACCGCATAAGCGAAGTCAACCGCCGTCGCGCCAAGTGGTAATTCGACGATACGGCCTTTCGGTGTGAAGACGTAAATTTCGTCTGGGAACAGATCCGATTTTACGTTTTCAATGAATTCAAATGAGTTACCCGCGCTTTGTTGCAGTTCAAGCAGGCTTTGCATCCAGCGCTGAGCTTTAACTTGTGCTGTGGTGCCAGACTTGTCGCCTTTGTCTTTGTAAGACCAGTGCGCAGCCACACCTTTATCCGCCATTTGATCCATATCTTCAGTACGGATCTGGACTTCAACCGGAACACCGTGAGGGCCGACCATTGAAGTATGCAGCGATTGATAGCCGTTTGCTTTCGGTACCGCGATGTAATCTTTCATACGACCCGGGCGTGGTTTATACAGGCTATGCACCTGGCCCAGAACGCGATAACAAGTATCAGCGGTGTCAACAACCACTCGGAATGCGTAGATGTCCATGATGGTGTGGAAGCGCTGCTCTTTGGTCTTCATCTTGTTATAGATAGAGAACAGGTTCTTCTCACGCCCCACAACGCGTGAGCTCAGACCGACATCTTGCAGTCGACCTTCTATCTCACTGTGGATACGTTGGATCATCTCTTTACGGTTACCACGCGCCGTTCTCACGACTTCCTTAAGCACGCGATAGCGGTTCGGGTAAAGCGCTTCAAAACCCAGCTCTTCCAGCTCGGTTTTGATATTGTGAATACCAAGACGGTGAGCGAGTGGGGCATAGATTTCTAAAGTTTCGCGGGCAATTCGGCGTTTTTTATCTGGTCGAAGCGCGCCGAGCGTGCGCATGTTGTGCGTGCGGTCAGCCAGTTTGATCAGGATTACGCGGATGTCTTGCACCATAGCCAGAACCATCTTACGAAAGTTCTCAGCCTGAGCCTCTTTCCGATCACGGAATTTGAGTTTGTCCAGTTTGGATACACCATCAACCAGTTCAGCGACGGTATTGCCGAATTTCTCTTCGAGATCTTCTTTGCTGACATCACAATCTTCTATCACGTCATGCAATAGAGCTGCTTGAAGAGTTTCAATATCAAGGCGCATTTCGGCCAGGATTCGAGAAACAGCGACGGGGTGGATGATGTATGGTTCACCGCTAGAACGGGTTTGCCCTTCATGGGCATCTCGCGCTACCACATAAGATTGACGCAGAGCCTCAATCTGAGGCTCTGTTAGGTATTCTTGGGCAACGTCTTTGAGGCTATCGAATAGATACAAATTATAGGCCCGGGAGGTTGTTGAATTCTCGAGTCAGAATTAACGGTTGTGAGCGATGCTGCTTACTGCCGCTAGCTCTGCCGCTTCTTGCTCTTGTTGTTCTTGACGTTCACGAGCGTCCAGAACTTCTTTCGTGATTAAACCTTCTTCGATTTCGCGAAGAGCGATAACCGTTGGTTTATCGTTCTCTTCTGGCACTAGTGCATCTTTACCGCCAGTTTGCATTTGACGAGCGCGGCGAGCCGCAATCAGTACTAGGTCGAAACGGTTGCCAACTTTTTCAACAGCGTCTTGAACAGTTACGCGTGCCATGAGGACTCCAAATAGTTAACTAAAATTTTAGAATGACGAGAAAGTATACAGCCTAACTACTTTATTTACTAGCAATTAGACAGGCCACCGTTTGTGGGCTTTCTCGGGTTTGATTGTCTGTTCTTTACTACGTGCAAATATGAGCAAAGAAACAAAATTCTTTGTGCTATACAGCGTAATCTCTATTCTATTGAAGCTACTCTGCTAACAGCGCGTCAAGCATACCTTTATATTTAGCAGCTTGCTTTTCTTCCTTCAATCTTTCCGCACGGAGAATGGCCTTAAAGTCGACTAATGCCGTGTCGAAGTCGTCATTTACAATCACATAATCGTATTCATTGTAATGAGAGATTTCTGACTTCGCTTCTGCCATGCGTTTTGCGATTATGTCATCACTGTCTTGGCCGCGCGTGTTAAGGCGACGCTCTAGCTCACCATTTGATGGCGGTAGAATGAAGATGCTTTTCGCTTCTGGCATTTGCTCACGAATTTGTCGTGCACCTTGCCAGTCGATATCTAAGAATACGTCGATACCTTTATTTAGCGTTTCTTCAATCCAGACACGAGAGGTTCCGTAATAGTTACCAAACACTTCCGCGTGTTCTAAAAAGTCACCTTTCGCAATTAAAGCTTCGAACTCGTCTTTAGATACGAAGTGGTAGTGGATACCATTTTCTTCACCAGGACGCATGTTGCGAGTGGTGTGAGACACAGACACTTTCATTGCGTATGTTGGGTTTCGCTCCAACATTGCTGAGATCAAGCTAGATTTACCTGCGCCGCTAGGTGCAGATACGATATAGAGAGTACCTTTGCCCATTGTACTGTTCCACTTTTGATTGGATTGATAGAGTGCCGAAGGAAAGTCCCGACAGTCTTTTAACGATAGCACTGGCAATGAGGAGTAAACCACCAAAGGGATGGATATTGGTGATAATCCCGCCAGAAAAATGGAGGCGAAGAGTATCATGATCTCTATATTGTTGCCAGTTGATCTTTCTGTCTTGGTGAATTCCCGATAAATAAAGCAGTTATACAAAAGTAGACGTAAAAAAGGGGAAGCTTTCACTTCCCCAGGCGTGCGACTGACTCACACTTAATTTTAATTATATTGACCTGGCTGGGCCTAACCCTGGGATTCTAAGAAGTTAATCCAAGGGTTCGCGACGCCTTGCAAGCCTGGTGACTGAGCGGCACTTTGCATTGCTTTGAGAGCATTATCTGGCTGATCTAGCTCAAAATACGCCATGCCACGAATGTAGGACAGTTCGCCCTTCTGGTCGCGCTTGGCATCAGGAGCGGCGTTTTGAGTAAACTTCGTCGCTGCTGTGTATTGCTTGTCTAAAATCATCAGACGAGCAATTTTAATTTGAGTTTCAGCGGTTGGCGCAAGATTGAAAGCTTGTTGGTAGACGTCGATTGCACGCCCAAGCTCTTGTGCTTGCTGCCAAAATGATCCCAGCTTTTCTAAGTTCTCTGCATTACGCTCTACATGGCCATTTTCAAAGGCCGATTGAAGCGTTTTTGCAGCTCGGAATGGCACACCCTGATAAGCCTGGAAATTCACTAAACGTAAGTACTCTTTTTCGCCTTCCAGAAGTCCCAGTTTATGAGCCATCTCCAGAGTCGAAAGGGCATTACGCTCTTGATTTAACTCCATGTAAATACCAGATAATTGAGTCCAGTAACGCTTATTTTTCGGGTACTTGGTGGTTAACGTCTTCAGAACACCCGCAACGCTCTTGTACTGCTTCAACTCATAGTGTGCTGACATCAGAAGCTGGTACCAGGATTCACTAGGGTCTTTACTCATCGCGATGGCTTGCTTAGTCGGCGGAATCGCGTTTTTGTAGTCTTCTAGCTGAATATAAGCACTGGCTAGTGTGATATAAGCATGAGCTTGTGGTTTTTCTTCCGTTGTCTCAGCAATTTTGAACCATTCATTCATCGTAGAGACGGATTTTTTAAACTGTCCTTCAGCAAGATATAGCTGAGCCACGCTGTAGCGTACTTGTTGTGCGACAGGCACAGGTAACGCATCCAGACTTAGCGCTTCAGCAAAGTATTTTACTGCTTTCGAGTAGTTATCTTGTAAAGAATACAAAAAACCCATTTGTTGCAAGAGTACCGCACGATCGTACTTTCTTTTCTCAGTGCTACCCAATGCAGAGTTCAGTTTAGAAAGTGCCTCTGAGTATTGCTCAGTGGCGATCAGTTCCTGAACTTTATTTACGGTTCTGAATGTTTTGTCTGACAACTCAGGAGTGCTGGAGAAAGCAGGCGCGCCGTACGCGCCCGCCATTAACACCAGAGAAGCCAACAATTTTGTATATGATTTCATGATTGCGACTCCTTAGTTCGTAGAGAACTCAATTTCTTGAGAAAGGCGAGAACTGACCGCTTTACCGTCGACCATCTTAGGTTTGAAGGTCCATTTGGCTACCGTGGTTTTCGCTGCTTGTCCCAAGCCTAACTTACGTGGTGTTTCTTTTAAGACTTTAACGTCTTCAACACTACCGCGTTCGTTAACAGTAAACTCTACAAGTACGATACCTTTTTCAAGTCCCGAACGTGCCGCTTTACGAGGCATCTGCGGCTGGAACGTTGCCAGAGGAACCGGGCCTCCGCCGCCAATGACCTGAGCACCACCACCTTGTGCGTAGTGACCCAGTACCGAACCACCTGTCACGTTGACTGGGAGGTTTAGATTAGGCATGTCCATTGGAACCTGATCCATCACCGGCTTCACGGTCGACGTCACCTTCATTTCTGGTGGTGGCGGCGGACGTTTTGGTGGTGGTGGTTTCGGGAGTTCGCGTTTTTTCTCCTGTAATTTTTCGTCTGGTTTAATGCGAATGAAATCGACCATACGCTGGTCATCATTCGACACTAGCTCGTGGCGCTCTTTGTTTACCAGCTTGTCCATCCCCCAGAACAGTCCGAGGGAGACAATGAGCGCCAGTGCAATTGAGGCCAGATACCGCATAAGCTTAATCCTTACCGGTTGCGGCAATGGAGATGCTTTCTACACCCGCCATCTTAATCTGGTCCATCACCTTCACGACTACCCCTGCATTCGCTTCTGTATCCGCCTGGATAACAACAGCGCCATCTGGGCTTTCAGCGCGAAGACGCTCGATGTTGGCGCGAACTGCGTCGACTTCAATACGTCGCTTATCAACCCAGACATCACCAGCCGCACCGATAGCAACCATAATGTTACCTTTTTTCACGGTTTGTGCTGAGCTTGCCGTTGGGCGGTTTACTTCAATACCAGCTTCTTTAACAAATGACGTTGTTACGATAAAGAAGATCAACATGATGAATACGATGTCGAGCATCGGTGTCATATCGATAGCGGTCTCATCACTGCTATCACTGCTATAGCGTCTTTTCATGACCTATACCTCTAATTCCATTTACTCAGGCAATATGCTTTAGCTTATCTTCCAGCTTTTGCGTTGTGACTTTGGCTAAATGATCAAGACGTGAACTAAAGAACAGTCCTGACAGAGAAGCCACCATCCCGGCTAAAGTTGGGATTGTTGCCTTTGAGATCCCCGAGGCCATTGCTCGAGGGCTTCCTGTTCCTGTTACCGCTAAGATGTCGAATACCTGAATCATGCCGACAACGGTGCCGAGCAGACCAAGCAGGGGACAGAGTGCAATCAGAACCTTAACGATTGGCAGTCCCTTTTTATTCTCAATATCCTGACGAGAAACGATTTCTTGTCGGATCATCTTTGCGTTCCAGCTTTGATGTTCTGAACGCTCACTCCAAAGGCTTACTGCTTTTTTCATGGCCTTAGGAGCGACGGCACTAAAGTAGAACCAACGTTCTAATAGTACTGCCCACAACATGAAGCTGAGGATGAAGATGGCGACGAGTACATCACCACCCATTCCCAAGAAGCGCCTAATTGATTCAAGTTCTCCAACTAACCACCACATAATGCCTCCTTAGCTTTCGGCTTTATGTAGTTTTTCCTGATAGCGAGCGATGAAACCTGCACTCTGTTCTTCAAGAGTTTGAACCAAACGACGACCTTTACTGTGTACAAGGGTGTAAAGGAACAGTAGAGGAATTGCTACAACCAGACCTAGCATTGTGGTTACGAGTGCTTCAGAGATACCGCCTGCCATCAGTTTTGGATCGCCTGTACCAAATAGCGTGATTGCCTGGAAGGTACCGATCATACCCATTACTGTACCTAGTAGACCAAGTAGAGGTGCTACAGAAGCAAACAATTTGATTGAGCTAATGAAACGTTCGATGCTTGGAGCGTTACGTAGGATGATTTCGTCCAGTTTCGCTTCCAGATCTTCAAGGTTATCGCCTTTGTGATCTTGGTAAGCTTGGATAACTTCACCCAGTGGGTTACCAGGGATAACCGTATCTGATTTCGCCTGTTTACGCATTTTGCCACCAATAACCTGAAGGCGTAGGAAACAGATTAGCGCGATGATTGCACCAACAGCACCCATAGCCAGGATGACGTAACCAACAATACCACCTTGGTCAATACGTTCCTGAACAGTCGGGCTTTGTACAAGCAGCGACAGAATTACACCACGAGACGGGTCAAGAAATAGCGGCTCGTAAGTACCTTTTGCTGATTCAAAACCAGAAACTTGGCTTGTGATGTTTTTGCTTGGCTGGCGAGATAGTTCTTCGAACTTGCCAGTTTGAGGTACGTAAATAACGTATTTTCCGTCAGCAATCGCGTTAAATTCACCAACTAGAGTCACGTCGCGAACCGCTTCTTTACCTTCACCGTAAACAACCGTTGCTTGTGTTGTTGAGGTTTCACCAGAGACGACAACTTGTTGAAGAATGGTGTGCCAGAATGCTTCTAGCTCTTGAGTCGATGGCAGTTCTTTACTTTCTGCCAGTTTAGTCAGCAGTGTATCACGCTCTGGGAACTGAACCGCATTTTGTGAAGCCGCGAACAGACCTTTAAACTCCCCCGCGTACTGACGAACCACACCAAACATCTCACCCAAAGTACCTGAACGAACACGTAGAGTTTCGGATAGATCGGTAAGCTGTTTGTCGTTCTCGTCGAACGTTGCTTTTAGCTGGTCACCCAGTGCTTGTTGTGAAGCCAGTTCGTTGCGTGCTTGTTGTAGCAGCGCAGATTGCTGATCGCGATCGCGCTTGAAGATGGCTTCGCGTTCTTTGTTTTCATTTGATTCAACAATACTTTCTGATTTTACGTTTTTCAGTAGTTCAGACAGTGTTTGAGGGGTTTCCGCTTGTACGCCAGAAACCATAAATAAGCTCGCTAACAGGCTAGCAGCTAGAGTTTTGAATCCTTTCATCTCTTATTCCTCCCCAGCAAATACAGGCAATTTGATCAGCGCTGGTGGCGCTTGCTTCTTAGCGATACGAAGGCCTTGCTGTACAGCGATACGGTAGCTTTCAGGTAGTGTTTCCCATTGACGTGTTTGTTGGTTCCACATACCTGTTTCACCGCCGTCTGGAGATTGGAATAGAAGTGCCGTACGACCAATACGCAAGAAGTCGTAAGTGACAACTTCGCCATTACGGTCGAGGCTAGCTTTGTAAGATTCGATTGAGCGAGAGAAGCCTTCTTCGATTTGGTACGCTTCCATCACTTTACGGAATTTCTCTGAAGTCGTTACGTCAGCACGATCCATCAGGCGATGTAACTCTTGAACGCGTTTATTACGTTCTTCTTTTTGGAACGGCAGATCGAGAGTAACGAACTCGTCTAGTGCATCGATCATTTTTAGTGTCAAAGGAACAACTTCAGTTGCGGTTTGATCGATTTGAGCAATTTGGTTATTTAATGAGTCCAACTCACCTTGCTGAGACTGAACCATACGGTTAATTTGCTCGTTATAGACTTTCATACTGTCGATTTGACGAAGTAAGCCTTTGTATTCCGCCAACATGCCTTCTGTGCTTTCGGCATAGTTGTCGATTTTTTGTTGCGAAGCCTGTGAAGACTTTGTTGTTTGTGCTTGGTTGTCGACTACGGTTCCTGAGTCAGTAGCCATTGCTGCACCACTTACCGTGAGGATCGCGGCAGTCACTGCACTTACGCCAAATTCCTTTAACGTCATAGTAGCATCCTTGTTAGTGTGTAAAGTCAGTCAAATAGGGCGCAGGAAAAACTCCTGCGCCAAAGGTCTTAATTAAAAGTTTTGAGAGTATTTCAAGAAGTAAACGCGGCCTTGAATGCTGTATAGGTTTGTGTCGTATGTAACACCATCAGATTCAAATGCAGGATCTTCATCAGTCAGGTTACGTACACCCGCTGTGAATTTTCCGTCCCACGGAGCCATGTAGTTGTACGCTACGTTCCACGTTGTTTGAGAAGAGATATGGCCAGTTTTCTTGTAGTTTTCATCAACATCTTGCGCCTGGTCTGCGATGTGGTCTGCAGATAGGTAGATGTCATGATCTTCAAGGAAGCTTACACCAACACCTGTGTTGAAGCGGTACTCAGGCAAGCCGTTGCGACCAACTTGGTTGTTAGTTGGGCCACCAACGTATTCAGGTGTGCTGTAATCTAGTACGTAGCTGCCCATAAAGTCGTAACGAACAGTCGCGTAATCGAAGTCATAACGGTAACCCAGTTTCAGGTCAATACCTGAAGTATCTAGTGTACCTAGGTTCTGCAGACCTGCTGTTGCTTCCTTAATGCGGCCATTTGCATCACGCTCGATGTTCGGGTTAGAAACGCCAGAACTACGCTCTTGGTCAATCATACTTTGCAGTGTATTCAGTGTGATCATGTCATCAATGCTGATGTTGTAGTAATCCACTGTTACGTCCAGATCTTCGATTGGTGAGTAACTTACACCGAAGTTAAACGATACTGATGTCTCTGCATCCAGATCTTCGTTTGACGTACGAGTTACGTCGTATTGAGTTTCTGGACAGTCTGCATTAGAGATACCGTTAGCTGAACAGTAGCTGTAGTCTTTTGCGTAGTCTGCTGAGAAGCTGTCTGCACCGTATAGGTCAGATAACGTTGGAGCACGGAAGCCCATACCAGCACCAGCACGGAACATCAGGTTATCAAGTGGCTGATAGCGGAAAGAGACTTTCGGCGAGATTTCATCTCCGAAGTCACTGTAGTGGTCGTAACGAGCTGCCAGGTTCATTTCCAGCTCATCGGTAAACGCGATCAAAGATTCAGCGTAGAATGCGTAAGTTTCGCGGTCACCGCCGGCCGAGTTACCTGAACTACCAATGATGTTGCCCGCTTCACTTTGTGGGTCATATTGGTCGAAGTAGTCGTAAGTCGTGAACTCAGCACCAAGGTAGAGTGGAATGGTTACGTCACCCACTTGTGCAAGGTCGAATTGAAGACCACCAGAGAACTGGTGCATTTCCATTTCCGTTTCACGTCCGGTACCTGCAGAAAGCTGGTCTGTAGCGTCTGAGCTGAACTCACCGTTTACAAATTGACCTGAGTTTGCCAGTTGCTCTGCTGGAGAACGGAATACGTAACCAGTACCTGTCTCGTTACTGTTTGAATAGTTTAGGTGGTAACCCGCTTCCCAGATCACTTCACCGAATGTGTCAGTGTAAAGCGTGCCATCTAAACCCGCTTTGAAATCTGCCTGGAAATCTTTAACGGTATTATCACGGGTACCTACGTTGTTGAAACGATAGTAAACTTCCGCAGGGCCTTTAGTCGGATCTAATCCGTTTTCCGCGAAGAAGTCCGCACCGCCATCGGTAGTAGGGTCTACTTCAAAATAACCTGCTGCTGGAGCAAATCGGCCGAAACTTTCGTTGCGGTTCAAAAGCATTTGTGCGTTAAACGTTGTCTCGTCAGTCAGGAAGATATTACCGTTCACAAACACGGTGTTACGTTCTAGAGAAGCGGTTTGAGCGGCTTCTGCAGTGTAGTCGTAACCACAGATGTCACCCAGACCTGGGTAGTTTGTCAGGCCAACAAAACCTTTCGATGAATCACATGATGCATCAGTGTTGTAACCGTTAAGCGCTTTTAACTGGCCGTCATGGTAAACGTTACGGCCGTAGATGCTCACGCCCGACATATCGAAGTAGTTTGCTGAGCCAGTATTGGTTGAACTCAGGTAATCACGGCTACGTTGGTAGATTTCATCTTTGCTGTCATGTTCAAACGAGAACATGATGTTACCTTTTTCACCGCTGGTACCCATGACTAGCGCAACGTTGTCTTCATCACCACCGTCTTGGCTTGGGATACCCGAACCAACGGTAACGTTGATGCCGTCAAATTCTTCTTTAAGAATGATGTTTACCACACCTGCAACGGCGTCTGAACCGTATACTGCGGAGCCGCCGTCAGCCATGACTTCCACACGTTCAACGATAGCAGATGGGATAACGTTGATGTTTGCTGCGCCACCACCCATTGAAGCTGAGCCTGGTAGACGCTTGCCGTTAATCAGAACCAGAGTACGTTCATCGCCAAGACCTCGTAGAGAGATAGTTGCTTGGCTCTGCGCCGAGCTACCTGAACGTTCGTTGTGTGAGCCAAATGAGTTGAATGAAGATTTACGTAGAACGTCTGCAATCGATACGTCACCTGCACGCTCGATTTCCGCACGACCAATCACTGCTATCGGAGTGCTGCCTTCCATTGATGCACGTGTAAGACGCGAACCAGTAACTTTCATTTTTTGAAGTTTTTCAACTTGTTGCTCTTCTGCCTGAGCTGCTACTGGGGCGAAAGCTGCGGCCGTCCCCAAAGCTAGACTGATCGCAACAGATAAAGCTGTTGTGTTTTTATACATCCTTGTTGCTCCAATTATTATTATTTCCTGTGCCTGGTCACATAATGACCAAATGTGACGGTAGTATTTCGTCATCGTGCGGCCAATGTATAACCGAGGTGAAAAAAGGAAGTCAAACCAGTAGTAAACGGAGATAGCTAAATGTAAAAAAGATGTAAAAATCTGAAGATATTGTGAATTACAGAATTATTTGCTGAGTTGAACTTTGAGGAGGGCATTAAACATCGATAAAACACCGTGTTTTGTCTTTCTTGTAAACTTTAATGGCTTATGTCGTCTATACTTTTGTAGCGGGTAATTGAATCTGAAATTTAGTATTTTTCCAGTGAATAGTTCTGATGTGAGTTTTATATGAAATGCTAATCAAGTTGACTCTAGCACATGGGGTGGTATCAAAATATGATACCTATTGCTATCAAAGGGCTCACTCGTGTTTTGGGGTCAATATGTCCGAATCGAATATGTCTTATTATTCTTATTTTATGCATTTTTATGTAGTGTTTTGGCTCTAAATTGACCAGATTGATATTCTGTATGAATTGTTTTTGTGGTTTTTTATCATTTTTTGCAAAAACATTGCGTTTTTTTTGATAGTAGACGAAGTGCGTCATGTTTTGTTTTTAAACACTTGAAGCCAATGTGGATTCAAGCTAAATATGACGCTGACATTATTGCAGTCATAAAAAACAAACTATTGAAACACATGGATCGTGGCTCAACAGCTTGATTATCTGCAATATAAATATGCACCATTTTGGGGCCGACGATTTCTTTGTTGCGTTGGTCTAAATTGGACAGTAGACAAGGAGCAAGTTGTATATGCTGTCGTACTTTTTACGCCGTTTAGCGTTAGTCATTCCGACGTTTCTCGGAATCACCATTCTTATTTTTGCCATTACTCGCTTTGTCCCTGGTGGCCCTGTTGAGCGCATGTTGTCACAGATGCAATCTCAGGGAGATGGCGCTGCAGCCATGACCGCTGCGGGTGGTAATACCGCGCTTTCTGATGATCAAATCGCTGAATTAAATGCTTTCTATGGCTTAGATAAGCCGGTAATGGAAGCCTACGTTGAGTGGTTAAGCCGTTTGGTTACTTTGGATCTTGGTGAGTCAACGCGCTATTACGAGCCAGTATCTGAAATGATCGCGGAACGTTTGCCAGTTTCTCTGTTTTACGGAGGAATGACGTTCTTTATCAGTTATTTCATCTCCATCCCACTCGGTTACTACAAAGCGCTCAAGCATGGCTCCGTGTTTGATTCAGGTTCCTCGATACTGATATTTGTTGGTTATGCCTTACCTGGCTATGTGGTGGGGGTGTTGTTGATCACCTTGTTCAGTTATCACCTTGAATGGTTCCCGATGGGAGGCTTTGTTGGTGATAACTTCGATGATTATGAAACCTTCTTCGAGCGCGCAAAAGACATCATGTGGCACGCAGTACTGCCATTGATTTGTTACCTCATCGGTGACTTTGCCACACTGACAATGACGATGAAGAACAACCTGATGGAAAACTTATCATCAGATTACATCCGTACGGCAATCGCAAAAGGTCTGCCTTTCAAGAAGGCCGTACGCAGACATGCTCTGCGAAATAGCTTAATCCCGATTGCGAGCCACTTCGGTAATTCTTTACTGTTCTTTATGACAGGTGCGTTCCTGATCGAAGTTATTTTCAATATTGATGGCATTGGCCTCCTGGGTTATGAGTCAATCATGGAACGAGATTATCCGGTAGTGATGGGTATTGTTGCCATCAACGCGATATTGCTGCTGATTGGTAACATTATTTCAGACATCTGTGTTGCTTTAGTCGACCCACGTGTGAAGTTTGGAGCGTAAGATGATTAAAGTCAGTCCATTAACTCAAAAGAAAATTCGCCACTTCAAAGAGATCAAACGCGGTTACTGGTCGTTTGTTGTTTTGTCTATCATGTTGATCCTTTCTCTGTTCGCTGAGTTGTTGATCAACAGTAAAGCTCTGGTTGTGAAATACGACGGTGATTTCTACTTTCCCGTTGTGAGTGATGTGCGCTTAGGCAGCGATTTTGGTCAAGGCTCATCGAGTGAAGCAGATTACCGAATTCTGCAAAAAGCGTTTGAAGAGGAAGGGGGCGATAATTTTGTCATTCTGCCTATCGTACCTTGGAACCCATATGAGCAGGACTTCAGTGGCGATTTCCCACCAACAGCGCCAAGTGTTGAGAACAAGCATTACTTAGGTACCGATGTGATTGGTCGAGATATCTTAGCTCGTCTGGTTTACGGTTTTAGAACCGCGATGGGTTTTGCTTTGTTAACCATGATCGTTTCGTACACCATTGGCACCGCAGTAGGCTGTGCGATGGGGTTCTGGGGCGGCAAATTCGATTTGTTCGTTCAGCGATTGATTGAAATCTGGTCGATGGTGCCATTCCTGTACGTGATCATGATTCTGGTTTCGATCGTTCAGCCAACCTTTGCCCTCTTTGTTGCCATCAACGTTCTCTTCTCCTGGATGGGGATGACCTGGTACATGCGAACCATGACCTATAAGGAATCGGCTCGTGAGTACGTGATGGCAGCTCGTGCTTTGGGTGCATCTACAGGTCGAATTCTGTTTAATCATATTCTTCCTAATACGATGGTGATGATTGTCACGCTCGCGCCATTTACCATTGCTGCGAACATTACTGCGCTAACCGCGTTAGATTACTTAGGCCTAGGCCTGATGCCGCCAACACCAAGCTGGGGTGAACTACTGCAACAAGGTAAGTCCAACCTAGACTCTCCATGGATTGTTTCTTCCGTTGTTACTTCGATTGTATTGGTGCTGGTGATGGTGACCTTCATTGGTGAAGCGATCCGAGCGGCATTCGACCCGAAAAAATTCACACGCTATGTTTAATTAAGTGTGTTGAAAAGAACATAAAAAAGGGAAGTTTTATGAATAGATTACTTTTAGCGTCTACGTTGAGCGCCCTGAGTTTCGGTGTGATGTCTGCGACGCTTCCAGTTGAGTTGAAATGGCAAACAAACTGGGATGAGCCGCAATATGGCTCTCCTGAAGCCAAACGTGGTGGCACTTATCACACTTATATGGCGAGTTTTCCTCAAACGCTACGTAGCGTAGGGCCTGATGCAAATGCTGGCCTGCGCTCTTTCTTCTTAGATGAAACACCTGGGTTAGTCGTGCGTCATCCGGATACTTTGGAATTTATTCCTGAGATGGCGAATGAGTGGGCTTTGGCCGGTGATAATAAAACGGTTTATTTTAAGCTTAACCCGGAAGCGAAATGGTCTGACGGCAAGCCCGTGACTGCGGACGATTTCGTCTTCATGCTTAAGTTCTACCGCTCAAAAGATATTCTCGAACCTTGGTACAACGATTATTACAGTAAAACCGTTGCTGATATTGTTAAATATGACGATCACACTTTCTCGGTTACTGCTGCCAAAGAGTTCAACCCTGAAGAGTTGTTGCTGCGCATGGGCGCTTTGCGTCCGCGTCCAGCGCACTTCTACGCGAATCCAGCTAAAGATGAAAACGGTGACGGCATCCACGATGATTTTGTCCGTTATTACAACTTTAAAAGTGAACCAACCACGAGTGCCTATTACCTGGACGATATTAAAAAGGGTAAAAGCGTTACCTTCAAACACGTAGGTAAAGACTGGTGGGGTTACACCAATAAGTACTATCAGAACCGCTACAACGTCGACAAGATTCGTATCACCGTCATTCGCGATAATGACATCGCGATGAAACACTTCGAGAAAGGCAATCTCGATGCCTTCGCTCTAATACTCCCGAGTCTGTGGCATGACAAATCTAACACAGAACCGTATCAAAAAGGGTATATCGAGAAATTCTGGGGCTACAACCAGTACCCAGTTGGCGCTGGCGGTATTTGGATTAACACCGCTCAGCCACTATTAAACGATCTCAACATTCGCAAAGGCGTGACCTATGCGACTGACTTCGATGGCATGATTGAAAATGTCATGCGTGGTGATTACACACGTAAGCCAAATCCAACCGGTTTTGGTCATGGTAAATACACCTTACCGGATGCAAAAGCGCCAGCCTTTGACGTGGATAAAGCCATTGCTGCATTTGAGGCTGCAGGTTTTGACAAGATCGGTACTGACGGTATTCGTATCAACGACAAAGGTCAGCGTCTGAGTTTTGAATTGACTTACGGAACGCCAGTTCATACTCCGCGAATTGCTTATCTTAAAGAGCAAGCCAAATTGGCTGGTCTGGACATCGAACTGAAGCTGATTGATGGCTCATCAATGTTTAAATATGTAAGTGAGAAGAAGCATGCTCTCGCTTTCCTGACCATGAGTACCTCAGAGATTCCGACCTATTGGGAATACTTCCATTCGGCTAACGCCAATAAGCCACAAACGAATAACTTCACCAACTACAGCACGCCTGAGCTCGATGAAAAAATTATGGAGTATCGTTTCAGCCTGGATATGGATAAGAAGATCAAACTGGGACACGAGATCCAGCGTGATATTACCGACGCATACGTGATCATTTCAGGTTATATGGTGCCTTATGTTCGCTACGGCCACTGGCGCTGGCTGAAGTTGCCAGAAAAGCCGATGACCCGTATGACAGAATCGTTATACAGCGATGGCGTCATTGGTGACGGCACATACTGGATCGACAGTGATGTGAAAAAAGAAACTCAACAAGCGATGAAATCAGGTAAGGCTTTCGAACCTGTAATTGAAATCGACGACACCTATAAGCTGTAGGGAGGTGTTATGAAAAACGATGTAATCTTAACGGTTAAAGACCTCGAAGTAGAATTTATGACGGACGACGGTCCGGTAAAAGTACTGCATGGCGTGAACTTTGAAGTTCGTGCTGGCCGTACGCTTGGCTTAGTTGGAGAGTCGGGCAGTGGCAAGAGTGTAACCTCGATGTCAATCATGGGCCTGCTTCCTAAGCCATACGGTAATATTGTTAAGGGTGAGGTGAACTACCGAGGAACCAACCTCGTGAAGCTGCCAGCCAACGAAATGTACGCGATGCGTGGTAACCATATTTCTATTATCTTCCAGGATCCAATGACGGCACTGAACCCTGTTCACACCATAGGTCGTCAGATTTGTGAAGTGTTGGAGCTGCACCGCCCTGAGTTGGATAAAAAATCACGTGAGTCCTATGCGATTGAAATGCTGGATAAAGTGAAAATTCCAATGCCAGAGAAACGTCTCAATGAATACCCACACAACCTATCTGGCGGTATGCGTCAGCGTGTGATGATCGCAATGGCATTGGCCTGTAAACCAGACATCCTGATATGTGACGAACCGACAACTGCGCTGGATGTTACCGTACAGGCGTCTATTCTTGAACTAATGAATGAGCTTCAGGAAGAGACTGGCATGGCGATGATCTTCATTACCCATGACCTTGGCGTGGTGGCGGAAGTGTGCGATGACGTTGCTGTGATGTATGGCGGACGTATCGTCGAAAAAGCAGAAATTTTTGAACTGTTTGACAATCCACAGCACCCATACACTGAGCGATTGATGGGCTTGATGCCAAGCTTAGATAATGAACCTAAGCAGATGATTGATATCAAACCAATAGATGCAAGCATGTTTGCGAGCTAGTGCAAAGTGAATGATACCAATCTAAACAAGTACTTACTTATCCTGATTGGTATCCGTCATAAAAGAGGATGTTATGGCAAAAGAAGTATTAAGAATTGAAAATCTTAAGCAGCACTTTGTATCTGGCAAAGGCCTGTTTAAGAAAGGCTATACGATTAAAGCGGTAGATGGGGTGTCTCTGTCTGTCGGAGAAGGGGAAACGCTGGGTCTGGTAGGAGAGTCAGGCTGTGGCAAAAGTACCTTAGGTCGGACAATATTAAAGCTTTACGAACCGACCGAAGGTAAAATCTTTTTCGAAGGTAAAGATATCACCAAGCTGTCGGTAAAAGAGATGCGCTCTCTGCGTAAAGATATGCAGATCGTTTTTCAGGATCCGATGGAGTCACTTAACCAGCGTCACACCATCGGTATGATTTTGGAAGAGCCGTTTGTGATTCATAAAGTCGGTACGCCTGCGGAGCGCAAGGAGTGGGTCAAAGACCTATTGGTTAAAGTAGGTCTGCCAGAAACGGCGGTAAACCGTTACCCGCATGAATTCTCAGGCGGTCAGCGCCAACGTATCGGTATTGCCCGCGCAATTGCGCTTAAACCTAAGTTGCTGATCTGTGATGAGTCCGTTTCGGCACTGGATGTATCCGTTCAGGCGCAAATTTTGAATCTGCTGCTACAACTGCAAAAGGAAATGAATCTGGCAATCATCTTTATCTCGCATGACTTATCGGTGGTTAAGCATGTATCCGATAAAGTGGCAGTGATGTACTTTGGTAAGGTGGTTGAAGCGGGTAGTGCGAAAGAAATTTACGCCAACCCACAAAATGAGTACACCAAGAAACTGCTTTCTGCCATCCCAATTACGCATCCTAAGTTCAGGAAGAAAAAGCGTTTAGCAGAAAAGAAGCAGCAAGTGGCGTAAGCCGTGCCACCGCAAGTTTAAATAACCAACGCTCCGCTAAATAGTCGGAGCGTTTTTCTTTTGTATTCTTTTTGAACTGGCGTGCTAAACTCGTTCTTATCTCTTTGGTTTTGTTTGGATAATTGACTATGGCGTCAGAGTTACCTAAATCATTCAGTCGACCGTTCTTAAAAGTCTTCCACTTTTTTGAGGCGATATTGTTAGTCGCCATTACTTTGGCAACCTTGTATGCCATGGTGGAAGAGTTCGTCCATGTTTTTGTTGCAAAACGAGTTTTGCTCACCGACATCTTGTTGATGTTTATTTATCTCGAAGTGTTAGCGATGGTAAGACAGTTCGTGATGAACGGAAAAATCCCAGTCCGTTATCCGATCTATATCGCGATGATGGCGATTGCCCGTTACATCACGCTGGGCATGAAAGAGTTAGATGCCGTTCCTGTTGTGTGGCTATCTCTCGCGGCGCTGATTCTTGCGGCTGCGACACTATTAATTCGCGTGGGTCACCATTACTGGCCATACGTGGATAAGCGCACGGCAGAAAAAGACGAGTAATGTAGACATATTGATATTTCTACTTTGATGAGTGGCCGGGCTGATTCTGCTCGGCCACTTTTTCATAGTACCGTCGTTGTCGCTCACCGAGCTCTTTTCGGAGCTTCGCCGTTTCTTGCTCATCACCGAGCAGGCTGATGCAGTAGTCTAAGTCCGATTCCGTAAAGCGCTGCTCTGTTTTGGCTCTCTGGACTATGGAGCGAATCGGGATTAAGCACTGGTTCCGCTCGTCTACATCTTTCAAATGCCCGCATGGTTTGGGAGCTTTGAAGGGTTTGTAAGCTTCAAAGGCGAATGTCATAGATAAATAACCTGTCCATCCCAACCGGTTTGCCATGAACGAGCAATGTAGAAGCTCCTCAGTACGTTCTAAGTCGACTTCTGGTTCTAGCTCTGCTTTGCTAAGCGGAGAAAACAAAAGCGTTAACAGTAAGGCACAATAAGTAAGAGGTTGATTAATCATATGGAATCCTGACTATTTTTCTGAGTTCTCTTCGAAAAGGGTAAGATGATTCTCTTCTGCACGAATAAGTCATTTCGCTTTCTCGAAAAAATGCCTTTAGGTAAAGAGTATAGTGCTTCTGTGTTATTTGTGACCTGTGACTTATTATCAATTTATCAATAAGGATATTTGTCACATTTATTATTTCGTATAATTTACTTTAATTATCTTTTGGCTAAAGATGAGTTCATCAGTCAATCTGCTGTAACTAATGATGGAATTAGAAATGATAGAAAATCTAAAAAATCAAAATAAGTTATGGTCAAGTTCATTAGCTTGGTATACGCACGATTTTGAGCTAAAGCTCCTTCCTGCCTGCTTTCACGCCTAATTTATACGACTATTTAACGATTTTTCAATCTAGTTAAATATTCGTTACCTATACGACATCTTCGTTAAAAATCCGACAACAACGTTCTGTATTTATTAATCCAGTTCATAGGTCGTATTTTATTTAAATTTAATTGATTTCAATTTAACTGTTTAATTAAGCAGTGCGACCTTTTACGCCTTTAATAAACTGTTGGCTGAATTAATGTCGTCTGTTTAATAGATATATTATTTATAGGTATTATCATGGAAAATTTTAAGCATCTACCAGAACCATTCCGCATTCGTGTTGTTGAACCAGTAAAAACCACAACCAGAGAATACCGTGAAGAAGCTATTTTAAAAGCAGGCATGAACCCATTTTTGCTAGACAGTGAGGACGTATTTATTGATCTGCTCACTGATAGCGGTACCGGCTCTATCACACAAAAAATGCAAGCGGCAATGCTCATGGGTGATGAAGCTTACAGTGGCAGCCGCAGTTACTACGCTCTTGCAAATGCCGTTAAAGATATCTTTGGTTATGAATTGACGATCCCAACTCACCAAGGTCGTGGTGCGGAGCAAATTTACATTCCAATTCTTATTAAGAAGCGTGAGCAAGAGAAAGGCTTAGATCGTTCTAAGATGGTGGCTCTATCTAACTACTTCTTCGATACGACCCAAGGTCACACTCAGGTTAACTGCTGTGTAGCGAAAAATGTTTATACAAAAGAAGCCTTCGATACCTCAGTTAATGCTGACTTTAAAGGCAACTTTGACCTGGAAAAACTAGAACTTGCTATTGAAGAAGCGGGTCCGGCTAACGTGCCATACATTGTAAGTACGATTACTTGTAACTCAGCTGGAGGCCAACCGGTTTCAATTGCAAACCTGAAAGCAGTGTATGAAATCGCAAAACGTTACGATATCCCTGTTGTCATGGACTCGGCGCGTTACGCAGAAAACGCGTATTTCATTCAACAACGAGAACCAGGTTACCAAGACTGGACGATTGAAGAGATCACCCGCGAAACGTACAAGTATGCGGATGCCCTTGCGATGTCTGCGAAGAAAGACGCGATGGTGCAAATGGGTGGTCTGCTATGTTTCAAAGATGAATCCATGATGGATGTATATACCGAGTCTCGTACACTCTGTGTTGTTCAGGAAGGTTTCCCTACTTACGGTGGTCTTGAAGGCGGCGCAATGGAGCGTCTAGCGGTTGGCCTTTATGATGGTATGCGTCAGGAATGGCTGGAGTACCGTATCGGCCAGGTTCAGTACTTAGTTGATGGTCTGGAAGCGATTGGTGTCGTTTGTCAGCAAGCGGGTGGACATGCTGCGTTCGTAGATGCAGGTAAACTACTACCTCATATTCCTTCGCACCAGTTCCCAGCTCATGCTCTTGCTTGTGAACTGTATAAAGTAGCGGGTATTCGTGCAGTTGAAATTGGCTCTCTGCTACTCGGTCGTGATCCGGCGACAGGTAAGCAACATGAATGTCCGGCTGAACTACTACGCCTAACAATTCCTCGTGCAACGTATACGCAAACACACATGGACTTTGTTATCGAAGCATTCGAAAAAGTGAAAGAAAACGCGGCCAACGTGAAAGGTCTGGATTTCACTTACGAGCCACAAGTATTGCGTCACTTCACTGCTCGACTAAAAGAAGTGTAATTAAAGAAATTATTAAATAATTAGCGCGCCTCTTTTCTACATTGAGGCGCGTCTGTTCTAAATTCTTACCTATCGATAAATATAATATTATAAAAAGTATTAAGTTTTAATTATAAGAGTTGGCTTATTGTATATCCCTAATTAAAAACAAATTATAGAGACATGGTCATGGAAAATAGTCCATCTTTAGTCGGCGGATCTTGTATTATCGCAAGTGTCTGTGTTGGGGCGGGAATGCTTGGTTTACCAAGTGCAGGCGCAGGCGCTTGGACCGCATGGTCGTTAATAGCAATTACTTTTACTATGGTGATGATGACAGTATCTGGCTGGATGTTGTTGGAAGCCTTTAAACGTTATGATTTAAAAGTATCTTTTAATACAGTTACTAAAGATATGTTGGGTGATAACGTAAACCGTATTAATAATTTAGCCGTATATTTCGTTGGCGGTATTTTATTATATGCCTATATCACTTCTTCAGGTTTAATTTTAGAAGGTGTTCTGGGTATTAATAATAAAATAGCTTCAGTTTTATTTGTTGCGATCTTTTCCCTTTTCGTATGGCATTCCACTCGAGCAGTCGATAGAATTTCCGTAGTTCTCATTGCTTTTATGGGCTTGAGCTTTATCTTCGGTGTCTCTGGTTTAGCCGCAAATATCGATATTTCCATTCTTTTGGATCGCGTCAATCAAGAAGCAAGCTATGCCCCTTATGCGATGGCGATGCTTCCAGTTGCTCTGACATCATTTGGTTACCATCATTCCGTCGCAAGTATGCGTTCTTACTATGGTTGCGAGCACCGTGCAAAGAATGCCATCTTAGGTGGTACAGCCATAGCTCTAACACTTTACTTCTTATGGATGGTGAGCATTTACGGCAATCTTCCTCGTAGTGAATTTGGGCCAGTGATTGCGCAGGGTGGCAACGTTGAAGCATTACTTTCTGCACTGGGCTCCGCGATTGACTCTGACAAAGTCGCTAGTGCAATTAACACCTTCTCTATGGCTGCTATTCTTTCTTCTTTCATCGGTGTTGGACTCGGCGTTTTCGATTTCTTAGCTGACTTATTCAAGTTTGAAGACACCAAACAAGGGCGCACGAAAACATGGTTGGTCACGTTCTTACCACCACTCATCCTGTCTTTACTTTTTCCATTTGGTTTCGTTATCGCTATCGGATATGCAGGTGCAGCGGCTACCGTGTGGGCCTGTCTGATTCCTGCACTATTAGCTCGTAAGTCTCGTCGCTTAGAGGATAGTGACGAAGGATTTGTCGCGCCAGGTGGCAATGTGATGATTGGTGTATTGATTTTGTTTGGTGTGGCGACAGCAGTGTTCCATTTTATGTCGATGCTAAATCTGCTCCCTGTATTTAGCAGTTAATTGCAGAAAATAAAAAAGACGCTTCACATAGCGTCTTTTTTACTTTTAATTCTGACGGGCAATAAACTATGCCATAGAAATTAGACTTAACAGTCCAATCACTGCTGTAGTAGAAAAGCACATTAGTGCAGCAGAGATTGAAGGCGTTAACACTTTTCCTAGCTCAAAATTATTTTTGCCATCTAATATTGATAAAAGTGCTGAGTTCATTTTTTCACCGTTGTTAATAGTAAGTGTCTAAGAACGCGGCGTATTTTACTACTAGTGTGATTAGTGTCAAATATTTAATCAAAAAAAGTTTAATTATTGTTCGATTTTTTGATTGCTTTGAATAGGAATTTTAGCTCAGGGGCATGAAAAAGCCCTTATAAATAAGGGCTTTAAAGGTGTGCATAGATAGGCTGGAAACTTATTCTATGTTCTGAATCTGCTCACGCATTTGTTCAATCAGAACTTTTAGCTCAACGCCAGAAGCGGTGATGTCCGTGCTGATAGACTTAGATGCCAGCGTGTTAGATTCACGGTTGAACTCCTGCATCATGAAATCCAGACGACGGCCAACTGCGCCACCTTTTTTCAGAATGTTATTGGTTTCTTTTACGTGAGAGTCCAGACGATCCAATTCTTCCGCGACGTCTGATTTCTGCGCTAACAGGATCAGCTCTTGCTCGACGCGAGACGGATCCAGCTCGACTTTGGCATCTTCAAACTTCGAGAACAGACGCTCACGTTGCCACTCCAGAATTTCTGGCATGCGCGCACGCACTTTTACTACTTCCGCGGTAATTGCATCGAGACGTTGTTCGATCAGCACTTTCATGTTGTCGCCTTCACGACCACGTGCATCAATAAACTCGCTCAATGCTTCATCAAAAGCACTTAATAGGATCTTATTGACTTCATCCATGTCCTGTTCAGGTGTTTCCATTACGCCCGGCCATTGCATAACCTGGAATGGGTTGATGCGGCTAAGTTCACCAGTCATGTGCATCACTTGTTCTGCCGCTTTTATCACTTGGTTTGCCAGCGTTTCGTTGATGCTAAGCTCGCCTTTTGCTGCCGGGTTGGCTTCAAAACGAAGGTTACACTCAACTTTACCGCGAGCAAGACGCTTACGAAAACGGTCACGTAGTAAAGGTTCTAAAGCTCGGAACTGTTCTGGCATGCGGAAGTAAGTTTCCAGATAGCGCTGGTTTACACTGCGGATTTCCCATACCGCTGAACCCCAGTCGCCTTTCACTTCTTTGCGCGCATACGCCGTCATACTGTAAATCATCGAATTTTCCTGTCTTCAATTTTTGAAAATTACCTAGAGAGTGTATCACGGAGTAGAAATTGGTGCGCGCGATGAAGAGTAATGTCGCGGGGAAATGCGCATCGATTGCATGACTTGTGACCTAGGAATCCGGAATCGATTCCGCTATAATCTTCGCCCAATCAAATCGTCTTCTCCTCATATTTAAGGTAGATGCCCATGCGTCCAAACGATCGCAAGGCGGACCAAGTTCGCCCAATCAAAATTACTCGTAACTACACCGCTTACGCTGAAGGCTCAGTATTAGTGGAGTTCGGTAATACCAAAGTGTTGTGTAATGCGACCGTCGAAGAATCTGTACCACGCTGGCTGAAAGGCCAAGGTAAAGGCTGGGTAACTGCAGAATACGGCATGCTGCCACGTGCAACACACTCTCGTACCCGTCGTGAAGCGACAAATGGCAAACAGGGTGGCCGCACCATGGAAATCCAACGTCTTATCGCGCGCAGCCTACGTGCTGTTGTTGATTTGCAAGCGATGGGCGAGTTCATGATCACTGTTGACTGTGACGTTATTCAGGCTGATGGCGGCACACGTACTGCTTCAATCAGTGGTGCGAGCGTTGCGTTGGCCGACGCATTCCAGCATCTGGTAAATAATGGCAAATTAAAAGCTAATCCAATGAAAGGCCATGTAGCTGCTGTATCGGTTGGCTTGTTGGGTGATGAAGTGCTATGTGACCTTGAATATGTAGAGGATTCAGCAGCCGATACCGACATGAACGTTGTTATGACCGAAGAAGGTAAGATGATCGAAATCCAGGGCACCGCAGAAGGTGAACCGTTCAGTCATGAGCAGCTGATGGCATTGCTAGAGTCGGCGAAAGTCGGCATTAGCGAGATCGTCGCGGCGCAGAAGGCGGCGTTAGAGAATTAATTATTTAAAAAATAGCTTCCCCAAAAAGGAAGCTATTTTTTTACTTATTCTAGAACCTAGAACCTAGAACCTAGAACCTAGAACCTAGAACCTAGAACCTAGAACCTAGAACCTAAATACCTATATCCACACACTGACAATTGAGAGAAATCCATGAAAGCATACCAGCGTGAATTTATTGAGTTTGCACTTGAGAAAGAAGTTCTTAAGTTTGGTGAGTTTACTTTGAAATCAGGCCGTAAGAGCCCTTACTTCTTTAACGCTGGTCTTTTCAATACAGGTCGTGACCTTGCTCGCCTTGGTCGTTTTTACGCAGCAGCATTGGCAGACTCAGGCATCGAGTTTGACGTGCTATTTGGCCCTGCGTATAAAGGTATTCCTATCGCGACGACAACGGCTGTTGCATTGGCAGATCACCACGATATCGACACGCCATACTGTTTTAACCGTAAAGAAGCAAAAGATCACGGTGAAGGCGGCAGCTTAGTAGGCTCAGCACTGGAAGGTCGTATTATGCTGGTTGATGATGTTATCACTGCAGGTACGGCGATTCGTGAATCGATGGAAATCATCAAGGCGAATGGTGCTGACCTAGCAGGCGTATTGGTAGCTATCGACCGCCAGGAAAAAGGCAAAGGTGAGCTTTCTGCGATTCAGGAAGTGGAGCGTGACTTCGGCTGTGCGGTGATCTCTATCGTGAGCTTGGGCGACCTTATCACTTACCTTGAAGAGAAAGGTAACGCGACAGAGCACCTGGAAGCAGTAAAAGCGTACCGCGCGGAATACGGGATTTAATAAAGGAAAGGACCTAGGTAAAAAGGTCCTAGGTGTCTAGGATCCTAGGGCCTAGGAACTTATATTTTTGATTACGGATTACGGATTACGGATTACGGATTACGGATTCTTTTCTGTATTCAGTAATCTGTATTCCCGAACAACAAGCACAAACGTCGAATAAAGCACCGAACGTTCAACAAGTGAACCCAGAACCTAGGATCCTAGCCCCTAGGATCTTGGTTATCTATAACGAATCCCTTTCGGTACGTTTTCATCCTGCATGGTTTTGTAGCGTTTATGCAGCCACATCCATTGCTCAGGGGCGCGCAAGATGACTTCTTCCACATACTTGTTCATGTATGCGGCTGCCGCGACTTCATCTTTTTGCGGGTAGTCCGCTTCAATGCATTTGTCTGCGATGATCTCGTATTTACCTTGGTCATTACGGAAGCCTGAGCCCGGAATGATTGCACACTTAGAGGTGTAAGCCAGAATGCTTGTGCCAGTGGTCGTACACGCGTCTTCTACTGCGAAGAATGGCACATACACCGACTTGTTACGGCCGTAATCGTGATCCGGTAGGTAGAACAGGCGCTCACCGCTACGCAGTACGCGAATCATTTTTTTCACGTCTTTACGATCAATCAGTTTGTTGCCGTTATGGGTGCGTCCCCAGTACTGAATAAAGTTATAAGCCGGGTTGTCGTGCGGACGAAATGCGCCGTAACCCGCCAGCCCCATGACCGCAAAAGCGCGTGCGGTGATTTCCAGATTTAGTGCATGCACACAGCACAGCAGGACACCTTTGCCTTCTGCCGCTTTGTCTTTCAGTGCGCCGAGATCTTTTTCTATCAGCAGGGTTTTGAAGCGCCAGGTAGGCCAGAACCAGGTGATACCTGTTTCGATCAGCGCCATGCCGGTATTTTTGAAGTTTTCTGTGACGATACGGTCAATATCTTCTTGGGATTTATCTGGGAAAGCCAGTTCCAGATTACGTTTTGCAACGTGAACGCGTTTTTTACCATAACGCATACCCAGTTTGCCCAGCGACTGACCTAATGACAGTAGCAAGCGGTACGGGAGAATATTGACGATGATCGCCAGTAGACCAAACCCAATCCACACTCCCCAGTTTCGTGGGTGAAGAAGGGAAAGAGAAAACTCTGGCTGCATGTGGTTGTCTTTACTCATAATCTCTACTTAATTTGTGCGCTGAGCAGTGCCCAATATTCGTCAAAGTTTGCAGTAGGCTGGTATTTGAAGTCGCTGCGAACAAAGCGGTTAAGGCTGCCTTCTACTTGTCCTAAAATCTGCGCCGCAAGAATACGTTCTTCTACCGGGAAGGATTTACCTTCACGAATTTTACGTTCGCGCAGGATCTGACGCAGTTGAGTTTCAATACGCTCGAACAACTGATTGATTCGATCACGCAGACGCTCATTCTCAAACATTAAAGCATGACCTGAAAGAATGCGCGTCAATCCTGGGTTACGTTCAGAGAAGACCAGAATCAGGTGCATCACCATACGAATGCGCTCTAAGGTATCTTTTTCGTCATCCAGAATGCGGTTGATGCGCGTCATTAATGCTTCTTCGATGAATTCGATCAAACCCTCGAACATACGAGCTTTACTTGGGAAATGGCGGTAGAGCGCCGCTTCTGAAACACCAACTTGTTTCGCCAGTTTTGCCGTAGTAATGCGTGAAGCGCCTTCTGTCGATTCAAGCATCTCTGCCAAAGCTTGCAAGATTTCTTCACGACGATTGGATTTTTTACTGCCGGCCATTAGTTATTTCCTTTCAAAATACAAAGTTGAGCGGAGGGGATTATAAGACGCTACGTTGGATCAAACTAGACTACTGAGGGTGGATTGGGAGATATAACACCCTCAATTGTCATGGTTGTACTAAATTTTCGCCAAGTTTTAGCAAAAAATGAGCACTAATTACATTAATGCGTGCATTTTCTCGAGGATTTTAAAACTCAATGCTTCTTTTGATTCTAAAGCGAGAGCGAGTTCACCTTCTGGCCAGAAAAGGGTAATCGCGTTGTCATTGCTGTTGAATCCCTGACCTTCAACCGACACGTCGTTGGCGCAGATCATGTTGAGGTTTTTCTTCACTAATTTACCGCGCGCATAAGTTTCAACGTTATTAGTTTCAGCGGCGAAGCCAACAGTAAATGGGCGCTTGTCAGTCATTGCGGCAACCGATGCAACAATATCAGGGTTTTTTACCATTTTGATGACCATCTGATCGTTGTCTTCGGTCTTTTTCAACTTTTGAGACGCGATTTCTTCAGGGCGGTAATCAGCAACCGCTGCGCAGCTGATAAATGCATCATGGCTGGTGGCATGCTCCATCACAGCATCAAACATGTCTTGAGCGCTTGAGACGCTAATACGCTCAACACCAGCGGGTGTGTTCAAACTCACCGGACCACTAACCAGTGTAACTTTCGCGCCCATTTGCGCTGCCGCACTCGCCAGTGCATAGCCCATTTTGCCAGAACTATGATTGGTGATGTAACGCACAGGGTCAATGGCTTCTTGGGTTGGACCTGCTGTGATTAATACGGATTTGCCTTCGAGCACTTTAGGCTGAAAAAACTGCTCGCATAGGTGCACCAGTTGCATTGGTTCTAACATACGGCCTGGACCAACATCACCACATGCTTGTTCGCCAGCACCAGGCCCCCAGATGTGCATACCACGGCGAGCCAAGGTTGCGATGTTCTCTTGTGTTGCCACATTACTATACATCTGTTGGTTCATTGCCGGAGATACCACGACTGGCGAATCAGTGGCTAACACTAAGGTAGTCACTAGGTCGTTACCCATCCCTGCCGCCAGACGAGCAATCAAATCTGCGGTAGCTGGCGCAAGCAGAACCAAATCTGCCCATTTTGCCAACTCAATGTGTCCCATGGAAGCTTCTGCTGCGGGATCGAATAAGCTGTCAGAGACTGGATGACCAGAAACCGCTTGCATGGTGAGCGGAGTAATAAACTCCTTGGCTGCCTTGGTCATCACGACGTGTACTTCTGCACCTCTTTCTATGAGGCGACGGGTTAGCTCCGCACATTTATACGCGGCAATACCGCCACTCATGCCGAGTAGAATTTTCTTTCCTGCTAGTGTTTGCATGTGAGATCTCCAAATTTACTGGTGACGAGTTTATCACAACTCAAACTTCTGCCACCCGTATAACCCAAAATAACCTCGAGATGCTGGTTCAGCCCTCCCTTGCACGAGTTTCACTGATTGCATTTCTTCATCAAATTACTTCGCAAGATCTTGTAGTGCAATGGCGTTATTTTGCTTGGATTGGGACCAGCTAAACGCTCTAAAGTTATATTTCTAATCAGAAACTAATCGAAATCAAACTTGGAATAGTATTCGATTGAGCAGCTATAAAAATTACGCATACTTCACGGCAAATTTGAGCCTAGTTTGAATGATTGAAAGGAAAATAAGGTCATAATCCATGGTATTAAAAAGTCGAAATAAATTGCTGCTGATCACTTTAATTCCCTTACTGTTGATCACCACATTGATCTCTGTGGTGTATTACATCAATAGTAGTAAGAGCTTAGAAGAGGAGCTGGTTCGCGATAGACAAGAGTTATTAGAAACGCGCAAGAAAGAGCTGATAGCCTACATGATGATGGGGGTAACAGCGATTAAGCCGCTTTATGACTCTGACGTAAATGGCAGTAACAAAGAAGCCGCGAAAGAAATCTTGAAGGCAATGCGCTTTGAAAGCGATGGCTACTTCTTTGCTTATAACTCCAAAGGCGTGAATACGTTGCATGCCATTAAACCATCACTAGAAGGCAAAAACCTGTACAACCTTAAAGATGAAAATGGCGTGGCAGTAATTGCTGGCTTAATTGACTCATCGAAACAGGGCGATGGTTTTTTGTCTTTCTCTTGGCACAAGCCAACCATCGACGCACAAGCGCCTAAGTTAGGTTACGCAGAGTATTTACCGGAATGGGACTGGGTTCTCGGTACTGGAATTTACATTGATGATATCGACCAACAGGTTGCCATGCAGCGGGAATTACGTACTCAGGAGCTGAATCAAAACACTTTATTTGCCGTGATGATCTCGGTCATTGGCCTCATTTTTACCAGTATCCTGACTAGTATCGTCGTTTCTAAAGGCATCAAGCCTTTGCAGTATGTGGCCAATTCTCTTAAAGATGTTGCTGCTGGCGGTGGTGATTTAACCGCTCGACTGAAAGTAGAAAGTAAAGATGAAGTGGGTGAACTGGCTGCAGCATTTAATGAATTCATGGATAAGCTGCATCCGTTAATGACAGATATTCATCGTTCGGCATCTACAGTACAGAGTGTTTCTGAAGAGCTGAATGACAAAACCATCACAGCCAGTGACCAGATGCAGAACCACTGTCTGGAAACCGATAAGGTGGTGACTGCGGTAACGCAAATGAGTATGACCGCAAAAGAGGTGGCAAGTAATACCAGCGCGACCGCAGAGGCGATCGAGGATGCAAACAGTCAAGTGACCGAAGCGCAGCGTGAAGTTGAGCAGGCTATTGACGGGATCACCGACTTGGTTGCGGAAATTAACAGCACATCAGATGCTATTTCTGAGCTGAGCCAGCAGACGGATCAAATTACCAAAGTACTGGATGTGATTGGAGAGATTGCTGAACAAACTAACTTGCTGGCGTTGAACGCGGCGATTGAAGCAGCGCGAGCAGGTGAGCAAGGAAGAGGTTTCGCGGTAGTTGCCGATGAAGTTCGCTCGCTTGCCAGCCGCACGCAAAACAGCACCCATGAAATTGGCGACATGTTGAAACAGTTGAGAAGCGGCGTTTCGCGTGCCGTGACCACCATGTCTGCTAGTCAGGAGCGCGGAGTGAAAACGGCAGAAGAGTCGGCGCTGATCCAGCAATCTCTTTCGAATGTTCACGACTCTATTGGCACCATCAGGGAGATGGGAATTCAGACCGCTTCGGCAGCGGAAGAACAGAGTGCGGTCGCTGAAGATATCAATCATAACTTGGTCGCGATTCAACAGATCGTCAATAACATTACCGATACCCTGCAGCATGCGGAAGCGATCAGCACCAAGCTGTCGCAATCCGGAACCGAGATTAACGATCTGGTTGGTAATTTTAAACTCTGATGAACTACTAAATTACACAGAAAATCAAAACAGAACCAAAAAAGCGAAAGTCATCCTCGACTTTCGCTTTTTGTTTTGTGGAATAGGGATTCTTACCTTCAGAGAGACAGTCGATGATACTCAAATCTTTACCGAATGAGTCGATGCCCAGAGAAAAGCTTCTCAATAGAGGGCCCCAAGCGCTGACTGATGCTGAATTACTGGCGATATTTCTGCGGACAGGCACGCAGGGGATGAATGTGATTGAGTTGGCGGACTTCCTTATTCGGGACTTTGGCTCGCTCAGGCAGTTGTTTTCGGCATCAGAGAAAGAGTTCTGCCAGCATAAAGGGTTAGGACAAGCGAAATATGTCCAGTTGCAAGCTGTGCTTGAGATGACTCAGCGTTATTTAGCCGAAACTTTAAAGCGTGGCGATGCCTTGACTAGCCCGGAACAAACCAAACTGTATCTCTCTTCTATTTTAAGAGATCGGCAAAGAGAGGCTTTTTATATTCTTTTCCTCGATAATCAGCACAGAGTAATAAAAGATGAGATTTTATTTGAAGGAACACTGGATGCGGCGTCGGTTTATCCGCGAGAGGTGGTGAAGCGCGCCTTACATCACAACGCAGCAGCACTGATATTAGCCCACAATCATCCATCCGGTGTCGCAGAGCCAAGTCAGTCTGACAGAAGAATTACGCGCCGTTTAATCGATGCTTTAGCACTGGTGGATATACGAATTTTGGACCATTTCGTCATCGGTGATGGGGAAAGTGTCTCTTTTGCTGAAAGAGGATGGATATAACTGAGCGTTTTTTAGGTTGTTAGTTGCAAAAAATCTGCTATTATCCACGCCACTAAATTTTAAACTGAATTCAGCTTGGACTGCTAGAAAAACCTGCTGTCTAAAAAAAGATCACGAAAACCTGTAAAAAGGATCTGTTCGGGTCTTGAGCAATGCATGTCAAGTTAGTATAATGCGCGACCTTTGATAGCCTTGTATGGATTTTCCATAGCGGTTCTTAACCTCTAACTTCTTTTCGAGAGATAGAGAGGTTCGGCCACCAAGGTTGATATCGAGCTGAAACGATTTTGGAGAAGACATTCATGTCACGAGTATGCCAAGTAACTGGTAAGCGTCCAGTAACGGGTAACAACCGTTCACACGCACGAAATGCTACTAAGCGTCGTTTTCTGCCGAACCTACAAACTCATCGTTTCTGGGTAGAGAGCGAAAAACGTTTTGTTAAACTACGTCTATCTGCTAAAGGTATGCGCATCATCGACAAGAAAGGTATTGATACTGTTCTTGCTGATATCCGTGCACGTGGCGAAAACGTTTAAGAGGAAATAAGCAATGGCAAAGAAAGGCGTTCGTGAGAAAATCCGTCTAGTATCTTCTGCAGGTACAGGCCACTTCTACACAACTGATAAGAACAAGCGTAACATGCCAGGCAAATTTGAGATCAAGAAATTTGATCCAGTTGTACGCCAGCACGTTATGTACAAAGAAGCAAAAATCAAATAATTGGTTTCTGACTCTTTTACGAATTGAAAAACCCAACTTTCGAGTTGGGTTTTTTATTGGGTAAAAGAAAGGATCCTAGGTATTAGGTTCTAGGCCCTAGGCGTGTATGTGGTTAGTTCAGTGCTAAACGCAAGCTCCGGTGTTTGTTGCTTTGGAATACGGAGCGCTTCGCTTACGGAATACAGGTAATGAAAGGTCCTAGGTGGCTAGGGTCCTAGGTGCTAGAAGTGTCTGCGGTAAGTTCAGTGCTAAACGTAAGCTCAGGTGCTTGTTGCTTTGGAATACGGAGCGCTTTGTAGTGGTCAACAAATTCCGGACACAGATTTAAGCCGATTTTCGGCATTGACTGGCGACAGCCCATCATTGGCTTGATGAGGCCGTTGCCGATTATAGTAGTCCATCAAATAGTAGCTGATATCTTTCTTCGCTTGAGTTTGGGTCAAGTAACCCGTTGCTGGTACCCATTCAGTTTTTAGGCTTCTAAATAGCCTCTCCATTGGAGCGTTGTCCCAACAGTTACCTCGACGACTCATGCTTTGGGTTATGCGATATCGCCAAAGTCTTTGACGAAACTTACGACTGCTGTACTGGCATCCCTGGTCTGAATGGAACATCACGTTCTGAGGCCGCCCCCTTTGCTCCCAGGCCATATCTAGGGCTTTAGAAGCTAATTTAGCATCAGGCTTATCCGATAGAGACCAACCCACGACGCGCCGGCTAAAGAGGTCAAGTACCACGGCGAGATAACTCCACTTAGAACCTGACCAGATATAAGTAATGTCACCGCACCACACTCGATTTGGAGCAACCACAGAGAATTCACGCTTCAGCAGATTCGGGATATCCAACCGCTCTGATTTGGCCTGCTTATATCGATGCGAGCCTGGCTGTTTGCTCATCAGACCGGCTTCTTGCATTATCTTCCGCACCTTAAATCGCCCGATGTCGATGTTTTCTGAACGTAACATGGATACAAGGGCACGACTGCCAGCAGCACCTCGGCTCATGTTGAAGAGCTCTTTAATTCGGCTTGCTAGCCGAATGCGATTAGCGTCCGGCTTTCTCTGTTTAAACTCGTAGTAACAGGAAGAAGCCACATTGAACAGTTCGCAAAGCATCTTGACCGACTCATGCTCCCTTAACTGATCAATTAACGAGAACGTTCGAGTTCGTCCGACATTAAGAGAGCGGTGGCCTTTTTTAGTATGGCTTTCTCTCTTTCTAATCGACTAATTCTGGCTTCTAATTCCTGGATTTTTTGTTGTTCAGGCGTAAGGGCCTTGGCCGCCGGAGTTGTACCACCACGCTCAATCTTGAGTTGGTCGACCCAACGTCGTAAAGCTGTTTCACCAACATCCATGGAGCGTGCTGCTTCAGGTACCGAATATCCTTGGTCAAGCACCAAGCTTGCAGCATCCATTTTGAATTCAGCAGAAAATGTACGTCGTTGTCGTTTTGTCATGGAACACCTCATTTATGGTGGAGACTTTACCACCTAATTTGGTGTCCGGGATCATTAAACCACTACA